>CAYJBH010000005.1:0-107919 GCA_964368625.1 uncultured Oscillospiraceae bacterium
TCCACCCACGAATGAAGTCGGCACAAAAACCTATTCGGCAACCATAACAGCACCCCACCTGTTTGAAAGTGTGCCAGCAAACTTATTTAGCAATGTGTTTGCAACAAGCAGTGCGAACATCATTGTAAGCAGTGCAACTACATCTCCGTCCAGTAGTGCAGGTAGCAGTAGTAGCTCGAGCAGCAGTAGCAGCACGGGAGGTGGCACCGGTGGTCCGGTTGTTCCCGGCGGTGAAGAGGAAGAATCATCTTCGCAGTCAGGTTCATCCTCCTCACAATCATCATCCTCACAATCATCATCATCTTCTTCCTCATCTTCTTCGGGATCTGTAGGGCAAGGAACAGGCGATGACAGCAGTGATCCACCACCACCTCAAATCGCACCTGGGGGCGGCATCATCCTCTCACCCAGCGACCCTAACGATCCTATTGATGACGTTTATGTAGACGGTGGCGAAGTTGACCCCAGCGATTATACCACCGATGACAATGGAAACATCACCCTAAGCCCTGAATTGCTTGCCACCTTAGGCGATGGCGAACATACCATTGGCATTATGATAGATGGGCAGTTATATGAAGCTACTATAATTATGGAGAACGGAACCCCACTTAGCTCCGGCCCCTTTGGTCCGGTTTCGGATGCTGTATGGAGCTTGTTTGATTTGCTTATGACCATTTTTGCCCTTCTCTCCCCCATTGTTTATATCATCTTTGTAAGAAAACGAAGGGAAGAGGAAAACGAGGAAACGCAAGAAAACAGCGAAGAACAAGAGGAGGTAAGCAAACGCCGCACCCTAACCGTTGTTATCGCTATACTACTCGGCCTTATAAATCTTATTTTGTTCCTGCTAACACAAGACCTTACCCAGCCAATGGTTTTCTTTGATCGCTACAGCATTTGGTTTGCGCTCATTTTCATTGTACAAACCATAGTAGAAGTTATATTTCGACGCAAAAGGATAGATGAGGATAGGAAAAAATCTCATTGGCATGCAACGTAATCGGTAAGCCGAATTTCGAGTATAGCAAAAACTCTTTAGTTTGCAACATGTAAAGTAGACAAAGGTACTGAATGTCATACGTATTCAGTACCTTTTGCTGTACCGCAGATTCAACAGAATATCGAGGTTCTTATCAGATTGAAATCTGTAGATATACATAACCGAACATCTCCCTCATGCTACACCGAATTGTCATCTGTGGGATTGGTGCTTTTAAATGAGTGCAAGGCGATAACAAAACCGGATGTGCGATGTATCGACAAGCACTATGATTTTAAGATAAACCTTTCGTTTAATACTTTTTAGCCGGGAGTACAATTTAGCTCTCAATGAAAGTTTGTTGCGAACCGAAAATGCTCGATTAAGATGAGCTAGGTGCCATCACCCGAATTGATAACAGCAAGAGGTTTTGCCTATAAGGGATGAGGGTGAGAGGTGACTTTTAGGTTGCATTTTTTTTGCGGGTGGGTTATGATTAACTACAGGGTATTTATTAACCGGAAAGGAGCATATTACCTCTATGATAAATGACCTAATCAAAAACACAGATAAGCTTCATACTACTGAAATGGGTATAGCTAGAGTAGCGCTAAATCTACAAATTGATGCCGATAGCATTGTAAAATATTGCTGTGATAAAATATTAAGTGATACAGCTACCATTGGACGAAAAGGTAAGAATTGATATATTATCGTGAACAACTGTAAAATCACTGTAAATGCTCATAGCTATACAATAATTACTGCTAATGATATAGTAAAATGAGCATCCCAAAAAAACACCCAAAAAGATGTTAGCGAGGCAGAATATTCCTGTATTTATGAAAACAATCACGGCAATATCGGCTGTTATTACGGCTATATCGGTATTAGTTTATCAGCGGTTTAATATTGCCGCTTTTGAGACCATTGCCATCACCTTTTGCACCATCTTTTATCATTGTTTTATGAGATTGATGGTTGGCTTGTTCTACCAAAAGAAATATAATAACAAAATCAACTATAACAAAAAGCGATTTTATGTCGGCGAACGTGAGGTGACGCTGTATCGCAGATTGCAGGTTAAGAGGTGGAAAAAGCATCTACCGACATATAGAAGCGAATTTTTTGATCCTCAGACAAAGACCTATGAACAGATTATAATGGCAACCTGTCAATCTGAATTAGTTCATGAAACAATAGTAATACTATCTTTTTTACCGATTATTGCCTCGGTTTGGTTTGGCGCAACAGAGATTTTTATTATCACATCGGTAGTTGCGGCAATAATTGATACGCTCTTTGTAATTTTGCAACGATACAACAGACCAAGAATTTTAAGGCTTTTAAATCATACTAAATAAATTAGAGGTGCCTCATGACAGAGAACAATATACAAATATTTGAACAACTAACCCCCGCTCAAAAAATCCAGTTCGTAGAAGTTTTTATAGACGGCTTCGGTCATCTTTTCAACTTTAATAAGGACAAAGACAAATATATAAAGCTGCTCTGCGTATCATTTCATCCGCAAAACTCCTATTGCTATATCATTGATGAAAAGGTTGTAGGGGTAATGATGCTTGCAACCAACAGGCTGAGACCGCTTAAATTTAATGAGGAAGAGGCGATAAAGTTGTTCGGAAAATTTAGAGGCACAATGATGTGTCGACAGATAAATTCCTTTTTCCAAAGCAAGGTTGTTGAGAATAACAGCGATTTATATATTGATGAAATAGCAGTTTCTAACACGGCGAGAGGCCAAGGGATAGGAACAAAACTATTACAGCATGCCTTTTCCATGAAAGGTTTTAATGCCTATTATCTTGAGGTGCTGTCAAAAAACACAAACGCCAAACGTCTTTATGAACGGCTCGGATTTAAGGTTTATAAGAAAGATTATTTTTCACCTGTTCGATTGTTGGGGTATGGTTACTCAATAAAAATGAGAAAGGAATAGTATTCAGGTTATCACTATGATGGATACAGGTTTTATAAATTATCTCCGCCGAAGCCATTGTCTTTGGCGGAGATATTGGAAATACCTCTTGCCTCGATCCCTCAGCATTTTGCACTTTGTGCAAAAACGATGTATTTCTCAGGCTGTCAGGGTAAATAATATTACCCGTTACTCAAATCAAAGATTTGAAACAGGCACCCAAATTCTTTGAAAAACCTAATCTTCGGCACAACGCGCCTTGTTGTGTTTTATAAATTGGAAGATTTAATGTGATTTATTTACTTTTCGGGTAAATGTTAATATGCGTTGCTTGCGGCAATGGGCTTGTGCCTTGTACAATAGGGGTAGCCAAAAACCGCTTAAAGATTTAGAGTTTTGGCTTTAACGAACAAGGAGGGTATAACAATGTTAAACGAAAATATTAAGGCACTCAGAAAATCGAAAGGTCTTTCGCAGGAAGAACTTGCCATCAAGTTAAATGTGGTGCGACAAACTATCTCAAAATGGGAGCAAGGTTTGTCGGTGCCCGATTCGCAAATGTTAGTTTGCATCTCAGAGCAACTTGAAACACCGGTAAGCACCTTGCTCGGAGAGCCTATAGCAGAGGAAAAGATAGATGAGTTAAAGGTGATTTCCGAAAAACTGGAGGTAATCAACCTACAACTTTTAAATAAAACCGTTACCAGACGAAAAATTGCAATCCGTTTATTTATTTTATTGTGTGTTGTTATAGTTGCAACTTTTGTTATCTTGGCTGTACTAGGCAGTCCTTATTTAGAGTGGGATTACAGCCATATTGAATACGCTATTATAGGAGTTGCTTTTCACTCGTTTGAATGGCTGTTTGTAAGAATAGCACCTTTTGCATTAATCGGCGCAGTTGTTGGAATATTCTTGATGCGAAAAAAGGTGTAGAGCATTAGATACACCCATAGATTATGAATCCCCTGTTTAAGTGGCTGAATATATAAATACAAGAAATGAATTTTGCACAATAGTGTACTACTACAATCAAGGGGTATTTGTGTAGGATATAAAGATGCTTACATGGTCTATTGGGATTTAGATGGCAATGTTATCAGTGGAGAACTAATCGAGTTTAACTAATTATTAAATAGACAAATAAACAACCACTCACCTTGCATTCATATATAAAACCTCACAGGGTATTATATAGCACAGCAAGGTGAGTGTTAGCCATTATTTGATTTCATTGTTTACAAGGCCAAGACAGGAAATCAGCTTAGCGCACAGAACATTACCACATTTAACTGCATCATGTTCTAAAAAACTTTAGCCACTGCAAACATCAGCCAAACAAAAGAGTAAAAAGTTTTGGCAGGGTAGTATTATCAAGTTTAAAATATTCTTTTACCTCACCGCTACCTAAAAAGCAAATATCTGTGCAGGTATTCGCTAAAAATTCATAGTCATGCGAGGTGATGAGGAATGTTTGTTTTTTTCTTGAAAGCTTTTTGGTGAAGGCTGAAATTTTCATCATGTTACTATAATCAAGTCCGCTTGTGGGCTCGTCCATACAGATAATTTTGGCATCTTTAAAATATGATAACGCTACCGAAAGGCGCTGTTTTTGGCCGCCCGAAAGAGAAGCGGGATGTCTTTTAAGCAGATTACCAAGGTTTAAATCTTCTAGTACATTAATGGCCTCCTCTTGTTCTGTTATGGTAGCTCTTCTACCTAAAAACACCTCCTTTTCAACGCTCTCGGTGAATAGTTGGCAATCGCTGTTTTGCATAACAAGGTAGCTGGTTTCGATTCGTTTGCGCGGCGTAACTATTTTTGAATCAAGGTGCACCTCGCCGCTTTCCTGCTTTTTTAATCCACAAATTATATCCATAAGGGTGCTTTTCCCCGCACCGTTTTCACCAATTAAGCCTACAATACTTCCCCGTTTTATATCCAAATTAACGCCCTTTAGGATCGGTGCTTTTTTATCGTAATAAAATTTTACATCCTTTAACTCCATCGAAATTTTATCTTCTTTAATATCTTTGTTCTCGCCCTTAATTTCCTGCATATTTAACGAGCGCAGACCCATTGTATTTACCCGAGCATTTGTCATTTGATAAAATTCATTACCGGAGAACTCATTTCTTATTTTCCCTTTGTTGAACACTAGCACCCTGTCGGCAAGCCGGCTTAGATAATTTAACCGATGCTCTGATATAACTATGGTAACACCCTGCTCTTTTAAAAGAGCAAGCGTTTTTCGAAGATTTTCTACGGCTGTCATATCCAGGTTAGCTGATGGCTCATCTAAAACTAAAATTTTGGGAAACAGTGTATAAACAGACGCTAGGGCGATACTTTGCTTTTCTCCGCTCGATAGTTCAAATATACTTTTCCCTGTTAAATGGTGTAGATTGAGTTTATCTACAGCAATATCTACACGTTTCTTTATCTCGTTTATATCAACATTCAAATTTTCACAGGAAAAAGCAATCTCGCCGGTGGTTTCTGTTGCAAAGAACTGTGAGCGTGGATCCTGAAACACCGAACCGACAACACCGGCCAAGCTATCTATTTCAACATCATTTAAAGCCTTGCCATCTATTGCTATGGCTCCTTCAAGCTCTCCATCATAAAACTCCGGTATAAGCTTGTTTATCAGCCTTGTAACGGTAGTTTTCCCACAACCCGAAGAGCCTGCAAGAACAACAAATTCTCCTCTTGCAACTGTTAAGCATAGGTTTTCTATTGCATTTTCATCCGCACCGTTATATTTAAAGGTTACATTGTTAATTTCAATCATTATAATGTTTATTCCTTTCCGATGTTATGTTAGTTTTCGCCACAAGTTTATGGTGAATTTCGAGCAAATCCTGCTAAAAAGGCACAATAAGCTAAAACAACTACAGTTGTGTTTTGAAGCTTTGTTTCAAGCTATGCCCCCTTTATCCCATTAAATGCAAAAAACGCCGGTATTAATGCAAATATTGCAATAAACGAGATAAAAAAATCTGATAATCTCAATCTGGCAGGGTCATAACATGAGCGTTTTTTTTGTAGCCCAAGCCCTCTTGTCATAGCGGAAACCGATATTTCATCGGCAATTTTTATACTGCGAATAAACAGCGGAATAAAAGCATACTCCGCTGTTCTTATAGGGTGTAAAAATATGTTTTTTACATTTATTCCAACACCACGCAATTTCATTGTGTTTTTTATTGAAATAAATTCTGATTTAACGGTTGGTGCAAATCGAAAAACAACCGCAACTGCTACCACAATGCTCATAGATATTTTCATCTTATACAGCGATGAGATTAGTTTGCTGATATTTAGCCTGCTACCTATCCAACCTATCATAAAAAATGCAACCGAAGTTCTTTGTAAAAAGAAAAGCATATAAGATATAGGCATAGCTATCTCATCATTTGAAATAAAGTTAAGAAGATGTTTTAACAGTTCAAATGTTGCAAAAATAATAATAACTTTAACTGCGCTCGTATACATCTTTTGTGATAGGTACAAAAAACTTATTAGTATAAACA
The DNA here is from genome assembly GCA_964368625.1 of uncultured Oscillospiraceae bacterium. Taxonomy (GTDB): domain Bacteria; phylum Bacillota; class Clostridia; order Oscillospirales; family Ruminococcaceae; genus CAYJBH01. The sequence continues at coordinate 6,458 of CAYJBH010000005.1, forward strand.
GGTAAAGCAACGCAAAGCTGCTTTGCAAAAAATAAGCCGAAGAGATAAAATAAATAGCTATAAGCAGTTGCATTCGCGGGTCTAGATTCGCCATGAGTTTAAACATTTACACAATACCCGCTTTTATAAAATGTTTTTTCATTACAGCTTTTCCGATAAAAGCGCCAATAACACAGCCGATAATCGTAGTAGCAAGGTAGACTGCCAGCATCGGACCCATAATCATATTTGCCATGCCTGCGTATACCTCCTCATATCCGACAAAGGTATTAACATATGTATCTGTCATAATAATAAGTGGCAAAACCATCCCTATAAACCATGCTACAATCTGAACTGTAAAGCAGATTACCATAGTAGAAAACTTTCTCTTATCAAGCTTTTTCCAAAGTAGCTCTGCAATTATTGCACCAATAAGTATTACCACCGATATGACCCAAAAATTGATTAAGTTTGAAAGTGCCATAAGAATCCCTAGGCTAAGGCAGGCTCCGTTTTTGTTGATTCTTGTATACAAAAACATATATACCGAACCCCATACTAAAGCACTTATTGATAATATGAATAGATGTCCGTATACGCTTGCCGATAGTGGTACTCCTACTATCGCATAGATAACAAACATGATAACATAGGAAATGGCGATTGTTATTATGTCCCTTACATTGATTTTCTCTTTGTTTTTGTTCATTTTATATTCTCCTTAATCTTTAATTATTTTACCGTTTTTAATTGTTATTACCCTCGTGCAAATTCTTGAAATCGGCTCATTATCTTGTTTTCATCAGCAAGGGTTTTATTTGCTTGCTCACCTTCGTTCATGCTTCTTAAATCAAGGCCGCAAAATACAATCACTTGTCTGCATTTTGAATCGAACTTACATTACTTTTAATTAGCTTTAACTAACTCGTTAACATGCGATTAATTGCTGATAAATTTAAAATCACAGAGTTCATCGCCATTACCAATCGTCTGTGTTCTTGCCCATTTAGCACCTGTTAAGTCGCCATACATCACATCATCTGCTTTGCAGAATATTTTTGTAAGTTCTCCTGCTCCATAACGCGTTAATTCGTTATTATAAATACATGATTTGCAGGTCCATTTTATTACATTAGCTGAATTTTCTTCCCAAATCATATTAAATGCAGGCGCACCGAAATTTGTTTTAATTCCAACCTTGCACATTTTTCCAAACAGCTTAAAGAAGCACGGTAATCGAGAAAGTGCTTTTAAAAATTTTTCTTGTTTTTTTGCGTTGGTTAAAATGCAATCTTCCACTTTTTTGTACGCTGATTTTTCTCCTTCATATTGCATTAGCACTTTATATATTGCTATCGCAGGAAGGATAGAACCGGTGCAGTGTTTATATATTACCTCGTTATCTAACGAGGTTTCTTCAAGCAACTTTAAAAGATGGCTCATGATTTCATCTTTAATGTTCTCATCGCTAATTGCATTAAAGCAACTTGACATTTCGCTTTTCATCATAATTTTTATAGCATTAATGTTTCTATTCATATCAGCGCTCCGGGTTAAAGATATTTTACAACAGTTTCAAATCCGCATGTAAAGAATTTTGAAATTTTTTCTACATAACAAACAGCATCTTCTTTTTTTATGTCATGCCTGATTATTTCAAAAAGGCTTTCGTAATAAGCCGAGGTTAATATATGAAATAGATCCCTGTCAATTTCACTCTCTATCTTCCCTATTAACTTTAGCTGCTCATGATAAAGCAGTGTTTTATCAACCTGTAATTCAACTAGGTCGTGAACGAAGTTTTCATATTTTGTGCCCACACTCTTACACAGTATTAACTTGAAGGCATCGTGATTATCGTAAACATACTCCACAAAGCTGAAAAGAAACTGAGTCGAGCGGTGATTGGAATTTGCTGTTTCATCAGTTCCAACTATATCAAAAAATGTAGATTGTGCATTCTTAAAGCTATCTAAAAAAGCATCTGCACATGGGTCTGTTAGATCGTAAAAAAGTGAGGCCTTATCTTCATAGTATCCATAAAAGGCTCCTTTAGTAAATCCGGCTTTAGCCACAATCTTCCTAAGCGAGGCATCTTTGTATCCATACTCTAAAAATTCTGCTTTCCCAACCTCTAATATTTTAAGCTTTGTTTCACCATGATTTTTCAAGTTTATGCCCCCACACAAATAATATACCGGCGGTATATACCACCGGTATATTATATCCTGATAACATAAACTTGTCAAGATTAAAACTATACTTTATAAATTTGTATTGACTTTAAATTAAAATCAATCTATAATATAGCTAAGATATATAGCTTAGCTATATTATAGATTAAAGGAAACGAAAATGAAAGAAACTAACTACATATCACCGACACAGGATATAATATTAAAAACCGGGGCGGAATACTTTTTAAAGTACGGTTTTAAAAACACTGCGTTACGAAAAGTTGTTGGTGATGCCGGTTTTACCCTGGGTGCTTTTTATGGTTACTATAAAACAAAGGAGGATTTGTTTTACGCTCTTACCGATGATGTTGCCAAAGGTTTTACCGATATAATATCCTCCATAAGTAAGGAAATGAACAACCTTCCTGCAGAGCAAAGGCTTTTTTCAATGCTCGACTGTTATATTGATAGGTTACATGAACTTGTGGACTATATTTGCGAAAATAAGACCGGCATGGTGTTGCTGCTTAACTGTTCTGATGGAACAAAATACGAAAATTTCACCGATAAATTCCGCCATAAAACCGGCTTGCGTATCTTTGATGCTACTAAAAGTGCGAAAGCACAAATGTTAGAAGCAGACCCGATTCTTCTGGAATATTTAATGCGTGGCTACTTCGACATTCTATCTAGTATTGTTGTTGAGGTCGAGGATAGACAGGATATGTTTAATATGCTACGAAACGTTGCTCTTGTCTATAAAAATGGAATTATAAGTCTTATGGTGGGAGAAAAGTAATGCACATTTATTATTTAAACAATCAGGATAAACTTAAAAAACAGATGGGCAAATATCTTAAATTTATTAAAGCTGAGCTAGAAAATGAAACCGGAAAGAGTTATGCCAATCTGTTCGAGGAGATATGGCTTGTTTACAAAGGTGATCTACTTGAGAGATTCCCCTACATAGGAGGAGATACGGTTGGCGGAACGAAAAATTTAACCGGCGCATACTGTTTTGTTGCCCTGGGCGAAGTTTGTTTAAGCTACGGTATGACGCTTGAACGGTGGGGATACATTACAACCCTATGTTATAAAAGATACTTTGAAAACATGCCGATTTTTCTACGAAAAATGATAGGCAAGGTATATAACAATCCTAAAACAGCAAACAAACTGATAAAGAAAAAGGATATTCAAAACGAAAAGAATGCTCAAGAAAACCCTGAGAGCTTTAGAACAAAAACGCAAAGCCCAACTAAAGAGTACCCGGTGATTTACCACACAATCGCCTGCCCTCTTGTAAATTTTGCAGAAAAATACGGGTACACAAAATATATGCCCTATCTTTGCAACCTTGATTATGTTATGTTTGAAGCTTTTTTTGTTCCGTTTTACCGTGAAAAAACCTGTGCCGATGGCGATGCCTACTGTGATTTCAAGATAAATCCCGGCGCAGCTATAAATAAATCCTGGCCCTGCCATGCATTGGATAGCAACGATCCATTAAAATAAAAAGACAAGCTGCTAGGTTAAGGTTACAACAACAAATTTGCTTTTCTTAGCAATAAAATAGTTATTTTATTTTCTTTGCACAAAAATAGATAAGTGAGCCATGGCTATCGAAGAATTCGAGTTTATAATTCTTTGATAGCCTTTGTTTGATTGTGGCTTCATCGTCGAACGGCAATGTTAAAAATCCTTTTTTCGCAAGAATGTTCTTGGCAATAAAATCGGCTAATTTACCTTTGTTTTTCACATAAAAACTGGCAAGCAGTATTCCTTCTTTTTTCAAAACTCTTGTAACCTCTGAAAAAGCCTTGTCTTTATCCGGAAACACATGAAAACCGTTCATGCTAAAAACCATATCAAAGGTTTCGTTTTCAAACTGAAGGTTACCTACATCGCCTTGCACAAGATTGATGTTATCGCCTCTTAAACGTTCCCCTGCAATATTTAGCATATCGTTGCTATAATCTAGGCAGTTAATATCGGCATTTTTCATCTTGTTGTATTTTTCAAAAACAAAAACCCCTGTTCCTACAGGCACATCAAGAAGTTTTCCATCAAAATTATTTGGAATTTTACAGAGTAATTTCTCTGCAATTATATTGTTATCTGCACCTTTCCATATAATCACCGAGTAAAGTTTGCTCCACCATGTTTTGTGTGTAATAACAACATCATAAAAATTTTTTGATGATTTATACGAGGTTTGGATTTTATCCGACATATTCTCTCCCAATCTATATAGTTTCTATTTTAATTCAACTTTTCTGTTTTAATTCTTGCAAACTCCTTACGTACAAGCAAAACCGTCCAGATTACAATTATTATATCAATAATGAATGAAGCATAGTAAATACTCTCCACCCCGAAAAACCTTGGAACTATAAGCATAACAGGGATATAAAACACAAACTGCCTTGCCATACCGATTATTGCCGCCGGTTTACCCTTATCTACAGCCGGAAAGAAAGTCATTGCCATAAAAATTACCGAAAGTATCGGAACAATTAAGATGTAAACTCTAAATGCATTTAGCTGTACTGAGGTAAATATCTGTTCGGTTAGCATTAACGATAGTATAGATTCCGGCACCAAAAGCGTTATAATCCAAAGTGGAATTGTAAGTGCCATTGCAGCAGCTGCAAAAATCTTGTATGCTGCTATAACACGGTTTGGCTGATTAGCCCCATAGTTTATTCCTATAACCGGTTGCAGTGCCCTCATAAGTCCGAAAATCGGTGTTAAGAAAAACTGAAATATTCTAAACACAACACCGTAAAAAGCAATGTCTGCAACGGTGCCATAGCTTGATAATGCGTTAAATACAACGATGGCCTGAATGAGAGTCATAACCGTCATGATAAAAGATGATATGCCGAGGCGAGTTATATCGGTAAGTATTTTTTTGTTCGGATTAAAGGAAAAAGCATTAGCTTTAAAACTTGCCTTGCCGTTTACAAGATATATAAATCCTACAAGAGAATATACAAACATACCAACATTTGTGCCCCAGGCAGCACCGGCTACCCCCATATGCATTAATACAATGAATATATAGTTAAATATTGCGTTGGCTGCAAGTCCGAGTGCCATCATCCATGCTGCAGTTTTCATTCTGCCCTCGGCACGAATTAGCATGTTAATCGCTAGTCCATATATCCAAAAAACTGAGCCGTATACAGTTATTCTAAAATATTCATCACCAAGCACTAGTTCCGCACCTACACCACCCATCATTGCAACAAGTTGCGTTGAAAAAAGTAGGCCAAGTAACATATAAATAATTGTGCTGATAACCGTTATAATATTTACACCGCCGATTAGATTTTCCTGTGTCTTTAGGTCTTTTGCACCAAGTGCAATACTAAGAACCGAGCCTGCGCCAACGCCGATAAGTGAGCCGAGGCCGGTGCTTAACTGTGAAATAGGGTAGGCCAGCGATACTCCTGCAAGCGCTGTTTCTCCCACATATTGCCCTACGAAAAATGCATCAAGCATGGAATTTGCACCATACAGCACCATCGCAATAACTGCCGGCCATGACAGCTCTGCCATTACCTTCCATAAATTTTCGGTTAGAATAAATTGCTTTTGCTTTTCTTTTGAGTCTAATATTTGTGTACTCATAACCACTCTCCTATTCGGTTAGTTTGCGCTAACTTTTGCTTAAAAAATTTTAACACTATTAAATGCCAAAAATCTTTTTCCATCCCTCATTAAAAAATTCAATAAGTGTGGCTACCTGTTTAAATGCTTCATCCTTCGGGATGTCATGGCGCACCACCTCAAACAGTGCATAGATCTGCGCTGATAAAATGGTATGCAGTTCCTGTGGCGATATCTTGATGCAGCTATATCCCTTTTTAGCTAACTCTTGTAAAAATTTCATCGTTAAAATCTCTTCTATCTCGATAACCTTTTCGATGAAATTCTCATAGCTACTACCGTGTGAACAGTTTACAAGAAGAAGAAAATCCTCCCTGTTTTGGTAAATCAGCTCCACCATTCCATAACCGGTTGAATAATTCCCTACCAACACCTTCGCCTCATCACCGTTTTTAAGCGTCTCAAACCCACGGTTGTTACCCTGCTCGTTCACCTTTAAAAAGTTGTCGGCAACCGGCTTTACGATGGCGGAAAAAAGCATATCCTTGTTAGGATACCTTGCGTACAAAGCTCCTGTTGTAACATCTGCTTTTTTTGCAATCACACGCATACTCGCCTTTTCGTACCCGCTTTGCAAAAACTCTGACCTCGCAGATTTTATTATTCTCTGTGTAACCGCATCGGGGTTTTTCATGTTACCTCAAGCTATTATAACACCGTTATATAACAGTGTTATAATAGCATCTTTTTATTACTGTGTCAAGCTTTAAATGAAATAATTTCGTTAGCTATTTTATCCGGCTGAAAAAGATGAACAAAGTGCGAGCAGTTTAGGCGGATAATCTTTGCGCCGTTAATGTTTTTTAATATTTTATCATAGCTGTTAACATATAAATCTTTGTTAATACCAGTTTCCATACCATTCGAAACAAACAACAAAAGCGGTACCGATAGCGGCAGTAACTCATACGCTGTTTGTATATTTTGCTTTATATATATGCCCTCGTTTATAATATCACGGCTCATTGTTTTTTCATAAAACAATTTAGTATAAAGCTTTTTTTCATCATCGTCGAGATTGCCAAATCTGTAAGTTTCGGTGTGGGCTAATTTCATAAAAGGCCGTGCTAATCCACTTCGCATTATGAAATGCACAAACTTTAAAAAAGGTATGCTAAACTTATAATTCTCCATTATCTCGGGGAAAGACATATCAAGGCCCACAACTGCCGAAATTTCTTCGGGGTAACTTCCTGCCCAAAAGATAGCTTCAAGCCCTGAAATTGATAACGGACAAAGTGTATAAGGAGGCATAATACCACATTTTTTTAGTGCCAACCTTTGCTGATTAACCATAGTTTGCAAATCTTTTTCACAGCTTGAAAAAGCACTGAACCCATACCCAGGTTTTTCGATTACAACCGTTCTAAATTTCCCACTCAAGCGATTACAAAGCTGCTTAAAATCTAATATTGGTGAACAGCTACCAAAGCCGGACATAAACACAAGCGTTTCATTGCCCTCTCCTACCGCATAAACATTCAGCTCTACCCCATCTATATTTACTATTTTCCCCATATTACTCATAACAAACACCCCTACACGTCAGTTAGTTTTTACTAACTTTTGAATTATAGTTTATTTTTTCACTTGTGTCAAATTGAACAATTGGGTATAATAGATACGAACAATGCAACTTAAGTTTCTTTTACGTCGAAAAAACGTTAACTTATCACGCCACTAAAAGATACCTACAAGGAAGGGGTAATATGCAAAACTACGGAAGCTATGAAAACATGTTTAAAACCATGATTCAACATGGTTTTAGCGAAGAAAAAACCGTACGTGGTTGCATTTACAAACTTGATCCAAAACTTGGAGAGGGAAAAATTGAATTATGGGGCAGCGGCAACATAGCTTTTGTGGAGCTAGATATAACCTACAAAGATACAAATATATCGGTGAACTACAGCGATAATGTCGGCGTACAAATTACCTTTATTGATAATAATGACATGGAATATTACAGTAATGAGAAGGTTAAAGAGAAAACGCCGTACGGCACCTTTTTCTATATTAATAATACATCTGTTCCCTGGTTTAAAAAATATCCGGCCGGCGAGAGAATAAAGGCATTAACCTTATTGATAGGAGAGGAGTTTTTAAAGAGTAATGGAATAAATCTCTCGCATGAAGATTGGAATAATATGGCCAGAACAATTAATTTAAGAAATATTTCCATTGCACAAATTGCCACAATTTTAAGGCAGATAAAAAACTGTGATATAGCAGATGATCTTTTCCCTTTGTATTTCAAAACAAAATCCATAGAGGCGTTCTTGCTACTACTAAATTTCTCGATGTCGCATACAAAGAATCTTAACCGTCTTAGTATTAAAAGCCAAGCTGCGGTTAAGCAAGCTGTCGGTATCCTATCACAAAACTATATAAATCCTCCGGTGATAACAGAGCTTGCAAAGATAGTGGGAGTAGACAAAAAGACCCTACAATCTGCCTTTTTGGAGATTGTAGGGCTTAGTATACATAAATATGTGCGCTCGCTGAAAATGCAGTATGCACTTCTATTATTAAAAAATGATACAATGTCTGTCGAGAGGGTTTCAAAAGAGGTAGGTTACAACAGCAAGATACATTTTTACAAGGCTTTTAAAGATGTGTTTTTCATGAAACCATCCGAGATGCGTCAGCTATTGAAATAATTATATCAGTGCTATGCTGCCCTTATCCATATCGGCGATATCGAAAACGAATCCCTCCTTTTCGGCAGACTCCTCCATCATTGCGGTAAAATCTTTAAATATTTTTGAATTTAGATACTCGTCATAGCTGTAATTAGAAACAGGAATATCATAGTCGATAGACAACAAGCCTCTATGCTCTAATGCTGCAAGTATTTTTGATCGTGCCTTAACATCTTCAATATCGTCCTCGAGACTTGTAATATATACCGCAGAGAGAGCTGTAGAAGCAAAATGTGAAGACTTACTGCTTTTCATTACAAAACGCACAACCGGTATACATCCACATTCCTCTATCGCAGATATAACCTGTTGTTCTTCTTCGGTAAGACCTTCTGCCTGTGGGGTATCATGATTATGCGTGCCACAGCAACCACCGTGCGCATGGTGGTTGTGATTTTCTTCGACATGTTTTTTATGACGTCCACAGCATTTATGACCCGGTTCATGACCACCACATCCTTCATGGTTCTTTAACTCTGCAAATTTATCTAACATTATTTATCTCCTTAAATTATATCATCGAATAATTCCGTACAAGCCGCTGTGGCTGCAATGCTTCCCTTTTCTATTGTGGCTGTATCTCCCATGAAGGCGACTTGATTTAATGATATCTCACTAATCATATTTTTATAAAAGGCAAAAACCTCGCTGTTATAATACTCATTGTAGCTACAATTCTGTAACGGAACGTTAAAATCAAGGGTTATAAAACCCTCGCTCTCTAACCTATCGAGCATAGTTCCCATCGTTTGTATTTTTTCAAAAGTATCGGTAACATCCTCAATATATGCCGGCGAGAGTGACACTTTTTTAAACTCTTTGTTTTCACTGCTAAGCATAACAAACTGAACCATCGGCAAAAATTGATGAGCCACAAGATAGGATAAAAATTTGAACTCCTTCTCGTTAAGACTAATAAGCGAAAGCTCACTGCCCGGATCTTTAGGGGTAAACACCTCGGTACGCCGTACGGTACACGCTGTTGGCGCATTGGCTTTCATTGGGCAGGCACATTTTTCACAGCCGCCTCCGCATTTATCATTCATATTTACAACTATTCCTTTTATAGCTTATAGGTTAAAATCATGGTGCGATTTTTGCTATCGGCAACCCACATCGCAACCCTTGTAAGAATTTTCAACCTGCCCTTTAATTGTTTTAAAGCTTTACCAAAAAATCCGCACATCGAAACAAGCTCGGTTGATGATTTTTTTGCAAATTCCTGTGGGTTATCTATACAAAAATACATCATGGCATTATTGTTGCCTGTTTTTTTTACATAACTTTGTGCATATTTTAAACCAACCGAGTTGGTGGCATCAAAAAGCAGTACAGCATCATTAAATTCTCCTTTAAGCTTTTTAATAAGTGCTAACACCTCCGGCTCTTTAAAGTATTGAAACACACCCGCTACAACAAAAATTGTGGGTAGGTTACAATCGATATGGGCGGCAAAATAGAGATCATTTGCATTGCCGGGAATAAGTGTCTCATTTTCTTTTACACCCAATATTCTCTCTCTGTTTTCGATAACCGAAGGAAAATCAATCTCATAAAAGTGTGCGCCTTTTGAGCGCTCTTTAATCCGCCATGCCATTGTTTCCAGTCCACAACCTATGCAAACAACATTACATTTTACTTTTTTTGAGATAAATTCATTCACGGCGTTATCCATTATCACTGCACGTGATGTTGAGGCCATAAAGGAGTACTCGGAACTTTTGCAAGCTATAGATTGTACGCAAAGATCGTTTTCAAGGCTTAATGCCTTTTTATCGTAAAAATATTCCGGAAACTTTTTAGATATCTCTATCCTTGCAACTAGCGGTATAAAAAGTGTATCCTCTACACCGCTAAAAATATTATCGGCCATAATATCTCCTACATCGGTTAAGTCAAGTTAGTGTTAACTAACATGACTAAGATATCATTATTTTCTTTGTTTGTCAAGTTAAATCTTATCCGGCTACAAGCAATCTTACGCCGATTAACACAAGCACAATTCCACCGATAATCTCAGCCTTATTATTAAGTTTTATACCTATCCTCTCGCCAAGTCGCACCGCACCAAAACACATAAAAAAGGTAATTGTTGCAACTATAAACACCGAAATTAAAACAAAGTTTAGGCTCTCGTTACCAAGGGTTACCCCAACACTAAGTGCATCTATACTGGTAGAAACACCCTGTATCATAATAACTTTAAAGGTAAGTTTTTTAGCTTTAGCATGCTCTAAAGAGGATTTGCCTCCCGGGGATGCGTCTTCACGGGGATTACCTTTAGGACATAGCTCGTCGAACTGGGTTGTTCTTATCCCATCTATAAACATCTTTGCGCCGACAAACAACAGCAGTATAAAGGCGATTACATGGTTAAAACGAAAAAGTTCATCCGGCAGTAGGCCTATTCCGAAATAGCCGATAAGCGGCATAACACCCTGGAACACTGCAAATGGCAGTGCTATCTCAGCTGATTTAAGCATATTAGGACGATATACAAGCCCGTTTGTTGTACATACACAACTTGCATCAACTGCAAGCCCTACGCCAAGCAGGGCAACTGCTAACATAGTCATTTTACACCTCCTTTTTTATTATACCAAATTGTCGGCTGTTATGACAAGCATTTTATTTTAGATACTGTAAGCTGCTCCCTACACTTTTAAAGATTTCATATGTTTGCTGTTCAGATTATTCGGTAATTACAACGCTAAAACTACCCAATATAATGCTGAATATGTTAACCATATTCAGCACACCCAGTTATTAGGATAGAAAAACACAAGTTTATTGTCTTTTCGTAACCTGTTTTTTTAAAAACGATTTTTGCACGCCTTGTTTAATATCGTCGTCCTCTTTTATATGACCTATAAGAAGTGGTGATGATGGGTCGTGCATGCTGTAATTTTTCACAGCATATTCCATACTTTTATTTGCATAACAATATTTACATCCATTGGGACAAGAGTTAAGCATACCAATATCACGGCTTTCTATGCAATGACAGCCCTTACGAAAACCCTTATGCTTCAGATTACGAAATTCTAAATCATTTGCGGTGCCGAGTATATCCAGCGTAACACAGCCCGAAGAGTTAATTGCGTACTGTGCATAATCTTCTACAGGACCACAAGTTTGAAGAATAAGGCCATGTTTTTTTGCAATCTTTCCAAACCCCAGAGATAAAATATCCATTTCAGCTTTTGTAATGGTTTTGAGTTCGGGGAAATTTGTTTTATGCTTACTATACATCTCAACAAAGCTGAAAATGCATCGATCTATATACCCTGTAAGTTTACTAGCCATATAATCAAATGTTTTAAGATGACATTCAACTGTATATTTTTCGGTAAGTAAAACAGGGTCGTATCTCCATGCTATTTTCTTTGCTCCAACTATCTTTTCAAGCTTAAGAAGAGTTTCTATGCTTTTCTCTATACTTGGCACACCGGGTTCTACATCTTTTTCGTAAGCAGTAATTGTGTAGTAAAAATATGTTGCAAATTGATCTGTTATTTCGTTAATTCGTGGCAATATAGCTTCATAATTTTTTGAGCCGAAGATAATACAGTCTATTTTATCTTTTGTTAGTTCATATCTTCTTATATGCCGCGGAAACAATGAATTTCTAGATAGGGCATAACCTTCTTCAAATCTTTTAAACAGCCAATCAGAATAATGGTTTACTATATCTGTTCTGCCGCTTATATTTACAATCATTTCCCACCTCTACCGTATAAATGTTATCCAAAATACTCATTTGAATCTTTTGGCGCTTGCGTTCTATCCTTATCTGTATATTCTCGCACAACTTTACTCACCGTAATTTTATAGCTTTCAAATAGTTTGGTTTTCCCCTCTAGTTGGCTCATTCTGTGTTCTGTTGTTGTGCGCCATTTCGCCATTGCTTCTTCGCTTTCCCATACATTCATCGACAGAATTTTTCGCTCATTAACTAAACTTTGAAATCGTTCAGCCGAGATAAACCCATCAAACCCTGAAACCATTGGCTTTAGCATAGCGGCTAGCTCTAGATATCTTGCCATACCTGCATCGCTTGCGTCCACCTCGGTCGTTGGTGTTACCTCAAAAAGCACGATATATTTACTCATTTGTTTTCTCCCTCCATTTTAATCAAAAATTCTTTCATAGTAAGTCCGCCTGCGTAGCCAACCAGTTTTCCCGATGCTCCAACTACCCTATGACAAGGCACAATTACGGTTATTGGATTTTTATTATTTGCCATGCCAACAGCGCGGCTTGCTTTTTCATTTCCAACTGCTATCGCTATCTCCTTATAGCTTCTCGTTTCACCATATGGGATGTCACACAGTGCTTTCCAAACACCCATTTGAAAATCAGTGCCTAATAGCTTATATGGCAAATCAAAATTCTTTCTTTTGCCTTCAAAATATTCTAGTAGCTGTTCGTATGCTCTATCTGTAAGTTCGGTTTTAGTTCCGAAATCGGTTATGCTTTCATTAAATATTTTCTTAAAAAAGATGATGTTCCCATCGGCATATTTCATTTTAAAGTAGCCAAATCTTGTTTCATAAATTGCAAAATTTTTCATTGTTTTTTACCTTTCCTATAAGCGGCCGGTGACATTTTCGCCCTTTCTTTGAAGAATTTATAAAATGCCGACAGGCTGCCAAAACCCACAGAATATGCTATATCCAGCACCTCGTTATCCGTCTGCTCTAAAAGTCTAACAGCTTCCTTGTATCGCAAATCATTAACATATCCACTTGGTGTTACTCCATATTCTTCCTTAAAAACTTCAGTCATACGTTTGCGTGAAAGTCCCAGCTTATCTATCTCAGTATTTAATGTTTCCATCTCATAAAACATATCATCGATAAGGTTTTTAAGCTTTAGAGCAATATCCTTCATCGGTTTATAATCAAGCAAATCACTTCTGCATCTTTTGCATGGCCTGTATCCGCGCTTTATGGCTTCCTCGGCCGTTTTATAAAACTCGATATTTTCTATTTTTGGCGCTTTTGACCTGCAGGATGGTCGGCAATAAATGCCGGTTGATTTTACTGCATAAAAAAATGTAGAGTCGTAACTTTCATCATTTAATATTACGGCATCATACATTTCATCGAATGCCATATTGAATTGACTTTCCATTTACGCCTTCTTTCTTTTCATAGATTTAATTATCTCCTTTGTTGCTTTATCTACCTTAAGCGATTCTCGGATTTTTTGCAAAGCCTTATTGAAAGTTTCATCATCTAAATTGTTATCTTTAAGATACTCCATTGTTTGGGTAGGAAAATTTACAAAACACACCTGCAAACACCATGCAACAGCCATTTTCACATAATAATCATCATGTGTTATCACATCACAGATAAACAAAACATCATCGAGATACTGTTTGTTTATATAATGAAACAGAAACATTACTACGGCAAATCGTATTTCATATGTTTCGCTTGATTGGTGATATCGCTGCAAGAATTTCCAAACTCGCTCCCTATGTAATCTTACAATTTTTAGCTCGTTACAAAAGCTATCACACAGCGACCAATTTGTAATTTTGGGAACAAACAACGCTATTTGTTCAATCACCACCTCAATATCTTCATTCATGTTGCCAATAATAAGCGCTTTTAACATTGTTTCTTCAAAGTATATATCATTAGCATTATCAAGATAATCGATGGGATTATCTTTAACAATTCTTTTTGCCATCAATCGAAGCTGTGGAATACGCACCCCCATAAGGTTATCACAGTCGGGAATAAGTGAAGAAGCAAAATCTCTAAATTTTTCATCACTCTGTGCAAATAATTCTTTTCTTATTTCGGTTTCTTTATCAAACATTGTTTTTTTCACCACTTAATTGAATGTTTATATTGTTAAAAATAGTTAATATCTGTATTAACCTGCTTTTTTACAGTTTTTTTATTTTTAGGATCGCTAAGCTCTGGGATTGCTCCTGCCGCAATTGCCCATAGATACACACTTGCAACCGTGCCATAGGGAGAGTATCTTCTTCGATATCGCTCAAACATTTCCTTTGTAACCTCTTTATGGCGATACAACATACGCAGTCCTCTATGAATTGCTATATCGCCATAACTAAAAACATCCATACGATGCAATGTGCTGGCAAGAAGCATTTCTGCTGTCCAAATACCAATACCTTTTAATGAATATAAAGTTTCAATTACTTGTGCATCAGCTAGTTCATGTAGCTTTTCTAGATTAACTTCTTTACTCAAAACCTTTTGCGCAAATTCTTTCATATATTCTGCTTTCTTAAAAGTTGTACCGAAAGCCTGTAATTCAGCAGCTGTTAAATTGCTTATTTTGTCTGCCGTAATGTGTCCAAGAGAATCTTTTATACGTAAAAACACAGTTTCTCTTGCCTGCCTTGACACCTGTTGGCCTAAGATTGCTCGCATAATTGCGGTGAATACATCTTCATCTATCGGCCTTTCAAGCATACCGATTTTATCAATCGCTTCAGCTAAACGTTTATCTTTATTTTTTAAGTAGTTAATTTCTTTTTCACCATATTTAAAATACATTTTGCCACCACATTCATCCGACTTTTTTTATTATACTATAAAAATGAAAAAGTTTCTTCCTGTTTTTTCGTAAGTAATTTAAAAACCTATAGCCAACACTTTTAATGCATATAGCATCGCATGTTTTAGTTATATCAAAAATTTTTGATTTGACTATTGACAAACGGAAAAGCATGGTGTAAGATAAAAATACATCAAATATTTTTGATTTGAGAAATGATATGGAATTCTTATCATTATTGATTATTTTAAAAAAGATGTAAAGCTTAATCATTAATGTTAAACTTTCCCCGCTAAGCAAAACATTGCAGCGTTAGCTATAGCCATTGGGTGCTTAAGCCCGCCTACTGCGAGGAATACTCATTCTAAAGCGCTGAAGCCGGCGCCCTAACCGCCAGCCTTTTGAAAAACAAAATTTACTTTAATAAGGCTTTTGATAGACGGCTTAACAACCAAAGATGAAGGAAGACAACTAAAATGAGCAAAGTAAAAACCACAGGCATAGGATTTTTTGAGCGTTACCTAACAATATGGGTAATTGTTTGTATGATAGCAGGAATACTCATTGGTAACTTCTCCCCTGCTTTTGTACAGTTTATGAGTAATTTTGAATACGCAAATGTGAGTGTTCCGATAGCTATATTAATTTGGCTTATGATTTACCCCATGATGATGAAGGTGGATTTTCAAAGTGTTAAAAATGTAGGTAAGAACCCAAAAGGTTTGTTTGTTACCTGGGTTACAAACTGGTTAATAAAACCGTTTACAATGTTTGGAATTGCCTATATATTTTTCTTTGTAATATTCAAAAATTTTATTACACCTACACTAGCAACCGATTATTTAGCAGGTGCTGTACTTCTCGGCGCTGCTCCTTGCACCGCTATGGTTTTTGTGTGGAGTCACCTAACAAAGGGAAATCCAGCTTATACGGTGGTTCAGGTTGCAACAAATGATTTGATTATTTTGGTTGCATTCACTCCGATAGTAGCCTTATTATTGGGAGTTAGTGGCATTATAGTTCCGTGGGATACTCTAATTTTATCGGTTATATTGTTTGTTGTAATTCCACTTGCGGGAGGTGTTTTAACAAGAAGTATTGTTACTAAAAATAAAGGCAAGGCGTATTTTGAAACTAAATTTATTCCTAAATTTTCAAATTTAACTATAATTGGATTACTTTTAACCCTTACCTTAATTTTCTCATTCCAAGGGCACGTTATTTTAGAAAACCCTCTTCATATTGTTCTGATTGCGATACCGTTGATTATTCAAACATTCCTAATCTTCTTTATTTCATATACAGCATCTAAATTCTTAAAGCTTCCACACAACGTAGCAGCTCCTGCCGGAATGATAGGCGCTTCAAACTTCTTTGAACTTTCTGTTGCCGTTGCTATTGCGCTATTCGGAACCGATAGTCCGGTAGCTCTTGCTACTATTGTAGGGGTACTTGTAGAAGTTCCGGTAATGCTAATCCTTGTAAAAATCGCAAACAACACAAAGCATTGGTTTGGTGAATCAAAGGGGCTATAAAGCTATTAACAGAGAGCTCACAATTTGCCAATAGATTATTACAAATGCAACACCTTTGCCTCATCCACCTCTTTATACAATAAAGATGGATAAACCAAGTAATAGCTAAATGAGATATTACACCTTATTATCTATCTATTAAACTCCTTGTGCACAAACAATATAATAGATGGTTTTGCCCAAAAGCATGGTACTTACGAGTGCAAACCTTAATCATCTCAATATATGTAAATAACATCCGCAATTTAACTCTATAATGAAAAACAACCTGCAACCGTGAAATGAATTGCAGGTTGTTATTTTGTTTTACTGTTTATTCTTAGATTATTTAGCTTTTGGCAAGGGCGTTATGCGCTCTTTTTTACCAATAAAATTTATCATCATATATTGCAGATATTTTCCAGTTTAATTCATCCTCATCATCAGAATATAAAATAAAGTAGGTGTCGTAGGTGCCGCCTGCCACCTGGAGCCCCAGCGCTGATTTGTGTGGATCTAGCACCTCGTTTACCCTGCAAAACATTATTGTGGCATCTGCACTTGGCGTTAAGGCAATATGTTCTTCAATATCGTTTGCCATTTCAGTGTTCTCAATCATATCTATCGTAACCTGTTCAAGGTTAGAGATAATATACCCCGGAACATACGACCTAGGATCATCAGGGTTATACCTTGATTGCATAAAGTCTATCTCCTCATCGCTGATGCCCAGATCTGAAAGTGTTTCATAATCTCGCATAGTGAGAGCGTGATAATAGTTTTTTATCGTAAATTCCGGCGGATAAAAATCAGCAACTACTTGTTCCATGTAGTAGAACTGACCATCATTATAAACCCCGCTAAAACTCTCAAAATCAGTAACAGGATAATTTTCTAAAAAGCTGAATGTAGCCGCATTTATTGCCTCTAGCTCGGCAATATAGCTATCATTCATATTTTCTATAACATGAATTTCGCTCTCACCAAAACTGGCTATTAACTCATCAGTTTCCTCGTCAGAATATTCCCTGCCTTCAAAGATAGAGCTTCCGTCAATCTCCAGCTTAAAATAAGCTTCTCTGCTGAAATAACCGTCGGTAAGCCCATAGTAGTTCACCTCACCATCACCCATCTGATAGATAAAGCTATCGGCTATATATGTTTTATTATCAGATATGATATATTGAACCCCATAATTCATAGAAACAGGTAGCACTAAGCTACGCATAGGTAAGCTACCGAGAAATTCAAGGCCTACCTGCGGCGAAATAGTATATATCTTTATAATCTTTGGGTATTGCAATAAACTAATACTAATTTTATCTTCAAATAATGAACTTGTTGCATCGCCCCACTCCTGTTCGTTATATGCAACTAAAACAAGTTCTAAAACACCGTTGTTATCAAGATCAACAAGATTAGCATAACAAAAACCACTAGCATCGAGCATGGAATCGTTTGGGGCATATGGATAGGTATAGCTAAGCGTCAACCCCTTTATTCGATAATCTGTTGCGCTTATATTTTCTATATTGTAATCAAGGGTATACGCCTTTAACAATGCAGAATACGGGCTATAATCTACATCTAAACCGTTACCGTCTGCATTCTGGGAAAGGCTGCCATCTGTATCCACCTCTTCGGTCGGTCCGGAATCTGAATCGGCGCTTTGTAAAGCTCCGCTAACAACCGATTGGCTATCATAAACAGAATAGATTACTTCTCGCAAGCTACCCTCATTATCAGCTGAACATGCATTTAATGTTAGCGGCAATACTACAACCAAAAAAACAGCAATTACTTTTTTCATTATATATTTATCCCTTCATTCAATGTATCTATAGCTATATAATGTGGTAAAAAACACTCTGGCACGCTGAATAAAAAAGGAAGAAATTTAATTTTAATAACGCTTATCTAAATTTCATTTTTTATATTATACCACAACATTTAAACTATCACAATACAAAAGCAGCTAACCGCAGGCCTTGTTGTTATTTTTTGTGTAGCCACCTAAATTAAAAAGATGACTATAATCAGTTAAACTTTTTCTCTCCACAAACTAATCGACACAGCCATTTTATAAGTTATAATTATTTATTCCTGATTTAAGATATACAATATTTCTTACCTTTCGAAAACCATAATAACTATATATGCACCGACCATCCCTACATCAACCTTTAGCTGATTTTGGGCGGTCGGTGCATATAAAGCTATTATTTGTTGTTTTTCCGGGTATCAAACCGGTAAATCTTTGCATAACTTTGATAAAGCAAAAAAATTCGTGACAAGAAAATGTGTTGAACATTAATGCGCCAGCAGAGCTTTTTAGCTAAACAAAAACGGTTCAAACTACATCGATTTTGTTAGCGAGCGGTAATTAATATTTTACCTCTTCTTCTATAGCTATCATCGGTAAACACCTTTATAGAATCCTCTAGCGGAATTTTATCGGTTATAATTTCATCGAGATTAAGCTTGTTTGATGCAAGAAGGCTAATTGTTTTTTCTGTTACAAGCGGATTTATAAAGGATGATGTTATTGTTAATTCCTTTCTAAAAACCTGCTCTAGCGGTAATATCGTCATCTTGGCATTGGGAACGGTTAGTCCAAACAAAAGAATTGTTGCACCTCTTGATCCTATCTCAACTGCCTGCTCCATAGTGCGCGGATTTCCAACGCATTCAATAACCGACTGAACTGTTTTTATGCCCAGCTTTTCTATCTCTTCCTTAACATTCTGTGTCATGGGGTCGATGGCATAAGCGGCGCCCAATTTTATTGCGGTGTCTCTTTTTTCCTGCTGTGGGTCTACAGCTATAACCTGTGCTGCGCCGGACAAAACCGCTAGCTGTATCATAATCTGGCCAATAGAGCCACAACCTATAACAACCACGGCATCACCCGGGGTAATGTTAGCTCGTTCTATTCCGTGTAAACAGCAGGCAACCGGCTCAACCAATGCCGCATGTTCAAGAGAAAGTGAATCAGGTATTTTAAAAACTGCCCTTTCCTCCGCTATGCACTGCTCGGCAAATCCGCCAAACATAGAAACACCATACGCCTGTGCATTTTCGCAAAACAGAGTTTTACCTCTTCTGCACTCAAAGCATTCGTTACAAAAAACATTAGGGTCAACCGTTACCCTATCTCCAACCTTTAAGCTTTTAACGGCATCACCGATTTTACAAACCGTTCCGGAAAACTCATGACCCATTATTAACGGAAGTGTGCTGTCACTTGCACCTTCTTCTCCATTAAAAAGATGAAGATCGGTACCGCATACGCCACATGCTGCAACATCAATCAATACCTCTTTGGGATCTAATGGCCTTGGCTCAATTTCGCAAATATTTAATTTTTTTGCCTCTTCTAATAATAAAGCTTTCATAACAATATCCTCTTTTTTTTGATAACGTAACCGTAAATAACTTTTGATTTTTCACATTAATCTATAAGTTATTGTAGCATAACTCCGGCTATTTTTGCAAGAATTTTTATTAACCTCTTTCAATAAACCTGTCCTAGGGTTTAGATAGAATAATTAGAAAATCACCAACAATGTCAACACTATCTCCTAAAGTTATAAACATGTTTACAAAACTGCTAATTTGTGGTAAAATATAATAGGCAAGAAACATAGTTTGGGATGAGTAACACAATGATAAAAAAAGTATTGGGATTGTTATTAGCATTAACACTATTATTAGCCTCGTTTTCCTCCTGTTCTTCAAACGACAGATCGTTAGATGATGCTCCTAACCCTGATTTAGTTGCTAGTTCAGACATAGTAGATGAGCCGGCTGCACCCCTTGCAGTTTCCGAGGTTCCGATGGACACCTTGATGGTTGGAACCGTTGAGATGCTTGGCGATTTTATTAGCGGCTTTGGAACAAATTCGGCCGACCAGGCTATTGTAACCTTAATAGGTGGTTACATGAGCACATATGCATATAACAACCTAGGTGAGATAGTTCTTAACAATACTGTTGTTGCTGATGTTAAAACCGATGACGATAACGATGGCAACAGAACATACCACTATACCTTACATGATGATATTTTCTGGAACAACGGTGAACCGATAACTTCAAGAGACTATGTCGCCTCGATTTTATGGAATTCCTCACCCCAGTGGGTAGAGGCCGGCGGATACTCACTGGCATATAATGGCTTGTTGGGATATGAGAGTTTTTCTTCCGGTGAGAGCGAAGTTTTTTCTGGCGTTCAACTTATATCTGATCTTGAATTTTCTGTTACGGTAGCAGCGGAGAATCTACCCTATTTCTGGGAATTTTTAGATGCTTCGGTTTACCCAATACATTTTAACACATATCTTCCCTTCGCACAGATTAACTCAGACACAAACGGCAGCAGCCTAGAGTTCAGCGAAGGTGACCTTTTAACCAACTGCACAAGAATTGCTACAGAGGAGCGATATGCTCCAACGGTAACCTGTGGCCCTTATAGCTTTGTTTCGTTTGAAAACCAAACGGTAACGCTTGAGATAAACGAGCACTTTAAGGGCGACCTTGATGGTGAAAAACCAAAGATGCAGTATGTGGTTCAAACTGCCGTACCTTTTGAAACAAACGTTGAATGGGTAGTAAACGGACAGATAGATCTGCTAACCTCGGTTACCCAACAGGCCAAGATCGACTCTGCTAGGTCAGAAGACTCGGTTTATACCGTTTCGTATCCAAGCACTATATTAGGTCACCTTGCGGTAATGGGCGATTATGGTCCGACTGCAGATGTTAACGTTCGCTGGGCCCTAGCCTCTCTTATCGACCGCAACGAGGTTTTAAACTACACTTCAGGAGGCTATGGTAGCATTGTTGATTCTGAATATACACTTGGCCAGTGGATGTATCAAGAGCTTGCAGCAGATCTACAGGCTGAATTAAAGCCTATATCCTTCAACATAGATACCGCCAATGATTATCTCGATGAAACTCAGTGGAGATTTGAACAGGACGCAACAACCCCGTTCGACCGCTCAAAAGCCACCGATGATGGTAGCTATCTTCGCTATAACGAACTGGGCGAGCCCCTTGTGATAAACTATCTGGGACAGGAAGGCAGTGGCCTTACCGACATTATTGAGATACAATATATCGCTAACGCACCGCTGGCAGGGCTTCAATTTAATGTTGAGCGTGGCGAATGGGCTGCTGTTCTTGCGAACTACTATAACGCATACGAAATCCCCGAACAGGATCGTGTTTACAGTGCTTTCGGCATTGGTACCAGCTTCACCGCTGCTTTCGATCGTTACAACGCATGGCACTCCGACAATGTTGGAACTCCAAACAATCGCCCACAATTTGCCGATACTGAACTTGATGCTGCAATAGATGCAATGCGTGAGAGCGACCCCGAAGATATTGACGGATATCTTGATAGCTGGATGGATTATCAACTTCGTTGGAACGAGATGTTACCCAGCATCCCTCTTTACACAACCGAGATATATGACATTGCACATGTTAACGTAGACAACCTTTATACAAACACATTTGCAAAATACGAGAATGTTATCTGTAAAATATCCAAAAGTGAAAAATAAGCCATAAGGATAGGGCGATGCTTCGGTATATACTAAAGCGTATTTTAATACTGGTGCCGGTTGTATTTTTGGTTTCGGTGTTAATATTTGCCATAACTAAAATTATGCCGGGTGATCCGGTAGAGTTTATGTTGCCGGAGAACTTAACGGCAGAACAATATGAAGATATGTATGAAGCCATGCATAAACGATTGGGACTAGATGAGGATATCTTCACCCAATACCTTGCATGGATAAAAGGTATATTCAGCGGCGATTTCGGTTATTCTAACTATCATAACAAACCGGTTTCAGAGGTAATAGGTGTTCCGCTAAAAAACACCCTTATCTTAAATCTTGGTGTCAATTTCATCTATCTGTTCATCGCAATACCGGTGGGCATACTTTGTGCTGTTAAGCGAAAATCGCTGTTTGATAATTCTTGGCAGATATTTTCACTTATCACCTACTCAATACCTTCTTTTTTCCTATCCATTATACTAATTTATGTCTTCTCTGTTAACCTTGGATGGTTCCCCATGGGCGGCATGCCAAACGCTGCCAAACTTAGCGGATTTGAGCTTATATGGGAGTGGATTCGTATTCTCGCACTTCCCACCATTACGTTAACAATAATCAGCCTTGCCGGTGCTATACGTTATGTTAGAAACGCAATGATCGACGCACTTAACCAGGATTATATCCGAACCGCCCGTGCAAAAGGCCTTGCGCAGAAGGTTATAATCTATTCTCATGCATTTCGCAATGCTTTGATACCGGTTTCATATATAGTTGTTGGAACCTTATTTTCACTTTTTGCAGGCGCCGCTATAATAGAAACTATCTTTCAGTATAACGGCATCGGTTCACTTATTATCAGCGCCGTATACAACCGTGATAACCAACTAATAGTCACCCTCAATCTTTTTTACGCCGCCATTAGCCTCGTTTCGGTTTTAGTGGCAGACATTGTTTATGCTATCGTTGACCCACGAATAAAGCTGGATTAAGGGAAGGGCAAGATGAAGGACAGTAACTATAATAATAAACCATCGATATTTAATCATCTTAAGCGGTTTTTTAAAGGTCCCGGACATTCAACCGTTACCCTTAGCGAACAGGCTCTCATAACCCCCGGCCAAACGATTTTTTTACGCCTACTTCATAATAAGTTTGCAATTATTGGCGCAACAGGTTTTTTATTGGTGCTGGGTTTTTCCTTTATCGGCTCGGCATTAATTCCGCTAGAAGAAAACTATACCGAACTTACACATAGCAACCTTGCCCCCAGCCTTAACTATCTTAACTTTCCAGCAGAATTAGAGGGCGCCGATATTAAGAAAATTTCTTCCGGGGTTTCCTTTAGCGCTGCAATAACCGAGCAGGGGGATTTTTATATTTGGGGATCAGAACCTAACAAGGAACAAAGTAATATATCAGGATTAATATTTGATGTTCCACAGCAACTTTACGAAAACAAAATTATCGATATTGCATGTGGTGCAAATCATATCGTAGCGCTTGATGAAAACGGCATTTTTTACAGCTGGGGCTTTAACAGCAACAACCAAACCGAAATACCGCGTCAGCTTAGCGACAAATATAAAGGATTGCGTCAAGAGGTTGTTCAGATGCAGGCAATGGCTCACTGGACCGGAGTTCTTGGTAGCGACGGAATATTAACTATCTGGGGTAGCACCCAGGTTGAAAACACCCTGCTTATATCTTCGCGCATTAACGGACAAATTGCGGCCTTTGCAGGTGGCGACAGCAACATAGCATTGTTGCTAAGCGATGGAACGGTTCAGGTGATTGGTGATAGAGGCACCGAGTTTTCACAACAAATACCTACCGAACTTACCGACGGCAGCGTGGAGGTAACCCAGATTGCGGCAACCAACCGCAACGTAGTGGCAGTTGATGCTGATGGTAAGCTATACAGCTGGGGCAGTTCTCAAAGCAGCCTTTCCAACACACCCGATGCCAAAAACGTTAAATCCCTTGCCACCGGTTATAAAAACATTTTGTTACTTACCGAAGACAACAGGTTAATTATTTGGGGCGACGATACTTTTTCTCAGCTATCAGCCACCGAGGGCATAACCAATGTTGAAAGTATTTATGCTGATTATTTTCAATTTTATGCTATTGATAAAACCGGAGATATTGAGGCCTTTGGTAATGATGGATATATATTCGGAACCGACCATTTCGGCCGTGATATATTTGCACGAATCATTCATGGAGGAAGAATCTCCTTAACCGTTGGAGCGGTTGCTGTTATTATATCCACCTTAGTTGCCTTGATTGTTGGGCTTACATCGGGTTATTTCGGGGGTTGGGTTGATCACGCTCTTATGAGACTAACCGATGTTTTTTCTGCCATTCCATTTTACCCAATCGCCATCACCCTTTCTTTTGCCATCGGCTTTGAGTTATCCGAGGCACAAAAGCTACTATTAATCATGATAATACTGGGGCTTCTTAGCTGGCCCTCACTTGCAAGGCTGATAAGAGCCCAGCTTTTATTAGAACGGGAAAAAGATTTTGTTATGGCAGCGCGAGCGTTAGGACTTAAGAGCCACACCATTATGTGGAGACATATACTCCCTAATATATTCAATCTTATAATAGTTAACATAACCCTTTCCTACGCATCGTCACTGCTTGCCGAGGCATCTTTATCATTTCTGGGGTTCGGTGTTGCCGAGCCAACGCCTTCATGGGGAAATATGTTAATATCGGCAGAGGAATTAACCGTTATAGAGTTTTATTGGTGGCGCTGGTTAATTCCTGCACTGTTTGTTATCTTTGCCGCTTTGTGCATAAACCTATTTGGCGATGCTCTTCGTGAGGCGATGGATCCTCGTGAAAATGATTAACGGAGGTGTGTATGAGCTTACTTATAATAAATAATCTGCACACCTATTTCACCACTAAGCAGGGTGTTATAAAGGCAGTAAACGGCGTTTCGTTAAACATCGAGGCCGGTAAAACTCTCGGAATAATAGGAGAGTCAGGTTCCGGAAAAAGTCAAACCGCCATGAGCGTTTTAAAGCTGTTTCTAAAAAACCAAAAAATTCATGATGGTGAGATAATTTTTGATGGCCAAATACTATCTTCAATGTCTGAAACCGAGCTGTGCAAAATCAGAGGCAACTCGATATCCATGATTTTTCAGGAACCGATGACCAGCCTTAACCCTGTTTTCACCGTTAGCCGACAGATTGAGGAGGTGTTAGTTCTGCATCGCGGCATGAAAAAGCAACAGGCCCAGCAGGAGGTTATTCAGCTTCTAGAAGCCGTTAAGATACCAAGTCCTGAAAGGATAGCAAAGCGATATCCACACGAGCTTTCGGGAGGAATGAGGCAACGTGTTATGATAGCAATGGCACTTGCCTGCCGCCCCAAGCTGTTAATAGCAGATGAGCCAACAACCGCACTAGACGTTACTATTCAGGCTCAAATATTGATGTTGATGAACGAGCTGAAGAATGATTACGGCACCGCAATAATGTTTATCACCCATGATCTAGGTGTTATTCGAAAGATGGCTAGCGAGGTAGCGGTTATGTATTGTGGTCAGGTTGTTGAGCAAGTTCCTGCCGAACTTTTGTTTAACAAGGAGCATCGCTTCTCTCACCCGTATACCGAGGCTCTATTTAAAAGTATTCCGGCCTTTGCCGCACGGGATTCTCATCGACTTATTAGCATACCCGGTAGTGTTCCACATCCACTCGAGCTACCTACAGGCTGTAACTTTGCGCCACGGTGTGCATACGCTACCGATAGATGTAAAGCCGAGATGCCTCAACCGATTAAGGTAGCCTCAAGCCATTATATCAGCTGTTTTTTTCCACAAAACACAAGAGAGGTTACTACTCAATTTGAAAGGATCGGTGAGCCTATTGGAGAATAAAAAGATCCTTATCGAGCTAACCGATGTTAAGAAGCATTTTTTACTTAATAAATCGTTAAGCTTATTTGGTAAAAAGAGTTATGTTAAGGCTGTAGATGGGGTTACGCTTAACATATATGAAAATGAAACCCTCGGCCTCGTTGGCGAATCCGGTTGCGGAAAAACAACTCTGGGTCGTGTAATTCTCCAGCTTTATCGGCAGAGTGAGGGAACTGTTAGTTATAAAGGACAGGCGCTTCATAAGCTACCGAAGGAAAAGATGCGCCGGCTTCGCCGTGATTTGCAGATGGTTTTTCAGGATCCATATTCATCGCTAAACCCAAGGCTGAGTATAGGGCAACTTATAGCCGAAGCGCCTGTTGCACATGGCATGTTTAAGCGAAGGGACAAAGCTTTAGAGGAATATGTTCTTTCGGTTATGGAGAAGTGTGGTCTGCAACCATATATGATACATCGATTTGCACATCAGTTTTCAGGAGGACAGCGACAACGAATTGGAATTGCTAGGGCATTGGCATTAAAACCAAAGCTTGTGGTATGTGATGAATCCCTTTCAACACTTGATGTTTCAATACAATCACAGATAATAAACCTTTTGTTAGATCTTAAAGAAAAAGAAAAGTTAACCTACCTTTTTATATCACACGATCTTAGCACCGTTAGATTCTTATCCGATAGAATTGGTGTTATGTATCTTGGTAAAATCGTGGAACTATGTAAAACAGAACAACTTTTCTGCGAACCGCAACACCCCTACACCGTTGCTCTTCTTGGCGCCATTCCAACCATTGATGAGGTAGTAGAAACTGAAATACTTAGCGGAGATGTTCCAAGCCCTATCGATCCGCCAAATGGTTGTAGTTTTCATCCTCGTTGCAACCGTGCTACAGAAATATGTAAAACAACCGCCCCGCCATTAAAGCCCTTAAGCTCAGAACACCTTGTTGCCTGCCATCACCCTATCGGCAAGGAGGAATAGATGTCGCTTTTTAAAAAAATTTTCCCAAAGCATGACAAGGAAGAACCTCTCAATATTGAGAAAGGCGATATTCCTGCTATGTTGATAGCTGCTTTAATCACCTTTGGGCCGTATGTAATTTTTATTTCCCTCTTATATGTTGCTATTGCTTACCTGTTTTTTGGTTAATTAGAAAGGATTTTCATGAAGTTTTCAGAGATAAAATATAATCGCCCTAACTTTGATGTTTTGTTTAAACAGCTAGACGACAAGATATCTTCATTCAAATCTGCTTTGGATGCCGAGGGGCAATTTTTGATATACCGAGAATTTACTGCGCTGATGCATAGTTACGATACTCAGTTTGCGTTAGCACGTATTCGTAACTTTCAAAACACTAACGATGAATATTACAAAGAGGAACACCTTGCATTTTCAAACACGAATCCTTTAATAAACAAAAGGTATAAAGCACTAAATGAACTGTTGTTGAACAGCCCATTTTTAAACGAATTAACAAAGCTTATCGGCAGAAATTCTATAGAAAGCAAAAGAATATTTCAAACAACGTTTAGCGACTCGGTTATAGAGGAGCAAAAAGAGGAAAAGCAACTTACACTTAAATATATTAATTTAATATCCGGCTTATCGGTAGAGTGGGATGATAAAAAAATCCCCCTATCCATGTTAGCCGTAAAAAAGGAAGACGTTAATCAAGAGGTTCGCCACCGTGCTTTTATAGCCGAGGGAGAGTGTTACAACACTATAAAAGATCAGCTGGAAGAGACGTTCGATCTTCTTGTTAAAAACCGAACAAGGCAGGCCAAAAAACTTGGATTTAAAAATTTTGTTGAACTGGGTTATGCACGAATGAGTCGTAACTGCTACAGAAGTAACGATATTAAGGTATTTAGAAAACAGGTTCAAAAGGAGATTGTGCCGGTTGTTTCTCGCATATTGGAAAAGCGACGAGAGCGACTGGGCTTGCCAAAACTATATTTTTACGACCTTTCACTTTCCCATCCCGAAGGTTCTCCTAAGCCGCAGGTTAATTCGGATTTACTGATAGGTCTTGCAAAAAAAATGTATAGCGAAATGTCGCCACAAACAAGCGAATTTATAAATTTAATGATTAACAACGAACTTTTCGATCTGCATTCAAGGCTTGGAAAAGCACCTGGAGGATTTTGTTCCTTTATTCAGGATTACGACTATCCGTTTATATTCTCTAACTTTAACGGTACCGCCAGCGATGTTAATGTCATGACCCATGAGGCGGGACACGCCTTTGCTCACTATATTAAAAGCAACGGTGAGAAAAAATATTATAACGCAACCATGGATGTATCCGAGGTTTGCTCCATGAGCATGGAATTTTTAACAATGCCGTGGCACAGCCTATTTTTCAAAGATAAAACCGAAAAATTCCATGAAAAGCAGCTGGAAGATGCATTGATTTTTCTACCCTATGCCTGCCAGGTAGACGAGTTTCAACAGTATATTTATGAAAATCCCGATTTAACGCATGCACAGCGAAACGAGGCATGGCTTTTAATTGAAAAAACATATCGTCCAAACATAGATTACAACGGCATTGCATTTTATGGAACCGGATGCGGATGGCAACGTCAAACACATATATATAAAACGCCGTTTTATTACATCGACTATGCATTAGCACAGGTAGTTGCACTAAGTTTCTATGAAATTCATCTTAAAGACCGCAAAAAAGCATTTGAACTTTATATGCAATTTTTAGGTAATATCAATGATCTTACATTTACAGAATTGATAGATTCCTTGGGGTTTCACTCACCATTAAAACCCGGAACCTTAAGATGTTTAATGAGCAGTTTAAAACAGACTTCTTTACGTTGACAAACCGGTGTAATGTGGTATACTATAAACAAGAAATAGTATAAATATTAGAGATGTATGAGAGAAGCATTTTTTCAGATAATTGAAAATGAAATTCTATTCTCCGAATTAGCATCCAACCAGTTTTCCGACTCTAAAGACGTAACCAGAGAGAACGTAAAACAGATTTTGGAGCTACGAGGAGCTGAGATTCGTCGTATCATTTTTGAAACGAATGAGCTTCTAGAAACACACCTAAGCCCATTTCTAAACTCCCCTGAAACGTTAAGCGACGAAGATGCTGCCGAGTTACAGGAGTTAGCCGAAAAACTATCCGGCTATAAAGAAAATATCGATACCGGCTTATCCTACGATATTCGCGTTGCGCTGATAAAACACGCTAATGTCATTGGTGATGAACAGGCGCTGATTAGAAACACATTTTTCAAGGGGCTCGCTCTATTTTACCTTGATAAAATGCTGTTTCGAGCAGAAATGTCGGAGTGCTATGAGACGGTTATTTCTTTTGCTAAAAATTATGAAAAATATGATCGAGATAGCAGAAACTTAATTGTTCGCGCATTTGGCAACTATTATATCAGCGTAGCAGATCTAAACATTGATGAAACCTTTCGAAGATATGACCTAGCCCTCGATTTTTGGCAAAACACAGCCAAGGTAGTTGACCCCGATTTCCCATGGGAGGCCTACCTTTTCAACCTTCATGAAAACCTATGTTCCAACACCATCTCGGCCCTGCGCTCTGAGAGAGTTGTTCATGTTACCGATGAGCACAAGCGTCGTCTTTTAGAATCTGCTAAACTACTTTATGATACCCGAATGAGCAAAGGCGATATTGAAAGCAACGATCATACCACGCTTCAGGTTAAATGTCTTTATTTTTACATGGCAGCACAGTATCATAACGATATAATCAACATTAACGAGCTATGTGACTTTTTATATACCATCTATTTAGAAGCAGACGACGATTATAACTACGATGACCTTTATAAAAAGCTGCATGTTTCGGCATTATTTTTATTCTACCTTGGCAAGGTTGACACCCACGATTTCCCTCAAGAAGATCTTATCGAGATAACCAGACAGATTGAAGGCGATGTTACTCGGTATGTTATGAACATACCCGACACCCTCTCCCGCCCATATGTAACAACCATGCTTACCAACTTTGCGCTTGGAAGCCACAAGCTTATGGACGATTATGTTTATCTGAAAATGCTGTTGTCGATGACGGTATTTCGTCATCCTCCAACATATGTTCACTCGGTAATGGTATCAAAAATATCCTTTTCAATCGTTGAATATGTAATAAAGCATCATCCTGAAAAGCTGGTGGGACTGCCTTCCATCAAAACTATACAGGATGTTAAGGATAAGGCCGGAGAAATTTTACTCTTTGTTTGGTTTGCCGGATTAATCCACGATATTGGCAAGATTGTTTATTCTCACATGGTTTCGTTTTATGTAAGAAAGCTTAACGATAAAGAATTCGAGATGATTAAACAACATTCCGATAGGGCTCGAGATTTTATCAAAAAATCCCCTAGCGTAGATGTAGACACCTTGATGTACGATACCGTTCAATCAGCAACAAATCTACAGTTTTCTACCAACCCCGAATTGTTCGACTGTTTTTCTGATATTGCATTTGGTCACCACAAAAGTTTCAACGGAAAATTTGGCTATCCTAAAGATTTTGACAACTTAATATCACCCGTTAAAACCATAATCGACATTGTTTCCATAGCCGACTCGATTGATGCCGCAACCGATAAGGTTGGGCGTAGCTATGCACGCGAAAAAACTCTTGAGGATATGAGGGAGGATCTTCTTTCCCAGATAGGAGATCGTTACTGCCCATTCATGACAAAGCTAATATTTGATAACGATGAACTTTATAACAAGATAGACTATGATCTATCCAACTACCGTTACGATATCTATCATTCCTGTTTCTCGGTTAGCGAATCAATGGAAACAATGCTCCCCCCAACATCAGAGCTGTTCTCCGACAAGGATAAGATAATTGAACTAAATTAAGGATAATTGTTAACTTATAATGAGTTTTACCTGCAACATAAACACAGTAAACAAACCTACCCGCTTGAGAAATACATCGTTTTTGCACAAGGTGCAAAATGCCGAGGAAGCGAGGCAAGAGGTATTCCCAATAGCTCTGCCGCAGGCAATGGCTTTGCCAGAGCTAATTTATTTGATTGAAACAGCAACACCGCCTATCTAAGGCGGTGTTGCTGTTTCGTTTGGTTTATTTATGCTAACGGGGTTAATCGTCACGCTCTATGTCATACTCATAAATCTCACCATTGGCGGCACCGATGTTATAGTCATACTCCATTTCGCCAATTCTCCACTCCACCTCATATTCGGCTAACCCATCATCATAATCGAATTCACAGTTAAGGTAAAGTGCATCTGCCTCATTTACTCCGGCATGTTGAATGGCAATTGCTATTGCCTCCTCGGCGGTGATATAATTTTCTGTGGTGGGATTTAACGTAGAGGTAGCACCCTCGATACCGGCAGGGTTAACAGGTGAATTTTCGACCTTTGTTTCATGGTTACATCCTATTACATCTGCGGTGGTTGCATCAATTTCGTAGTCATACTCGATTGATCCATCCCAAAACTCTACTTCATACTCATACACGCCATTATCTCGGTCGAGCTTACAGGTAATGTAGCTTATATCATCACCGGTAAGGCCTGCATGTTCCATTGCAACAGCCTTGGCCTTTTCTTCGCCAATATAGCTGCTATCACTGGTTGTTACTGTTGTATAGCTTTCTTCTAATTCATGGTCAAAACTTAAAATATTTCCGCTTGTTGCATTTATTTCATATTCATATTTAATGTTCTCTATCAAATACTTAACATCATACTCGGCAATACCATCGTCGTAATCCAACCGGCACTCTATATATGAGATATCAGCCTCATTTACATTGGCATGGTTTAGTGCTATTGATTTAGCCTTTTCTTCACCAATATAGTCTTGGCTGGTTTGCGTTGCAAACCCTATTGTTCCACCTGCAATTATTAGTGCCAACACAACAGAGCAGGCTCCGATCACTGCCCATTTAACTTTACTACTTGTTTTAATCATCTTTCTCTCGCTTTCTTTTTTTAGTTTACAATCATATTATATAAACTAAAAATTAAAGTAACATTAAAACTTTTAACTTATTTTTTAAATTTTACAACAAACAAGCTTCCCACGCCAAGCTCACTTTCCAGCTCAACCTTACCTCCATGTAGCAAAACCACCTGTTTTACCATGGCAAGACCCAACCCCATACTGCCGCTTTGGCCGGCTGTTCTAGAAGAATCCACCTGATAAAATCTATTCCATATTTTAGTTTGATCTTCTTTTGAGATGCCTATTCCATTATCCTTTACCGACAAAACAATCTCATCACCGGTGTCATTTAGCGCAACCTCTACGCTACCGTTATCCTTGTTGTATCTAAAGGCATTGCTTATTAAATTTGTTAATAATCTTGTTATTAGCCCTTCATCAAAATTACCGCTTACATTTAATGCAATATCATATTTAAAGCTAATGTCTGAGGGCTTAACTATCTCCTGCTCTTCACAGACATCTCTAACCAGCTCACTTAGGCTGATATTATTGAATTGTACCTTTTCAACCCCTCTCTCAAGCCGGTTAAGATTTAATAAATCTGATATCAACCGCGACATCTTGGCTGCCTGCCTTTGCACCGTTTCAAGGGCTTCCTCTTTGTCCTCCTGACTTATTTTTTCACCCAATGCATATTCACACTGAGCTAAGATAACAGCGGTAGGCGTTCTAAGTTCGTGAGAAACATCGGATGTAAATTGTTTCTCTGCTATGAAAGCACTTTCCAGGCGCTCAAACATGTTATCGAAGGTTACAGCCAGTTGATTAATCTCCGGGCTTCCTCCTTTTAGATCAATGCGTAGCGATAGATCTTCGCTTTTGCTTATCTCCTCTGCTGTTTTAACAATCTTATCAATGGGGCGAAATGTTCTTTTTGCGATAAAATAACAACCAACTGCACCGAGAATAATAAATATCGGTAACAGCAAAAGAGCAACCTGCAAAATACCGTTTGTTGCATCGGCAACCTCATCAACCGCAATAACGCCTCGTATATACAATTCAGATCTATATCCTTTAACAGTGGTTAATACATCGTATACATAGTAAAGTGCATCGTCGGTAACTATTTCGGTTAGTTCATTATCCTTTAGAGGTAGTTCCTCTACTAATATTTCCGGAAAATTCCCGGCAATAACCTCACCGTATTTGTTTAGTATAATGGTGTGTACGCTTTTCTTAAAAAAATCTATATCGTCAACCTCAAGCTCTCCATCATCAAATTCAAGCTCATCGGCATTATCGTGAACAACCTCTTTTAATTGATTCATGCTGTTAGTTGAAACTATATTGTTACTTAAAGAGAACATAAGTGCTATTAACGCACTCGCCATTAGTGCCATAAGTACTGCCGTGTAAAGGGTTAGCCTTATCTTTGCCGATAGTTTTTTCATTCTGCCTCCCTTATTACATATCCACTGCCCCTCACCGTGTGAATAAGCTTTACATCATAATCGTTATCAATCTTTTTTCTAAGATATCTTATATAAACATCTACAATATTTGTACCGCCCTCATAGTCGTAGTTCCAGATATGATTTTCAATTTTCTCTCTTGAAAGAACAACTCCAACATTATACATCATGTATTTTAGTATCGCATATTCCTTTGCAGATAAATTAATAACGGTATTTGCGCGCTTTACTATATGAGCGCTGGTATCGACAGATAGATCTGCCACCGTTAAAACATTTGTAGTTTTGCCGGTTTTAGCCCTTGTAATAACACGCAATCGGGCCATCAACTCTTCAAACGAAAATGGTTTAACGAGATAATCGTTTGCACCCATATCTAGCCCGTTAACCCTGTCTGCTACGGCATCTCTTGCTGTTAAAAAAATAACCGGGGTTTCTATGCCCTCTGCACGAATTCTGCTTAACACCTCAAAACCATCCTTTTTCGGCATCATTATATCAAGAATAATAACGTCGTAATCGGTAGCTTCTATATAATCTAAGGCTTCAGCGCCATCGAAACAACTATCAACTCCGTAACCTTGCGAGGTTAACTTTTTCGTGATAATTTTATTCATGTCTCGTTCATCTTCTGCAAGCAATATTCTCATGTTTTTTCTCCCAAAACCCAGTTTTATTTAATTATACCATATATTTATTAAAAATAGATTAAACATATAAAACATCTTATTTTATATCAAAAAAGGTTGTAACAAGAAGTAACTCGTAACAACCTTTTACCGTTTTTTCGGTTATATCAATATTAGTTTACACCTATCTTTTAATTCACAGTTTAACAAAAACCTAAAACCGAGTTCATTTATTAAATTCTATTGCTTTTAAGATAATGTCAACGGCACCCATGATTGAAACCCTTGAGCTATCAACACAAAGGTTGTAATGTGACATATCTTTCCATTTTAAAGCCGTATAGTATTCATAGTATTTCTCACGTTGTTTATCTACAGCCTTAATCTCTTTCGTCATCTGTGCTTTTGATTTTGCTTTTTTATCCTCTTTTTTCTTATCGAAACAGCGGTTAACACGAAAATCCATATCCGAAGCAAAAACAAACACCTTAAAGGGTTGCTCATCCTGTAAAATATAGTCAGCGCATCTCCCAACAATAACGGCATTGCCGTTTTTGCCTATTTGTTTTATTAATTTGGTAAACTCCAGCTGTAATTTGTCGGTAGGTGAGTGTTGAGAAAATGAGCTGAGAGTTCTACCAAATGTATACCCAAAGCTTCTAGTTGCCTTTTCATCGAACAGATTTATATAATCTATAGATAAACCTGTTTTCCTTGTTATTTCAACCAACAACTCCTCATCATAATAGGCACACTTTAAAGCATCGGCAAGCCTTTTGCCTACTTCACGCCCGCCACTGCCAAACTGCCTGTTAATGGTAATAATCATAGCTAAACCCTTTCTTTAATAGTTATATTGTTTTTTCTTCTTTTTATAGAAGTATATCGATACTATTATAGCCAACGCTTCTGCCACGGGAATCGCAAGCCATACACCGTTTAAACCAAGCAGTTGCGGTAATACTGCGAGCGATAAAACTATAAACACGAGGCTTCTTAGCACCGAAATAATAGCAGAAGCCTTTCCGTTAGAAAGCGAAGTGAACATTGCAGAGAAAAATAGGTTAAATCCCATAAATATATATGCAGGAATAAACATCATTAAGCCGCTTTTTGCCATATTAAATGTTGCACTATCTCTTGAAATAAATATGCTAACTGCTTCATCCGAAAAAATTAATGTTAATGCTATAACAAGCGCTGAGGCAACAGCTGTTATCTTAAGGCTCTGTGAGATAACCTTTCTTAACCCGGAGTTGCTTCCCTCTCCGTATTTATATGCTATAATCGGTGAAACGCCCAGAGTGTATCCGCTGTAGATTGCATTTTGAAACATCTGTATATATAATATAACGCTAATTGCAGCAACTCCTGAGTCTCCAACCATGGTAAGAAGAATTAGGTTAAACATCATGGTTGTTATCGATGTTGCAAGTGAACCCACAAGTTCAGATAATCCATTAAATATGCTTTGTCCAAGCGTTTTGATATCGAGTTTAGGCATAACAAAATGGAGTATGCCTCTTCTGTTTAATATAAAGTATATAAAACCTATTACTCCGGGAACTGAGTTACCTATGCCGGTTGCAAGGCCTGCTCCTGTTATTCCTAAGTTTAACATATTTGGCGAGATAAATATATAGTCTAGAATAATATTTGTAATTCCTCCCGAGAGGCTTAAAACCAACCCTAACCCCGGCTTTCCTGCTGTAACCATAAACGACTGGGTAAGCACCATAAAAAATATCGGAATTATAAAGCCGGCTATGCTTAGCAGATAGTTTTTTGCGGCTGGATATAGATTTTCACTAACATTTAATAGAGCTAAAAGCTCATCAGGAAACATAAACAGCAGGGTTGAAAGTGTTGCTCCTAAAACTCCTCCAATTATATATATAACCGTTAAAAATTCCTGTGCCTGCCTGCTGTTGCCCTGTCCTAAAAATTTTGCTATAACGGCATTGCCTCCCGTTGCAAACATTAGTCCCACCGCAAGAACTACCCCGACAATCGGCATGATTAGGTTAACTGCCGCCAGTGCGCTCTCGCCTACAAATGATGAAACAAAAACCCCATCAATTATTGAATAGGTAGACATAAGAACTGCCATAATTATGCTGGGTAGTGTGTATTTTATTAGCTGTGCCATATTAAAATTTTTTGCCAAGGGACTACTCATTGATTTTCTCCTCTTTTCATTGAAATGATTGAAACATTCTGCAAAACATCTCCACCTTTTCTTCTGTGTATCTCTTAATAATTTTCTTGTTTTAAAAGTTATCTAATTATAACCATCATCGCTTAGAAAGTTTTGTATCATATAAAATGTACAGGTTGGTTTGTTAATCTTTACAATCAAGCCGAATCTCCTTGCAACAATATCCGCTATAACTATTTAAAACTAATTAAGTTTATATAGTTATTTTATCTTAACCATATTGTTTTGTCAAGTGGCTTATAAAAAATAACTAAAAAATTTTTTACAGCATAGTTATAACGGCCGTTAACCAGTAGCATTAACCCGGCAACAGCTATTATGTTAAACAAAAAACGAGTACCCCGCAAAAGGGGTACTCGCCATGGCATCAAAAAAGCTTATTAAGTAAAATTAGATAGGCATGCTACCGAGAGCTATCTTCACGATGCGAATTTCACAATTTTACAATTGGCAAAGCCATTTGCGTGTTAGTTTGCCGAAAAGAGCTGGATATACCCTGCTCGGGGTTGCCGAACTTTTTCAACCGCCTAACCAACATCCTTAAACGGCGCTCGTTCTTAATGTTTTAAAGGATATAGCAAAAATGAATATTCTACATAAAACCTACAAATTAAAATGTAAAAGTTTCTGGGTGAGAACCTACTCTTTCATCTTTATTTAAATCGTTTATCGCCTTCATCTCCTCTTGGCTCAACTCGAAATTAAATACATCGTTGTTCTGAACAATTCTTTCCTTATGAGTTGATTTTGGAAGAACAATTACATCTCTTTGTATATTCCATCTAATAATAACCTGTGCTGAAGATTTACCATATTTTTCGCCTATTGAAACCAAAACCTCGTTTGCCAGCAACTCTGCAGCGGTAGTTCCGCCGCCCAGTGGGCTCCAAGCCTCTATCGCCATGCCTAAATCCTTGCAATAGTTAATTAGCTCATAGTTAGAAAGCCTTGGGTGTGACTCAATTTGATTAATCATCGGCATAATTTCTGCCCT
Source organism: uncultured Oscillospiraceae bacterium (assembly GCA_964368625.1). Lineage (GTDB taxonomy): Bacteria > Bacillota > Clostridia > Oscillospirales > Ruminococcaceae > CAYJBH01. Next base: position 43,780 of record CAYJBH010000005.1, read on the forward strand.
TGAAAGCAGTGCATCAAAATGAACCTTATGAAAGTTGCTAACACCGATAGATTTTACAAGACCCTCTTTATAAAGTTTTTCTATCTCAAGCCAGGCTTCAACAAAGCCATCTGCTGCCCAGTGGATTAGATATAAATCCAGATAATCCAGCTGTAAGGCCTTTAGGCTTTTTTCAAACGCTTCTCTCGTATTTTTTCGTCGTATATCCTCGTTCCAAAGTTTAGTAGTTACAAATAGGTCTTCCCTTTTAACGGCAGATTCTTTTATCGCCTTTCCAACGCTCTCCTCATTGCCATAAATCATTGCCGTATCTATATGGCGATAGCCTGCTTCAATAGCCCATTTAACTGAGTTCTCGGTTTCTTGACCGTTAGGTGTTAAAAAAACACCAAGACCTACCATTGGTATTTCGCGTCCACTAGCTAGTTTAGATCTAATCATAATTAGTAACTTCCTTTCTTAACTTAATAACCGAGATATAATTATAACACATGTTAATTTAAATAGAAATAGCCATAAAATAAGTTTCTGTTCTCATCCTAAATTATAGCCATGTTTAATTACAGATAACCAGATAAAACCATTTGTAGCCACCACTTATTTTTTTGATGTTATTATGCAAAAGCAAAGGGGTTAATTTAACTAAAAAGTATCGCACAAAAAAAATATGCACTCACAAATAACATCGTTTATTTGCAAGTACACATTATTAACTCTCATTTTACCCTTCAAATATTTCCTTAACATAAACAACTGTTCCGCCGATATGTTGGCTTTTATTGCTTAGGCTAATTGCCATAAAGTTTTCGCATGGAACATCAAAAGGGGCCTTAATTCCAAATTCACCGGCCGGCTTAAAACCTACCCTTGGATAATATTTTTCGCTACCTAAAACAACTATAATATCATATCCCAATGATTTTGCAACCTCATGACCTTTTTTCATAAGCGCCGTTCCAACGCCTTTTTTTTGTGCAGTTGGCAATACCGAAAGTGGCGCTAGGGCTAGAGCTGTTTCATTGCCGATCATTGCTTTTGTATAGATAACATGCCCTATAATCTTATCGTCCTCCTCGGCAACTAGGGATAATTCCTTGATAAAGCCTTCGCTTTTTCTAAGCTTCTCAACAAGGTTATGTTCGTTGTTATCGGTATGTTCTGCGTTTTCAAAAGCTGATTTAACAAGGTTATGAACTTCCTGATAATCATCTATTCGCTCCTGTCTTATCAACATAGTTTACCTCCCTTTTCAATGTCAACTGCTGTTGCTGTGCTCAGCTTCAACATCTTCATTAAAATATAATTTTATATTACAGATATGATTGTATTACATTTTTCATATCCTGCCATGCATTTTCCATATCGGCAACAAGCTTAAACTGCGTTCTCGCCCTATCCAAATTTTGGTTTTCTCGTGTTGTTTTAAAGTATACGTCACCTTCTAAATGATCGGTTAAAAACCTCATGCCGCATTCCAGTGTCATAAGCTTTGCGCCCAGCGGCATAAATTCAATTTCTGCCTTGGTTAAGCTCCCATCACAACCTTCTAAAAAACCTTTCGCGTAGATATCAAACAGTTCTAGATCAAAATTAACCTTTGAAAGATCGATTTCATCCTCGGCGCTGTGGTTTGCTCCAAAACGTATAGAGTCACCAAAATCATTTATAGAAAGACCTGGCATAACTGTATCTAGATCGATAACGCAGATACCATCTCCACTTTTATTATCCATCATAACGTTGTTTAGCTTGGTATCATTGTGGGTAACCCTTAACGGGAGTATGCCGTCTCTTAAGGCGTTTAGTGCCAGGGCGCAGTCCTCCTCTCGTTTCAGTGCAAATTCTATCTCGTTTGTAACATCCTTAACCCTGCCAAACTTGTCCTCTTTTATTGCTATTTTTAAGTTTTCAAGCCTCTTAACTGTGTTATGAAAATCCTTGATTGTCTCATGAAGTGTATCCGCCGGATAATCTGTTAGCAATCGTTGAAAGTTTCCGAACGCCTTGCCGGATGCATAAAAAAGTAGAGGAGTATCTGCCTTTTCAAGTGTAACTGCATTCTCTATAAAGCTATATAAACGCCAAGCCCGTCCCTCTTCATCGGTGTAAAAGCTTTTACCTTCACCGGTTCTGATAACGGTTAGTGTCTCTCGCTCGGTATCGCCGCCCTTTTCAACTATAATTTTTTTAAGATAATCGGTAACACCGCAGATGTTTTCCATCAACTCGGCCGGCTTTTTAAAAGCCTTGTCGCTAATCCTTTGCAAAATGTATCTAACGCAGTCGCCCTTCTCGGTTTGGGTATATACACAAAATGTGTTGTTCACATGTCCATGACCGTAGGGAACAGCGCCAACAATCTCCGCTTCAATATTATAAGCTGCTATGGCTGAGGGTAATGTGGCTAATAAAGGTTTATTCATCATCAATATCCTTTCTTTTTATTCATGTCTTTTTTTTCGTTAGTTCGTGCTGTTCTATATGTTTATTAATCTAAAGTTTTAATAGATTCTCCCTCAATAATTCTTGTGCTTAACCGCTGGGTTATCGGATACCCCGTCATATCCCCTATTATTCTTTTGCTAAGCAGCTCAAAACTGTTTTGTGCTAGCTCCTCTATCGGTTGTTCAACATAGCTAATCGGCTTTAACAAAAATTTATTTAGGCCAAGTTCGTCAAATCCTATAAAGGTTAAATCCTTTGGGTATTCCAACTTTAAGCACATAAAGGCTCTAAGACACGATATTGTTGTGTCGTAGTTAGTAGCCATTAGTGCTGTTGGCCTGTTGTTTGCTTTAATCAACCCGGAAAGTTCTTCAACTACAGATTCATCACAGCTACCATCAATTATATATTCTTCGTTAATACCAAGTCCATAATCCTTAACCGCTCTTTTATATCCATTAAGGCGTTCGTCTCCCATTAACATAAGTGAACCGGATGTTACAATGGCTATCTCTCGATGCCCACATTGTATCAGATGTTCTACGCAGTTATAGGAAGCCTGAGTATTAAAGGTTAATATCTGATCGCATATAGGCGGGGTTATCATCATATCAACCAGAACTACCGGCAACTCCTCTGCCAGCGGTTTTATATCTACTGCGCTCTCCTTGTTTGGTGGATGTATAATTAAGCCATCTAGATTAAGCGAAAGAATATGCTCACAATCAACTTTTAAATCCTTGCTCACTATTACAATCATCTTATGGGTTGTTTTTGAAAGATGCTTTTCAAGACATCCAAGCATTTCACCCGAAAATGAATCGTTAATAACCGGTACAATAACACCAATGTTAAGTTGCCGTAAAAACCTACCATCGCACATCTCGATAGCGCGTTCAATTTTATCTTTTGTTGATTGCTTTAGCTGGCATCCGTTTCGATATCTTGAAACCGTTCCGATGCCTACGTTAGCCAATTTCGCAATTTCCCTCGTTGAAAGCATATTCTTACCCAATATATTATTTGTTCAATTTATTATTGCATTTATATCACTTTAAGTCAATACTTTTCTTCATCTGTTCAAAACTAAATATAGTTGAACACAGCACTTACATTCATTAACTCTAACATAAAGCGTTTAAATAAACCATTTTAAGCTTAAGCGTTCATATTTTTGAACCAAAATAAATTAATCGTTCCAATGTTTGTAGCTTTAGCGAATTGATTTATTGAACACCTTGTTGTAGAATTGAACACAGCTTAACAAATCGATTAAAATTATTGGAGGAAATTATGAAAAGAAAACTTTTATCACTATTGTTGGCATCGGTAATGTTGTTTAGCTTTGCAGCTTGTGGCAGCACCGAAACAACAACTAGCACTGCAACCCCTGAAACCACATCTGAGTCGACCGAAACCGAAGGGGAAACAACAGATTCTACCGGTGATGGTGGCAAGCTGGTTTATTGGTCGATGTGGAACGAGACCGAACCTCAGGGACAGGTTATGAGCGAAGCTATTGCTGCTTATACCGAAAAAACAGGCATCGAGATTGAAATTCAATGGAAGGGACGCGACGTTAATACCCTAGCACAACCTGCAATACAGGCAGGCGAGCAGGTTGACATCTTTGAGGGCTACCTATTTGAAATTCTAAACCGTTATGTTCCGGAAGGACTGGTAATCCCTGTAGACGACTACCTAACACAGACATACGACACAACAGGTGGACTTCCTTATAATGAAGCTGTTGATACAAGATGGCTTGATGTTATCAGCAAATACAGCGAAGATGGCATGACCTACGGTGCTCCAATCCAGGGCAATGTTCAGATGTTCTTCTATAACATGGACATATTTGAAGAGGCCGGGGTTACAGCTACACCAACAACATGGGAAGAGTTCCTAGCAGTTTGCGAGCAGATAAAGGCTGCCGGCTACATACCGCTTACAGTTGACGATGCATACTACGGCTGGCTTATCGGCAATTATCTCTCAAGGGCTGTAGGCGTTGAAGAAGCAGAACGTATCATTAACGAAGCAGACTATGATGCACCTGCCGTTCTTGAAATGGCAAACGCATACGCACATATGGTTGAACTAGGTTACATTTCTGAATATGCAACAGGCAACAAATTCCCTGCAGGTCAGCAAGAGGTTGCTCTTGGCGAGGTTGCAATGTACTTTAATGGTTCATGGTTACCAAACGAACTTCTTCCAACAACCGGACCTGATTTCAACTGGGGTGGATTCCTGTTCCCAACCGTTGAAGGTGGTGTTGAGCCTGCAACAACAACAGATTACGGCTCAATGGTATTTGCAATAACCTCTACCTGTGAAATGCCAAACGAAGCATTCGACTTTATCTCCTTTATGACAACCGGTGAATGGGATGCTACACTTGCCGAAAGATCTGCCGGTATACCGGTAAGCAACGATGCACAATGGCCCGGATTGTTATCTAACATAAAGGAAGCCTTCGGTGGTATTACCGACCATAAGATGGTTGTAGTTACTAACACTGATTCCGACACTACAATGAAATCTGCATTTGGAACACTTCTTGGTGGTGGAATGACAGGCGAAGAATATGTAGCCGCTATAAAAGGCTAAAACAATTAGTTTCTGCCCCGCAGCTGTTGCAGTGAAAGCAGCTGCGGGGCTACTATTTTTAAAGAGGTGAGTATGAAGATAGAGATTCCCATTGTAGTTGGGCAGAAAAAAACTATTTTGAGTGCCGACAGAAATAGCGTTACAAATTACTCGGGAAGGAACGTTTACCGTTGTGATAAAGATAGCATCACCATTGAGGTTGCCAACAACAAAAGCAAAAGAAACTGGTACTTTAACGACCATTGTTTCATCGAAGATAGCGATGGAAACACTCATCTTTTTGCTATAAACAACCCCTATCCCGATAACTTAGAACAGCTTTATCTCTACCATCCTTACCTATCGCATTGCATTAAATTATCTAATGAGTCGCTATGGCGATTTGTAGATTTCGCCTTCGATGAAACCAAGGGCTGCAGCTATGTTGGCGCACCGTTTATCATCTACCAAGAGGCACAATCAAGGTATATTATGATTGTTGAAACCATGATAAACTCAAGGCGCGAGCTAATTATGGCACACTCAACAGACCTTTACAGCTGGAGTAAGGATGAAAAACCAATACTTACCGACCTTTGCTATACAAAACGAGATCCATGTATTATAAAGGAAGGCGAGGAGTACCTGATTTTTGTTTGTAATCCCAAAAAAGGCGGTTCCTCGGTAACGGTTGCCAAGACAAAAAACTTTACCGATTTCGTTTATCACGATTGCCTTTATATAGATGATGGCTCAGATTATGGTGGTATAGAATCACCCTTTGTTGTTAAAAGAAGCGGCGGTTACTATCTGTTTTTCACCTATGCGCATAGAAGTTACGACGAAACCCTGGTTATCTGGTCGAATGATTATCATAATTTTAATATTGATAACTGCGTAACCACGTTAAATGCTCATGCTGCCGAGATAGTTACAATTAACAAGCAGGATTATTTATCTTCCTGCGGACCGGAAGATCTACAGGAACTAAGCGAGCGAGGGATTACGCTATCAAAGCTAGCATGGATTGAGATATCTACGTCCCTATTAGATAATAAATTGACGGAGGGCACATTTTGAAAAAGAAAAATCGCACCATGATAATATGTTTTTTAACTCCGGCACTGCTAACATATCTTATCATGTATCTTTACCCCACAATAAGAACCGTTTTAATGAGCTTTTTTGAGGTTGGTTCACTTACCCAACCGGTATCGGAGTGGTCATTTAACGGCATAGAAAACTATATTAACCTCTTTTCGGATGCTTTATTTATAAAAACACTTGAAAACATTGGTAAGATATGGTTGTTTGGCGGAATTGGTTCACTGTCTGTCGCGCTATTTTTGGCCGTTATTCTTAACTCCGGCATAAGGTTTAAATCTTTTTATAGGGCTGTTATATATCTTCCAAATACGATATCCGCAATCGCCATGGGTACTATGTGGATTCAATATGTTTATTCGGCAAGATATGGTCTTTTAAAAGATATATTTACCTTTTTGGGATTAGATTCTTTGGCTTCAATCCAGTGGACATCAACCGAGTACATCTTCAGCTCGATGCTTGTTGCCTACTGTTTCGGCATGGTTGGTTATCAAATGCTTATCTTTCTTGCCGGCATTGATTCTATTCCGCAGGAGTTATCCGAGGCGGCCGTTGTTGACGGAGCTAACCGTTTCACCACCTTTACGCGCATCACCTTCCCGCTGTTAAGAGGCACTGTACGAACCAATATTACCTTGTGGACAGTATCTACAGCCGGTTTCTTTGTTTGGTCTGAGGTGTTTTCTCCGATTAATCCGGATGCCGAGGTTATGACTCCAATGGTATACATGTATATGAGAGCATTCGGTTCAGGTACGGCTGCCACTAATATTGATATCGGCCTTTCTGCAGCTGTCGGCATCGTGCTTGTGGTTATAATACTACTTTCATTCCTGGTTACGAATTTATTGATAAAAGATAACAAGTGATAGGAGAACTAAATGAATAATTTAAAAAGGGCAAAAAAGCATATTCCTTTAATACCGGGATACCTCATTGTAACGCTATGGTGCTTGTTCACCTTTGTGTTGGTTGGATGGATTATTGCAGCTTCGTTCTCCACTACGAGAGATATTTTTAGTGGTGAGATATTTAGCTTTTCAGATGGAATAAGCTTTATAAACTATAAAAATGCACTTTTTTCACATAACGTTGCAAGCTATTTTTTAAACTCTGTTATATACACCTGTTTTTCCGGGGTAGGTGCAATACTCATTGCCTGTCCTGCAGCTTATGTTCTTTCAAGATTTGTGTTTAAAGGCAGAGCATTTATTCTTAACCTATTTATAACCGCACTAAGCATCCCCAGCATCATGGTTGTAATGCCGCTTTACTCCCTTGCAATTCAGCTTGGGTTAACAAATTCTAAAAGCATGTTAACCGGACTTTATGTATGCATGTTAATACCTTTCACCGTGTTTTTTATGTGCAACTTTTTTCGAGACCTTCCCGAAAGTTTAGAGGAGGCTGCTGCGATTGACGGCGCTTCTCCGATGTATGCCTTCTGGAAGATAATGTTCCCTCTTGCTCAACCCGGAATTATCACGGTAGGCATATTTAACTTTTTAACAATATGGAACGAATATTTTATGTCGATTGTTTTTGCCGGAGATGCCGAAAACAAGCCGGTAGCGGCAGGGCTTCAGGCAATTGTTCAATCCATGACATACATAGGCGACTGGGCAGGATTATTTGCTGCCGTAGTTATAGTATTCTTGCCAACATTTATCATCTATGTTTTACTATCTGAAAAAATAATTGCCGGTGTAACCGGTGGCGCAGTAAAGGGCTAAGCCCATAATCATTAAGGAGGATTTTATGAAAATAATCACCAAAAACATGAAGCTTAAGGGCAACAAAACACTTATCGAAAACAAGCTTGCCCATTACCGCGATAAAATACAAAACAAAGAGCTTGTAGATGCCGGATTGCTTAGAGAGGAACTTGCGGGGTATGGTGTTCAGACCGGTGACCGTGTTCTTCCATACCTTATGCAGGATATTTACAAACGAGACATCGAGGATATAGAGCTAAAAACAATAGTTTTAGAAAATGAGACTTTAAAGGCAACTTTTTTGCCGGAATACGGAATGAGGCTGTATTCACTTTACGATAAATCTCGGTCTAAAGATCTTCTGTATGTAAACCCCATTCTGCGTTTTGCCAATCTTGCGATACGCAGAGCCTGGTTTTCCGGCGGTATCGAGTGGAACATAGGTCAACTGGGACACACATTTTCCACCTGCGATCCAATGCATGTTATTAAAGGCATAGATGAGCAGGGAAATGAGTTTATAAGAACATTTGAATACGAGCGATGCAAGGGTGTTTTCTGGTCGATTGATTTTCATCTCCCTAAGGGAGCAAAACAGCTATGCGCATATGTTAAGATTATAAATAATAAGCCGGAATCTGTTCCGATGTATTGGTGGACAAACGCTGCGGTAGACGAGGATAAAGATGTTAGGGTTTTTTCGGGCAATAAAAACGTAATCTTCATAAACGAAACCTCAAACCAAGGCAACAAAAAGGGAATGGCCCATGGCGAGATGCCCTATCTCGACTCATTAAAAGGAAAAGATTCTTCATACCCCACCAACTATAATTTTTCCTGTGAATATTTCTTTCAGAATGAAAAGCGTTTAGATGAAACCTGGGAAGCGGCTGTATACAATAACAACACCATGTATTACGAGCGTTCCTCTTCAAATCTTTGCTACAGAAAAATGTTTTGTTGGGGAACACATAACGGCGGCAAACACTGGCAGGAATTTTTAACTCAGAAGGGAACCCCGGGCTATCTTGAGCTACAGGCAGGACTTGCGCCAACCCAGGTTCACGGCCTGGAGATGCCGGGAAATAGCAGCTGGGATTTCGTTCAGCTTTTTGGTGGTTGTGATATTAACCACGATACCACTACCGGAAACTGGGAGGATGCAAAATCTACCGTTTATAATAAACTTAATGATGTTTTAAGTGAAGAGGCTGTAGAGAACACATTAGAATTCTGCCGTAGGAGCTACAATTCTATTACCGAAGAATTATTACACATAGGAAATGGTTTTGGCGCGGTAGAAGCTGCAAGAAACAAGGAAACCATTCCAGATGGCTTTTACTTTTCCTCTGAGTCAATAACCGAAAAAGAACAGCCGTGGCTCGATCTTCATAACACCGGTATTATGAAGGATGGAGATATACTGCAAACACCTTCTTCATATATGGTGGATATGCGCTATGAGCCTATCTTAACAAAGGCCGCCCAAAATGGAAGCTTTACCGCCTATAACCATCTCGGTGTTATGTATATCGAAAACGGCATGCCTAGAGAAGCCGTTAACGCATTTAACCAATCAAATATAATTGCCGAAAACCCCTTTGCGTATCGCAACCTATATATATTAGCAGATAACGAAGGAGATGCTACCGCTATATTGCACTACGATAAGGCAGTAGAACTTTTAGGCGATTGTATTACAAGGGAATATGTTGAGGAATACATAGTGGCTCTTTGCAATACAAAGCAGTATGAAAAGGCTATGGCTTTTTACCACTCTCTCAAAAACGAAATCAAAAACGGCGATCGAGTGCTGCTTAACATGTTTGAGGTTTCTGCAAAGCTTAAGGATACAAGCTTCATGGAAAAGCTGTTTAAGCATGAATTTGCCGTTGTTAGAGAGGGAGAACGTAGCATTTCAGACTACTATTTTATATATCAAGCCCTGTGTAATTCCATGCAAAACAACGTTGAATTTACGGATGAACTTGTAGCAAAATACAAAAGAGAAAACAATATACCGTTTGAGCTTGATTTTAGGCTATCGGTAGTGTAAGATAATAACAATATAGGAGCAGTATATTATGAATTTCGATGGGATAGCATGCAATATGCAAAATCTTCACCTGGCATCTGATGCGGTTTCCCGCTCACTTTCTGCAGAAAATTATAACGGTGAAAAAGGCAAAGGTGGAATGGCTGACGTTCCAACCGATGACCCTAGGCACCCTGCAAGAGAGCTTGGAAAAACATGGAAGGTGTCGCCCAGTCGTGTTATAAAATCGGGCGAGATATTTGAGCTTGCAAATATCGATGGTCCCGGTGCTATTCAGCAGATTTGGATGACCCCAACCGGAAACTTTAGATACACCATAATCAGAATGTATTGGGATGGGTCAGAAAACCCCTCTGTAGAGTGCCCTATAGGTGACTTCTTTGCCTGTGGCCTTGGAGAGTATGCACATGTTAACTCCCTTGCCGTCTGTGTTAATCCCGGTTCAGCCTTTAACTGCTACTGGACAATGCCCTTCAAAAAACATTGCCGCATAACGGTTGAAAACATCTCTCACGAAGATATGATTTTATACTATCAGGTAAACTATGTTTTATCTCCGGTTGCAGATAACGCCCTATATTTCCATGCCCAGTTTAGACGCGTAAACCCACTCCCCTATAAAACACTATACACCATGTTAGATGGTGTTAAGGGTAAGGGCCAATACGTTGGCACCTATATGACCTGGGGAGTTAACAACAACATCTGGTGGGGCGAGGGTGAGGTTAAGTTCTTTTTAGATGGCGACACCGATTACCCAACCATCTGCGGAACCGGCCTTGAAGATTATTTCTGTGGTTCCTATAATTTTGAAAACCAAAAAACTCACCAATATCAGGAATATACAACTCCATATGCAGGTTTGCCTCAGGTTGTTCGTCCCGATGGTGTTTATAAAGCAAACACCCGCTTTGGAATGTATCGTTGGCATATAACCGATCCTATCCGATTTGAAGAGGATCTTAAAATAACCGTTCAGGCGCTTGGATGGCGTGATAATCAGCGCTTTTTACCTCTTCAGGACGATATATCCTCGGTCTCGTTTTGGTATCAGACCTTGCCGGCAGTTAATTTCCCACCGCTCCCGGAAAAAGACTATCTTGAAATTATATAGTAAAGGAACTAATAATGAAACGTAGAGTATTCTCCGGCAGGAATTTAACCTATGTGGGATTCCCCCTAGGTGGCATCGGTGCCGGGATGTATAACATAGAGGGCAACGGCTCCTTTTCAGGTTTTTCTATTAGAAACGCACCAAACACCAATCTTGAACCCACCATGTTCTCTGCCGTAACAGTTAAGGGTGCAACAAACAAAAGCAGAATTATAGAATCTCCTGTACCGAAATACAAGATATTTGGCGGTGCGCTCTCCGAGCTTCAGGGCAAGCCAAAAAACGATCTCAACCTAACCAAGGCAAACGGCTCGCAAGGAAAAAGTTACGGCCTTCCACGATTTAAAAATGCCGAGTTTTATGCCGAGTTTCCCTTTGCAAACATTGATTTTAAAGACGATAGCTTTCCGTTAACCACATCGTTAAGTGCATGGAGTCCTTTCACCCCTACCAATACCGACGACTCTTCCTTCCCCTTTGCGGTTATCGACTACACCTTTAAAAACGAAACTAACGAAGCCATCGATGCTGTTTACTACTACAGCAGCATGAACTTTATGGCGGTTGAGGATAGCGGCTATTATGTAAAAAACGATACAAATGGGTTCACTCTTTCTCAGGATGCAACAGAGAACCACCCTTGGTCGGCCGGACATTTTAGTGCCTTTGTGGAGGAGGACAATGTTAAGGTGAATACCGCCCTGTTTCGAGGCGGCTGGTTCGACACCCTAACCATGCTATGGAACGATATAGCAGACGGTGTTGCCGTTGCTAAAAGTCATGAAAACGCATTTAAGGTTAACCTGCAACACATTCCCGGAGCTGTTGTTCCCGGCGCAGTTCTTGCAGTTCAATTTAACCTAGCGCCGGGAGAGAGCAAAACCATTAGGCTAAACACCTGTTGGTATGTTCCTGATTCTTCACTGCGCATCGGTCATGAGTTTGAGGATAAAACAGGTGATGATGCCGAATGCTGTTGCAATAGCATTGATCTTGCACTCGAGCGATATAAGCCTTGGTACACTACTAAATTTAACTCTATTTCCGATGTTCGCAGCCATCTTTCAAGCAATATCGAAAGGTTATATAATGATAGCCGTTGTTTTACCAATGGTTTTTATAGCATAACATTACCGAGCGAAGTGGTTGAGGCTGTAGCCGCAAACCTAACCATACTAAAATCGCCAACCATTCTTCGCCAAACTGATGGAAGGTTATGGGCATGGGAAGGCTGTTGTGATAGCTGTGGCTGTTGTGCCGGCAGCTGCACCCACGTTTGGAATTATGCTCAGGCAATATGCCATCTCTTTCCGGATCTTGAGCGTAGCATGAGAAAAACCGAGTTTTTCGATTCTCAAAACGATGATGGTCATCAAAACTTTCGTGCCTCATTACCCATCGGAAAAGTTGACCATAGCTTCCATGCCGCATCCGACGGCCAGCTTGGCGGAATAATAAAACTTTATCGCGACTTCTTAATATCAGGCGATATTAAATGGCTTGAAAGTTTTTACGATGTTGCTAAAACCTCGATGGATTACTGCATAAAAAGCTGGGATCATAAGCTTGAAGGCGTTCTAAGAGAGCCACACCACAATACCTACGACATAGAATTCTGGGGTGCCGACGCAATGTGCTCATCCTTTTATATTTCGGCATTAACTGCAATGGTTGAGATAGGAAAGGTTCTGAAAAAAAACACCGATGAGTATGCTTTACTTGCAGAAAAAGGCAACCGTTACCTAAACGAAAAGTTGTTTAACGGAGAATATTTTTATCAAGAAGTTGAGTGGAAAGGCCTTTCAGCAAAGCTACCTATGGTTGGCGAAGAGGCATTAAACGATCAATTTTCTCCCGAAGCAATTGAACTTATCCAAAAACACGGACCTAAATATCAATATGGTACCGGATGTATCTCGGATGGTGTTTTGGGATATTGGATGGCTCAGGTTTGTGGGCTTGATGCCAAAGGTGACCAAGAAAATATTAAAAGCCACCTTAACAGCGTATATAAATACAACTTTAAAACCGACCTTACAGAGCACGCAAATCCACAGCGCCCGGGATACTGCATGAGCGACGAAGCCGGACTACTGCTTTGTAGCTGGCCAAATGCAAACAAGCCTGCTCTACCCTTCGTATATAGCGACGAGGTTTGGACAGGTATAGAATATCAGGTAGCATCACATCTAATATTTTCGGGAGAGGTAGAAAAGGGGTTAGATATTGTTAAGGCTTTAAGAAGTCGTTATGATGGCAGCGCAAGAAACCCCTTCGACGAGTATGAGTGCGGTCATTGGTATGCTAGAGCACTGGCATCATATTCGCTAATCGAAGCATTTAGCGGCATCCGTTACAATGCCTATACCAAAACATTAATTATTAAGCCTCAAATTAAGGGAGATTTCACCTCGTTTTTATCTACAAATGGCGGTTACGCTACCGCAGGTATTAAGGATGGCAAGCCGTTTATCGATGTTCTACGCGGAAAAATAGAAATAGAAGAAATTATATTAATATAAAAGGAGACCGTTATATGTTACCTGCAAGAGAGATTCACCTCGATTTTCACACCTCGCAAAAGATGCCAAACGTTGCTAAAAAATTTAACAAGGCTCAGTTTCAAGAGGCAATAAAGCTTGGCAACGTAAATAGCATAACAATTTTCGGAAAAGGCCATCATGGTTACTGCTACTACCCTACCGATGTGGGAACCCAGCATCCTACCATGGAAGAGGGATTTGATCTTGCAGGCGAGATGATGTCGGCCTGTCATGAAATAGGAGTTCGTGCTCCACTATACCTTACTCTTGGATGGTCGGTGCTTGATGCAACCGAACATCCCGAATGGGTTGTTCGTAACGCCGATGGCTCTATGAGCGGCGTTAACTATGACGCAGATGCAAAACCTACCGACACAAGGCCCAACTGCTCCTGGTGGCACCTTTGCTACAGCGGCGACTATGCAGAATATCTTTACGCATTAACCCATGAGGTTTGCAAACGATATTCTCGCCTTGATGGTTTGTTTTATGATATTGTTTTTGTTTATGATGTTTGCTACTGCGACAGCTGTCGTGCCGACATGAAAAAGCGTGGTTTAGATGATAACGATGAGGCCGTAGCAAAAAAATATCTTGTTGATAGGCACCATGAAGTTTTGGAAAAACTAGGCGAAATAATGAGGGAATATCATCCCGATGCATCGCTGTTTTTCAACTCCGGCGGCGCCGAAATTCATGCGCCACACAGGCATTATCTCAACACTCATTTCGAGCTTGAAGATCTACCAACAAGCTGGGGCGGTTATGATAAAATGCCAATTCGAGCTAAGTATTTTTCGGCAAGTGGCAAGGAATACCTCGGCATGACAGGAAAGTTTCATACGAACTGGGGTGAATTCGGCGGCTTTAAGCTACCTGAGGCTCTTCGTTACGAGTGCGCAAGCCTCATGACATGGGGAGCCAAAATAAGTGTTGGCGATCAGCTTCCACCCGATGGAGTAATGGACAAGAGCACCTACGAAAACATTGGCCACGCCTTTAGATACGCCGAACAGCTTGAGCCATTTTGCTACAATGTTTTAGAAACAACAAAGCTTGGCATTATGATAGATGAAAATGAACCAAGCCATAACGGCCTTGCAAAGCTTTTGTTAGATTCTCAGCTGGATTTCGATATTCTACATAAACCAGACGATGTTAACAGATTTGATGTTATAATCATAGCCGAGGGTGTGGTGCTCTCTTCCGATTTTGCTGCCGCCTTTAATGGGTATGTAAAGAGCGGCAAAAAGTTGCTTATCCTCGGAGGAGGAGCATTGGCTGCCGACGGCAAAAAATTCGCCATCGACCTCCCGTTTGATTACAGGGGTAAAAGCGACTTTAACTTCGATTATCTTGTTGTGGGCGATGAGATAAGCGAGGGCATGGTATCTGCTCCTATCTACTGTTATTCTGCAGGCCACAAGATTGGTGGCAACGGTGATGTTCTGGCTTATATACGCGAGCCATACTTTAACAGAACTTATGAGAGTTATTGCTCACATGCAAACACCCCCTACTCCGATGAGGTAGCTAGCTATCCCGCTGCAATCAGAAATGGCAACATTATATATATGTCGCATGAGATGGGCAGCATCTATCTCGATTATGGCAGTGCCTACCACCGAAGATATTTTTTAAATGTTTTGCGTATGCTTTACAGCGAAACAGAACAGGCAGTTTCGGTTACCTCCTCTTCTAAACAGCCGTTGCCATCGGCAGTTCGTTTAAGATACGTTAAGCAGGGTGAGCGCTATATATTAAACCTTCTCTATGCATTGCCCTCACAGCGTGGTTTTGTTAGCGTTTTAGAGGATTTCCCATCTTTATATAACCTTAAGATAACCATTAAGGTTGATAAAAAAATAAGCGTGGTTAGGCTTGAGCCTCAAAAAGAAACTATTGACTTTATCCAAAAAGATGATACCATATATTTGAACCTATCGGAGTTTTCTTTACATCAGCTGATAGTTATCGAGTAAAACAGCCACAAAGGAGGATATATGACAGACTACAAAAAAATCATCGAGGCAGGTGAAACCTATTTAGGAATTGAGTTCGGCTCAACCACCATTAAGCTTGTTCTCATCGATCGTGAAAATCAACCTATAGCCGTTGGAAAACACGTTTGGGAAAACCGCCTATCCGATGGAATATGGACCTACTCTTTAGAAGATGTACATAACGGATTAAAACTTGCCTACAGCGATCTTAAAAGTAACGTTTTTGAAAAATATGCTGTTACACCGAAAACATACGGTGCTATAGGTATTTCGGCCATGATGCATGGCTACATTGCACTTGATGAAAACGACGAACTACTGGTTGAGTTTAGAACATGGCGAAACACCATGACCGAGGAGGCAGCGGCTGAGATGTCGAGCTTGTTCGGCTTCAACATTCCTCAACGCTGGAGTGCGGCACATCTTTGGCAGGCTATATTAAATGGCGAAGAACACACGCCAAGGGTAAAAAAGGTTATGACTCTTGCAGCATACCTTCATTATAAGCTAACCGGAAACTTTGTTATCGGCATTGGCGATGCCTCGGGAATGTTCCCTATCGACAGCGTTAAAAAAGACTATAACGACGAGATGGTAGAGAAATTCGACAACCTGTTGAAAGAAAAAGGCCTTAGCTATTCTTTACGTGATATTTTCCCCAAGGTAATGGTTGCCGGTGAAACTGCTGGTAAGCTTACCGCCGAGGGCGCTGCCATGATGGACGATGACATAACCACCGATATCATCTTCTGCCCACCGGAGGGCGACGCCGGCACCGGTATGGTTGCAACCAACAGCATTGATGTGTTAACCGGCAATGTTTCGGCCGGAACTTCAATTTTTGCGATGGTTGTGTTAGAAAAAGCACTTTCAAACTACTATAAAGAATTGGATATTGTAACCACCCCAGACGGATACGACGTAGCGATGGTTCACTGTAACAATTGTAGCTCAGACATTGATGCATGGGCAAAAATGTTTTCGCAATTTGCTATGATGCTTGGTGTAGACATTAAACCATATAAAGCTCTCGACATAATGTTTGAGGCGGCAAGCAACGATGTTGATTATAGTGGGTTGCTAAATTTCAACTATCTTTCGGGTGAACATATAACGGGCCTCGGCGCAGGTCGCCCCATGTTTGTTCGTAAACCCGATGCCGATTTCAGCTTCGCAACCCTCTCAAAAACACATATATACTCCACTCTCTCCACCCTGAAAATTGGTTTTGATATACTGTTTGAAAACGAGGGTGTTAAGCTAAATAAGCTAATGGGTCACGGCGGATTTTTTAAAGCTCCTTTCGGCTCGTCAGCAATGGCAGCGGCATCAAACGCGGCAGTTTCGGTTATGGAGAGTGCAGGCGAGGGCGGGGCATACGGCATAGCGCTTCTAGCAGCATACACAGCCCAGGGCAACAATAAAACGCTGCCTGAATATCTAAACACCGAAGTTTACCACAATGCAAAAATGCTAACAACACAGCCCGACCCCAAAGAGATAGAAATGTTCGCAAAATTCCTCGAGGGTTATAAAAAAGGCATAGCAGTTCAAAAGTGTGCTGTGGATAATTTTTAATTCATATATTAATAAAACAAAAAACAGGTTTCAATTGTGAGACCTGTTTTTACATTATGTTCTAAACAGTTAACATTATCAAGACCGCCATGTCAATTTTAACAAAACATTTGCATATTCGTTTGATAACAGTGTAAATTAATGTGGTTATAAAATTAATAACTTTTAGCAACAATAAAACAAAAGCCTATATAGAAACGTTGTTTCATATGGGCTTTTGTTTTTTGTTAGATTGTTTTATTATTGCTTATGCGTTTTCTTTATTATATCTGTTTGCTTCAGAATTTTGTTTTTTTGTTGATAGCAGAGCTATAGTTATCTGTATAACTGCTATTACCGCCATCCAGAAGGTCCAGCTATCGATGAAAGCCATCTTTAGTGTCATGTCCTGGGTAAGTAGGAATAGTATTATTGATGCTAATGCAACTACTATGCTTATTACACGGGGGAGAATTCTGCGTTTTTGGGTTGTTTCTCCTTCTACGTTCTCCTCCTTCTTTCTTCCTAAAACATAACCAATAAGTAACGCTATTGATAGAAGAGTTGTAAAGAATGCAAGCAGTAGGTTAATAAGTGCCCAGCTACCCTTTTCGGTTGCAAGGGGTACATCGCCATCGTCGATATTTAGCAGGCTATCGTCGATAACATCTTCAACCTCTGTTTGGTTATCAAGCGGTATTGTATCATCTTCGATGTTTGTTGTATCATCATCTTCCGGCTCGCTTACCTCTTCTTCCGGTTCGGTTATTTCTACTTCCGGTTCAGTTACAGCCTCTTCCGGTGCTACTACGCTTGGAGGAACAATTACATCAGGTATTATCGGTAGTTCAACTATATCTAGATATCCTTCGTTAACGGTAACGGTGTAGTTACTGTTCGAAACGATTTTAGCGGATATATAGTATCTTCCTGGTGCTTCACCGGTAGTACGGCTTAAGGTGTAATCTATTTTATCGCTTCCCTGTAGGTCGTTAAAGCTTGCACTAAATGTTGGATCGGAAGTTCCTACCGTTTTACTATAACTAAAAATGTTAAGTATTACGGGACGCTTTTCTATCGTTGAGGTTACCGTGGTTGTTGCTGTAGTATAACCGCGCAATGTTGCACGTATTTCAACAGTATAGTCTCCTGCGTTTGTTATCTTGGGTAATGTTTCTGAAAATACACCTCCATTGATACTATATTCAATTTTGGCGTCTTTAATTGATGCTGTTACATCGCTTATCGATGGGTGCTCATTTGCATTATATGTTTCATTTATTCCGTTTGCCGAAATGCTGAGCCCCGTTAATTCAGTAATGGTGAAGTTTGCATTATCTGCAGTTAAGGTATAGTTTTTAAGTGCTGCATTATTCTGCAGGCTTAAAAGCGCTGATTGGTTAATCTTTACAGAGTATTGACCCGGTAAAGCAGTTGCTAAATCCGTTACAGCTACATTCTTTTCGTCAAATGCATCAAACAACGGTGTGGTATTTGCAAGAAGGTTGTTTATCGCGCTCTCATCTGTGAGAGATTTTGGCCCGCTTAAATCGTTAACGGCGGGTATTGTATAAGAAATAGTTGAGATGCTTCCGTAAGGATAGTGATGTGAGATGACTGGTAATAATAAAAGCGGCGCCTTGTTAATAGTTACACTAACTGTTGTGGTTATTTCGGTAAAGCGCGGTGCGGTTGCCTTTACCGTTACCGTGTAGTTACCGGCATTAACAAGATCTGGTTTTTCGTTTGAGTACGCTCCGCCGTTAACGCTATATTGATAGGTGAGTCCTGTTATAACATCGCCTGCCCATGAGGCTGATTGTGCGGTTGGCCAGGTTATTGAATTGGTATGTGATTGCGCATTATATGTTGAGGTGTAGCTAGCATTATTAATTGTCCAGTTCATTAATTTATATGGCATCCAGATTGCATAAAGGTGCCAGTCTACATCTATCTTTCCAAGGCCTTCCCCTTCTAGATACTGTGCCGTTCCGGCAACAGGTGATGGGTTCCAACCTAATAAATAATAATTTTCTGGGGTGCTAAAGCCTGTTTGTATTAATGTTGCTGCATTTGCAAGCTCTTCATTTTTATACTCTTTTGGATCTTGATAGCTACTGTTGCTTAAGCCGGAAGATGCAGGATAATTGCTATAATAGCTGATAGTATGTGCTTCATCAGCAGCTGCTGCAGCTTCTAAAGAAAAAGTAAGCGGTGCATCTAGCTCATCGTTTTCATCCGTAGCGTCCTCAGTTAACACCTCGGTTGATTCCTCGGTTGTTGGCTCGCTTGTATCAGGCTCTGTTTTTTCGGTTTCTGTTGAATCCGGATTTGAAGTATCAGGCTCTGTTGCATCCGGTTCTGTTGCTTCAGGTTCACTTGTGTCAGGCTCTGTTGAATCCGGGTTACTAGTGTCAGGCTCTGATGCGTCGGGTTCACTTGGTGCCGTTGTTGGTGCTTCCGGTGTTGGTTCAACCGGTGCCGGGGTTGGTTCAACCGGTGCCGGGGTTGGTTCAGCCGGTGCCGGTGTTGGTTCAGCCGGAGCCGGGGTTGGTTCAGCCGGTGCCGGTGTTGTTGCCTCCGACATTGGCTGTTCTGAGGTGCTAGTTTGCGTTTGTGCAAAAATGTTGACCTGGAATAAAGTACATAGGATTGCAACTGCAAGCACAATCGATAAAACTCTATTTCTCCAGTTTTTTCTTCTTAACTCCGGAATAGCTTTCTCATTTTCGTAGCTCTTCCAATATCTCTGGTTCATCTTTTTGTGTCCTTTCACTTTCTGTTTTTCTTTACCTTACGAAGCTTTTCTTATTTAGCAAATTTTAGTAACGGCTTATGCTTCCTTTATTAAAATTCGCTTTTAGCAATCTCAACCTTTTGCTTTGTCTTAATTATATATACTTGCGGTCTCAAAAACAGTCTCATTTTCACTTTAACATATACCAAATTTACTAAATCCAGTCTCAATAGCGGTCTCATTTCTTATGTTTTGCCATACATTTTTAATTTTTGCTGTTTTAGGTGATATTTTCCTCAAGAAAATTTCCAAAAAAAATAAATCGACACCGCCCAACTAATTAGGTAGCATCGACTTATTTTATTATGTTTTACTATTCTTTCTGCTTGTTTTCTCTATTTTGCTTATTTTGTATCATCCAAAAGTTGAATTCTCACTACTTTTTCAATATTTGCAGGATCGCTTTCTGCTATAAGGCCGGTAAAGGTTATCGCTATTAAATCTCCCTCATCAAACTCATCTATAGTCATTGGAGTGCTCCTCCACTCCAGTTCAGTTTCTGCTTCAGCTATACTAAAGTTAAATGCACCCCTATAGTTAATATCGTTAACCGAAATGCCATCTACAGAAAATCGAGTATCTTCGATGGCAGTAATCTCTGCATAAAAAGTTTCTGTTTGCATATCGGAATATACATTCTCTGCCCTATCATAAGCCACATTATAACCAATATAATAAAAGCCTATAGAGAAAATCATTATTAATAAACAGCTTAACATCCAGTACTTTAGGCTCTTCACGCTTTTTCTCCTAACACTAGTATAAACACAAGCCTTTTTGCTTTGTTTTTCAAATTAAATTTTGTTTTTTGTTCAAAAGGCGCCATTATAACGCTGAATTTACGGCTAAAGCACACCTTTTTTACAGTATAATTTCTTCACGAAAATGTTGAAGATCGGTGCAACAAAACTTTAACCTTAAAGAGCGCATTTTAGGTATGTTATGAAAATGTGCTCTAACACGAGAGGTTATGCCTTGACAACATTCCTCATCGCTATCCTTTAATAAAACCACAAACTGGCTTGCACTGTAACGAGCAAAAACGTCGCCGCTATGCAGGGATGCTCGCATACTTTTTCTTAGATATTGGCTAATTCCATCAAGGCGTGGACTTATTGGAAAAGCTTCTCCATCTTCATCAAACACGGTACAGAGAATAAGCCTAATACTGCTATCCTTACCCATTACGCCCATTAACATGGCCTGGTATATATGCGAAAACTCATATAGGCCACATTCATGTGCGTTTTCAAAAACCTCTGACTTACAAAGGCTTTCGTGAACCTGATCAATGTCCTGCGCAGTAGTCTCATTTTCTAACGTTAGCGTTTTCATCAGCTCAAGAAGACTTGGTGGCGGCTGCAAACCAAGATCACTTAGTAGCCGGGCACATACCGTATCGTAAACATGAAAAGCACGGTTAAAGTGCTTACATTCGTAAAGCGCTTTAATATATGCTAAGTAAACATCCTCTCTATGTGGATATAGCCCAAATGCCTGTGCCAGCTCGTCTAGCACCTCCTGGTAACAACCCTGCTCCTCCACAAGTATTAATAACTTGTTTAGAAACATAAAATATTGATTTTCTAAAAACGCCAGCTGCTCGCTAACCCAATAATCACTTAACAAGCCACCTAAGAACGCCCCTCTATATAACGTTAACGCCTGTTTGCAAGCTTCAAAACTATCGGCTTCGTCGAGGCTATCCAACATCTGAAAGCAAACATTAAAGGCTTCTAAATCGCTAACACAGTTTAGGCGCAGATGATAGGCGTCATCCTCAAAAACAACCGCCTCTTCATCCTCTTCAACAAGGCCGTTTTCGCGTAATATTTTGCGTAATCGATAGATAAGGTTTTTACATACAGCCTTTGGGTTTTCCAGTTCATCTACATCTAATATAGAATTCACCAACAGCTCAGTGCTTGCCTTGCGCTGTGGCCTACATAGTAGAAACACCATAAGTTGCAAGGCCTTGTTCGTTTTTAGCTTGCTTTCTCTAAATATCTCTTTGTTTCCCAAACGCATGCTAAAGCCGCCAAACACGCTAACCCTTATCGTTCTGTCGTCTGTCGTCATTATGTTTTCACCCCCTATGCTTGGGTAATATAGCTTTATCCTTATAATAATTATTATAACCTAATATTTTAAAAAAACAACCTTTCATTACAAATTAGTTTGACTTTAAGCTGTAAAAGAATTAAAATATTAATAAGGTAATTGTTAGGTGAAAAATAAAAATTATTTTCATCTATAATGAAGGGAGATACTAATCATGTTATCATTTCTTAAAAAAAACGAATTTAATGTTAACGACATCGATGATGTAATTAACGATATTAACCTTATCGATGTTAGGGAGGAGCATGAGCATAAGGCCGACAGCATTAAAGGCAGCATAAACATCCCGATGAATAAACTAATGGATAACCCCTCCGAATATCTGAGTATGGACAAAGAATACCACATTATTTGTCTTGGAGCTGTTAGAAGTGCTAAGGTGGTAGATGTTTTAAAGAAGGCAGGCTATATGGCGGTTAACGTTGGCGGAGGCATGAGGGCATACACCGGAAAATATCGAGCATAAATAAAAGGTGCACACGGAAAATTAAAAGCTGTGTGCACCTTTTATATGTATATTTACAAACTCATACCAAGTTTAATTGCCCTCATGTTAGGCTCAAGCAGATGTTTTTTGCTTGCCGGAACACTTTTTAAGATGGCCTTTTCAACTGTTTCAATGCTTGCAATTGTTGTTTCTTTCAGCGCCTTTCCCAGCAAAATAATGTTGGTGAGGCTGGCTAAATCGTTATCGTTAGAAAGCTTTGTTGCCGGAATATTGAAAAAATTAATATCCTCTCTTGTTGGAACCTGAGGAATTAACGAGCTATCGGCGATAACCGTTCCTCCGGGCACTACCATATCAATAAACTTATCATACGACGGTGTATTCATAACAATTAGTATGTTTGGATTAGTTACCAGCGGAGAGCCTATAGTTTTATCCGATATACAGATGCTACAGTTAGCCGTACCTCCACGCATCTCGGGTCCATATGACGGTAGCCAGGTAACCTCGTGGTTATCGATAAGGCCACAATAGCTTAAAACCTTTCCGGTAAATAAAACGCCCTGACCGCCGAATCCGGCAACAACAATATTTAAATCCTCCATTATTTACCGCCCTCCTTTGCATCCCTATCCTTATAAATACCTAAAGGATAATAAGGCATCATATCTGTTTCGATCCATTTCATGGATTCCGTTGGGGTTAACCCCCAGTTTGTTGGGCAACTTGAAAGCACCTCAACAATGGAAAAGCCCTTTTTATCCTGCTGATTTTTAAACGCCTTTTTAATGGCAGCCTTTGCTTTTCTTATGGCGGCAATATTATGCATAGAAACCCTCTCGGCATAATGCACACCGTCTAATGTGCTTAGCATTTCGCAAACTCTTATGGGATATCCTGCCGTGTTTACATCTCTACCATAGGGAGAGGTTTGTGTTGTTTGCGAGGGCAACGTTGTTGGTGCCATCTGACCGCCTGTCATCCCATAAATGGCATTGTTTACAAATATAACAACCATGTTTTCACCACGCATTGCTGCATGAACCGTCTCGGCGGTTCCAATTGCGGCAAGATCGCCATCGCCCTGATAGGTAAACACTATGCTATCCGGATTCGCACGTTTAATTCCGGTTGCAACGGCAGGCGCTCTTCCATGAGGAGCCTGAATCATATCGCAGTTAAAGTAGTTATATGCAAAAACCGAACAGCCCACCGGAGCAACACCGATAGCCTTACCAAGCAGATCAAGTTCTACCAGTGATTCGGCAACAAGTTTATGTATAATTCCATGTGTACATCCGGGACAGTAGTGCATCGGTGAATCGGTTAATCCGACACTTTTTTCATAAACAACCTTGCTCATTACCTAACACCTCCCGTGATTTTTTCTATCTGCTGTAGCACCTCTGCCGGAGTTGGAACAATTCCTCCGGTTCTTCCAAAGAAGCTAACCTCACAATCCTTTTCAACCGTTAAACGAACATCGTCTACCATCTGGCCCATACTCATCTCTAGAGTTAATATGTTTTTAACTTTTTTAGAAATATTGTTAAGCTGTTTTTTTGGAAATGGCCAAAGTGTAATTGGTCTTAACAGGCCTACCTTTAGTCCATTTTCCCTTGCCGTATTAACTGCACTGTGTGCCACCCTGGAGGCCGCACCGTAAGCCACTATAACAATATCGGCATCATCGGTTAGATACTCCTCGCACAGCGAATGATTTTCCTCTATTTCGGCATATCTCTCATATCGTTCTATAATAGTTTTCTCAAGGGCTGCCGCCTGAAGATGAAGTGATGTTACTATTAACGGATCTCTCTCACCCTTCGTTCCTGTTAGTGCCCATGGTTTTTCGTGTTTTGTTACCTCGCGCTCCGGGAACTCTACCGGTTCCATCATCTGTCCTAAAAGACCATCACCTAAAATAAGCGCCGGCATTCTGTATCTCTCGGCGAGATCGAAGGCATTAAACACGGTATCCACCATCTCCTGAACGGTACATGGTGCAAAAACAAGCACATGAAAATCGCCATGTCCCGGTGCCTTTGTTGCCTGATAGTAATCTGCCTGCGAGGGTTGAATGCCTCCTAGGCCTGGGCCGCCACGCTGAATATTGATAATAACGCAGGGAATGTCTGAACCTGCAAGATATGATATCGCCTCTGATTTTAGCGATATTCCCGGTGATGACGAGCTGGTCATGGCACGAACGCCTGCTGCTCCGGCACCTAAAACCATATTTGCCGCCGCTATCTCAGATTCTGCCTGAAGATATGTTCCACCAACTTTAGGTAACCTGCGCGACATATATGCGTTAATCTCTGTTTGCGGCGTAATGGGGTATCCGAAAAAGTGCTTACAACCGGCCTGTATTGCCGCTTCTGCTAAAGCCTCGTTGCCCTTCATAAGAATTCTCTCTGATATTGCCATCGTTTCCTACTCCTTCTCTACCTTAATTGCACTGTCAGGACATACTATGGCACACATGCCACATGCAATACACGTCTCATTATCGGTGCATCTTGCAGGATTATAGCCCTTAGCGTTAAACCTTTGAGTGTCGATGGCCATTATCTTTTTTGGACATACCAACACGCAAAGCTCACATCCTTTGCATATCTCTTCCCTGACCGTAACCTTTTCTAACATTTACAAGCTCCGTTCCGCCGCTTCGCATCGGCTTGTTTACTTATTTCTTAACCTTTATCATGCGAAGAAAAATAATAAAGGTTTTGTAACTATTGCAATCTGTTTATTTATACCATGGCAGATCAACATGAATATCTATCGGATAGAAGCCCAGCTCCTCGTCCTGCTTTTTGTAAAACTCTCGGTTAATGGTAGAACACAGCAGCGGTAGTTTGCACTTACATGAAATCTCCTCAGCGTAATCCCTGCTACTTAGTGCCATGTCTCTTGTCGTTTCATGACCCAGATGCGTGTTGTTAACAAGGTGCGTTGCCTTTAAACGGGAAGTTTTTTCTATCTCGGCTAATATTTCTAAAGCAGAATCGGCAGATGATATCTGAATTCGGTTTCGATTAACTACATATATCATACTATAAGCTGAATTTTCAATCCCATTTGCATATCGACCAAGCGCCGTTGCCCCAACATCATCACCACCTACGTCGATAACTACCGTTCCCGCTCCCTTAATTGCACTATCAAGCGATATAGAAAGTGCAGGTATATCAAGGTTTGTGTTGGCATAATCGCTAGCTAGCATCTTTATGCCGTTTGCTTTGGCAATATCAGCAAAATCAGCAGTTCTGAAATATGGATTAACTATATCAAGATCAGCCAACATTACATCCCTGCCATCCATTTTTAGATCAAGTGCTAGGTTAACCGCAAAGTTAGTTTTGCCGCTTCCGTAATGGCCGCAGATAATTATAACCTCTGATAACTGATTTAATTTCATCCGTTTTCCGCCTCACACCTTAGATAAAAGGTCGTTTGTACGCCTATTCTTTATATTATATCAAAAAAAAGTCGAAAACGCAACAATAAAACTAACAGATAAAAAAAGCCGATATCAGCATAGCTGCCAACAAAGAAAAAGCTAGCACTAAATCATCAAAAATTAAGTGCCAGCTTTTTCTTATAAATAATATTCTTAATAATTAAGCTAAATATATTAAAATAAACATTTAGATTTATGATAACCTGGTTTGCCTAAAGCTTTTTAGATGCGATTATTTTTTTGTTTTTTAACCTTTACATCTATTTTGGGCAGCCACCCATATCCATTACAAGCAAAAAAATAGGTAAAGCAGGTTAGAGGTCATAATTTTTCTTAAAAAATAATTCGCCTTACCCGTTCTTATTTATCTATCTGTTTTTTATCATCTCGTTTAACGCGAGTATAGCATAGGTTGTTTTGCCATCAATAATCCTACCATCGAACACCGCATCAACAGCTTCACTAAGCGGCATTTTAAATACGGTTAGCTCTTCATCCTCATCTAAATTTTGTTGTGATGGCTTAATATCCGTAGCATAGTAAACATATATTATTTCGTCGCAATAGCCACAGGTAGGAATAATTTTCCCCAAAGGCTTAATGTTATCCGAGGTAATTCCGGCCTCCTCAATAAGCTCTCTGCCTGCCGTTATCATCGGCTCTTCATTTGGCTCTAACTTACCTGCCGGTATCTCGATAAGCTCCTCGCCTACCGCATATCTAAACTGTTTAACAAGATATATTTCGTTGTTCTCATCCATCGCAATAACACCTGCGCCGCCCATATGGCGAACAACATCTCGGCTTGCAACATTTCCCTTTTCTGTTTCAACCGTATCGTGATAAACCTTTACGACCTTTCCATCATAAACAAGGTCGGAACTAATCTTCTTCTCCATCTAAAGTCTCCTGTGTTGCAAAGCAGAACACCTTCTCTATGCGACGCTCGCTCACCTCTTTAACGGTAAAGCTAATTCCGCCGTGTTCTAAAATTATCTCCTCGTCCTTCGACGGAATATGTCCTATTTTTGCTATTATAAAACCCGAAACGGTATCGTAATCCTCGTCATCATCCTCGCTTGCCTCCGGCATATCTACCAGAAGAATTTTGAAAAGTTCCTCCAGCTCAACACCACCATCGCATAACACACCGTCGTCTACCCTTTGGAATTCCTCCTCCTCGCTATCGTATTCATCCCAGATATTTCCAACAATCTGTTCTAAAATATCCTCCATTGTAACAAGGCCGGATGTTCCGCCATACTCATCCACCACTATGGCAACATGGGTATGTTTCTCCCTAAGTTCGATTAACAGCTGTCTCGCTTTACAACTTTCCGGAACAAATATCGGCTGTCGCATTACCTCGTGAATAGGTCTATCGATATTCTCTTTTGATTGAGCAAAATCCGATAGCATATCCTTAATGTAAAGTATACCCACAATGTTATCAAGAGTTTTGGAATATACCGGCAACCTGGAAAAGCCCTCTTCCAGTGATAGCTCCATAGCATGCTGGATACTCTCGTTCATCTCTACCGCCGCAATCTCGGTTCTATGTGTCATAATCTGAATTGCGGTAACGTCGGAAAGTTCTAAGATATTATCGATCATCTCGCTTTGTTCAGCATCTATAACATCATTTTCTCCGGCATCCTGAACCATCTGCTTCACCTCATCCTCGGTAAGCGTCCGCCGAACGCTAAAATAGAATCTATATAGCAGGTATCCGGCTATTAGGCAAAGAAAAAATGCCGTAGCAAAGCCAGCGGCAAAGGTAGTAATACTATCGGGGTCCATTCGGTTCTCCTATATGTTGGCACTTACATGTTGATATAACAAAATACTGTAATTACAATATACTGTTATATTAACAGTTATCATTCGTAATGTAAAGAAATTGAAGGATTTTCTACAAATTGCACAAAAAACAATCTCAATGCATCGTCGTTATTTCTATTGTCTTTGTTTTTCCCTTCTTAAGTTTAGAGGTAATTAATATTGGGGGACAATTTAAAGCAAGCCTACCCCTTCCTTTTAATATATGCTATACAAGCTCTGCGGTTTGACCTTTTTAATAAAAACGGCAAAAAATCGTCCGATTTTCTATCATTCATCTACAAGCAATCGAATTAATGCAAAAACCTAACCAAAAATTTCAACTGCTTGTATAAAACAGATAAAATTGTATTTTTTTGTTGCATGTTGCATAAAAATATGTTAACATTTGAATTAATTTAATATTAGTTGCGAAATATGTGCACGATTTCACTATTATTAAATTTCTAAATTTGATTGGAGGAACTTATGAAAAAGCGGATATTATTATTACTTCTAACAGCGACACTACTTTTTTCTTTTGCAGCCTGTTCACAACCGGAAACTGCCACAGAGACAGCTACTACAACAGACACTACCGAATCGGCCACAACCGATGAAGCAACATCAACCGGCGAAGGCTTTACCATTGGATTTGCAAATGTATTCGTAGGAAACACATGGCGCGCGCAATATGTTGCCGATGCTCAGGCAATGGCTGATCAACTAATTGCAGAGGGAAGACTGGCTGACTTTATTATCACCGATGCAGACAATGATGTATCAAAACAGATAACACAGATTAACAACATGATCGATGAAGGCGTTGACGCTATCATGATAACACCGGTATCGGCAACATCACTTGAAACCGTTATCGACCGTGCTCATTCCGAAGGAATCATCGTGTTAATCGCTGGCGACCCTGCAGCCTACGAGGGTACATACTTTGTTGGTGGCGACAACGAGAGTTTTGCACAGCTTAACATCGAATGGCTGGTAACAGAGTTAGACGGCAAAGGAAGCATCGTTCAGCTAACAGGTGTAGAGGGCAACTCGGCAGATAAAATTCGTGTTGACATCTACAACGAAGAGCTTGCAAAGTATCCCGACATCGAGGTATTAGCAACCGCTCCTGCAAGCTGGAACGCAACCGAAGCTCAGGCAGTTATGTCTACATTCCTTTCAACCTACGAGACCATCGATGCAGTATTGCAGCAGGATGTTACAGCACCTGGGGTTTTGATGGCATATGAAAACGCCGGTAAGGACGCAGGCATAATGATTGGCGATGCTACATATGGATTCTTACGTTCATGGGCAGAGAGCGAAACGCTAAACTGCGTTACATATGCAACCCATCCCGGCCAGATTTGTGATGCATTAAATGTTACCATGAGACTTTTAGAGGGATACACTCTCGACGAGTCTATCCTTGTGGCAAACCCACTAGATCCTGAATTAATGAACACTATTCTACTTGAGCCTCCCTATATTGTTACAAACGAAGCGCAACCGGATGCTCCTTGGATGCAGAGATTTAAGTATGCAAAATCCATCAGCGTTGATGAAGCTGTAGCCATAGGCGAAGGCATGTCTGATGCAGACACACTAGACGGATGGATGAGTCAGGAACAAATCGATTCATTCTTTATAGATATGTAATTAGCATAACCGAAAAAATTGAAACTCGCCGTTTCTCTGCAAAAGGGAAACGGCGAAGTACAAGGAGATTGTTACATGGCAACAATAAAATGCAACGAGATAAGCAAATCATACGGCGCTGTAACCGCCCTTAAAGGAGTTACGATGGAGGTTGACTCAGGTGAGGTTCGGGCTCTGTTTGGCGGTAACGGTTCCGGAAAAAGCACCATGGCAAAAATCATCGGTGGATTTGTAAGACCTTCTAAAGGAGAATTAATATTTAACGGCTCTGCTGTATCATTCGATTCCCCTGCTAAGGCAAAGAAAAGCCGCGTTATAATTACTGCACAAGAGCTAAGTCTTTTTCCAAATCTTACCCTGGTTGAAAATCTCACTATATGCAATATGCCTACGAAAACAGGCTGTGTTAACAGAAAAAGCATGAGAAAAATGGCCGAAGAGGCATTAAAGCAGGTTAAGTTATCAGAGCTTATCGACCAAACCGTGGACTCGCTATCTCTTAACCAAAAGTACATGGTTGAATTTGCAAAGGCTTTGGTACAAAAGCCTGAGGTGTTAATACTTGACGAGATAACATCTGCCCTTTACCGCGAAGAGGTTGCAATAGTTGAATCGGTGGTAAAGTCGCTGAAAGCCAGCGGATGTAGCGTTATTTTTGTTTCGCACCGCATGCCCGAAATATATGCAATGTGCGATACAATAACAATTTTAAGAAACGGTGATTTAGTTGGAACTTATGAGGTTGCAAAGAAAACTAAAAACGAGCTACTTTCTTTAATGACCGGCAGAAACATCACCGATGTTGAGGTTGCTGAACCATTGCAGGAAACTAATGATAAAACCGAACTGCTCTCGGTAAAACAGCTACGCACCCTTTCCGATCGCACGGCGGTAGACCTTGTTGTTTATGAAGGCGAGGTTGTTGGTGTTGCCGGCTTGCAGGGTAATGGACAATCGGAATTAGTACGTGCATTATTCGCAATGGACAATCCGGTTTCGATTAATCTTGAAGGTGTTCCTACCATTATTAAAAACCCCGGAATGGCCGTTAGGAAAGGAATAGCATTTATTTCTGGTGAACGTGAACTTGAGGGAACCTTTTCTAACCGTTCTATTCTTGAAAACGTTAGCGCAATTACCGATCTTGTTCTTAATCGAAGAAAAAACACAACAGAACAATTAGATCTTCTTAAAAAATATAATGTTGTTATGAACAACGCATCGCAGCAGATACAAACGCTTAGCGGCGGTAACCAACAAAAGGTTGTTATGGCAAGATGGACCGCCATAGAACCCAAGGTTATCCTTGCCGACGACCCAACCAAGGGGATTGACGTAAATGCCCGACGCGATGTGCATCAACTTATAAGAGAGCTTACACAGCGAGGTTCTGTAGTTATATTTGTATCCGGTGATGACGAGGAGCTGGTTGAGCTAACTCGATCGGTTTCGTTTTCTCGGGTTTTAGTTATGTGTGATGGTATGATTGCAAAAACACTACATGGCTCTGATATAACCACCGAAAATATTGCTACATATGCAATGCCAAAGGGGAACGAGGTGAAAGAAGTACAGTGATAATTAATAAAATAATACGATCAACGTCATTTCCGGCGTTTGTTCTAATGGTTGTAGTTTATATCATCAACCTAATAATAGTAACCGGCTTTTCCGGCTCATCTGCCTTGTTGAGCTTTGTTAACCTATCTGTACCTTTAGTTTGTTTAACCGTAGGTTTATCGGTAGTTGTTATCGGCGGTGGATTTGATGTTTCTTTAGGAGCAATAGTTTGCGTTGTAAATGTTGCATACGTAACCTTTGTTGACATGGGATATTCTGTTATTGTTTCGGCACTTATCGGCATAGGTCTTGCCCTTGTTATCGGAGTTTTAAACGGTGTTATGGTAGGATGGTTTAGACTCAACCCGTTGTTAACCACCTTTGCTACAACATCGGTTGCAACCGGATTAGCCCTATTTATTATGCCTACCCCAAGCGGCACAGGAAACTCTGATTTCGTTCGCTTTTATAGCACAGGAAATATCTTAGGAATACCTACATCATTATTCTTTATGTTTCTACCCATAGTATTATGGTGGATAATATGCTTAACTCCACTGGGCACATGGATTTACGCGGTAGGTAAAAACGAGAAGAAGGCATACTTCTCCGGCATTCCCGCGAACCTTGTTCATTTTTTAACATATATCTTTTCTGCATTTTGCGCTGCTATAGGTGCCATTGCATTATCGGGAAACATTGGCGGCGGTAATCCCACCGTAGGATTAAGCCTTTCTATGAGTGCTGTTGCAGCTGTAGTTATAGGCGGCGTTGCTCTAACCGGTGGTGAAGGGCGTCCGCTCGGAACAATGTTTGGCGCACTTTTTATGTATCTAATAACATATACCGTTTACGGAGCAAAAATTCCGGCCTATTACCAAAGCCTTTCCACCGCTATTATCATCTTAGTTGGAGTTCTTATAATGTCTCTTGTTAAGAAGCGGAAGGCGAAACGAAATGTAACAATACAAGGTAACAAGGGGTGATGTAATGCAGATAACAAAACAGCGAATCTTGACCTCACTATCACCAAAAAATAATGTTTACAGCATACCGTTGGTAATAGTGATATTAATGTTTATAATCGGTGAGATTATTCGTAACGGTTTTGCCTCAAGCAACAATATAGGTAGTGTTTTAACGCTTGCCTGTATATTAGCAATAGCAACCTACGCACAGAGCACTGCCGTTCTTTCCGGAGCAGGAGGTTTAGACCTTACAATCGGTCCGGTAATAACTATGTCGGCACTTATTGGATCTAGTGTTTGTATGGCACAGGCGGGAAGAATTCCTCTCGCCCTGTTAACAGTACTTATAATCGGTGGTATCGTTGGCCTAATCAATGCATCCGGCATTCAGTTCGTAGGAATACCACCACTTATCATGACGTTGTTTATGGCTTCGGTTGTTGATGGATTCACACTTGCCTACACCCAAGGAAGTACCGTTCCCAGCATGCCCAAGATAATGCTTCAGATAGGCAGACCTATTTATGACGGAGCAATGCTTAGATGGTTGCTGATTATAACACTTATATTAACTGTATTAGTTGAGCTGATAATTCGGCGCTCAAAGATGGGAAAATCTATCTATCTTGTTGGTAGCAACCGAAATGCAGCAAGATTATCAGGATTTAATGTAAACAAAACCGTTATATTTGCATATGTTTTTGCAGGCATGCTATCTGCCATTGCAGGATTTGTTTTGGTATCATATAGCGGAAGCGGAATGTTACGTATGGGAGATAGCTATACAATGACCTCAATCGCAGCAACCGTTATTGGCGGAACCAAGATGAGCGGCGGAGAGGGTAAGCTTTCCGGTGGTTTTCTAGGAGCAGTTATATTTACACTGCTAACCAACCTGCTACTGGCAATGGGAATGGGAGCAGGAACAAGAACAATGGTTGAGGGATTAGTATTACTTGTAATTCTCTTAATCTATACACGTGGCGACAAGCTAAGACAATAGAAACTTCGCGAACATACTAACAATATTAACAAAGGAGAAACAATCTATTATGGAGTTTCCTATTGTATACGACAAAAATGATGTACAGATACAAAAGATTAACGACGAGGTTTATTATCGGGTTGGAAATCTTGAAAAGAAACGTCAATGCAACGGTGGATTTATAGTTCTAGAGGACTGCACAGTTGCGGTGGATGTTCCGAGCGAAGAGGCGGCTATAGAAATGCTTAGCGAGTCTTTAGAGCTGTTTTCAAGGCCGATTAAGCATGCTATCATAACACATGCCCACCCCGACCACGACCTTGGAATTGCCCATTTTGAAAAGGTAGGCGGAATTCATTTTTACGGTTCCTTTAACGCAACAAACGAGTTTAAGGAACAAAAAATACCCAAGCCTAAACTCTTTTCAGGCGTGTTAACCTCGTTCACCATACCTTCAGCATCGGTTGAAATTATTTTGGAAAAGGTTCCCATTCAGGCGCATTCGCCCTGGGATATATTGGTACACCTGCCCAAATACAACCTTATGTTCACCGGCGACCTTGTTGCCTGCGAACCAATACTGTATCTTGAAAGCTGTTCACTATCCGGATGGATTGACTATCTTAAAAAATTGCAACAGCGTGAAATATCAATCTTTGCAAGAGGACATGGCGGCTGCATGGGTAGCGAATGTATTGAGGATGAAATCAAGTATCTAACTGCTCTACGCTCGGTTGCTGGTTATATGTATGAAAATATAACAATAACTAAAGACGACATTAGTGATGAGAAAATGGGCGTTGTGCTAAAGAATTTGTGCGATGCCGGCAATAGGGATGCATTATATCTGTACGAAAAATCGGCAGAAGCCGCACACTACCAACTTACACAATTCTATAGATACGGTTTATCCATAGAATAATTACAGGAGAACATAAGATTATGAACATAGGAAGCACACATGCCATTGGTGGCAAATTTGAAGTTGAAGCATTAAGCGTAGTTGTTTCACAGTATGAAGCAATAGATGCACAAAACATCGATGATGTTAACCTTAACACCGATAGAATAATCCATGATATGGAGCGAGCATCGTTTGCCTTTCCGGGGTTTGATTTATTCGTAACCGAAGAATGCTGTTTTCAGGGTTTCAGCCGGGTGGTTGATGAAGCCGTTATCGACATTGATG
Organism: uncultured Oscillospiraceae bacterium; assembly: GCA_964368625.1. Taxonomy (GTDB): domain Bacteria; phylum Bacillota; class Clostridia; order Oscillospirales; family Ruminococcaceae; genus CAYJBH01. Next base: position 77,929 of record CAYJBH010000005.1, read on the forward strand.
GCCCGCAGATACAGCGCGTTAAAGATAAATGCAAAGAATTAGGTGTATGGGCTATAATCAACCCCTTTTTAAAAGAGGTGGATGGAAAACCCGTTTGTAACACCATACTTATGATTAACGATAAGGGAGAAATAGTTCACAAATACGTTAAAATGAATCTATGGATTCCAGGCGAAACAGCCTACCCCGGATGGGAAATCCCGGTAACCGACGGACCTAAGGGGTCAAGAATAGCAACCATTATCTGTGCCGACGGAGATTATCCCGAAACCTGGCGAGAGGCGATGCACAAGGGTGCTAACGTAATTGTAAGGGTAGCGCACTATCCCGCACCATGGGATCAAGCCTGGAAATTAACCAACCGTGCCGCAGCCTATTTTAATCAATGTTATGTTGTTGCCTGCAACGCAATAGGTAACGACTGCTGCTACACATATTTTGGAAACAGCTTAGTAGTTAATCCCGATGGTAACATAATAACCGAGGCTCCTCTTGGTCAGGAATGGCTATTAAAAGCCGACCTCTACCCTCAAATAATTGATAAGATTAGAGAAAAGGGTAGCACTAATAATTTCCATTATTCATATAATCATAGAGGGGCTTCTAACCCAAATTTCGACGGATTTGGCGATACAACCTGTAGATACGACTATTGTAACAGCGAGGAGAAATAAAATGCCTAACACGGGATACGTACCATTTAACCATTACCTTGTAAAATCATTAAAGAACGTTTCCTTTCCGGTAACGAAGCAGGATTTAATTGCGCTGGTAGGAGAGGATGAACTCCCCTTCACGCCTGATAAAAATGTTAAGCTTTCTGATATTTTACAAAAACTTTGCCCCACCACCTTTCCCTGTGCTACCGCACTATATTGCGCGGTAAACGCCACACTTGAAAAGGAAAAAACTGCAAAGTAATATAACAGCTACAAAGCAATGAGCCAAGGTAAAATCCTTGGCTCATTTACAGTTCTAAAAAAACTAGCAATATTTCTTTTGGTGGTAGCTTCGTTTTATTCATGTAATCTCTGCCTTCGGTGGAGCTAACAAAATGGTAGGGCTGTGTTACGTCTGCTTTTGGTGGAGGCAGTTATTATATTATTTAATCGCTTTCGTTTAACCGTTTATTCTCGAGCGGAATATACGATATAATATAACCCAGCTACCAGACTGAGAAACACCTCTTACAAAGCCAACTACTTTGGCTTTGTAAGAGGTGTTTCCAACTTCTCGGGGTACCGAGCAGTTATAACTCCGTGTACGCCGGAGATTATTTTACCTGGTTAACAAGTGCAGTGAAGGAAGCCGGATCGCTGATCGCGAGCTCGGATAGCATCTTACGGTTTAGCTCGATGCCGGCTTTTTTGAGGCCGTTCATAAATGTAGAGTAGTTCATGCCCTCGGCACGACATGCAGCCGAAATACGGGTTATCCAGAGGCGACGGAAATCACGTTTACGTTGTTTACGTCCGATATAAGCGTAGTTACCGCTTTTCATTACCTGCTGTTTTGCCATCTTAAAATGACGACTCTTGCTACCAAAATATCCTTTAGCGAGTTTTAACACCTTTTTTCTGCGCTTACGTGTCATTGTTGCGCCTTTAATTCTTGCCATTTTTATATTCTCCTTTCAAGGTAAAAGCTTGTATTATGCGTAGGGAATCATCTTCTTAACAGCTGCTGCGTTGGTTTTGTCGGCATAACCGCCCTTGCGTAGGTTACGTTTACGCTTGGTGCTCATCTTTGTTAGAATATGGCTGCGAAACGCCTTGCCACGTTTAACCTTACCGTTTTTGGTTAGCGAAAAACGCTTTTTTGCGCCGGAATGTGTTTTAATTTTTGGCATGTTTATACTCCTTTTCTATTGCTTCTTTTGCTTTTTATCGGTTGAAAGACGTTGCAAAATCATGGTCATACTACGTCCCTCCAGCTTTGGATTTTTATCGGGCTGAGCAATATCACTCAGCTCATCGGCAAATCTGCGCATAACATCGGCACCAAGATTTGTGTGCGACATTTCACGTCCTCTAAACCTGATGGAACATTTAACCTTGTCACCTGCATCCAAAAACTTGCGTGCATGAGAAAGCTTGGTGTTGAAGTCCCCAATATCGATGTTAGCCGAAAGACGAATCTCTTTAAGCTCGGTAACATGTTGGTTACGACGCTGTTCTTTCTCCCGCTTTTGCTGTTCAAAACGGTATTTGCCATAGTCCATAATCTTACAGACCGGCGGATTTGCCATCGGCGCAATCTTAACAAGATCAAGATTCTTTGATGTAGCGCGCTCAAGTGCAGCAGCGGAACTCATGATACCCAGCTGACCGCCGTCCTCATCAATCACACGAATTTCCTTGTCGCGAATAGATCCGTTTAACTCTGCATCTTTTTTGCCTGTTGCGATAAAAAAACACCCCCTAACATAATAAAAAAACAACCGTAAAAACAGTTGCACAAAAGTAAAACCTTAAACGGTTTTTAACTATTGACCCGCAACCCTAAATGGCGGCTAAGGTGAGTGTGCTCATGGTTGGCACATCTGCTTTGTTTTACCTAAATATAATAACATGAAAACAGCTGGATGTCAACCCCTTAAATAAATAATATATAAGTGCTTGACATCCTGTTTGGGTTAGTGATATGCTTTAACTTAACTTGTATATAAATATTGTAGGTGCTTTATGAATCCGATTTTCCCACTTAACCACTATATCCCTGATGTTGAGGCTCGTGTGTTTTCTGATGGTAATATTTACTGCTATGGCTCTAAGGATACCGCCGGTGATCTGTTTTATTGCGGTCACAGCTACGATGTTTTTTGCTCTCGCGATGGTATGAGGAGCTGGGAGGTTACGCAGAACGTTTTTTCGGTTAATGGCGATTCATTTCTGTTCGCTCCCGATTGTATAGAAAAGGATGGTAGTTTTTACCTCTATTACTGCCTATCGGGCGGTTTTGAAGGGGTAGCGGTTTCAAACAGCCCTACCGGCCCTTTTGCCGACCTTGGAGTTGTTGAAGGGGTAGGCAGCGATGGGATCGACCCGAGTATATTTATCGACGATGATGGTGAGGCTTATTATTTTTGGGGTCAGTTCTCGCTTCGTGGCGCTAGGATGAATGCCGATATGAAGTCCATCGATAAAGACACCGAAAACCGAGCTCTTTTAACCGAGGAGCTGCACGGCTTTCACGAGGGCGCAAGCATCCGTAAACGTGGCGATATTTATTATATGCTATACACCGATATATCAAGAGGCCGTGCTACCTGTATATCATACGCAACGGCTAAACATCCGCTGGGGCCATATGAAAAGGGTGGTGTTATTGTTGATAATACCGGATGTGACCCACAGTCATGGAATAACCATGGAAGCATGGAGGAGATAAACGGGCAGTGGTATGTGTTCTATCACCGCTCTTCCCACTGCGGTGTTTATAGCCGTCGTGCCTGTTGCGAAAAGATATATTTTGATGAAAACGGTAGAATTGCCGAGGTTGCCATGAGTTCGGTAGGGGCGGATATTAACCTTCCCCTAGACACCGATATATCGGTATCACATGCCTGTTTAATTAAAGGAAACTCTTATATAGAACGACGTTATACCCCGTCGGGCTTTTGTGATGTTTTACTGCGCAACGAGAATAACAGCGCATTAACCTTTAGCGATGTCGAGCTGGGTGAGGTTAAATCGATAACGGTTTATGCATCTTCGGCAGTATACAGCAGCGTTATAATGGTTCACCTCGACGATGAAGATGGGGAGCTGGTAGCCGAAATTCCGGTAAAGCCAACCGGAGACTTTTGCAACTTTGAAGGGTTTACTGCAAAGCTAAATGGCAAGCTTGGCAGACACAGCCTTTATCTTATAATCAAGGGCATAAACGGCAGACTTGCCGATATTAAGGGTATACGCCTCGTTACTACGTAACTAAAACGACGGCTTTCGATAAATTTTACTCATTTTTGTTGCAAATTTGCAAAAAAAATACTATAATATTAACATGTATAATAACGTTTTTGTGAGGTAATTAATGGGTCAGGCCGATAGGATTTTTGTTCAAAACGTAAAGGACATCTTAGCAAACGGTTACTATGATACCGATTGTGAGGTGCGGCCTCGCTGGAAGGACGGAACCCCGGCACACACCGTTAAGATGTTTGGCTTAACCAACAGATACGATCTTTCAAAAGAATTCCCACTTTTTACACTGCGCAGAACCTATTATAAGAGTGCGATCGATGAAATACTGTGGATATGGCAAAAGAAGTCTAACAATATAAATGAGCTGAACAGCCACATATGGGATAGCTGGGCAGATGAAAACGGTTCGATTGGGAAGGCATACGGCTATCAACTCGGAGTAAAACACAGCTACCCGGAGGGCGAGTTTGACCAGGTAGATAGGTTGCTGTTTGATCTTAAAAATAACCCTGCCAGCCGCAGGATGATAACAAATATATATAACCACTGCGATCTTAGCGAAATGAATTTATACCCCTGTGCCTATAGCCTTACACTTAACGTTTCGGGCAATAAGCTTTGTGGTGTTTTAAACCAACGTTCGCAGGATATGCTTGCTGCTAACAACTGGAATGTTTGCCAGTATTCGGTATTACTTTGTATGCTTGCCCAGGTTAGCGGCCTAGAGGCAGGAGAGCTTTTACATGTTATTGCCGATGCGCATATCTACGATCGCCATATCCCTATAATAAAAAGATTAATAGAACAGCCACAGTATGAAGCGGCTAACTTTGTTATAGATAAAACTGTTGATAATTTTTATGATTTCAACATTAACAGTTTTGATTTTCAAAATTATAACCATAGCGACTTCAACGAGAAGTTTGAGGTAGCAATATGACGGCAATCCTTTCGGTTGATAAGAATTATGGCATAGGATTTAACGGTGATTTATTGTTTAAATGCAGCGATGATTTAAAGCGATTTAAACTGCTAACCACCGGAAAAACCGTTGTTATGGGACGAAAAACATTGATATCGTTACCGGGGCAAAAACCGTTACCAAATAGAGATAACATAATCCTTTCTACCGATTGTGATTATAAGGTTTCGGGGGCAACGGTTTGCAACAGCGTTGAGCAGCTATTAAAGCTTGTTTCAAATATACCGAGTGAAGACGTTGTGATAATGGGTGGGGCTCAAATATATGAAGCTTTATTACCATATACCGACAAAATATATTTAACAAGATTTGATACAATTAAACAAGCAGACAGTTATTTTGTTAACATCGATGAGCTATCCGATTGGAGGATAACCGAACAAAGCGAGGAGATGATGTTTGGTGAGATACCTTATCGATATGTCACATACGAAAGATAAGAGGAGGGTAGAAATGGCTAAATCAACAAAGCAGGATGATTATGCAGCATATCTTTTCCATCAAGGCACAAACTATCACAGCTATGATTATCTCGGTGCACACTACGCAAAAAATGGTGTCGCAGAAGACGCAACTTCGGGGGTTATCTTTAGAACCTGGGCACCTAACGCCTCGGCAGTTTCGGTTGTAGGAGATTTTAACAACTGGAATTTTGATGTTAACCCCATGACAAGGATAACAGAAATGGGGTTATACGAGTGTTTTATCCCCAATGTTGAGGAATATTCGGCCTACAAGTTTGCAATTATCGGGCAGGACGGCAACAGGGTAGATAAATGTGATCCATATGCATTTCACAGCGAAACAAGACCCAAAACAGCCTCTAAGGTGTATAATATGGAGGACTGCTATAAGTGGGGCGACAAGAAATGGATGAAAAAGCGCCAGGAGACGGACATATACTCTTCGCCCGTTAACATCTACGAGCTTAATGCCTCTTCCTGGAAAAAACATTGGGACGGTAATTTTTATTCCTACGGCGAGCTTGCCGACCATCTTGTTACATATGTAAAGGATATGGGGTATACCCATGTTGAGTTTATGCCGCTAACCGAATACCCCTTTGACCTTTCGTGGGGTTACCAGGTTTCCGGTTACTATGCGGCAACCTCACGTTTTGGAACGCCGGACGGATTGATGTATCTTATCGACAGCCTTCACAAGGCGGAAATAGGTGTTATAATGGACTGGGTTCCGGCACATTTCCCGAAGGACGATTTTGCCCTTGCAAGGTTTGATGGAAGCTATTGCTACGAATATAACCACGACCAAAAAAGAGAAAACCCCGACTGGGGAACACACCAGTTCGATTACGGTAGAAACGAGGTGGAATGCTTTCTTGTTTCTGCGGCAAGCTTTTGGTTCGATAAATATCATATCGATGGGTTACGCGTCGACGCTGTTGCGGCAATGCTTTATCTTGATTATTCTCGTGAGGATGGAGAGTGGTCGCCCAACAGCTACGGTGGAAACGGAAACCTTGAGGCAATCGAGCTGTTTAAGAAGCTTAACTCACATCTGTTTGGAGCATTTCCCGGCATAATGATGATTGCAGAGGAGTCAACTGCATGGCCCGGCGTTACCCACCCGGTTCACGATGGTGGTCTCGGCTTTAACTTTAAATGGAATATGGGCTGGATGAACGACAGCCTAAGGTATTTTGCAACCCCAACAATCTACCGCAAGTATCATCATGATTTAATAACCAACACCTACCTTTATGCCTACAGTGAAAACTACATTCTCCCGATATCACACGATGAGGTTGTTCACGGAAAGGGTTCGCTTATAAACAAGATGCCGGGCGACTACTGGCAAAAATTTGCAAACCTGAGGCTGTTTTTCTGCTATATGTTAAGCTACCCCGGCAAGAAATTGATGTTTATGGGTTCTGAGTTCGGGCAGTTTAACGAGTGGAACTTTGCACAGCAGCTGGAGTGGGGGCATCTTAACTATGATGCTCATCAAAAAACAAAGGACTTTACAATTGCAATAAATAAGCTATATTGTGAAACTCCGGCACTATATAAAAACGACAAGGTTTCGGGCTTTAAATGGCTATCTCATGAAGATGGCGATAACCAGATACTCAGCTTTGTTCGGCTTGCCGAGGGCAACGATGCCGGTAGCTCAGAGGAGGTAGTGGTTTTACTAAACATGTCTCCCACCGTTCATACCGACTATATAATGTCGGTACCTAAGGCGGGTAGCTACTATGAAATATTTAACTCTGATGCAACAGAATTTATGGGAAGCGGAGTTAACAACTCGGATATGATTAAAAGCTATAAACATAAGGCGAACGGATATAAAGATGCAATCTCGGTAACCGTTCCCCCGCTTGCGGCGGTATTCTTTAAAAGAAGAACGAGGAGTAAAGCGAAGTAGCGATTATTTGAACTAATTATAAAACTAATCCTTCCTTTATTTAAAAGCTATATATATTGTTTATTGATATATGCACTAGCTGCTTTACATCGATGGTGCAAAAGGGAAGCTTTCAGGGCGTTAGGCAATTATTAAATATATTTTTCTAATAATTTGGAGTTGTGATGGAAAACCGAAGTAGGATAATGGTGGTAGACGATAACGTTACCAACCTAAACATTGCAAGAAAGGCGCTTGAGGATGAGTATAATGTTATGCTCATTCCAAGCGGTGAAAAAGCGCTTGAGGTATTAAATAAAATTCAGCCTGATTTAATACTGCTGGATATAGAGATGCCGGGCCTTGATGGCTTTGCTGTTATTAACCGAATTAAGGCGATGGCGGCACCAACGTGTGATATCCCTGTTATATTTTTAACGGCAAAAGCCGAGGCTGAGAGCGAATTTGAGGGGCTTAATCTTGGTGCTCTTGATTATATTATTAAGCCATTTTCAGTGCCCTTGCTGCTAAAGAGGGTAGAACTTCACCTAAAGCTTGCAAAGCAACAAAAGGAACTGCTTCGATATAGTAATAACCTTGAAGAGATGGTTCAGGATAAAACTAAGGATATTATAGAGCTTCAGTATGCCATTGTTTATGTAATGGCAGACATGGTTGAACGTAGAGATGGCTCAACAGGCGGGCACCTTTCCAGAACACGAAGGTTTATGAAGGAGCTGCTCGATGAGGTTGTAGACAAAGGTATGCACACCGAGTTGTTGGAAGGAATTGATAACGAGATGTATGCTCACGCCTGCCAGATGCATGATGTGGGCAAAATTTCCATTCAGGATGGGATACTGTTAAAGCCCGGAAAATTAACCGCTGATGAGTTCGAGATAATGAAACAACATGCAGCAATGGGCGCCGATGCAATTATAAATGCACTTAATAGTATTAAGGATGCTATGTTCTTAGAGGTAGCCGCAGAGTTTGCCAATACCCACCATGAAAAATGGGATGGAAGCGGTTATCCTAACGGGCTAAAAGGAGATGAAATACCTATAACCGGTAGACTGATGGCTATTGTAGATGTCTATGATGCACTTATTTCTGAGCGCCCTTATAAGTCGGCAATGTCGCATGAGAAGGCAATCGAAATAATTAAGAATGATAGCGGAACACATTTCGACCCAGCCCTGGTTGAGGTGTTTTTAGGTATAGCAGATAAATTTAAGGTGATTGCGCAGGAAAACAAGGGATAGTGTAATTGGGGGAAAGCCATATGAACGCCGATTTTTCTAAAGAACAGCTATTAAATGTTATCAGCATTACCAAGATTGGTCTTTGGTTGTGGAACTTAAAAACCAATTCGGTTCAATATAGCGAGGAGTATGCCGATATTCTCGGCTACGATATTAGCGAGCTTGAGCCTACAGTTGAAACATGGGAGGCGGCGGTTTATCCCGATGATCTTGCAGCTACAAATGCAAAGATTGACGAGCATGTAAACGGAAAAACATCATTTTATGAGTCGGAGTTTCGTTTAATTAAAAAAGACGGCAGCATAATATGGGGGCACGACAAGGGGCAGATTACAGAGTTTGATAAAGACGGTAAACCTTTAATGCTTTGTGGGGTTTTGCAGGATATTAGTCGTTTAAAAAATGTTGAAACAGAGCTTAAGGATAAGCAAAAAATATTAGATCTTGCCATAGAGATAGCAGAGTTTGGAACCTGGCACTGGGATCTAAAAGAAAATAATATTACATATAATAATGTTTTTCTTGAAATGCTGGGGTACAGTAAGGGTGAGGTTGATGGTTCGATAGAGCGGTGGATGAACTTAATCCATCCAGACGATCTCGAAAGGGTTAACACCGTGCTGGATAGTTATATCTGCGGTGTTACCTCATCATATTTTTGTGATATGCGTATGCGGCATAAAGATGGACATTACGTTTGGGCGAGGGATATTGGAAGCATAATAGAGCATGATTCAGAAGGCACTCCCGTAACGATGGTTGGAGGACATATCAGCATAGATAACCTTGTTAGGCTACAAGAGAGTCAGTCTGAGACGCTAGAGCAGCTAAAGGATTATCAGGAACATCTTGAAGAACAGATAGAAAAACGAACAAAAGCGCTGGTAGAGCAGGATAAAATGCTGCTGGTTGTTGCTGATATTTCGCAGCAGCTTGTTTCTCCGTATGAATTTAGCGCGCTTGAAACCGTTATAGAAAGATGTTTAGGTGAGCTTTGCAGGGCTACAGAACAGGATAGGATTGCTATATGGAAAAATGTATTAATTGATAACCGGCTTCACTGCCGTGAAGCGTATTCATATAACTATAAGCTCAAGAGTAATGATGAATATTTACGAGCATTTATTAAGCAAAACAATATAGAAGAACTTACCAATGGCATGTTTTCATCCGATAACATAGATGGTTTTATTTCCTATATTTCAAAATATTCAAGCAAGGAAGCACCCGTTAATTACGAGGAGATGCTCCCTACTTTTTATAGTAGTGTTATTAGCGATAAAACTCTAAACACCCTAACAAAGAACTTAAGCAAGGCAGAACAGTTTTATCTCGGACTTAGCGGTATAAAATCGCTTGTTATAGCGCCAATTTATATTAACGGTGAGCCGTGGGGATACATTGGCATTGATAACTGCAACGAGGAGCGACTGTTTACCGATGTTGAAGAAAATATGTTAAACATATGTGGCTCGCTTTTTGCCAATGCAATATTAAAGGCCGAAACAGCAGAGGAGCTTAGGCTAGCTCATGAAGATGCGTTAATAAGCAATCAGGCAAAGAGCAATTTTCTTGCAAATATGAGCCATGAAATCAGAACACCGATGAATGCAATATCCGGAATGGCTGAGCTGATTTTAAGAGAGAGTAGCGGCGGTAGCTGTGCTGAATATGCGCACGATATAAAACATTCCTGTGATAACCTATTAGCCATTATAAATGATATTCTAGATATATCTAAGATAGAGTCGGGAAAGCTGGATATAGCTCTTGCAGAATATAATTTAACCTCGTTACTTTACGATGTTATAAACATGACCAGAATGAGGCTTGGCTCGAAGCCGATAAGGCTATATAGCTATATAGATTCAAAAACTCCATCTCTTGTTATCGGAGATGAAATTAGGATGAAGCAAATACTTATAAATCTACTTAGTAATGCCGTTAAATTCACCGATAACGGCCATGTTGGCATTAAGCTGTTTGGCGATTATTCTGAAGGGGTTGCATCGCTTTGTTTTGAAATTTTTGATACCGGTGCCGGCATTAAAGATGAGGACAAGGAGTTGTTATTCAAGGAGTTTGAACGGGTAAATACAACGAAAAACAGAACAATAGAGGGAACCGGTCTTGGGCTTGCTATTACTAAAAAACTAGTTGATATGATGGGCGGAAGCATCGAACTTGATAGCGTATACGGCGAAGGCTCAACCTTTACGGTAAAGATAAACCAGCCCTATGAAAATTATCAGCCCATTGCATACTGCGATAAAAAGAAATCTGTGTTGCTATACGAATCGAGAAGACTACAGATAGAATCGATAAAATATAGTGTGGAAAATCTTGGAAGTGAGTTTGAGGTTTGCACCAATCAATCTGAGCTATATGAGTTCATACAAAGCAGAGAGTTCGACTTTATCTTCACACCAACCTTACATCTAAGTAAGGTTCGCTCGATAATATTATCTAAAAACTTAAAAACAAAGATAGTTGTATTGTCTGATGGAGCTATGTCCTCCTTCGACGACGATGTGTATAATATAACTTTGCCGGCAAACTGTATACAGATTAGCGATGTATTTAACAATACCGTTAATGAAGACAGCCAAAGAGGGCCGAGGATAAAATTTGTATCGCCAAGTTCGAGGGTGCTTTTGGTAGATGATAACCCGGTTAACCTAAAAGTAGCGGCAGGATTAATGTCGCCATACCAGTTTGAGATTGAAACAGCCAGTAACGGGGCGATTGCTGTGGATATGATAACCGAAAATCATAATTACGATCTTGTTTTCATGGATCACATGATGCCTGAGATGGACGGAATAGATGCTACTGTTGCTATAAGAAAGTGCGAGGGGGAATACTTTGCAAATCTACCTATAGTGGCGCTAACTGCAAACGCGATAGTTGGAACAAGGGAGTTGTTTATTCAGGAAGGGATGAATGATTTTCTATCTAAACCTATAGAAATTAATAAGCTTAATGATATATTAACCCGATGGCTACCAAAAGAAAAACAGCTACCGGCAAAAAATACACCCGATTCGGCAGAGCAGAACACCGAAACCCTAATTATTAAAGGGTTAAATGTTGCTAAGGGAATAAAGCAGATAGGCGGAAATAAAGAAAGTTACATAGATATATTAAAGGCCTACTATAGGGATGGGATTAAAAGAATAAAATCGATAACCACTAGCTATGAATCCGATGAATTAAAGTCTTTTAGAACCGAGGTTCACGCAATTAAAAGCGCAACAGCCTCGATAGGTGGAGAGTCACTCTCAGATAAGGCGAAATTGCTTGAAGAGGCGGCGCATAAGTTGGATAACAGCTATATTGATGCAAACATAAAACCGTTTTTAAACGAGTTTGATGATTTATTAAATAGCATTGCAGAATCGCTAGAGCTTTCACGTGAAACCAAAAAGGTGATAAAACAGCAGGGGGATATTAAGCTTCTTAAAAATGCCCTGCCCGAACTTATGGATGCGGTGGGAATAATTAACATGTCTCAGATAGAGAGGATACTGGCCCTGCTTATGCAGTATAGCTGGAGCGATGAAATTTTGGTAATGCTAACCGAGATGGATAATCATGTTTCGGTTTATGAATATGATGAGATATTGCCGATAATAGATAACCTTAAAGGCATTATCTCCTCCGGTGACGGTGCTATTTGAAATATCTCTTGCAAAGATTAACTTTATATCTCTCAAAACAGAAACTTCGCGATTATTCCCACCGTAGGCGATGTCGGGGGCAGTGAAAAAGGCGGAGAAATGCTTCTTTTATAGTGGGGTGATTATTGATCAAGTTAGGAAATTTAAGCTATGGCGGGGTTATGGCGAACTATCGCTGTACTGCCGCCTGTAGGCATTGCCTATATGCAAGCTCACCGAAAAGGGAAGGCGGATACATAACCGAGGATAATGCAAAACGGGTTGCAAAGTTTTTGAAAATTGGTGGATGCCGCTCGGTGCATATCGGTGGCGGTGAACCATTTTTAAACTTTGAGGGTTTGATAATGCTGATAAACTCGCTAACCGCTGAGGGGGTTTATGTCGATTACGTTGAAACAAACGGATACTTTGCAAAAAACGAGGATAAGGTTAAAGGATATATAAACCGTCTGCGTGATGTTGGGGTGGATTCGCTCTGCATCTCGGTTGATCCCTTTCATGCAGAATATGTTCCGCCATCATTGCCGGTTAGGCTATCCGAGCTGTGTGCAAAATACGGCATGGGAAGTTTTTTGTGGAAACAGCAATATGTTAACAAGCTATCGTTACTAGACATGAATAAAGCTCACAGCAAAGAGGCCTTTTCTTCAATACTCGGCGACGATTATATTGCAAAAACGGCAAACAGCTATGGCATTAATTTTGGCGGCAGGGCGGTTAACATTGAGGAAGAGTATGCAAAGCCAAGGCCTGTAAAAGAACTGCTTAACGATCGCCCCTGTTATTCACTAACCTCTACTGACCATTTTCATATCGATATGCATGAAAAGTTTGTGCCACCAGGTTGTACCGGACTTGCAATACCGTTTAACGAGATGGTTAACGGAGTTGACGGTAAAAAATACCCGATATTCAATGCCTTGTTAAACGGCGGCGTTAAAGCGTTATTTGAAATTGCGGTTAAAGAAGGTGTTAAAATAGAAGAATTTTACACTTCATCTTGCAACCTCTGCTTTAAGCTACGTGAGTCTCTTTCCGAAAAAGAAAGGTATAAAGAACTGTTAGGCGAGCATTACAAAGCATCGAGAATGTTCTACTAATGACTTATAATGCTCGCTGTTATTAAATGCCATTCTAATTATCGACATTATTTTACATATAGCTAATTTTACTTCGCCTAATTTCTAAGCCCAATAAGAAAATCAATGGCATACTGTCCGGGGTTATTTATGCTGTTTTCCTTTAGCTGCTTTGTAGATAGCCCGGTTAACTCAGATATTTTATCATAGCTGTATAGATCTCCGTTTTTTTTAATACCTGCATCAACTATGGTAATATATTGATTGTAAACGGTATATACATTACCTAGTGTAAGTGGGTAGGTGGTGTTTACATACCCATCAAAATAAACCGTAACAACATCACCAAGAGAAAAATCTTCGCTATTTATGCTAATATCCTGTATTTCGGTATCAAACCCAACACTCACCGCATCACCGTAGCTTGCAACAAAGCTGTTTTGATCTACGCTAAGAAGCATATAACTTTCGTTAATCTCGGTAACAACACCGTAAAAGTTTGGTTTATGAGCGTAAATATCATTAATTGTAAGTGGTTTTGTTGTGTAGCTAACAATTATTATTATGATAACTATAAAGCTTGCAAAAAAACCGAGATAGTTTCTAACTAACTTTTTTGCCCTAAGCTTAAGTAAAAAATCTGCCATTAATCCGATGAAAATAACGATGCTAAAGCTAGCAAACCAAACAACCCACATGGTGTGTATTGGTTTGTTATCAAAAACTATACCCTCACTATCAAAAACAATACCAACAATAACACATAAACCATACCCTAACGTTGTTGTTATACTCATAATGTTAAGGTTAAAAACAAACGAGATTATTAAAGCAAAGCCGCCGATTACCCCTATAATTAAAGCGGCATCAGAGCGCCCATGAAGTTCGTTTAAAGGAGCATAGTGTAGCAGAATAAAGCTTAAAACAAAGATTAAGGTGCTAACTGTATTTTTAACCGTATTAATATTTAGTATCTTTTTCATCGTAATGTCTATTTCCTTTTTTGATGCTTTGTGTGATTTCTCCACACCGGTTTACCGGTGGCGAAATTTTGGTTTGGCGTATTGACCGAAAAGCAAAACTCACGTTTGAAAGTTTGTTTTAAGCTATCTCAGCTGCCTGCACGCTTTATATAAAACTATATAACTGATGATAATATTTATCACTCAAGATCCTGAATATTCATGCGATTTAACTCTGATTGTTTTTCCTGCCTTTGTTTTTCTATATGCTTTAAAATAAAATATATTAAAAACATAATTGCCGAGGTAATAATTGCATAAATTCCGAACACTACAAAAAAGCATGCAACGATAATAGGCAAAATTAAAGCAAACCTTGAAGCCTTTTTACAAAGATAAAATTCAAATATAAAAAGTAATGCCGGTATTATAATTATTGTTAGAGCAAATATTACTGATAATCTCATAGTGCTAAACCCCTTTCGTTTTTTTGTATTCGCTAATTAGTATCTTAGCAGTTTCAAAATCTAACCTATCATCCACAGCCAACCTCTTAACAAGAGAAATATATGGCTCAGAAGAGCTATCCTCGGCTATCTGAATTTTTTGGATTAACCTATCCAGCCTTAGCCGAACGGTTGGGTAGGTAACCTCATACTGGGTTGCAATCTCCTTTAATGAACCGGACGCAAGTAGAAATTTCTTAATAAATATAACATCCTCATCATCCAGCCCGCTAATCCAATCGGGAACAATATTAATAGCCACACAGTCACCTCCTTTAATAATATTAAGTATAACATTTAATATTATTAAAGTCAATAGTAAATAATATTTTATATAAATTAAATTTTGTTTTAAAAATATATAACAACAAAAGTGCTGTGACGTAACTGTCACAGCACTTTATAAATTGCCGTAAAAACGAATTTTTAAAGCTTATAATAGTTAACCGCACCTTCAAACAGCGGCATTGGTTTTGTTAGCGGTATGTTTTTATAAAGGTGTGGCTCTACCCTCTCGCTGTGCCCCATCTTGCCGTAAACTCTGCCACAGGGGGAGGTTATGCCCTCTATAGCAGCTATACTTCCGTTAGGGTTAAAGGTTATATCCTGTGTTGGTTCGCCATCAAGGTTAACATATCTTGTTGCTAGCTGGCCTGATTTAGCAAGCTCAACGAGCTGCTGTTCATCACAGCAAAAACGTCCCTCTCCATGCGATATCGGAACAGAATAGATCTCTCCAATCTCACAGAGCGATAACCATGGGGTATTTTTTTGGCTAACCTCAATCTCGGTCATACGGGATTGATGGCGGCCAATAAAGTTATGAGCCAAGGTTGGGTTTTGCGGTAGGCGGTCGGTTATCTCGCCAAACGGAACAAGTCCAAGCTTAATTAATGCCTGAAATCCGTTACAGATACCCAGCATTAGTCCATCACGATTTTTTAACAGTTCATTTATCTGGTTAGCAACGGCAGGGTTACGAAGGAAGGAGGTTATAAATTTACCGCTTCCGTCCGGCTCGTCACCGCCCGAAAAACCGCCCGGCAGAACAACAACGTTGCTCTTGGCTATCGCCTTTGCAAGCCCGTCTACCGATTCCTTAACCGCCTCGGCTGTAAGGTTGCGAACAAGGAATATTTCAGCCTCGCCACCGGCACGCTCAACGGCTCGTGCTGTATCCAGCTCACAGTTTGTTCCAACAAAAGCCGGTATTAAAAACCTTGGTCTTGCCGTTACCGGAGTAACCTTAGGAACATGCCAGCCGCGCTCAACCGGAAGAATCATCGGCATCTCGGCAGTGTTGCTTGAATATTTGGGATAAACATCCTCTAAAACATCGTCGTAAACTTTCAAGTATTTTGTTAACTCTTCGTTATTGCCGGCAACATCGCCGGTAAAACTCTCGGTGGTAACACCGATTTTAACAGCCCCCTCTACAACCATTCCGGCTTTTACCTCTAGCAGTATACCACCTACACCGGCATCGATATCCTCGGTTAAGCTAAATCCTATCCTGTTTCCGAGCGACATGGAGAATAATGTTGGAGCTGTACCCTTAAACCCTGTGCTTGCCGACGATAAAATTTTACCGTTCTTTGCAAGCTCGGTTACCGTTTTAAATATTGAAAGCAGTGACTCACTATTTGGCAGATTGCCATCGTAGCTTGGTTTTAGAAGAAGTATATCGCTTCCTGATTTTTTAAACTCGTTAGAAACAAGGCTATCGCCATCACAGATAGACATTGCAAAGGATATTAAAGTTGGGGGAACATCAAGCTTCTCAAAGCTTCCGCTCATTGAGTCCTTACCGCCAATAGCCGCAACCTTAAAATCAAGTTGTGCGTTAAGTGCTCCAAGCAGTGCCGCTGTGGGTTTACCGTATCGTGTTGGCTCGCCGGAGGGCCTCTCGAAATATTCCTGGAATGAAAGGTAGCACTCGTTGCCATATCCGCCTGCCGCCGCAATCTTGCAGAGCGAATCGGTAACAGCAAGGTATGCACCATCGTAGGGACTTTGCTCTGAAACATAGGGGTCAAACCCATAGCTCATAACGGTTGCCCTTTTTGCTCCCGGCAAAAATGCCGCCATAACGTTAGATGGAGTTTTTTGGTATGCTCCGCCAAATGGCATAAATGCCGAGGCTGAGCCAATAGTGCTATCAAATCGCTCGCAAAGGCCGGTTTTATCACAGCCGTTAAGGCTTGATACCGATTCCTCCAGTCGAGTGAAGAATGGTTTAATCTTGCTAGCTGTTACCTTCGGAGTTTCTATCTCAACCTTAACGCTACGTTTTGCACCGTTGGTGTCTAAAAAGCTTCGTTTAAGTTCTAAAACGGTTACCCCTTCATACAGCATCTTTAACACCGGTGCTTCGGTTATGGTTGCTATAACTGTTGCCTCTAGGTTTTCATCGGCAGCATATTTTTTAAATTTATCAACATCCTCAGCTGCAACCACCACAGCCATTCTCTCCTGAGATTCACTAATAGCAAGCTCGGTTGCGGTTAACCCTTCGTATTTTTTAGGAACAGCCGAAAGTTCGATGGTAAGTCCGTCGGCAAGCTCGCCAACGGCAACTGCAACACCGCCGGCACCAAAATCGTTACATCTTTTTATAAGCAGCGAAGCCTCCGGATTTGCAAAAAGACGTTGAAGTTTGCGCTCCTCCGGTGCGTTACCCTTTTGAACCTCTGCACCACAGCTCTCCAGCGATTCAAGGCTATGCGATTTTGAAGAACCCGTTGCACCTCCGCAACCATCCCTGCCGGTTCTGCCACCGAGAAGGATAACCAAATCGCCGTCTGCCGGAACCTCTCGCCTTACCTGCTTTGCCGGAACACAACCGATAACGGCGCCCACCTCTAACCTTTTTGCGGCATAGCCGGGATGATAAATCTCATCAACAAGGCCGGTTGCCAGGCCAATCTGGTTGCCGTAGGAGCTGTAACCCTCGCTTGCAAGCTCGCAGATTCTGCGCTGAGGAAGCTTGCCGGGCATCGTCTCTTCGGTTGGCGTTCTTGGGTCTGCCGCACCGGTAACCCTCATCGCCTGATAAACCCATGCCCTACCGGAAAGTGGGTCACGGATAGCACCGCCGATACAGGTGGCAGCACCACCAAAAGGCTCAATCTCGGTTGGGTGGTTATGGGTTTCGTTTTTAAACAGCACGAGATAATCTTCATCGCCCACCTTGGTTTTAACGGTGCAGGCATTAATCTCGGGTGATTCGTCGATAAGGGGCAAAAGTCCGTCTACCTTTAGGCTTTTAGCACCGATGGTTCCCATATCCATAAGCGTTTCGGGACGGTTCTCTCGTCCAAGACGCTTTCTCTCCTCTCGGTAGCGCAAAAGTCCCTTTTCAATGTTCTTATCGCTAACCTTAATTTCAGAAAGTTCGGTGGTAAAGGTGGTGTGTCGGCAGTGGTCGGACCAATAGGTATCAATAACCTTAAGCTCGGTTAAGGTGGGCTCGCGCCCCTCATTTTTAAAATATTCTACGCAAAAGGCAAGGTCGGCAACATCCATCGAAAGCCCCTGTGCGCTAACAAAATCGCCAAGAGCATCGCCGCTAAGCTCGCAAAAACCGTTTAGTATGGGCGGCATAGGCCGATTATCAGAAACTATGGCAAGCGATTTAGGAACTTCTAGGTTAGCCTTGCGGCTCTCCACCGGGTTTATTAACAGCTTTTCTATCCTTGCAAGCTCCTCTGCCGAGGGGTTGCCGTTAAAGATATATATTTTTGCCGTTCTAACAATCGGTCGCTCTCCACCCTGTATCAGCTGAATACACTGCGATGCCGAGTCGGCACGTTGGTCAAACTGCCCCGGGAGATACTCGGTTGCAACCATAATATCGCCACCCTCGGGCAGATGTTCCGAAACCGTGTCGGTAACCCTGTCTGCAATAACGTTATGAGCAACGTTATCGAAATCTTCCTTAGAAAGTCCCTCTATAAGGTAGCGCAAAACCAGCCGAACCGAGCTTATCGATTCGATATGCAAAAACCCTTTAATCTCGCTTAGTAGCGACGAAGCCTCGTTGTTAAAACCCTCTCGCTTTTCTATATATATAGGATAAACCATTGTTCCTATTCCTTTCCAAACCTACCGATATCACGTCTTTTATAGCTGTTTTCAAATGAAATCTCATCACAGAGCTCGTATGCTTTACCAAGAGCCTTGTCTAGGCTGTCTGCTATTGCAACTGCGCCTAAAACCCTACCGCCACTTGTAACTAGCTTTTCACCTTCGTTTTTAACTCCGGCAAAAAATAGCTCGGTATCCGGAAGCTTTTTGCCTATCGTTATCTCCTTGCCGGTCTTGTATTCGGCCGGGTATCCGCCCGATGCCATAACAATGCAGGCACTGCAGCTATCCTTAAATTTCATCTCAAATTTATCCAGCCGCTCCTCGGTTACCGCTAAAAATGCCTCGAAAAGATCAAAATCGATAAGCGGAAGAACTGCCTGTGTTTCAGGGTCGCCAAATCTACAGTTATATTCGATAACCTTAGGCCCTGCCTCGGTTATCATAAGCCCGAAGTAGAGGCATCCTTTAAAGGGCGCACCCTCTGCCTTCATTGCCTTAACGGTTGGCAGAAAGATAGTTTCCATGCAGATTTTTTCAAGCTCGGCGGTGTAGTATGGGTTTGGCGCAATCGCTCCCATTCCTCCGGTGTTTGCACCGGTATTTCCCTCGCCAATGCGTTTAAAATCCATGGCCGAGGTTAAAGGTTTTACCGTTTCTCCATCCACAAGACAGAGCGACGAAACCTCAGGCCCCGTCATAAATTCTTCGATAACAACACGATCTCCGCTTGCTCCGAATATCTTTTTCTCAAATATGTCGGCTATTGCCTCTTCTGCCATGTTATAATCGGTAGCAAGGATAACACCTTTACCCAAGGCAAGGCCGTCTGCCTTAATAACAGTTGGATAGCTATTCTGCTTTTTAATATAGCTAAGTGCATCAACGGCGTTATCAAAAACCTCGTAGGCGGCAGTCGGTATTCCGTATTTCTTCATAAGGCCCTTAGAGAAAACTTTGCTACCCTCTATAAGTGCCGCCTTGGCTGTTGGTCCGAAACAGGGTATACCCTTTTCATTTAAACGGTCAACAGCTCCAAGAACCAACGGATCATCAGGCGCAATAACGGCATATTCAATTTTGTTTTCTATCGCAAAGTTAACGATACCGTCGATGTCGGTTGCCTTTATATCAATATTGGTTGCAAACTCCGCCGTTCCCGCATTTCCGGGTAGAGCAAATATCTCATCAACCTTTTCACTTTTAGAGAGATAGCGAAGTATTGCCGCCTCTCGTCCGCCACTGCCTACAATTAATATCTTCATTAGATAATCTGTTCCTTTCAAAATTGTCATTTAAAGTTTAACATGCTTGATGTTTTATCTGCCGTTAAACATTAATGATGGAATAAACGAATTCCACAGAATGCTAACAACATACCGTAACGATCGGCCGTGGCTATAACCTCGTCATCCCTAACCGAACCACCTGCCTCAACTATGTATCCAACTCCGCTTGCCGCCGCCCTGTCTACATTATCGCCAAACGGGAAGAATGCATCGCTGGCAAGGCAAACACCTTTAAGGGAAGAAAGGTACTCGCTACGCTCTTTTTCGGTTATTGGGTCGGGTTTTTCGGTGAATGTGTTTTTCCAGGAGTCGGTTGCGAAAAGCTCGTCGTATCTACCGGCTACATATAGGTCTACCGCATTGTCTCTAACAGCACGCTTAACGTCGGCAACAAACGGAAGCGCCAATGTTTTGGGATGTCGGCGCAAAAAGAATAAATCCGATTTATCGCCGGCAAGCCTTGTGCAGTGTATTCGTGATTGTTGTCCTGCACCAACACCGGTAGTTTGTCCACCGTGTGCATAGCATACCGAATTCGACTGGGTGTATTTTAAGGTTATCATGGCTATTAAAAGGTCTCGTTTTGCCTCCTCTGTTAGCTCCTTGTTAGAGCTTACTATGTTAGAAAATATCTCGTCGGTTAGTTTAAGCTCGTTTCTTCCCTGCTCAAAGGTTATTCCAAAAACATCACGTCTTTCTATCGGTTTTGGATTATACTCTTTGTCGATTTTTATCACATTATACTTTCCGTCACGTTTCGACCTCAGTATTTCCAGCGCCTCTTCGGTGTAGTCCGGAGCTATTATTCCGTCCGAAACCTCCTGCTTTAACAAAAGGGCGGTAGATTTATCGCAGCAATCTGAAAGGGCAACAAAATCGCCAAAGGAGCAAAGCCTGTCGCATCCTCTAGCCCTGGCATAGGCGGCTGCCTGTGGAGTTTCTTCGTATCCTTCTCCAACAAAAAACATCTGTTTTTCTATATCAGAAAGTGCAAGTCCTATTGCGGCTCCTGCAGGGCTAACATGTTTAAAGCTTGCGGCGGCGGCAACTCCGGTTGCCTCCTTAAGCTCGCAAACCAGCTGCCATGCGTTAAATGCATCCAGCAAATTTATGTATCCCGGTGCTCCGGATAAAACCTCAAAGGGAAGCTCGCCCTGCTCCATAAAAACCCTTGAAGGTTTTTGGTTTGGGTTGCATCCGTATTTTAAAAGTAGTTCATTTGCCATTTTAATTTTTATTCCTTTCTAGATGTTTTGTTAGTTGCTACCAAGTTTATATGGCAGCGTTAGGGCATGTTGTGCTTTAGCTGCACAAAACTCCTTATTTGTTGCTGTTAACAATTTTCGTCTCGGTGTCTCCCGTTTTGCCGTTTCTATAACGAACAAAAAGTGATACCCTGTTATCGTTGTTTAATGAGTTCCAGATTTTATCGGTAAAGCTATCGATTCCCTCATCCTCTATCAATATCTCAACCGGCTCGCCGATAAAAGGCAACAACACTCCATCCTGCTCGCCACGATAGGTGTGAATGATATGACCTTTACAATCTTGCTTCGCATAGCTGTAAAAACAGCGAACATCGCCGGGGTTTTCGCCACGCTCATCGCCCCTACAGATTGCAAAGTTTGATTTATCATCACAGGCGATACCGGCTATACGGGGGGTATAGTTTGGTGGGTCCGGCTCATAGCAACGGGAATACATCGCTTCCTCAAAGCTCTCGCCCTTGTGTAAAAAGTCGTATATGGTGTCGGTATGATCACCGTTAGAGATGATGTCGAGATTATCTATGCTCTTTGTGCAGTTATATATAATAAGCGAGGGGTCGGCAAGCTTAGAAGGGTCGAACGCCTCGGTATAGAGCACATCATCCTTCATGCGAAAAACGCGGTTGCGGCTGTTCTCACTTCTACCCATAATAAAATAGGCGCAAACGGTTGTATCGCCAAAATGGCCGATAAAAATTCCTCTGCCCGGATAATCTTTATCTGCTAGATATTTAATAGCTGTTTGCATAAACTTTATTCCTTTCGGTATTAAATTCGGTGTATTAAACAGCTATTATTTATCTAGCTGTTTACAAATAAGCTCTGCCGCCATGGGCAAAAGCTTCCATTCGGCCTGTTTCATAATTCTAAGCTGCAGTGATTTTGGGGTGTCGGTTTCCTTAACGTTAACAGCCTTTTGCAGAATTATCTTTCCACCATCAGGTGTTGCGTTAACAAAATGAACGGTAGCACCGCTTACCTTAACGCCCTTTTTTAAGGCTCGCTCGTGAACCTTTAACCCATAGTATCCCTTTCCGCAAAATGAAGGTATTAAGGATGGGTGAACGTTGATGATTCTGTTTTTATACTCATTAACGAAACCCTTGGAAAGAATGGTTAAAAAGCCGGCTAACACTATAAACTCAACTCCCCGATTTTTAAGCTCCTTTAATAAAGTTTGCTCAAAATCGGGGTTTTTACGTTCTATTAATATCGACTCTACTCCGTTGTCGGCGGCAATATCCATCGCCTTTGCACCGGCACGGTCGCATACTACCAAAGATATACTGCAATGGCAAAGCTCGCCCTTATCCCTTGCACGAAAAAGAGCCGCAAGGTTAGTGCCTGAGCCGGAACATAAAACCGCAGTTTTTATCATCTTAATATCACCCTGCCGCTTCCCTTTTGTGTCTCGCCAACAACATACGCCTTTTCGCCATTTTCACGCAGAATTTCAATAGCTTTATCCGCATGCTTAGAGGAAACCGCCAACAGCATACCAACACCCATGTTAAATACGCCGAACAACTCCTCTAAATCAATGTTACCCTCCTTGGCAACAGCCTTGAAAATCGGCGGAATTTTAATCGCTTGTCTATCGATAATGGCATCCACCTTTTCGTTTAACATTCTTGGAATATTCTCATAAAATCCACCGCCGGTAATATGAGAGATACCATGAATATCAATCTTTGCATCAAAGAGAGCGGTAACCGGCTTTACATATATTTTTGTTGGGGTTAGCAGAAGTTCGCCGAGAGATTTTTTGCTACCCTTAACGCTACGTGATAAATCGGTTTTCTCAACATCAAACACCTTGCGAAGCAGTGAAAACCCGTTTGAGTGTGCCCCGGAGGATGGTAGCGCGATAAGAACATCGCCGCTCTTCATCTTTTTTTGGCTAATCATGTTTTTCTTATCAACAATTCCAACCGCAAAACCGGCAACATCATATTCGCCTTTTTCGTAAAAGCCCGGCATCTCGGCGGTTTCGCCACCAATTAGGGCACAGCTTGACTTTCTGCAACCCTTGGCTATTCCTTTAACTATCTGTTCTACCTGTGTTGGAACAAGCTTTGATGTGGCGATATAATCGAGGAAAAACAGCGGCTTTGCACCGCAACATAGTATATCGTTAACACACATCGCAACGCAATCCTGCCCGATGGTATCATGTTTATCCAGTAAAAAAGCAAGCTTTAGCTTGGTACCAACGCCATCGGTTCCGCTAACTAGTATTGGCTTTTTCATGCCGGAGATATCCGGTGCAAACATTCCTCCAAAACCACCGATTCCCGAAACCACGCCCTTAACCTCGGTGCTTTTCACATGCTTTTTCATCAGCTCAACCGCCTTGTAGCCAGCCTCAACATCAACGCCGGAGGATTTATAGCTGTTACCTTTCAAACTTTTGCCCCTTTCATATTATGAGTTTTAGGTTTATCTTAAGCTCGGAGTATCAAAAAACCCTGTAAATCCCAAAAATGTCAAATTCGGTGATGAGTGCGGCGAATTTGACATTCGATAAATGGATTTATAGCGAACAATGTTCGCGTTATATCCATTTGTGGGAGAGGGTACCGAGAGGGGATTCATCCACTCTCGGGGCTATCGAATTTTATCGACAACCTAAGCTTAAAGTTCTTTAAGTTTTTCTTTTAGCTCGCAGTTCGCCTTTTCTATCTTATCCTTTGCTTCCTGCCTCAGTGTTGCAAGCTTTGCCGCAACCTCGGCATCCTCTACCGCAATTATCTGAGCTGCCAACAGCGCCGCATTTTGCGCACCGTCAACCGCTACCGTAGCAACCGGAATTCCGGGGGGCATCTGAACGGTTGCGAGAAGGGCATCAAGACCACCAAGACCGCCCGAGGTAACCGGAATTCCGATAACCGGAAGTGTGGTGTTTGCGGCAACAGCACCTGCAAGGTGAGCCGCCTTACCTGCGGCACATATAACGGCGGCAAATCCGTTATCACGTGCGTTTTTAGAAAATTCTTCTGCCTCTTTTGGCGTTCTGTGGGCAGAAAGCACCCTCATATCGTATTCTATGCCAAGCTTTTTTAAGCAGATAGCGGCGGCTTTAACAACCGGAAAATCGCTATCGCTACCCATTAAAATTGCAACCTTTTTCATTGTATCCCCCAAAAAATATCGTTAACAATATTATATCATAATAAGGTAATCAGTGCAATAGTTTGTAGAATTTTGAAAAGGTTGTAACCATTGACACCAAAGAGGCAATATGATAACATAAGGGTGGAGTTATTATTTGAATTTTAATTAGCAATTAGAGATTACAATGAGGAGAATGTTTAGATGGGAGAGCTAACAATTAATCTGCCGGATCAGGAGACTATCAGATCGTTTTGCACAACCATTGCACCGCTTAAGGGTGATTTTTTGCTTGTTCAGGGCCGGTCTATTCTTGATGCTCGCTCACTTATGGGGATATTCTCGCTGGACCTCGATATGCCTATGACCTTGAAATTTGAGGATAACAGCCCCGAGATGATAAAGATATTTGAGAATTTTAAGGAGTAAACCCCTAGCCGTTAGGAACTAATCCGAACATGCCTAACATGCACAAATTATTGCGTTATGCTACATTATCCTCATTCGCAATACACAAGTATTACGTGGGTCGTCTGCCTTGCCTAACACAAAATTTGTGTATGTTAGGTTCAAAGAATTTTTGATACAGCCAAAAGTTCTTTTACAAGGAAGTTTGTCGAAGTAATGCTTTCGCCTTACAAGGCAAACCGACGTAGACAAAGGGCTTTTGGCTAAATCAAAAACGTGTTCGTATTATTCCCTAACGGCTATGTTTACAAATTATTATAAAACATTTTAGAAAGGAATGGTCATAATTATGAGCGATACAGTTTACGTCTCCATGACGATTGAAAGACAGAAAAATATAGCACTTATTGCGCACGACAACAAAAAACAGGAACTATTAGATTGGTGTATGCATAACCACGACACGCTGAAAAAACATTTTTTGTGCGGAACAGGAACCACAGCACGGCTTATATCCGAGCATACCGACCTACCGGTGCGCGCCTATAACAGCGGCCCACTTGGGGGCGACCAGCAGATAGGCGCCAAGATTGTTGAGGGCAACATAGACTTTTTGGTGTTCTTCTCCGACCCACTAACGGCACAGCCACACGATACCGATGTTAAGGCGCTTTTGCGAATCGCCCAGGTTTACGATATACCGATGGCGATAAACCGTTCTACCGCCGACTTTATGATAACCTCGGTATTAATGGATGAAGAATATATACATAGGATAGAAAATTTTACACAGCAGACGTTAAACAGGGTTAACAGCTTTTAGCTTTATCCGTTGTTCGTTACAATAAAACCGTTATCGGTAACAACCTACGCGGTTGTTACCTTTTTTTTGGTAAACTTTATATATCACATCGTGATACAGTGAAAAGTAAATAGTTATTGAAGCAAATTAGGCTTTCTATGTTTAAATTGTCGCTATGTGACACCTTAACGCATCAGAACAACAGCAACATAGCTTACATACCCATGTTAAGGGGGTATGTTGCATACCATGTTAAGGGGTATGTTGCATACCATGTTAAGGGGTATGTTGCATACCATGTTAAGGGTATGTTGCATACCATGTTAAAAAGGGAGGATATCATGAGAATTACCGCAATACTGTTAACCGTAACAATGCTGATATCGGCATTATTCTCGTCCTGCACCGTGTCACAGCCGGTTGTTGATGAAACATCATCGGTGCAGAGTGACTCGGTGGTAACCTCAAACCTTGATGATGCGTCGTTAACCGCACAGCCGGCAGACGAAGAGCTTCTCTCCATGCTTTGGGAGGAGCGTATTTTTCACCTCTACTGGACGGTGCTTAACGGCGAGTATGAACCCGGCGAGATAACGGCGGAGGATATAACCATGCAGACCGCCACCGAGCTTATAATGATAGAACTGGTTCAGGGTGGATACCCTGAGTTTGGCGATAATGTGGAGCAATATCTGCAAAGCGGAAATTATATAATACCGTTTGATCTGCTTGATAAAGTTAGCACAAAGCTGTTTAACACGGTATACGATTGGACGCAGGTTCGCAACATTCACCTTAACGGTGATTACCCTGAGGTAGTGGACGAGAGCTGGCATATAAACCTTATGTACGATTATTATCTAACCGGCAGAAAGGCAGACATACCATACGATCAACCGGTAGAATTTAACCCATACAGCTACCCGTATTCGAGAATATATAAAGGAGAAGAATTTTCTGACGGTAGCGTTGTTATCTACCTTTCACAGGATATGTATTCCGACTATAGTCGCGAGGGTGATTTTGTTGCAACCCAGCAGGACGAGTTTAGATTTATTCCGGCAGAGGACGGTAGCTACTACCTTGAGAGTATAAAAAGAAGTTATTCGCAGCAGCCGGAGCTTGTTTATCCCGATGGTGTTGAGGTTGTAGAGCGATATGAAGAGTATACAGGCGACTATGTTACCATAATCGGCGATAAAATTTTAACCAAAACTCTTGATAGCTACGATCTGCACTACCATCTATGCGATATTATAACAGGAGAGGTGGTTGCAACCCAAAGCATCCCGTTGGTTGCTATCTTAGATGAATATGCCGACGAGTATTTTAACAATATTGGCGACAGCTTTTTTGTGCATGTTGGTGGTAGATATTACGAGCTGGACAGCGAACTTAAAAACGAGCCGATTGAATTTTTTGTTAATGATGAACCCGATAAATACCTGCTTTTCTCGCCCGATAAAAGCTTTTATATCCATAGATTAGAAAACGATAGCATCGAGCTGGTAGATACCGCCTCGGGCGAGGGTAGAATTTTAGAGGAGGTTAGGTATATCGAGAGTGGGTATTCACAGCCTACTTTCAGCGACCTCGGGCTTGCAAATGCGCTACCCCTAACCGATATGGCGGTGGAGTATACACCACGCTATTTCCCGGTGTATTTTATCGATAACGAGAGGGTGATATTTGCTAAATACGGCTACGAGAGCGTGGACGGATATTTTTTACACAACATAAAAAGCGGAGAGTTTGCACCGCTTTTTGAAGAGGTGGTAGGCTATGGGCATTTCGGTGGTTTTACCGATACAGCCTATGTGGGCATAGGAAACGAAGGTGTATATATAAAAAACCTTAACGGTGGTGAGTTGATAACCATTACCGACGAAAAAGGTTTCATGGTGCCCGACGGGCAGATAGCCGGTGAGCGATATGTTGTGGCATTACACTATTTAAACAACGAGAACACCGAGGTAGAACTTAATCTTCTGGATTCGGTAAATGCCGAGATGATTAACACCGGTGTTCGTGTTGAGCTTAGGGACTACGGAAGGGAAACCTTCTATACTCTACCGGACGGGAGATTGGTGGTTAGCATGAGCCTTTACGGTGCGAGTGTCAGATTTATAGTTGGCTAGTTTATTTATATGAAAAAATAAATAAAAACTATTGCGTTTTTGTTAATTAAGGAGTATACTCTTTTTGTATATTAACGCATTAGAGGCTTTTATGAAAATAACATTTTTGGGCGCCGGCAGTACCATCTTTGCACGCAACGTTCTTGGAGATTGCATGTGCACCCCTTCGTTAAGAGAAGCAACGATAGCTCTTTACGATATCGATGAAAAACGTCTTGAAGAATCGTTTATTATATTATCTGCGATAAACAAAAACATTAATGAAGGCAGAGCCAATATATTAAAATATTGTGGCGTAGAAAATCGAAAAGAGGCATTAAAGGGTTCCATGTTTGTGGTTAATGCCATACAGGTAGGCGGATATATACCCTGCACCGCGATTGATTTTGAGATTCCGAAAAAATATGGTCTTCGTCAAACAATTTCAGATACGCTGGGAATAGGCGGAGTTATGCGCGGGTTGCGCACAATACCGATTATGCAAGGCTTTGCCGACGATATTGAGGCAGTGTGCCCCGATGCCTGGCTACTTAACTATACAAATCCAATGTCGATACTAACGGGATATATGCAGCGATACACCAAGGTTAAAACGGTGGGACTTTGTCATAGCGTTCAGGTTTGCTCTGAGCATCTTCTTCGTGATCTCGGCATGGAGGATAAAATAGAGGGTAGCAAGGATGTGATTGCCGGCATTAATCATATGGGTTGGCTACTGTCGATAAAGGATAAACAGGGGAATGATCTTTATCCCGAGATAAAGAAGAGAGCCGCCTATAAAAATCTAACCGAAAAGCATAAAGACATGGTTCGATACGAATATATAAAACAGTTTGGATATTACTGCACTGAATCCAGCGAGCATAATGCAGAGTATAATCCATACTTTATCAAATCGAACTACCCCGAGCTTATCGAATGGTATAATATCCCTCTTGATGAGTATCCACGACGTTGTATCGATCAGATCGAAAAGTGGACTCAGCAGAAGGAAAGCATTCTGCAAAATGGAGAGGTTACCCATACGAGAACCCAGGAATATGCTTCTTATATAATGGAAGCCATGGTTACCGATATCCCCTATAGTATTGGTGGTAACGTTTTAAACAAAGGGTTAATCGATAACCTTGTATCGGATGCCTGTGTTGAGGTTGAGTGCGTGGTTGATAAAAGCGGCATAAACCCTATTCCGCTTGGAAAATTACCGATTCAGCTTGCCGGCCTTAATATGACCAACGTTAACTGCCAGTTAATGACGATAGAGGCGGCAATTACCAAAAAGCGTGAAGATATATATCGCGCTGCGATGCTGGATCCGCACACGGCTGCAGAATTATCTCTCGATGATATCGTTAAGATGTGCGACGAGTTGATAGATGCGCACGGCGAATACATGAGTATGTATAGATAATAAACATATAAAATCGGCAGTGATACAACGGTGTTACTGCCGATTTTATCTTTGTTAAATCCTTGCTGTGAAATTAAAGTTTAGGCTTGTTATGCAACCTTAATAGTGATATAATTAAAGCGTTATCAGTATATATTTATTAAAGTGAGGTATCTATATGACGGTAGGCAATACATTCTCCTTTTCGGCACTGCCCACAACTGTAGAAGAATTGACCCGATTGGACGAATATTCACTAAAAACGCCCTATGAAACGGCAGCATTAACTGTTTTGGCAATGCATGGCTATACCCTTGATAAAGAAAATGGAATTGCCATGATAAACGCCTTAAAAGGTCCGCAGGAACTCTCTAGCTATGAAAAGCAGTTTTTAAAGGATAGGTTGGTTGGCAAGGAATATCTGCCGAGATCATATATGCAGGGTAGCAGTCCCGAAAACGGATATGCCCCCACCACACCATATACCATAACTGTTTATGAAAACCCATACTCCTATACAGAGGAAGGGTATGCAAGGCTTTTGATAAAATCTTCAGGTGCCGATACCGAGAGGCCGATTGTTTTAAGAAAAAAAGGTGATCAGTGGTTTTTATGGGAGAATTTACTGTTGCCAAGTATAAGAAAGCCTGCAGAGCAGGATCTTTGGGCATAGTCTCCGGCAAAGCCGGAGCCATTTGAAATACTTCGTATTTCCAGAAATTGAAGCTACAT
>CAYJBH010000006.1:0-99436 GCA_964368625.1 uncultured Oscillospiraceae bacterium
ATTGCACCATTAACCGTTACACCGTTAACATCAGCATTTGTAAAGTAAAGAACTACCTCGCCCATGGTGCTTGCATCTGCCGGAGCTGAGCCTGAGCCTGTGTAGTTGTTTGTATACTGCGTACCATCTGATGCGGCATCAAAAAATGTTGCCCAGTTTAGGTCGGCCGCTGCTAGGTTTGCAGAATCGGTTGTTGCATCGAAGAATCTTATTGAATCTTGATTAAGTTCTGTTTTAGGATTACCTGTTCCGGCTATCTTAAACTTAAAGTAGTAAACATCCTGCCAGGCGGTTGTATTCTGTGTTGTATGGGGGTCTGCTACCTCGCTGCCGGTTATCTGGGTCATTAAGGTCGTTTTTAAGGTTGTTGTTGTGCCCACAGTGTCTACCGTTGCATCAAAAACACCATAAACTGCATTGTCTGCATCCTTAATACTCACATTGATAATAGGTGAGGTGTATGTAGAGGTTGCAGTATTGGTTTCGGTTGTATACTCGGTTGATGTAGAGTTATAACCTACCAATGTTAGCTTAGAGTTATCAAAGCTTATTATGTTTGCAAAGCTTGTTACTCCTCCCGAATTTTCCGGAAGCTTCATCTGAACCTTCATAGTCATTATACCGTTTTCGGCATTAACCATCTGCATCTTAACACCAACATTATCAACCTCTGCCGCCATAACCGATAACGACAACATTACCGAGATTAAGGTCATTAACATTATTGATAACAACAGTTTCTTAAATCTCACAGTATCCCCTTTCTTTTATCAAATTCATCCTTTTTAATCACAGAAAAATCAACATTACTCCAATATTCTTAATTATTATATTATATTTGAAAACTAAATGCAATGGTTTTTTCAATATTTTGTATAATTATTTAAAAAACACTATACAGCCGGGTTCGGCCTTTGTGGATTTTCGTTTATCTCTATGCTTATATCATCTCTTTCTTCGTTAACAAGCTTGCCCATTATAACGTAGCGATGATTACCTGTTGCGTTAGTATCGTATATATACGAACAGCCTGAAAGTGTTATAAGCTTATCATCCTCAGTAACGGTTGTGTTTGAGAAGATGTATTCGTTTCTGCTGTTAACCTCGTCCATAAAGGTATCGAATCCCTGGCTTGTGGGGTTTGGGTCTATATAATAGAAGTTTATATCGGTGTAATAAACCGCAAATATCTCAAATATATAGTCGCTTTGATAGGTGGTAAGGTATATATACGGATTTTCTTTTAAAAACTCTATATCGTTATAATAGAACAGTGACGAAAATTTTTCTCCTGCCGGGTCTTCGTCCGGGTCGGTATGGCCATATATCACGGTGTTTTGAATAAAATCTTCGGTTGGGTGTAGGCTTGCATAATAGTCGGCAAAGTAGCAACCCCAGATGCTATCCTCCCTATTTTCGTCCCGCCTTAGGTAGTAGTCGTTATTAGTGGTCTGCATAACCGCGGCATTTATAGCAGTTCCGCCAACGTTAAGCCATGCTACCGTATCCGGGTTGTTAAGCTGAGCTTCTTCCAGCTGTGGCAGTTTTTCTTCAAGCTGCGGTGTTGGAAGAACCGGGGCACCGTTAATCTCTTCCGGCTTTGATTCGTCTATGGATGAGGTCGTGTTTGTTTGTATTCCGTTTTCCGGCAACGAAGTTATAATAACAACAGCAATTATAGCTAAAACTATAACCGAAAGCGACATTGCCGATATCATAATAACATTTTTTTTGTTTTTTATTATTCCTGTTTTAAACTTGTTTAACTGTGTATTAAAACCATTTGATTTTTTATTATTTCCGTTTTTTTCGTATTTAAAGCCCATTTTTCTATAGTTACTCCGATGTCATATATATATCATTATACTATATGTAGCGTTTTAATGCAAGACAAATAGTTGTTTTTTTACCCGTCGGTATGGTTGAATCGGTATTTATTGCTTTTCACTATTAATGTTAAGCTTTAAACTCAATAACCTTTATAGTTTTATTTTTACCCCGTTTGCCTGTTGAAGTTTTCTGTATTTCGTATCACTACAAGGTCGTTAAAGTTTACATAATTGTTGCCGTCTACATCAAAATCAGAATTATATCCGAGCTGTCCCACCGATTTATTGTAACTTGCAGATTCTGCAACGGCATAAAGGTCTGCTATCGTAACCACTCCGTCGTTATTAATGTCGCTTTTCGGTTCCTTTGCAGCAGTGGCAGAGGGGTTGATGGTTATCGTGATAGCCTCGGCTTTCTCGTAAGGCTTATATTCAAACGCACTACTGCCACCGGCATCAAATCCTGAAATGATTATATTCAGCTTAATCTCGCCTGGGGCACCCGCGGTAAAGCTGTTCCCATCTACAAATGATCCTCTCTTATCACCAGCTATTGAAAAACTTACATCTCCCATCGCTCCCTTAACAAGCGAGGCAAGGTCTATACTATCACCAATGTTTGCAGTTAGGTTAGTTGTTATTGCAGGTGCTTGCTCTATCGGGGTAATACTTGCAAGACTAAATGAAATTGGACTCATTACCAGATAGTTGTTTTTGTTAGCTCCGCCTGTGGTGAGATTTAAATCTATAGTATAGGTTCCTACATACTCACTTGGATAATCGCCCGGCGAGACAGCAACCGTAACATCCTCCGAGTTTATGATGCCATCAAATTCAACCTCTCCGGTGATGTTTCCGGCAGAGCTACTCTCATCATATGGCTTTGTAACAACTAGTCCAACGGTGTTTATATCGGTTAAGGTTTTCGGGAATATGATATAGTCTGAGGTTCCGATGCGAATTTTTGTGTGCGTTTCCGACACAACCTTTACCGTATAATCTCCTATAGCCTCTGGAACCTGCGTTGTGTAACTGCTATCCGGTGCATCGTCCGGTTTATAATAAAATCTGCTTTCTATTTCTGAGGTTTTATTATATATCGGCTGTGCTATTTCGTGGCTTCCATACTCGAAAGGATATTGATAAACATCAAATGAAACCTCCGGTTTTTCCGGTGCTGTGCCGGTAGTGGTAAAATAATCCCAACCACGTCTATTATAGGAGCTGTAGTCTACACCGTCTACCCTTGCAAAATAGTGGTATTTATACTGGGTTCCGGGCAAAAGAGTGCAGTCCACCTGCTTGCCATCACCTATTTCGAATAACATCGTAGTTCCATAGTTGTTAACGCTTATGTCAGGATTTTCAACAATATAATCTGCAACCAAATTGCTATCCATATCATAAATCTTAATTCCATAGTTGTTGTAGGGTACAAATGCGGGCTTTCTAATCACTGTTGCCAAAAGTGCTGTAGTATCTCTAATATACAGCTGATCTAAAATAGACTCAGCATTTGTTACAACAAATTCAACAGGCCGGAGGTCATCTATCCCAGGCATGGTAAAAGTTTTTATTTCGCTTCGGTAAAAAACGTCATCTACATAAACAGTAAAATAATATTCGTATTCTCTACCGGGAAAGAATGTGTAATTAATGTCATGTCCTTCACCTAGATTATACACAAGATGAAAATAATTTGTGTTATCTGATATTCCCGGACTGTCGTTTCTGAGGCTGATATGATGGTCGTAACAGTTTTCTAAGCTCTCGGTCTGGCCAATATAAAATCTAACACTATCCACCGAAGCACCTACTGGTTTATTAACTCTAGTCACAAATGTAGCAGACGAATTGTCAATATACTGCATATTGGTGTATGGTGAGTCGGTCGATTCTGAGAAGGTTACCACCTCGGGTGAAGTTCCGGTGGTGGTGAAGTTATATGTACTGCTGTAGTAGCGTTTGCCGTCTACCTTAACGTAGTAACGATATCTGTAGTTTGTACCGGGCAAAAGGGCGTAGTTTATCTCCTTCCCCGCACCTATCTCGTACCAGGAATGAAAATATGTGCCGTTTGTGCTCACATTACTAACCGAGTCTCGGGTATTGGCTAGTTCGTTGCCGGATGATGAATAAAGATGAAAACCTGCTTCGGTAACCTCAGAACCTGCCGGCTTATTTATCTTGGTAACCATGGTGGCGGTTGTGTTACCTATCGCAACCTTGTTTGCATAGCTAGAGTCGGTAGGTGTAGTGAACGTAACCGTTGAGGCAGATGCCGTACCGGTGGTTGTGAATGAGTATGCACTGCTGAGGTATTCCTTACCGTTAATTTTAACATAGTATCGATAGAGGTATTTGGTTCCGGGGCTGAGGGTGTAGCTTACCTCTTTCCCTGAACCAATTTCGTACCATGAATGAAAATATGAGCCATTGTTGCTCACATTACTAATGGCATGTCTAGTCTGCTTAAGCAGGGTTCCGGAGGAGGAGTAGAGATTTAAACCACCCTCGCTAACAATTGACCCCGGCGTCTTGTTTATCTTGGTGACCACCGTAGCTGTGGTATTGCCTATTGCCGCCTTGTTTGCATAGCTTGTGTCGGTAGGTTGGGTAAAGGATACGGAGATTTCGTTATCGGTTCCCTCGGTTCGATTAAGCATGGTAAGAGGGTTAATAGGAGTTTTATTCCAATGATTGCTGTGGTTGTTGTACCTAACCTCAAAGTGAAGGTGTGTACCTGTTGACACGCCGGAAGAACCCATCTTCCCCAAAACCTGCCCTTTGCTGATTTTGCTATTAACACTGATGTTTGAAGATATAGAATCCATGTGAGCATACTGTAAGACATAACCATCATCGGTTAAAACATGTAGTCCGTTTCCTACTCCATAATTACAATATTTTTTGCTGGAATTATCATCAGCGTAGTCGTGCAAATTATTCATGGCACAACCTTTTCCAGCTATTTCACAGGGTAGACCATTCGCCAGTCCGTTAATATTTTTGCAACCGGTAAACCTAGCCGTAACTGTACCGGTTGTGACGGATATGATGTTTGTAACGCCCCGTGTGCCGTTGATGTCGATAGCCGGATGCCCGATTGCATGATATGGTTTCCCCGTATTATAAACACCTCGAGTGCCACTTGTAGGCCACGCCCAGAGGTAATCTACAGCCTCTGCTTCAAACAATGGTGCTATTGTAAACAACAACATAATTATGCATATCAATTTTTTTAACATGTCTATCCTCAACTTAATTTAACTAAAATAAAATTAGTCGTTCTATCATAAAACCTTGAGTGATGTTTCACATATTATATAAGCTCTTTTTTTCTGTATAGCTATTTGTCAACTAAACACCGTGCTTTTCACCTATCTTTACACAGTTAAACTATGCAGTAAAAAGATTATTCTGATTTTTCTATCCAACCTTTAGCATGTTCAACCGCTCTATGCCAGCCGTATAAAAGTTTTGTTCTTTTTTCTTGCGTCATATCCGGGCTGTAGATTTTATCCAGCGTCCAGTTTTTGCCTATCTCTACCGTGTCTTTCCAATAACCTATAGTTAAACCTGCTAAATATGCCGCTCCTAGGGCGGTGGTTTCTCTTATCATTGGTCTACGAATATCTACCCCCAAAACATCTGCCTGAAACTGCATTAGGAAATTGTCTGCCGAAGCGCCGCCATCTACCCTAAGCTCGCCTACATCTATCCCGGTATCCTGTTCGATGCAGTGTAAAAGGTCTGCCGATTGGAAGGCTATCGCCTCCTGAGCCGCCCTTATTATATGTTCTCGTTTTGTTCCTCTGGTTATTCCTATTATTGTTCCTCTAGCATACATATCCCAGTGTGGTGCACCAAGGCCGGTGAATGCCGGAACTATGTAAACTCCTCCGGTGTCGCTAACCTTTGATGCAAAATATTCAACATCTCTTGCCTCATGAATCAGACGCATCTCGTCTCTCAGCCACTGGATAACAGCACCGCCGGTAAAAACGCTTCCCTCTAAAACATAGTTGACCTCGCTACCTGCGGTTGCGGCGATGCTGCTTAGCAATCCGTTTTTACTCTCAAAAATTTTATCTCCGGTGTTCATTAGCATAAAACAGCCGGTGCCATAGGTGTTTTTTATATCTCCCCTGCTAAAGCAGGTTTGCCCAAACAATGCCGACTGCTGGTCTCCGGCTATTCCTGTTATCGGTATAACCGTTCCGGAAAGATTAACCTCGCCAAACATATGGCCTGACGGACATACCTCAGGAAGCATTGAGTCCGGAATATTAAGCTCTGTTAATATTTTATTATCCCAACAACAATCGTGAATATTATATAGCATTGTTCTTGATGCATTAGTTCTGTCGGTTTTATGTTCACCTGTAAATTTATATAATAGCCAGCTATCTACAGTTCCACACATAAGATCGCCCTTTTCGGCAAGCTCACGTGCACCCTCAACGTTATCAAGAATCCAGCGGATTTTAGTTCCGGTAAAATATGCATCTATTACAAGTCCTGTGCTTTTTTGAATATGATCGGCAATTTCGCTCTTTTTTAATGCCTCGCAATAATCGGCAGTTCTCCGACATTGCCATACTATTGCGTTATATATCGGTGCACCGGTATTTTTATCCCAAACAACAGCTGTTTCACGTTGATTGGTTATGCCGATGGCCGCAACCTCGTTTTCCGATATGCCGCTTTTTATCAAAACCTCCATCATCACGCCATACTGAGCTGCGTAAATCTCGAGTGGGTCATGTTCCACCCAACCGGACTGGGGGTAGTGTTGTTTAAACTCCTTGCCTGCTATGCCTATTATGTTTTGATCTTTATCAAAAAGAATTGCTCGACAGCTGGTTGTTCCCGAGTCGAGCGCAAGAATATATTTTTTCATCTAACCACCCTCATTTATCTATGTGAATATGATAATAGTTTTAAAGAAAAATGTCAATAATTTAAGTAATTATTCCTATTCGTTAAAATAACGAATTATTTCGATAATATTGCAATATAGAATTGCTAATTGTTTGCTATTTAACTCTTGTATTTATCGACAAATTGTGTTATAATATCTTTCGATTAGGTTATACAACTATATTATAATTATTGTCGCTAATGCAATAGTAGTATGCGACAAGGATGCACAAACAGTGCAGAAAGGAACGTCATATTATGGCAAAAATTTATTATCAAGAGGACTGTAATCTTTCGTTACTAAGCGACAAGACTATTGCGGTTATCGGATACGGCAGCCAGGGGCATGCCCATGCTTTAAACGCTAAGGAGTCCGGCTGTAACGTTATTATCGGTTTATACGAGGGTAGCAAATCCTGGGCAAAGGCAGAAAAACAGGGCTTTAAGGTTTATACCGCTGAAGAGGCTGCAAAGAAGGCCGACATTATCATGATCTTAATCAACGACGAGCTTCAGGGCAAACTATATAAAGAAAGCATCGAACCTAACCTTGAGGAAGGTAATATGCTTATGTTTGCACACGGATTTGCAATTCACTTTGGCCAGATTGTTGCACCGAAGGGTGTTGATGTTACCATGATTGCTCCAAAAGGACCGGGGCATACCGTTCGTAGCGAATATCAGCTAGGCAAGGGTGTTCCTTCACTTATAGCAGTTCACCAGGACGAGACCGGTAAGGCTTTTGATAAAGCTCTTGCCTATGCACTTGCCATCGGCGGCGCTCGTGCCGGTGTTTTACAGACAACCTTCCGTGAAGAGACCGAAACCGACCTGTTTGGCGAGCAGGCTGTTCTCTGTGGCGGTGTTACTGCTTTAATGCAGGCAGGCTTTGAAACACTTGTTGAGGCTGGATACGAGCCTGAGAGTGCATATTTTGAGTGTATACATGAGATGAAGTTAATTGTTGACCTTATCTATCAATCAGGTTTTGCAGGCATGAGATATTCTGTTTCTAACACAGCCGAATATGGCGACTACATTACAGGACCTAAAATCATAACCGACGAGACCAAAAAGGCTATGAAGAAGGTTTTAACCGACATTCAGGACGGAACCTTTGCTAAAGATTGGCTATCAGAGAACGCAGTTAACGCACCGCACTTTAAGTCTATGAGACGACGTTGTGCTGAGCATCAGCTGGAGACTGTTGGCGAATCGCTACGTAAGCTTTACAGCTGGAGCGATAACGAGAAGTTAATCGATAATTAATCTACAACATTATTTGTATTATAGAGCAAGGGATAGATTCTGTTTAGACATTGTTTTACTATGTCTATGGAAAGATTAACCCTTGCTCATATTTTTTAGTATTTTATATTTGGCGGTGTTAAAATGAATTTTGGCGGATTGATTTTTTATAAGGATATTAACAAACTAGCTTCGGATATTATAGATGATCCTATCGGTGGACTATCCACCGTAATAGAAATTGCTGAAAGGAATGGATTTTGTGGTAACGTTTGGCAGTGTTATATATCATATATTATTGCTAACAGCGAAAACCCCTATAGCCTTGCATGCGAGATGCGCGGCGATGTTGGGGGCAGTATTTCTATTGTTGCCGACGCTGATTTTGCATTATTATATGAACTGTTTAACATGGATGTTTTTAAAGAGTTAAGCTTTATAACGGATTATAAGGCACTGCAAGCAAATCCCGGCAGTGTTATTAATCTGCTAGCTTGTGAACTTTCAAATAGCAAAAACCCAATTGAGTTTAAGAAGGCAGTTACCGATTTTTATAAGAACAACGGGGTTGGAAGGTTTGCAATGTATAGCGCATTTCATCTGATTAACGATGTTATCACACCTGTTCTCTCACCCGATCCTATAAGGCTAACCGATCTCATAGGCTATGATACACCAAAAAGAAAATTACTTGATAACACCGAAGCTTTTATAGAGGGCAGACCGGCTAATAATTGCCTGCTGTTCGGAAGCGCCGGAACCGGCAAATCCTCTTCTGTTAAGGCAATATTAAACAAATATCAAGCGAGAGGATTAAGGCTAGTTGAGCTATATAAACATCAACTAAAGGAGCTTGGCAGAGTTATTTCCGAGGTAAAAAAGCGTAATCAAAAGTTTATTATTTTTATGGACGATCTTTCTTTTGAGCAGTTTGAAGTTGAGTATAAATATCTTAAAGCTGTTATAGAGGGAAGCATCGAGAAGAAGCCTGACAATGTTTTAATATATGCCACCTCTAATCGCCGTCATCTTATTAAAGAAGAATTTAGCGACCGCGAAAGTTTGCACGGGAACGAGACCGTTCAGGAAAAAATATCACTTTCCGCGAGGTTTGGCGAGATGATTTTCTTTGATTCTCCGGATAAAAAGCAGTTTAACAACATTGTTAAACTGCTTGCAGAGCGCGAGGGTCTGGTTATAGATGACGAGGAACTTATGCTTATTGCCAACAGGTGGGAGATGAGCCATTCCGGAAAATCAGGACGAACGGCAAGACAGCTGGTTGACCACCTACTCGGACGTTCGGCTAACCCTCCCTCACAAACATAGTTGCAATTATCGTCATGGTTTGGGGGCCGTAGTTATACTCTAGCCCTGCTTTTTTACACTCCCTATTAACAAAAAAACCACATGCCTCCATGCTAAAGTTAACATCATTTGGAAACCTACAAGGTTCATCCGGATAGCTACACACCTCGCAGAGATCACAACCACCGTTGCCCATAGGAAAAATACTTTTACCCAAGCCTCGAAGCTGCTTTGTTAGCTTATCGAGGCTTTCTTTGCATCGAGTTGAGGCTCTCTCAATCGCCTCCCAGTCGTAATCGTCCTCCATCTTTTCAGTTGCCTGAAGAATCATGGCGTAGTCGTATTCCAGAACCTTTGCCTTTAGCTCTTCCAGCGTTCCGCAGGCTGGCGGACATGCCCAACATTTATTATATTTACCGCATTTATTTGCGGCACACATATCCCGAACCTCCTGCCTAAATTCCATATCCTCAATAACGGCATAGGCGGCATGGCTAAACCCTGCGTCTAACGCCATATCAACGCTAAGGGTTCTTTTGTTAGTTTCTATATGCATCTTAACCCTCGATTTTC
Organism: uncultured Oscillospiraceae bacterium; assembly: GCA_964368625.1. Lineage (GTDB taxonomy): Bacteria > Bacillota > Clostridia > Oscillospirales > Ruminococcaceae > CAYJBH01. Next base: position 9,882 of record CAYJBH010000006.1, read on the forward strand.
ATAGTTACATCTTTGGGAAGCGCAAGCCCTTCTGCTACCTCTACCGCCTTTATCATAGCGGTTGGTATCGGACATGCACTGTGGGGACATGATGGTCTGAAAAGTTCAAAAATTTCTCCGAGACCCACCTTTTCAAAACATGCCGATAGTGCATCAATCTCTACCGAATCTTCGTTTAGATGCTTAAAGTTGGGACATCCGGTGGCTATTTTAACATCCACCATCTCTGTTTCGTCGTTTTTTACCGCATTAATTACAGCGGTAAAGTTACATATTCCTGCTTCAACCGTTACCTTTGCCATTTTAATATCCATTCCTTTCTTTTGTGTTGTGTGTGTTTTTGCCATACCGGGTTTCAGGTAGCAAAATTTCGATCGGCGTATCAACCTAAAAGTATAAAACTAATTTCCTTTGTATTATTGTTATGGGTTATACGTCCAACCACAATCGTTGTGGTATATCATGGATTTACTCATTCCGCCATCGATACATATGTTTTCACCGTTGATAAATCCAGCTTTATCACTACAAAGAAACATGCATAGCTCGGCTATATCGGTGGGGTTTCCCACCCTGCCTGCTGTATGTTGAATTGCATCCGAACCGATAAAATCGGTGTTTGTAGTATCTATCCAACCGGGAGAGATGCTGTTTACCCTTGCAACCGAACTAAGGCTTGCCGCCAGTGCATGGGTAAGCGCCGCTATACCACCTTTAGCTGCCGTGTAACTCTCGGTTTGAGGTTGGCTCATCCTATCCCTCGACGAGGAAATATTTATTACACTTGCCCCCACCGAGAAATATGGCAAAAACAACTTGGTTAGCATAAACGGTGCGGCAACGCCTACCTGTAGTGCATGGAGAAATTCGCTATAATCACAGCTATCTATCCCCTTGCCTACTACCATTGCATTATTAATAAGTATATCAACCCTGCCATGTTCGGCAATTACCTTTTCTGCAAATCTATGTAGCGTTGCTTCATCGCTTATATCGCCAACATAATAATCGTTATCCTCTTTATCTATGCCACAGACCACAGAACCTGCACTAATAAATTCATCATGCAGACATTTTCCTATGCCACCGGCAGTTCCGGTTATAACCGCTATCTTCCCCGTTAGGTTGTTCATTTCTATTACCTCAAAATTTTCATACGGTAATTATCCCATAAAAAAATAAAAAGTGCAACCTTTTTGAAATATTTTTACTTTACTATTGACAATGCCTAGATTGTATTGTATTATTGTATTAGTTGATTAATACAATAATACAATAAGGAGGGTGTACATGTGTCATGGGATTTTTCAAATGATCGTCCTATTTTTCAGCAGATAGCCGATATAATCGTAAAGGATGTTGTTTCGGGTAGATATAAACCGGGCGAAAAGCTGCCGCCGGTTAGAGATCTTGCCATAACCGCAGGGGTTAATCCAAACACTATGCAAAAGGCTTTTATTGAAGCCGAGAGCAGGGGAATAATAACAACGCGGCGTGGAGACGGCCGATATGTTTCTCTCGACACACAGCTTATAGAAAGGATATCTCAAGAGCTTTTACATGAGATGACAAGGCGATTTATCCTATCGGCAACCGAGATGGGATTTAGTGCAGACGAGATAATAAATGTAGTTAACAAGGAGATATAGGAGGGGTAATGGAACATCTATTTAAATGTAAATCGCTTAATAAAAGCTACTCGAACATTCCGGTAATAACCGATTTAAATTTAACCCTTGAAAGGGGAAAAATACTCGGGCTTTTAGGTCCGAACGGAAGCGGAAAGACCACCCTAATAAAGATTTTAACGGGACTTTTAACACCAAACGGTGGAGATGTTGAGATACTGGGTAATCCTATAGGGGCTGAAAGTAAAAAGGTTATATCATACCTGCCGGATAAGGATTTTCTGCCAAAAGACGATACAGTGGCAACCTTGTTAAAATTTTATGAGAGTTTTTATAAAAATTTTAATAGGAGCCGTGCATTAGAGATGCTTATGAACCTTGAAATCGACCAAAAAGCCAAGCTTAAACATCTATCTAAAGGAACACGTGAAAAGGTTGCGCTTATTTTGGTTATGAGCCGAGATGCGGATTTATATCTTTTAGACGAGCCGATTGCAGGGGTTGATCCCGCCGCAAGGGATTATATTCTAAACACAATATTATCGAACTATAACGATCAGGCTTCAATTATTATCAGCACACATCTTATATCTGATGTTGAGCAGATATTATCCGATGTTGTTTTTATTAAAAACGGAAATATTGTGTTGCAGGGTGACTGTGACGAGATCAGAAACAGTCACGGCAACAGCATAGACGGATTGTTTAGGGAGGTATTTAAATGTTAGCAAAACTTTATAAACACGAATTTTATCGACTTTTTAAAAGCATGTTTTTTGTGTTAATTGCGGTGGCGATTACCTGTGGCTTTGTGCTAATATCGCTTTTGCTTCCGGATAGCCTACCGTATCGAGACATTGTTGTAAACTTAACCATAATACCGTATTTTTTAAGCCTAGTGCTTAGCATTGGTGTTACACTCGTTGTGATAGTTATTAACTTTTATAAAAGCATGTTTTCGCCACAGGGATATTTAACCTTTACCCTACCCTTTAAGAATACGGTTCATCTATACAGCAAGCTTATAACCGGAATTATAATGCTTTTACTTGTTATCGCAGTTGATATAATTACCCTTGAACCTGTTTTTAGAGCACTGGGATTAGCCGAATATGCTCCTTCATCATGGAATCTCTCCCCAACCTTGACCGGAATGGATCCAAACGGAGCATTGCTTAGTGTAGAATTCCCTATATTATTATTTTTACCATATATAATAGCTACGCTGGCAATTATTATACTGCTATTTTTCAGCGCCATGTGTATAGGCCAGATATTTAAAAGCAGAGGTATTGCTACCGTTGTTTCATACTTCTCGCTTTATACCGCAGGACAGCTGCTTTCACTAATAGCCTTTGTTATTGTTTTTATTAACACCAACTTTTTCACCGACTTTAGCTCTGTGAACTTTGTTAACACTATTTTTGCCTTAACCTCAATACTGGCATTGATAGAAATTATATCAATGTTAGTGCTCTGCAGGTATTCGATAAACAGAAGGCTAAATTTAGAATAGCCTAAACAATATTTTGCAACAAACAAAAAACGATACATGCGGGTATAAAATATCCCCTACACCATGAGTTATAATGAAAAGAAGCGGTATCGACCCAACGGTTGATACCGTTCTCCAAATTTCACTTTTTCTACATTACAGGTTTTAGATATATGCCTTTATTGCGCAGTAGCAAGAGGTTGAGGAAATTTTAGTAGTGTTATTATTTAAGCCAATGCTAACTGCTTTATCTTAGCTGCCGGATAACCGGTAGCTATTCTATAGAATTACAGCTATTAACATAAACCAAACCGCAAGAAATTGCATCTTGCGGTTTGGCTGTGTTTTTATTATTTTGCAGTTTAAATTAGCAAAAACGCTGGCTATAACACAAATTTATCTACCAATGTATGAAGGGTGTTTGCCTGTTTTGCTAGCTCTTCACTGGCTGCGGCGCTCTCTTCACTGGTTGCGGTGTTGGTTTGAACTACCGATGAAATCTGATCAATTCCGCTTGAAATTTCTCTAATTCCCTCTGCCTGCTCTTCGGTTGCCTTGGATATCTGATCGATGGTAACCACCATCTGCTGAACCTTGTTGGCTAGGTCCTTAAACGATTCGTTAGTCTTTTGTGCTATCCCCTCACCCAGCTGAACAGCATTTATAGAATGGTCGATAAGCTGTGTTGTATTGTTTGCGGCCTCGGAAGATTTTTGTGCAAGGCTTCTAACCTCGTCGGCAACCACAGCAAACCCTTTGCCTGCCTCACCTGCTCTTGCCGCCTCAACCGCTGCATTAAGGGCAAGGATGTTTGTTTGGAATGCGATATCGTCGATAACCTTAATTACCTTAACAATATTCTCAGATGTGCTTGAAATTTCCTGCATTGCACTAAGCATCTGCTTCATGTCTTCAAGGGTGCTCTCGGTTACCTCGCCGGATATAATGGCAATTTCGTTAACCTTTTGGGTGTTTTTAAAGTTATCTTCAACCTGTAGCGAAACATCTCGAAGGCTATCGGATAATCTCTCAACACTTCCTGCCTGGTCTACAGCACCTTCTGCAAGTGCCTGTGCGCCGTTTGAAACCTGGGAAACATTGGTGGAAATCTGTCCTGCCGAGCTGGATACCTGCGATAGCGCGCTTCTTACCGAAGTGGTCATCGCATCTACCGAGCGATAAAGCTGTTTCCAGTCTCCTACATATGTTTCGGGACTACCAATATCAACATTCCACTCACCCTTTGCAATCTTACCGAGCATCTCAACAAGTATACTATTTATAGAGAGCAGGTTTGATTTCATCGTGTTGAATGATTTTGCAAGCAAACCGATTTCATTGTTTACATTAACATCAAGGTCAAAATGCATATCACCTGCAGCTATTCGTTCGGCCGAATCCATAACAATAGCAAGAGGCTTAGCTACCTTTTTATCAATTAAGATCTTTGCAATAATACATCCAATTAGTATTAAAGCAATACCTACAAACATTGAAACTGTAAGTGCTGTACTTATTGCTGCATCGTTTGAGTTACTTGGAATACCGGCAAAAATTACCCCAACGGTTTCTCCGCTTGCATCAACGTAGGGTATGTATGATGTTATGTGTGGAACTCCGAGAATTTCGGCCTGGCCGATGTATGATTTCCCTTGATTCATAACAGTATTTGCTATTGTAGAATCAAGCTTGGTTCCAACTACCCGTTCTCCATCTACTTTTATAGTGGTAAACTCTCGTACATCGCCATTAAAAAGTGTAAATTCACATCCTGTAATTTGTTTTAGTCTGTCTAATACCTCTGTTTTATCCTCCATTGCCTGAACCTCATGAAGGCTAAGCTCATAATCGAGTAGATTCGTGCCAACGATACATTGGTCGGTTAATTCACCGTTTATATTGTTTGCTGTAACAATTCCGCTAATTACTATCATTACCGATACTATAATAGTTGATATAACTGCTATCAACAGGTTAACCTGGACTGAAAGTGTTGCAAGATGTGTTTTCTTTTTCGATGTAGTTTTCATTTAATTCCCCCTCAAATAGTTAACCTACAAGCTATTTAATCCTATATATATATTATCCCTCATTTATATTAAAAAGTAAAGACTTTTTACACGAATTTTACAGAAATAACATATCCTAAAAAATGCTATGGTGTTTAAGCCATAGCATTTTATATATTTTTTTATTCTTCGTCGTCTTTATGCTCGATAAAGTGTTTTGCATCCTCAATAACCTTGCCCTCAAGTTGAGAAGGTAGCGGTTCATATCTTACAAAATCAAAGGTGTAACTTCCTCTACCACCAGTTAGGCTTCTGATAAAGGTTGTAAAGTCGTGCATTTCAGACATTGGGCACTCCGCCTCTATAAGCTGCCCGCCCTCTTCGTCCGGTCCCATTCCAAGAACCCTTCCGCGACGCTTGTTTACCTCGCCCATAACATCACCCGTATTAGAATCCGGAACATTTGCTTTTAATGTTCCAATTGGCTCTAATAGCACCGGAGAAGCTTCAGCCAAACCTTTTTTATAGGAAAGCGTTGCTGCAAGTTTAAATGCCATTTCCGAGCTATCTACAGGATGGTATGAACCATCAAGAAGTGTAGCTTTAAGACCAACTACCGGATAACCAGCAAGCACACCACGGGAAATTGCCGAATTTAATCCCTTTTCAACTGCTGGGAAGTAGTTTTTTGGAACACTTCCGCCAAAAACCTTCTCTTCAAATATCAACCCTTCACCATCGTGAGGTTCAAATTCAATCCAAACATGTCCAAATTGACCATGTCCACCTGTTTGTTTTTTATGTTTACCTTCAGCTTTTACCTTTTTACGGATGGACTCACGGTAAGGAACTCTTGGCTGTACTAAGGTAGCCTCAATTCCAAACTTGCTCTTTAACTTTGCGAGGATGTTTTCAAGGTGTTGTTCACCAAGACCGGACAATACCTGTTGGAATGTTTCATGTTCATTCTTGAATCTAAGTGTGCAATCCTCCTCAAGTAACCTTGATAAAGCCGTTCCAATCTTGCTCTCATCGTTTTTATTTTTGAGATGCAATGCCATCGAGTATGTTGGAGTTGGAAATGCAATTGATGGAAGTTTATAAACATGTCCCGGAGCGCAAAGAGTATCACCTGTTTTGGTTGAAGATAGCTTAGTTATAGCACCCATATCACCACCGGAAATTTCATTGGTGTCGATCTGTTTTTTGCCGCGAAGGAAAAGTAGTTTACCTAGCTTCTCGGCTTCACCTGTGCGACTGTTAACAACATGACTATCATGTTTTAAGGTTCCATGTATAACCTTAACATAGCTAAGCTTTCCAACAAATGGATCTGCAACCGTTTTGAAAACCGAAACCAGTAAATCACCGTCGGCATCGCAATCGATAAGTTTTTCTTCGCCTTTTTCATCATAAACAAGTGTAGGTGCTTTAGATGGAGAAGGTAGCATAAACCGTATTGCCGATAAAAACATGTCGAGTGCTTCCTGCTTTGTTGATGAACCACAAAGAACCGGGGTTATTGCTCCGGTTTTAACACCGGTTTTTAACCCTGTCATAACCTCTTCGTTTGTAAATTCCTCACCGGAGAAATATTTTTCAAACAGCTCCTCGTCGGTCTCGGCAACTGCCTCATAGATAGCTGTCTTTAATCCGTCAAGACGATGACCGGTATCCGGCATATCAACCTCGGTAGGCTTGCCGTCTTTATAGGTATACGCCTTGTCCTCAATCACGTTAATGTAAATTGTATCGCCATTTCCGACTATCGGAACCACCAAAGGAAATGCTGATGCTCCGCAGAGAATTTTAATCTCCTCTAATGTTTTATAAAAGTCTGCATTCTCTACGTTTATTTTTGACACATAAAACATTGTGCTAAGTCCGGTTTTCTTTGCAAGGTTATAAGCTTTAAGTGCTCCAACCTGCAAACCATCACGAGCAGAAACAACAATAACTGCCGATTCACAGGCCCTTGCTGCCTCATACATTCCGAGCTCAAAATCAAAAAGACCCGGAGCGTCTACAAGGTTCACCCTAACATCATCATACTCAACCGACGACATTGAGGTTGAAAAAGACACATGTCTTTTCTGCTCTTCCGGCTCAAAATCACTAACTGTATTTCCATCCTCTACCCTACCCATGCGGTCAATAGTTTTCGTAGCATATAACAACGCCTCGGTTAGCGTTGTTTTACCACAACCTGCATGGCCAACTAACGCAATGTTGCGGATCTTCTCGATAGCATATTTCACTTCTCTCACCCCACAAATTAAATAATATAGTGTATATTATAACATAACAATTTAACATATTATACTATTAAAATAAATAAAAAATATCGAATTCTTTTGTGTATATTGCTACATAATTGACAAACGAGCAGTTAATCGGTATAATAGCTATATTGTTATATAAACACAATTTATAATATAGAGGGAGGTTTTAGGTGGACAGATTACTTGCTCTACTTGAAGAGAACGGCAGAATAAGCATAGAAGAATTATCAGTAATGCTTGATTGCAGCGTTGAAGAGGTTGCGCGTCGCATAGATGAGTATGAGTCTAGCGGTATAATTAAAGGTTACCGAACCATGATAAACTACGACCGTTTAAACGACGGAAGGGTTCAAGCTCTTATTGAACTTAAGGTTGCACCTAAAAAGGATGTTGGCTTTGATCATGTTGCTCGCCAGATTGCAAACCTTTCTGAGGTAGATAGCGTTCAACTTATCAGCGGTGGCTATGATCTTTTACTAACCATGACCGGAAACAGCTTCCATGAGATTGCCAGCTTTGTTGCACGAAGACTTTCCCCTATCGATTCGGTATTATCTACTGCAACCCATTTTCTGCTTAACACATATAAAAAAGACGGGATTATTTATGCCGAAAAGGAAGTTGACGAACGAGGATTGATCTTGTGATGGATTATAGTAAAATTTTATCAAAAAAGGCAACCGCTATTAAGCCTTCCGGCATTCGTAAATTTTTTGACGTAGCTGCGACCATGAAGGATTGTATATCTCTCGGCGTTGGCGAGCCGGACTTTAAAACACCTTATAGCATACGGCAAGCGGGAATAGATTCTCTTGAAAAGGGGCATACCTGGTACACCTCTAATCAGGGGATGTTTGAACTGAGAAGAGCCGTATCTGATTATCTAAAACGATCAATAAATGTATCATACGATCCCGAACAGGAGGTTGTAATTACGGTTGGTGGAAGTGAAGCTATAGATTTAGCTGTTCGTGCTGTTGCCAACCCCGGAGACGAGATATTAATTTGCGAGCCATGCTTTGTTAGCTATACTGCAGTAGTTGAGCTTACCGGGGCTACCCCAATCCCTCTTGTCACCAAGGTTGAGGATGATTTTAAGCTAACTCCTGCTGCGCTTAAATCGGCTATCACCGAGCGAACCAAGATGATTATTCTTGCCTTCCCAAGCAACCCTACCGGCGCTGTTATGGAGCGGGAGGACCTTGAAGCAATAGCTGAAATATTAAAAGGCACCGACATTGTTGTTATGAGCGACGAAATTTATGCAGAGCTAACCTATACGGGAAGAAAGCACGTTTCAATTGCAAGTATCGATGGTATGCGAGAGAGAACCATCGTTGTTAATGGTTTTTCTAAGGCATATGCAATGACCGGGTGGCGCTTAGGCTATACCGCCGCTCCTTCCGAACTTGCATCTGTTATGAATAAAATTCACCAGTTTGCAATTATGTGCGCTCCAACTACGGCTCAATATGCCGCTATTGTAGCGCTTAACGAATGCGCAGATGAGGTAGTGGCTATGCGCGATGAATACAATGAACGCCGTAGGCTTATGGTTCGTCGTCTTAACGCTATAGGGCTTGAATGTTATGAGCCCAAAGGAGCCTTCTATGTTTTTCCTAGTATAAAATCTACCGGACTTACCAGCGAAGAGTTTTGCAATAAGCTATTATGCGAAACCAAGGTTGCTGTCGTTCCGGGAAATGCGTTTGGAGATAGCGGAGAAGGTTTTGTTAGAATCAGCTACTCCTATTCGCTAAAACATCTTATGACTGCGCTCGATAGAATAGAAAGCTTTGTTAACAACTTGATGAATAAATAAAATATAGCTTAACGCATTTTATTTATTATATAATCTCGCATATCGGAAGCAAGATACAGTGAGCCACATATTATTAGAGCATCACCCAGAGAGGTTTTGGATAGCGCAAGCTCCAAAGCCTCTTCATATTTTGTTGCAATAAATGTATTGTTGCAATGCTTTTTTGCAACAGCGCTCAATGTGATAACATCTAACGCACGTGGACTGTTGGGTGCAACAGCAATAACATTATCTGCAAGCGGCAGTATTATTTCTAGCATCTCTTCATAGTTGCGATCTGCTAAAACGCCTATCATTATATTTATTTTTTTACAGTTAACACCTTTTATCGTTTCTGCAAGTGCTGTTGCTCCACTTAAATTATGTGCTCCATCAAGTATTACGAGTGGCTCTTTACTCAACAACTCCATTCTTGCCGGAAAAACTGTATTACTAATCCCGTCAACTATATTAATGTACTCTATATTATAACCCTGCCGTCTTAACTCTACAGCTGCATGATATGCAGTTATTGCATTATACACCTGAAAGTTTCCCGGTATTTTCTTATGGAAACATATATCATTATAGCTGAATGTTTCTACCATCCAACTCGGATCAACATTTTTAAGTTTGTTTGTATCGGGAATAACCGGTATGCTGTTTTTTTCATAACAACATCTTAGTAAAACCCTCATAGCCTCTTCATCCTGCAAAGGGTATATTACGGTAGCTGAACCTTTTATTATCCCTGCTTTTTCATAGGCAATTTCCGATAAATTATTTCCTAATATAGCTGTATGATCATAGCTTATCGATGTAATTACCTGAACAATCGGGCACTCAATAACGTTAGTAGCATCAAAACGGCCCCCAAGCCCAACTTCAAGGCAAACAACATCGCAGCTGTTTCTGTTATACCATTCAAAAGCTATAGCTGTAATCAACTCAAATTGAGTAATAATCTTGTTGCTTACGGGGTTGCTCTCTATAAATTTTTTAACATACTTGGTACAATCGCAAAGTTCCTGTTCAGATATCATTTCCCCATTAATCTGCATTCTTTCCCTAAAGCATATTATATAGGGGCTAATAAATAGTCCTGTTTTATATCCTGCTTCTCTTGTTATATTTGAAATCATTGCTGACGTGGAACCTTTTCCGTTTGTTCCTGCTACATGAACAAATTTCAGCTTACACTGAGGATCCCCCATCAATTTAAGTAAACTCTTAAGGTTATCAAACCCTGCTTTAGGGGCAAACATATTAAACGAGTTAATATACTTTAATGTCTCGGCATAATTCATGCAACACCTGTCATCTTTTTAATAAAGAATATTTATTAACTACCTTTCCAACAACTAATATTAATATCACTTCAAATGGAGCCATCGCACCATTTGAAATCGCTCTTGCAACCATTGTTTCAACAAGTGGCCAACCAAACTGAATATTAAGCCAAAGTGATCCGAGAAAAATCTCAACAATTGCAAGATTTACTATCCTTGCAAATATAATATTTTTAAGGTTAAATCTATCTTTATATAGAAACACACCGAATATCAATCCGGTTATAGCAGAATTTAACGTCCACCCTATAAAATATGCGCCGCCTTGAGGATTAATTAAAAATGCTACCAGATCTCCCAATCCTCCAACCATGGCAGAAACTACCGGTCCTAGAGCTAATGCCGCAACGCTAACCGGGAGAAAGCCAAGGCTTATCTTTTGCATTGGAAATATCGTTAATGTGAAATTTGCTGCATAACCCAGTGCAACATATAGTGCCAACAGCATACCGGCAAGAGTGAGCGATTTCACACTTGAAAGTTCATTTAGCGAATTACAGAAACTTGATTTTATACCCATAAACCCTCCATATTGTAACCCGCAAAAAAAGGACAAGCGTAAACACACCTATCCCGTAAACATTATTGTTACAGCGGGATGCGAAAAAAGTACCGCAGGTTTTCACCTTTCGTCCCCTTGACAACTCCCCGTTCAAAGGACACTTTACGCACTTTTTCCTACTCTGTTCGTATTATATATTATAGCATATATATTATGATTGTGTCAATCTATATATTGCCACCCATATTCTTTTTCTTAAGCTTTGCAAAGCATTTTCGTATAATAAATATAAGAAAATATATTGCTGCAACGTTGGCTAAAAGCAATAATGGATTAACATGCATAGACATCATTGGGTTAACTTCGAGATTTGTGTTATATGCAGTTAAATATTCAAAAGGAAAACCTACCTTATACTCTCCATTATCTGCAACATTAAACGGTAAAAAATAACTTAATGCAACCTCAATTAAGATAGCAATATTTAAAATCATCCAGTTTATTTTCTTCATTCTCACAATCCTATAAACAATAATTTAAATGTGGTTAAAAGCATATATTAGCTTTTAACCACATTCAAAAAGTTAGTTATTAAACAATATGGCTTTTAGCAGCTGAATCAACGTGATCAGCATCTACGCCAACTATCTTATTGTTACGACTTGCAAAGAATTTCTCGGCTATCTGTGGGAACTGTGCATAGGTAAGCACATCCTCATCCTGCCTTGACCACTTAGCGGCCTCTTCTTTAAGCTTATCCAGCTCATCGGCTAGAAGATCTGCCGGACGACAGGTAATTGGCTCTTCATCTCCGATTATCTTCTTTAAAAACTCGGGAGATATCGGTGCAGGTGTTTTTCCGTATTCGCCCTTTACCATTGCTCTAAACTCTTTGGTAACAGTTTTATAACGTTCACCCATGATAACGTTAAACACAGCCTGGGTTCCAACGATCTGAGATGTTGGTGTAACAAGTGGCACAAATCCACTATCTTCACGAACACGTGGAATTTCTTTTAAAACTTCCTCAAACTTATCAGATTTACCTGCTTCTTTTAGCTGGCTGATAAGGTTTGAGAGCATTCCACCCGGAACCTGGTATAGCAAGGTGTTAGCGTCAACGCCCATAACCTTCGGTGAGAGCAGCGAGTTATCAAGATATTTATCACGAAGTTTCTGGAAGAATGCACGAACCTCGTCTAAAAGCTTAAGATCTAAGCCTGTGTCGTATTCACTGCCTTTTAATGCAGCTACAAGCGTCTCGGTTGCCATATGAGATGTACCCATAGCAAGTGGAGACATCGATGTGTCGATAATAGAAGCACCAGCCTCGATACCCTTAAGGATAGACATAGAAGCAAGTCCACTGGTGTAGTGGCTGTGAATATCAATCGGGATGCTTAAATCCTTTTTAATTGCTGAAACAAGTTCGTATGTTGCATAAGGATCAAGCAGACCGGCCATATCCTTAATACAGATACTGTCAGCACCTTCGTTCTCTAATTCCTTTGCATATTTAGCAAAATATTCGTTAGAGTGAACCGGGCTTTTGGTGTAGCTGATAGCAGCCTGAACATGACCGCCCTCTTTCTTTGCAGCCTTGATAGCTGTAGAAAGGTTACGAATGTCGTTAAGTGCATCGAAAATTCTGATAATGTCGATACCGTTGGATATACACTTTTGAACAAGGTAATAAACAACGTCATCAGCATAGTGGCGGTAACCAAGCATATTTTGGCCACGGAATAACATCTGTAACTTTGTGTCCGGCATGCCCTTTTTTATTGTACGTAGACGCTCCCATGGATCTTCATCCAGAAAACGAATACATGCATCATAGGTTGCACCTCCCCAAACTTCGGCGGAGAAATAACCCACCTTGTTCATAACCGGAAGAATTTCCTTCATTTCATCTGTAGTCATACGTGTTGCAATCAAAGACTGATGTGAGTCACGCAATACTACTTCGGTAATATTAATTTTTCCCATATAAATTCTGTCCTTTCCTAACAGAGAAATTAGCTTAAGGTGATCAAGGTGTCGCCGGAATTAACGGTATCGCCCTTCTTTACCGAGATGGAAGCAACTGTGCCGTCTGCAGGTGCAGTAATATCATTCTCCATCTTCATGGCTTCAAGAATCATTAAAACATCGCCTGCTTTTACTGCTGCGCCAACGGCAACCTTAACATCAAGGATATTTCCTGGCATCGGTGCAGCTACAGGTGCTCCAACAGCTGCCGGAGCTGCTGCTGGGGCTGGGGCGGCTACAGGAGCCGGAGCTGCCGCTGCAGGAGCTGCTGCTACAGGAGCTGAGCCTGCGCCGGACTCTTCAACCGCTACATCGTAGCTTGTGCCGTTTACTGTGATTTTATAGTTTTTCATAATTAAATAACTCCTTACAAAACTGATTTTCTAACTTATATTTACTTTTATTTACAGTGCAGAACCGTATTTTTTAGGGTAGCGTGTTGTTCTCTTGCAGGCAAGAACGTTTAGTGCTTCTGCAACCACGCCCCTGAGTTCAGCTTCAGCGCAACGGATATCACAGATACCGGCATTGTTTAGTGCATCGGCGGAGCAGTTTTCTTCCACATATAATTTAGCATACTTATCGGTATCAGCAGCGATGTTGCTTGATGCCTTTAACTCATCTGCATAAAGAATTGTGGCAGCGGCAGTAGGTTCGATGGAAGCTACTACAGCCTTATCGGTAACAACGGTTATGTCGCAACCTGCGAAAGCAGTATAGGATGCACCAACTGCTTTACCTGCAATAACCAAAACCTTAGCAGTGGTTGCATCGCTGTAGGTTGATGCAAGAAGTGCTGCATTGCGTATACCACCCGAAATATCATTTTCGGTGCTCTTGGTGAAACCTTCTGTTGAAAGAACGGTAACAACAGGAATGTTATAAATATCACAGAATCTAACAAAACGAGAAATCTTGGCAGTACCTTTTTGGCCTAATGTTTTTTCTGGGTTTGTAGCAACAAAACCAACAACCGAGCCTTCAACTGTAGCAAGAGCTACATAGCTGCAATCAAAGCTGTCAAACATAGCACAAACACTGTCTGCATCGGCAATAGCTGCAACTGCTTTAGCCGGTGTATATCCTGCAGTTGAAAATACGGCTGTAGGAGCAGCAAAATCAAAGACGGATGTAACTGTCATGTTATTTGGAGGGAGAATCTCGGCAAGTTTCTTTGCGGCCGAGGCAGCTGCTTCGTAGTTTTCAACCACGATATGGGCAACGCCGGCAGTAGAAGCGGCCTTTGCCGTTCCTGCACTAGAGTTTTTGTCGCCCTGTGCGGCACTTGTGTAGGGGGGAGTTAAAAACAACTCTGCCTCTTCACTCATTATACAGATATCAGATGTAGCTGCTAGCAGTGCCGAATTACCGCCACAAACACCAACCACAACCGCAACCTGCGGAACAACGCCACTAATCTTTGCAGATTCTTTTAAGATTTCGCTGTATCCTATAATAGGAGCAGCTCCACCTTCGAGCTTTGCGCCACTAGCTGCATAAAAGGTGAACACCGGAACTCCGGTCTCGCCTGCAAGCTTAATAGCTGATGCCCATTTTTTCATGTCTGCACAATCAAGTGCTTCGTTGTTTTGTGCGATTACCACCGCCTGATTTCCGGAAACTACACCAACGCCAACAGAAAGAGCATTACTCTTCTGTGTGAACATAGCTGTACATTTGCCACCATCGAAAATTGAAGCAAATATTTCCTCTTTAGTTTTTGCCATAGATTACCCCCGTTTTAATTTGTCTTTTCGCGTCCCTGTTTGCAGCCTTTACAACCACCTTTGCAGTCCCGTAAAAAGAATTCTTCTATCTTATATTCCTTGGTTTTTTCTAAATTAAAACCTTCACCCCACATTATACTGCTTTTGTCGCAAAAAGTCAATGCACCAGATTGTAAAGTTTGATAAATTGTTGTTCGAAGCAAACCTTCCGCCACCTCAACATCATCTGTATCGATAGCTAAAATCTCTGTGTTTGCCTTGTTTTGTTGATATAATAGCACCCCTTTTGTTCCGGTAGTATCAACAGCAACATATCCTAAAATTTCACCGCTAAATCTTTCATTATTAAAAAAATCAACCATTTCCGGTTCAACAATTGCCGTCATCTTTATCATTTTTTCGCCGCACCTTTCAAGGCTATTACCTCCGAAGGCTTAAGCTCTCTCATCTTTCCCGATTGTAACATTGATAGCTTAAGTGGGCCAACTGCTTTACGGGTAAGCCTTGCTACCTGCAAGCCCACAGCACTACACATCCTTCGTATCTGACGGTTACGCCCCTCCTTTATCGTCATCTCCAGTACTGTTCGATTAGGAGCATCAGAAACCACCCTTACATTACATGGTTTTGTTTTCACACCATCGTCTAACACAACGCCGGTAGCTAGTTCTAAAATTTGTTCCTCGTCGGCATGAGGAGTTACAGTTACCCTATATAGCTTTTTTATCTCATGTGAAGGATGGGTAAGAATATTAGCGAAGTTTCCGTCATTTGTTAAAATAATAAGCCCTTCACTATCCTTATCCAATCTTCCTACCGGAAAAACCCTAACAGGGAGGTCCTTGGTGAAATCGGCGATTGAACGTCTGCCAAGTTCATCGGAAAGAGTTGTTATATAGCCCCTTGGCTTATTGAGCATATAATAATAAAATTCACTTCTTTTTGGTATATGGATTCTTTTACCGTCAACCATTAAAACGCTTTTTAAGGTATCTATCTTATCTCCGATAGTTACCGGACGACCGTTAACCTTAACCTTACCGGCCTTTATTAGTTTTTCGGCCTCACGGCGCGAACACACCCCAAGTTCAGATAATAGTTTTTGGATTCGTAGTTCAGCCATTAAAGCCCTCTTCCTCATTAATTAATGTTACGGTTTGCTCGGTGCTTACCGCTGTTGTTTCTTTATTTTTTGTTTTGCTAGAAATTAAAGTGTTAACCTTGTCCATCATCTCCGGCATAAGGCTAAGCAGTCTATCAATATTGTTAGAAGTATCGGCAAGCTGTAACAACTTTACATCGGTTGCGGTACAAACTAAAAATGCAACCGGAACAACAGATACTCCTGCTCCCGAACCTCCTCCAAATTTTTCGGATACAACCTTAGTAGGAATATCGCTTCCACCGGAAGCGAATCCAACGCTAACCTTAGAAATGGGCAGAATTATTGTTCCGTTATCCATCTTTATGGGTTGTCCTATCGTGGTATTACCGTCTACCATCTCTGAAATACGTTTAATGGCTACGTCCACAAGGTCAATAATTGGATGTGGGTTCATATTGTGTTCCGTTCCTTTCTTACTATTTTCACTCTCTTTTTGTTGCTCTTCATGCTGTTTTTCATCTCTATCAAAAACCACAGCGCCACTATAATTATTAATACAAGCTGTGTGGAAACTCTTATATTTATATAGTTGTTTATTGCTGCATCGCCAATAAAATCCGGTTGAAATACTACCTGTTTTAATTTTATATTAAATGGTGGCGTTATCGTTGCAAAAATCGAATAGAATAAGGAATATAATTTACCTGAGTTTATTGCCGAATCGGCGGCAGTTTTTGAATAAACATGCCAAACAACAACAACATTATCTATCTTGATTTTTTCTATCAACCTGTAGATAGCCGGCGGTATCAACTTAATCAACGGTAAATACTTCTCAATATTCTTTTTAATTTCTTTAACAGGTTCCTTTTTAATCGTTTCTTCAACAGACTCGGCTGCCTTCTGTGTTTCCTCCTCGGCATCCTTTTCAAGCTTTTTGGCGGGTAGATTAAGCTTAACATGGAGGAACCCTACCCTGATTTTTAACAATAGTTCGTTAAAATCGCCATGATAGCTTACCACTATTCCTAGCGGAACAAAAAGCAGTATCAATATAATAAATAATAGAAAGAGCAGTATTATTGCGAGGATTAGTAAAATCGTCTCAACAACCGCCATCTCCTAAACCTCCTCAACGGCCACAAACGCCTCATTGTAGCCCGATATGCTCGGGAGTTCTTCAAGCGATGATAGTCCGAAAGTTCTTAAAAAAACATCGGTAGTGCCGTAAGCAATCGGTCTACCCGGAAGATCTAATCTACCCTGCTCTTCAATTAGCCCTTTATTAACCAAACCGGAAATACCTGAAGTTGAATCAACTCCCCTTACCTGTTCAACAAACAGTCTTGATACAGGTTGATTATATGCTATAACCGATAGTATCTCAAGAGCGGATTGTGTAAGTGGTACGTTGCGTCGCCTGTCAAGTATATCGATAACAAACGATGCATATGCTGTATTCGTTGCAAGTTGCCAACGATCTTCATATTGAAGCAAAACTATCCCTCTGTCCTGCTCACTGTACCCATCCCTTAGCTGATTTAACAGCCTTACAACAACAACATCTTCAATATCCAGTACCTCGGCCAGTCGCGAAGCAGACACCGGCTCAGCACAGGAAAACAGCATAGCCTCTAACGCTCCCTTATACTGGTTAATATCCAACGTCTTCTCCTTGTTCGTGCTTATATCTTCCTGTAAGTTCAACCTTACCATTTTGGGACAGCTTTATACTTCCATCATGTAGAAGCTCTAAAACCGCTAAAAATGTTGCAACCGATCGGCTTTTTTCTTCTCCCTTTTTAAAGAAATCAAATAACCTTCCTGCACCGGTTTTAAGAATATTTACCATATGTTTAATTCTAGAAGAAACCGAAACTATCGGTGTTGTTACTATTGGGTCAAAGTGTTGCTCTGTCGGCATCTGTCTTTGGGTCTTACCCATCGCCATTCGATGTGCGTGCATAAGTTCATATATGCTGTGGGTTATTTTATAGGTGCAATCTGGTGTAAACGGCGCCGGTTCTCGTACTGCATGAAAAATGCCTTGCGACATACAGCCAAGCTGCGTTGCAACCTGTTTGCAAAGGGCATACTCAACCAGCTGTCCGGTTAGTTCAGCTCTAAGTCTTTCCCCCTCATCGCTTTTTGGAAGCAGGTGAAGAGATTTAAGGTAAACTAGCTGGGCTGCCATCTCGATAAACTCACTAGCAACCTCCATCCTTCGCTCCTGCATATCCTTAACGGCATTAAGATAGTGGTCTATTAGTGCAATAAGGTCGATATCAAACAGGCTCATCTTGTTTTTTGCAACCAGGGTAAGCAATAAATCAAGTGGTCCTTCAAAATCCTTAGTTTTAAAGGTCAACTCGGTCATATCTAAAACATTCCCATTATCATATCAACAAAGAAGGTAAGGTTATCAAATAGATTTAATACAATGTTTCTAACAAAGCTCAAAGGTCCGTCTAGTATTCCTGTCATCAGAACAATAAACAGCCCTATAAAAATGTATCTCTCATACTGCATAACCTTGAAGTAAAAGCTTTCAGGCAAAAACAGATTAAAGATTCTCGAACCATCAAATGGCGGAATTGGAATAAGGTTAAAAATAGCAAGAACAATGTTAATATTGGCCATATAGCTAAAAACTATCATTAGCGTATTTAGCAATGCATTAGAGGCATCGTAACCTCCACTGTATAAAAACACCTTATAAAGGATAACAGAGAAAAAAGCAATAATTAAATTTGATAATGGGCCTGCTGCCGCAGATAACGCCATCCCAACCTTGCGGTTCCCCCTAAAGTTATATGGATTAATAGGCACGGGTTTAGCCCAGCCGATTCCTGCCAGTATCATACAAACGCTACCAAACAGATCAAAATGCACGGCCGGATTAAGAGAAATTCTACCCTGATATTTTGCGGTATTATCTCCAAGTTTTGAAGCAGCAAATGCATGAGCCGACTCATGAATGGGAATTGCTGTAAGCAGAACAATTGCTCTTACCAGATATAAAAATAGTTGATCGTTAAACATTATAATTCCAAAAACATTTATGCGTAATAAAGGGAATTATTCCCCCTCTAATCAATTATATCACAAAAAAGAAAAACTTCAAGCAGAAGTTAGTCTTTTACAGTGAAATCATTGTGAAAATCAGCCGATACCTTTTGAACCGTGTAGTAACTGCACCCCGTTAAGGCCATAATCTGTTTTAGGGTAGCACCTTGTTTTCTTAAAGCTGCGATTGCCGCCTTTTTAATCGCGGTTTTTTGGCCGGGTAGATCAGCCGGCATTAAACCAAATTCATCTGAAAGCAGCTTCCAACATCGCCTCTCAACATCTAACCTATGTTGAATTTTAAGCTTTGGCGCCGCATTTTCATCCATAAACCATTCAGCACTTCGGTTTGCCGTATATTTTATATAACCTGCCTTTGCCTCGCTGTTATCGCTTCCAAAAAGAGAAAGAACCTCTTCAATTTCTATCTGCGAAATGGGGGGAAGGATATAGTTCATAGCACTGCTATATGGATAATCTGTCACCGTTACGGCAAGCTTCAATCGAACCGGGTCTTGCAGTATAAATCTAATCAACCGCTTTAGATAATCACCATGCTCAACTATTTCACTTTTAAATCTGCCGGCAAACACCGGACCGCTACGCTTATATCGCCTATTATAATATGAAGCATATCCTCCGGTTAACTGCTTCATAAAAACTGAAAGCTCTTTATTGTCAGGTTTACAAACAATATGTACATGATCTGACATCAAGCAGTAACAATAAAGTTTTAAACTATTTTGCTCAACAAGATTAAAAAGCTTCGAGATGAATAACTTATAATCCTCACCGTCCCTAAACAATGGATAATCGCTACATCCTTTTAACAATAGATGATAAATAGCATTTTCTTCAACCCTTCGCGCAACCCTTGCCATATCAACCTCACATAACTATAATAAGATATATTATATATTATCCTGTTATAAAACGCAATATGTTTTTGTCCGTCCCTAAAATATTTTTTAGAAGTTGGCAATTGTTTCAATATATTTAAATACTATCACGATAGTATCTACTATTTTATTTAGCCTATAATATATTATCATCTATTAAAAAGCAATCTAAAAATGGCTCTGTTAGCAGTATTGCAAAAACATCATTTATATGATAAAATTAGTATAATAACAAATCAATCGTAGGTATGCAATGTCGTTATTTATAACCGAAAGTAAAACTCCTCTTGAACCGGACACCCTTGGAGCAATAAAGATATCTGAGTTTCATGGGGATATCATTCCTGTTTATTGCTATGCTCGTATCTACAGCTATAACGGCGGTCTTTGTATATCCTTAAAGGTTTTTGAGAGGGTTGATATTGCTAAATGTAGAATAACATTTAAGCTTACCTCTGTTAACGAAGAGGGAATTCTCTATACCGAAATTGAAAATAATAACCCGCCAACATGCTATACTATTCTTAACGAAGAGCGTAACAATGTTGCATCTTTGGGTGCAGACTTTATATCGGGTGATGATAACCAGGGTTTTTACTGGGGCGTGGAATTTTCATTAACAAAGGAACAGCTCTGCAAAATACCGTTAAATGTTGAATCAGGAAACATTTTTTTGGCAAACATTATTATGACAAACAACACTGAATCAGGATATGGATGTGCCTTTAAAAACGAGGACAAATATGGTGACTTTTTAGTAGTCCCCTATTGATATTCTTTCAACAGTATATTTAAGAAAGGAAGGTTAGCTGTGATTAAATTTTTATTTAAAGCTATTCTAATTTTTTTAACAATTATAGTAGTAAAAGAACTATTATGTCAAAATACATCAAAAAACAAATATATTGATATTAATTATTAGCTTACCCTGTTAACACACCTAAATAACACCACTATAATCAACTGTTGCAGGGGAGATTAGCGCAGTGTTCACAATGCGAAAAAGGTGTTCGCCCCTATCGTATACCACTCGTTGCAAACTATGCTTAGTTTACGACGAGTTTTTTATTATTTTTTTAAAGTTGTTGCGCGTGTCGCCTCGTCTACTCGTTATTCGAAAAAGGCAGGCGTTTCCTGTTTGGTTGCAGGCTCACTTATAACTAAAATCTTATCTACCACCTTTTTACGATATGGGTTCTTTCACGCTCAAGTGTTATCGAGCAAAGGCAAAACATCTTTTTTGATTACACAAACCAATAAAATTTGTAGTTCTACAGTAAGCATTTTTTATCTTTTAATAAAATAACATATATTTTTGCAATGAAAACAAACAAATAAAAGAGAAAAAATTTGATATATTAATATAAAAACATATGTTGAAATTCATTTCTTGTTGTGATATTATTACCTTGCAAATAATGTCATCAGAAATGATTTTTATTTATTATGAAAGGTTAAATAACATGACTAACACAGAGAGAACATTTAGCATATTAAACTATAAAGGCGATATCGATCGACTTCCGGCGGTTCATTTTGGGTATTGGGATGAACTTTTGCAGGAATGGGCAGACCAGGGGCATATTAGCTCTGCAATAGCTAATTCTTTAGCAGACAGTAACGATGCTGATAAGGAGCTCGACAAAATTCTTGGTTGGGATTTTAACTGGTGCAACTTAAAGGGTGGCAATGTTAAGTTAGCGCCACCCTTTGAGCACAAGGTTTTAGAGGAGCTTTCTGATGGTTTTATTAGAGTTCAAAACTCTGAGGGGTTGATTGAGCGAACCAGAAAAGGTGCAGGCTCTATACCGTCTGAGGATGATTATCAGCTAAAGGATAAGGAATCGTTTGAAGCTTTATATAAACCTAAGATGCAGTTTTCACAGGAGCGTATTATAAATGCCGGCGTTAACAGGATGCAAAAGGATGAATCACACGATGCACCTATAGCAATCGAGATGGGAAGTATTCTTGGAACAGTTAGAAACTTTTTATCGGTTATCGGTCTTTCATACATGATGTATGATGATTATGAGCTGTTACAAGAAATTGTTGATACCTATGCAGAGATGCAGTACAAGACTGTTGAAGCAACCTTAAAAACCGGTATGAAGTTTGACTTTGCGCATTACTGGGAGGACATCTGCTTTAAGAACGGCCCACTTCTTTCACCCGATATATTTGATGATCTATGTGCAAAGCATTATAAGAAGCGTAACGACCTTGTTAAATCCTATGGAATAGAGATAATCTCGCTGGATTGCGACGGTGTTACCGATGCACTTCAAAAAACATGGATAGACAACGGTGTTAACACCTTATTCCCCATCGAGGTAGGAACTTGGGGAGACCAATTTGAGAAGGCTAGGGAGCGATTCGGTAAGGAGCAACGCGGTGTTGGCGGGCTGGATAAAACCTGCTTTTTAAAGAATCGTAATGCCGTTGATGATGAGCTTACCAGAATAGAACGGCTATATAAACTAGGCGGGTTTATCCCCTGCCCCGATCACCGATTAATGCCGGGAAGTGATTTTAAACTTGTTAAGTACTATATCGAACAGGTTAAAACCATTAAATGATTCGATAATCTACTGATATCTAATCGGCAGTACCACCGGCAGATTTAATCAATCATCGGTTTTAAATTATAGTGCTCCTTACGAAATTTTAGCGGACTCATACCGGTTATTCGTGAAAACTGGCTTGAAAAGTTACTCTCTCCACTAAATCCTGTTTTAATGGCAATTTCGGCTATAGAAAGGTTTGTAGAACAAAGTTTATGTTTTGCCTTGGTGATTCTATGGTGCAAAAGATAGTCGTATGGTGAGGTTCCCATATATTTTTTAAATAATCGAATAAAATGAAACTTCGATAGATGGGCATTCTTTGCCATCTCATCGAGGTTTATTTTAGTTGCATATCTCTCGCGCAGATATTTTGCACAGCCGATAATAGCATCACTTCGATTGTCGGATAGCTGTAGATGTGAGTGCAATGCCTTAAACATACTATGAAGAATGTTATGAAGTTGAACCGAGTTTTCCATCATATCCTCGGTTGTGTTTTGCCTTGCATGTAGTAATAAAATTCTAAAAAAATCGCTCGTTGTCTGTGGATCTAGCAAAACAGGCTCGGAAGATAGTGCAAGTTGTTTAATATATCCGTCTATTCCGTTACCGTTAAGATGAACCCAGAAGTGATGCCAATCGGTGGATGTAGGAGCAGTTCGATAATACTGATATTCCCTACAATCAACAATATAACAGCAACCGGCAGTAAGCCTAATTTGTTCAGAGCGATAATTTAGCTCTCCCTCACCCTTTATGGTGTAAACCAACCAATAACCTTCTTTTTCATCTCTTTCGGTAAAAAAATCACTCCCTGCATAAAACTCACCAACCTCGGTGCAATAAAACGGTAAGCTCCTTGCAAATGCACCGGGAGTTGCCGTTATCCATGATGATCTTTCATCAATATCCATATTATAGTTTAACACGTTACCCTCAAAAGCAATATTTCTAAAAAAAGCCGCAATATTTTGTATTGAAATGTAGTTACAATATTATTATAATAGAATTATATTTTAAAAGCAATAAGCAATATTGTTGTTTTTATCAAATTTGCCAACAGATATTAAGCATAACGGCAATAAGCATTAACAAATAATAAAGACAGAAAGGTTATAATTATGGGTTACCAAGAAGCAAAGCAACGTTATTTAAAACTCGGTGTGGATACCGAAAAGGCCCTAGCTGTTTTAGCTAGTCTCCCGGTTAGCATCCACTGCTGGCAGGGAGACGATGTTACCGGCTTTGATAACAAAGACGGTGGAGCAGGCAACGGCATTCAAACTACCGGAAACTACCCCGGCAAGGCTCGCAACTTTGAAGAACTTACCGCAGATTTTTTAAAGGCGGCATCGCTTATTCCCGGAAAAAAACGTATTAACCTTCATGCATGTTATGCTGTTTTTAACGATGAAAACGGCGGCTGGGTCGATAGAGATAAGCAGGAATACAAGCATTTTGCCGCATGGGTAGACTTTGCAAAGAAAAACGATATTATGATAGACTTTAACCCAACCCTTTTTAGCCACGAGATGGTTAAGGATGGCTTAACCCTTTCAAGTCCTGACGACAAGGTGCGTGAATTTTGGATTAACCACTGCATTGCTTCACGTCGGATTGCTAACAAAATTGGTAAAGAACTTGGTTCTGCTGCACTTAATAACGTTTGGATTCCCGATGGTTTTAAGGATGTTCCTGCAGACAGAATCGGCCCGCGTATGCGCCTAAAAGATTCACTTGATAAAATTTTTGCAGAAAAACTTCCCTATGTTATCGACTGTGTTGAGAGTAAATTCTTTGCCATCGGTGTTGAGGCATACACCGTTGGTTCAAACGAATTTTACATGGGTTATGCAACCTCGAAAGAAAATGTTTATTATCTGCTTGATGCAGGCCACTTTCATCCGAGCGAGATGATAAGCGATAAAATCTCCTCTCTTCTTTGCTTCTTCGACAAGGTTCCGCTACATGTTACCCGCCCCATGAACTGGGATAGCGACCATGTTGTTAACTATACCGATGAGATTATAGAAATCTGCAAAGAGATAGTTCGCAACAATGCAACAGATAAGGTTCTGGTTGGTCTTGATTTCTTTGATGCTTCTATAAACCGTGTTGCAGCATGGGCTATCGGAACTAGGGCATTCCAAAAAGCAATGTTATTCGCCTTACTACAGCCCAACGACGAGCTGACTAAGCTTCAGAACGAGGGCAACTTCACAAAAAAAATGATGCTGATGGAGGATGCAAAGATGATGCCTATCAGCGATGTGTGGGAGGAATATTGCATACGGGCCGGAGTTAAGGGCGATATTGACTGGTTTGAGGATGTTGAGAGCTACGAAAATGACGTTTTGTTAAAGAGGTAGATTATGAATCGATACTGTATAATAGTTGAAGTTAAGGCTGAGCGAATAGAGGATTATATCAAGCTTCATAAAGAGCCTTGGCGTGAAATGTTAGAGGCTATTCGTGAAAGTGGAATTAAAGACGAGATTATATTTTTCCATAGAAATCAATCTATAATTATACTAGAGTGTGAGGAACATGAACTTTGTAACGCAAAGCTTCGTGCAACCGAGGTGTGCAAAAAGTGGGATGAGCTTACCCTTCCCTGGTTTGAGCCAACAGGTTTTGAGCAGGCCGAACTTATATTCGACCTAAACAAACAGCTTGCCGGCGATACAACAAAGTTATAATATTAAAAGGGAGAAATATGTACGAACAACAAAAAATCGAGATGAAAAAAATCTCTAACTATGCCGGTGCGCGCCTTGACTTCGTTCAGGGTGGTGGCGGAAACAGCTCTTATAAATTTGATGATAGAATAATGGCTATCAAGGCGAGTGGATACACCATGTCGGACATCACCGAAAATAGCGGATATGTTACCGTAGACTATTCCAAGATTTTATCCGACTATGCAAAACTATCTGCCATGACCGATATTGATGTTGAAGTGGAAACCTTAAAAATTAACCTCGACAGTATAACCATGATAGATGGCATGGAAAAAACAAGGCCCTCGGTGGAGGTAGGTTTTCATTCCTATCTAAAAAAGGCGGTAATTCATACCCATTCTGTTTACTCAAACCTTTTATGTTGCTCTAAAGAAGGACGTGAAAAGGTTAAAGAGATATTTAATGAAAGCGACCTCGGTTATGTTTACCTTCCATTTATTAGCCCGGGTTTCACGCTATCGATGGAGCTAGCGAAGGCTGTTACCGATTATGAAATGCAAAACGGTAAACAACCGGAACTTATATTCATGCATAGTCATGGCATAATTGCACATTCAGATAATGCTGACGAGGCAATAAAAATTCATGATACGGCAAACAATCTAATAAAAAACTACTTTAACGCATCGCCTTACCCCTCATGTAGCGTTGAAAAGCAAGGGGATGACTTTGTATCTAACTCTGAGTTATTATCAACCTTTATTAAAGATAATGCGGTTAAAAATAAATACTTTGATGAGGTTATTCTCTACCCTGATCAGATGGTATATCTTGGCTCTAATCTATCCGAGACTATTCTCTTTAACACTGAAAAGGGCGAGGTAGTTTTTAAAATGTCTGAAAAAAAAGCGTTAACGGCTCTTGAGGTTATGGTTGGCGTTGCCTATATCATTGCCGAGATTAAAAGACTTGGGTTAACTCTTGAAACTCTCTGCGAAGAGGGTATAGAGTTTATCCGTAACTGGGAAAGCGAAAAATATCGTGCAAATCTCTCAGAAAAATAGTTAATTGAATAATAGCTAAACACCCCGCAACCAGGTTAACCACCTAGGTTGCGGGGTGTTCTATTAGCTTAGTTTGTTACCAAACTTTCACCGTGTTTTTACCCGATTTTAAGCTCGCTATCGGACCTGCTACTGATTTTTCGGCGCGTTTGTTACCGTTAATGTCGGTATCAAAGATGATAAAGTTTGCATTATAATCGTCGAATATGCATTCTGAAATTCTGGTTGAACCAAGATCTTCAGTTTTCTTTATATCGTTTTCAAACTTAACGAAGTCATCAGCAAGTGTAATATTGAGGTAAACCTCATCTCCCTGCTCTGTTAGATAGCATTCGGGGTTTGAGTCGCTCTTATAGGTGCTAGCCTCATTTTTGTATATAGTACTACCATTAAAATATGCATTACAGTTTATATAAACCGGCTGTTTTACAGCAATGTAACGAACATGATCGTTAGTAACTCCATACTCATCGATAAGGCGATTATACTCTTCATATGATCCCGGATGTTCATCATATACAGAGGTTCCACTTACAAGGTTGCTCGGTATATCATCGCCACCGATAAAGATGTTGTTAAACATTCTATCGTCACCGCTATACATATAGGCAAAGCCCATAAGCTTGGTAGAATGTGGTTGATGATAAGGTGTTGAGCGGTCTAGTGTATCAATCTGTCTTGTTCCCCCACAGCAAAGATTATTAATATAAGCAGTACCCTGGGCAACATTGTCTAGAGTATAAACAGAACCAAGTACGTTGTTATCTACGATACAGGGGCCATGTGTAACCTCAATGAAAAGGTCACGGTCATTTTTGTAGAATAGGTTACGGCTAACACGTGTTCCCTGAGCCTGCCAGTCTAACCACAAACCGAGTGTACAATCGTTAATTCTGTTATGTTCGATGCGTGTGTCAACCGCTGCATGAAGTTTGATTCCTGCAATTTCATAACCGAAGAACTCATGCTTAACTGCTATGTTAAAAATATGATTATCATGAATGTGGCAGAAAGCACTGCCCATATGTCCAACCACACCATTCTGACCACAGTCGTATATTTTGTTGTAACGAACTATGTGGGAGCCAATTTTTTCTTTGCTCCAGCCGTTGTCTAGTGCACGGAAAACGCTCTCAAGTTGGTATTGATATCCCGGTTTTCTTAGTGTTATGGCTGATTCATTATGCCCTGTAGTTATTTCCTTACCAATACTAACAGCACTGCACTTAGCGTCATGAATAATATTATGCTCGATTATCCATCCCTTACTCCAGTTAGGGCCAACAAGTCCCGGCTGATCTGCCGTAGGAGGTGCCCAACCGCAGGCAGCCTGAGCTAACTCAAAGCCCGATACGGTAATATAATTAATGCCATTAATTGCCGGATAGAAACAGGAGCGACGAACATTAATTTCGGTTAACTCTTTATTTGGGTCGCTTCCGTTAAAATCTGCATAGATAACTGTATTCTCCGGATCTACCTCTGCAATCCACTTATAAAGCGTACCCTCGCTATCTACAATGACTTCCGGTTTGCTACTCCAGGGAGGAGCAAAACCTTCTACCCTCTTTGCCTTGCTTCTAAGGTCTGCCATGTCGGTAGCTTCATAAAATGATTTACCGTTAAGGTAAACATCACCAAGATGAAGAATCCATTCATCGCGAAGCGGATGGATTAGCCAGTCGCCCCAAAGCTCTTCTTTGTAGGGGTTGTATTCGCCAAAAAAAGTATTTGGAATTGTAACTTTCCATATGGTATCCTCAAATACTTCCCATCCGGTTATACGCTCACTACCTTTTATTACAACCTTTTCGCCCTCTGCGGCTTTATAGGTAATACGCTCAAAATCAGAATTTCCGCCAAAAGCCGGTTTAACCCACTCGCGATATTCACCCTCATGAACAACTACCGTATCACCGGGTTTAGCTATATCTGCAGCTCTTTGAATTGTTAAAAATGGTTGTGCCTGTGTTCCTGGGTTTTGATTACACCCCTTTTTGCTAATATGATAGATTTTTGCCATTAATTAACTCCTTTCACTTTTCAACGTATATATATTGCGACGGGAAACTCCCGGTATGCATATAAGAATGTGGTAATCCACCTTGAAATAAGGCTGCTTATGAAGTTGCTTATAAATTATATTTTATCTTAAAACTTTATACTTGTCAAGAATATGAAATAGGTAAGTTTGTTGTAACTAACTGAATCGATAAAATAGAAATGATAAAACCTATGGGATTATAACCTTAACTGATACACACATCTACTTATTCCGGAATACTATAAAGCATGAAACAATAGCTACTTTAACACTAAAAATACGACATTAAACTTTAGGGAGATTTTTATGGATAGTTATATTAATCAGTTTATTGAAATCGGCTGTCTTCGCCCGGGCGAACTTAGGAGCGATTTCATTGGCGTAACTCTTCACGAAAAGACAGGTGGAAGAGGAGAAAATGCATCCTTTTTCGCTAAAATAGCCTTTAACAGCAAAAACAGAAACAGAGTTTTTTCTTCTCATTACTACGTCGACGATACCCAGGTTATCTACACTATACCGGAAAAAGAGGTTGCTCTTCATTCAACAGAATACGCAAACAGTAACACTATTGCAATAACTCTGTGCAGCTATCTTGATAGCGACACAGAGCAACTAATTTTAAACACCGAAAATCTTATAACCGATATTCTGCTTAGAAATGGTGTTGTTATGTCCGGCGATAAAATTTTTAAAGCAGAAGATTTCATCGAGCAAGCAGGATTCACACAAGGCCTTCTGGGAACCGAAAACCGCTTTGCAACGCTTTCTAAAAACATACAGAAAAACCTTCTTGCTCAAAGTAGCACCGATGAAGTAGTAGCTACTACGGTTTTATACGAGAAGGGAATCGACATACCATTCGGTAATAAATCTTATCCTCCGGCCGACACCGAAGCCGAAAGCACCGATGTTTTAATGCTTGCATGGTATCAAAATCTTCAATACTATGGTGGGCAGGTTTACAGGTTAGATCCTTTATCTGAAGGCCAGCAATGATATACCGCAAAAAACTAAATAGCAACCAAGGCTTACAACCAACAATATGTCTGTTGCCAGCGGCATTGATAAAAATGCAATAGCAACCAATAAAATAATAATACCAAAAACCATGTTAGTTTTCCAACCGGGTTCGTTGTATTCGCGCTTTTTAAGCGCCGACATAATTTTAACCAAGCCTACTACAAGTAAAATTATTGTTATCAATCCTGTTACAAAACTAACAGTAAAGCCGGAAGGCAGTATTAAAAAAACTATTCCCAAAACAAGGTTTAGCACACAGCTGGTTAGCAAGGAGGGGTATTTCGCCCCTTGTTTGCTGTATGAAAGATATTCATAACCTCTAAACATACCTGTTGAAAGTATAAATACCGCTGCGATAGTTTCCATAGTCGCCACTGTTCCCAGCGGATTTAATATGCAAAGCACACCCATTATTATTAGAACAATAGAAAGAATAATCTTAATGGTTTTAAGTGTCTTGCTTTGCTTGTTATTACCGTTTGAATTGTATATAAAAAACACCTTAACTTCTCCGCTTATTTTATATCAAAGGCATTTAACACAGAATCTGCAACCAGTTCATCTCCAAGCAGCTCTTTATACTGTGCCGTTCCTTCCTTCTTCTCTCGCTGTAGCTGGTCGATACGTTGACGAGTTAGCTCTCTTCTGCTGTAAAGGGTATATAATTTTTCTTCATAGTAATATAACCGTTGCAAAAGAGTTTGTTCGTCTGCTGTGCTGTGAACCTGCCCCTGCGAATCTTTAAATGTTAACATTTTCATGCTAAATCTCTGCCAAAGCAGCTCCACACTCTTCCTGTAATCTATTAAGTGCAATGATATATATTCTTAGCGAAAACAAGAGTAGCTCAATGCTTACAGCTTCATCAGCGCCATGAATAATACCAACAAAGTCGGGATGTTCTTTGGGTTCCCCACCACCCATACCATAGCTTACGCAGTTATCCAGCTTTCTTGCATAGGTACCTCCGGACATTGTAACCGGTTCAGCTTTCTTTCCAATGGCATTATTATAAACATCACACAATATTCTAACCGGCTTTGAAGTTGGATCGGTAAATATCCCGTAGCTTACATGACCTTTGTTATAGCTATGATTGTTCTTTTCAGCAAAAATAGCAAGCTGTTCGTTTATATCCTCAGCTACACAGCCGAAGGGGGCCCTTATATTTATTCGTGTTATTATCTTCCCATCCTCTATACTAAACATAGACGGAACTACTGTTAGCGGTGAAAAATGTGGCATGGTTGCGGCAATCCCAATTTTCTCACCACTGCAATCTGAGCTAATCTGCTTAATTACACTTAGCACATCCTTTTCATCCGGAGTACAAAGGCTGTTGCTTAGTAGATAATCGATTAAAACATCGGCTGCGTTAATTGCTTTCCATGGGTCGGCAGTATGTCCACCGGTACCGTGAGCCGTTAATCTAAAGCAGTCACCCTCAACATCAACATCTACAGAATCGGTTGCGACCGGTTTCATATCTGCCTTAACTAGAGCCTCCGCCCTCTTGGGTATAACATTTCCTGCATCAGACCCCGTAAACTCCTTAATTGTAGTAAAAACCGCTTTACTCTCAAAACTACCCTCAATAACCGATTTTTCACCGTATCCTACCGGAAAATTACCATCCGGTGTAAAGGCAAAAAATGGAGGCTCATATAGGGCATTGTATCTATCCATATCGGTCATGCCCGTCTCTTCATCGCATCCAAAAATAGCACGCATGCTTAAATTTAGTGGACGATCTTTAAAAAATAGTAGCGCAAACAATGAAAGCACGGAGGGCCCTTTATTGTCTGAAGCGCCTCTACCTAATAGATAACCTTCTCTATGAGTTAGGGTGAATGGGTCGGTATTCCACCCATCGCCAGCAGGAACAACATCAAGATGCGATAAGGTTGCTAGGTAATCCTCCCTCTCTCCTTTAAGCTGAGCGAACCCAAAGTATCCACCACCATCTATTGCATCGATTCCATACTTTTGTGCGGCATCAAGCATAATATCAAGAGCCTCTCTAACACCATCACCAAAAGGTGCTTTATCTGATGTTGCCGATGAAGCAACACTTTTTGCGGCTATCAATCTTGTTAACAGCTCGATAATCTCATCCTTTTTCTCTGCTATAAAACAATCAACCTCATGTTCAAAGGACATAGTTTCTCCTTAATGTATTTTTGTTATTATATTATCATAATCAGTATAATAATACAATCGTCATTTTAAACAAGCTTTATTCGTTTTATCTTAAGAAACATTATTACCTTCTTTTTAGCTTTAACAACATAACATGAATAACAATTGCAAGTAGTGGAAATACTGCTGCCACTAATATTCCTAACCTGATCGCCTCGGATTCTAATATTTCACCTTGAACAGATGATGCTCCTGTTAAAAGAAGGGTGTCAACAACAAACCCAGTAAGCCACGGAGCAAATGCAGCGCCAATATCTCCCGCTGCTGCAAGTATTGCAAACATCCATGCACCCGCCTTTGGGAATCTATCCGCTGAAATAACTAATGTTCCCGGCCAGAGAAGGCTTGCACCAAAGCCACAAACAGCAATACCTATAAGGGTAACAAAGGTAACCGAAGAGAGCGCCGCTGTTAGATAGCATATAAAGGAAAGAATACTACCTGATATAAGCAACTTATTAATGTTAAAATGTTCTGCAAATTTTCCGTGTAGAAGCCTTCCAAGTCCAAGCATCACGGCAAATCCACACATGCCAATTAAATCGCCCACAATTTTTGGAAGGTTTAGTGCTTTTTCTACAAAGGTAGAGGACCACTGGTTTAAAGTAACCTCGGTACCCGCTCCAAGAAAAATAGATAGCATGCAAAGGATGAATATTGGATGGAATATCATATCCTTCATCTTAACTACCTCGGTATGATGAGGAGTTGGAGGAAACGGCGCTACCCTAAACATAAAAAATGCTATGGCCGGAACCAATGCCCAGAAGAATACAATAACAAACCAGTATTGGTGATCAACAACAAATAAAAAAATCGTTGTAATAATTATAGTTGCAACCTGACCCCATGCATAAAACGAGTGCATAAGGCTCATTGCACCTTCCTTGTTGTCACTCGGTAACGCATCTACTATCGGGCTCATAAGGATTTCTAGCAGTCCGCTAGCCATTGCAAATACAACTGTAGCAATTAGCAACCCTGCAAAAATGTTGTTAGCAAATAAAAAAGGTGTTAAACCTAATAGAATTAACCCAAAACATGCAAGAGCTGTTGTTGGCAAAGTAATTCTACGAAATCCTATTCTATCGATCGCACCCGAAAATATTAAATCAGCAGCAACCTGAGCTGTAAAGTTTACAGCAACAAGTATTCCCAGATGTATATAAGATAATCCATATAAAGTTCTTAATGGAATAAACAGTATTGCTGTTAAATTGGTTACAATCGCCTGAACAAATATCCCCACAAAACAGGACACCGTTGTTAACTTATATCTTTTTTCGTTCTTGTTCATCATTCTTCCTTTTACTTTAACAAAATAACACTCTGCTATCACTGTTTTTGTTGACAGCAGGGTGTTATACATTATATTACTTGTACCGAAATTTCTGGGAATATTTACAACCCAAACTTAATTTTTACAGTTCCTTATATCGGTAAACCCAACACTATTTGTTGAAGTAGAAGGGCTCTCCGGTTTTTGCTGAAACATATATTGCCTCTAGTATCTGAGATACTACGCAGGCCTGCTCCGGTGTTACCAACGGATCGGTGTCGTTCTTAATGCAGTCTATCCACATTCTTGCCTCAACCGCCTGAGGCGAATTGTCGGCGCCTTCATAAAAGGCTACTCCGCCGGCAGAGCAATCTGGAGTTGTTACATACTGCTTATCAAACTCAACACCGTTAAGTGTTACAACATTGTTAATAATCTCCGCGCCGGATTTAACGCCGTGTAGCATGCAGCTACCTTCCTGAATTGGATTTGCAATATTAATAGCCCAGCTGGCATCCAGTGTTACTGTTGAACCATCTTCCATTACAATGAATGCAACGGAAGAATCTTCAAGAGTGTGTGCTCCATCTTCCCAGCCGCCCCAAGGATTACCCTGGTCTGCGCCTTCAATCTTTTTATAGGTTGTTCCAACAACCATCTTTGGCTTATAGTTATTCATCATCCAAAGTGTTAAGTCAAGCGAGTGTGTACCAATATCTATAATAGGTCCACCGCCTTGTTCCTCAGCATTTAGGAACACTCCCCAGTTTGGAGTTCCGCGACGACGAATAGCAAGAGCTTTTGCATAGTAGATATCGCCAAGACGTCCGCTATCAACAACAGATTTAAGATAGGTACTCTCCTGTTTAAAACGATGTTGGTATCCAACGGTAAGTTTTTTGCCGGTTTCCTTTGCAGCCTTAACCATCTCAACTGCCTCAGCTGCAGTTTTTGCCATAGGCTTCTCACACATAACGTGTTTTCCTGCCTTCATAGAAGCAATAGAGATTTCGGCATGAGATTTATTTGGGGTGCAAACATGGATCACCTCGATTGAGCTATCCTTAATCAGTTCTTTGTAATCGGTGTAAACCTTAGCATCTGCTGTACCATAATCCTTTGCAGCCTTTTCGGCACGTTCCTCAATTATGTCACAGAACGCAACCATTTCAATATCGCTAAGACCTTTTAATGACGGCATATGCTTGCCGTTTGCAATACCGCCGCAACCAATAATTCCAATTTTCAACTTCTTTTCCATATCATTATATCCTTTGTAAAATTCACGATTTTACTCTATCATAATTGCCCGAATTGTGATATAATATTTTTGTTAGAAAATACTATTATTTTGTCATGAGGTTTATGTGGATTATTATGTAGAAAAATTAATTGAAGGAGAAAATGGTTTAATTTTTCCTTTTGAATGCTTTGAGGTTTATCATAATGGACGACACAACCTTGTTAAACCTCATGTTCATAATTATATCGAAATTCTATACTGCACAAAAGGCGGTATGATAATTGTTGTTAACGGTATTAAGTATGAACTAAATGTTGGCGACATGATAATTATTAACTCAAAAGAAATACATTCAACATATAGTAACGACGATGAAGTGACCTGTTACACCATGTTAAAATTTTCTCCGGAAATTCTTTACTCCACAACAGCCTCTTTCTATGAGGCAAAATATGTTTTACCCTTTACCCTTAGCAGTTCAACGCATCAAAAGCTTTTTAAATCTACCGAGATTGAACAAACGGTTATTCCCGCTATGTTAAAAAGAATTTTAACAGAATACTGCGAAAAAAAATACGGCTATGAGTTGGCCGTACGTGCTAGTATATGCGAGATGTTTTTATACATATTGAGAAGCTGGCATCTTTTAGGGATAGACTTAAATCTCGGTATTAACACAAATCGTGCAGACGGAGCTAGACTACAGGGTGTTTTTGAGCATGTTGAAAAAAACTTTCATCGTGAAATTAAGGTTGAGGAGCTTGCTGTTATTTGCAACATGAGCTATTCATATTTTTCACGTTATTTTAAATCGGTAACAAACACCAACATCACCGAGTACATTAACCATGTTAGGATTAATGAAGCCTTAAGGTTACTTACAGAATCCGACCTGAACATAACCGAAGTTGCATTCGAGGTCGGATTTTCCAGCAGTAGCTATTTTATCCATCAATTTAAGTTGCAAAAGGGAATGACTCCTAAACAGTTCACCCTAAAAATGTCGGTTTAATAACCATATAGCTTATGGCGGATAGATGTTATTGCATTAGCACCATCGGATACTGCAGTGGATATCTGCCTTAATGGTTTTGTTCTCAAATCACCTGCAACATAAAGTCCTTTTTGCGAACTCTCGCAATCCTCGCCGGCTATAACATAGCCACTTTCGTTTAGTTCTACTATATCCTTAACCAGCTCGGTTTTCGGCGTAGTACCAACAGCGATAAACGCGCCGTTTACCGGGAGATTTTTTGTGTTGCCGTCGTTATAAAGCAGCTCTAAAGAATCTATCTTTTCGTTACCATTAACCTCGGTTACCTTACAGTTCCAAATAATTTCAACATTCTCACACTCAAAAAGTTTCTTTTCGAGATATGCCCCTGCGCGAAGTTTATCACGGCGATGGATAAGATAAACCTTCTCACAAAGTGCAGAAAGGTATATAGCATCCTCAACGGCGGTATAACTTCCACCTACTACAGCGGTTGTTTTGCCCTTATAAAAAGCTCCATCACAGGTTGCACAATAGGAGACTCCTTTGCCACGTAATCTCTCCTCACCTTCAACGCCCAGCATTCTATTTTCTGCGCCACTAGCTAGAAGAACGGTGCGAGTTTCAACTTCGCCCCCATCAATCTTTACAATAAAGCTATCACCCTGCTTTTCTATTGCAGAAACCGATGCAGTGTTTATATTAACACCCATCTTGTTTACATGTTCCTGAAACTTCATTCCCATATCGAATCCGTTTATTCCGGGCATACCGAGGTAGTTATCAACCTCATAGGTGGTAAGAACCTGTCCGCCACCCATATAGTTGCTTTCATATATTTCAAGATCTAATCCTGCACGTATTGCATATACAGCCGCCGATAAACCTGCCGGCCCTGCCCCAATAATTATTAAATCCTTCACGGATACCCTCCTTTACTAAAAATAAAACAAAAAGGAGGAAAGCTTGCCACCTTCCTCCTTTTATATTACTTATTTATTAGGCCTTGCCAACAGATCCAAACAGCTCCATCTTTTCGATTACTGTTTTCTTAATTGCTGCTGTACCCGGTGCAAGCAGTTTGCGGGGATCGAAGCCTTTGCCTTCTTTATCCTTACCAGCTTCAACATACTCACGTGTAGCGGCAGCAAAGCTTAGCTGGCACTCGGTGTTAACATTAATCTTGCTAACGCCTAATGAGATTGCCTTCTTTATCATTTCTTCAGGGATACCTGTACCGCCATGAAGAACAAGTGGCATATCCGGAACTGCCTTCTGAATTTCTGCAAGTGCATCAAAATCAAGACCAGCCCAGTTATCTGGATACTTACCATGTATATTACCGATACCAGCAGCAAGAAGATCGATTCCAAGCGATGCTAGCTGAGCACATTCTTCAGCACTGGCGATATCGCCGCGACCCATAACACCATCTTCCTCGCCACCGATAGAACCAACTTCACCTTCAACG
Source organism: uncultured Oscillospiraceae bacterium (assembly GCA_964368625.1). Classification (GTDB taxonomy): domain Bacteria; phylum Bacillota; class Clostridia; order Oscillospirales; family Ruminococcaceae; genus CAYJBH01. The sequence goes on from CAYJBH010000006.1 coordinate 46,341, forward strand.
GTGATACCAAGGCTGTGTGCATATGTTACTATCTCTTTTGTCTTTTCAATGTTCTCTTCTATTGAGTAGTGAGAGCCATCAAACATAACGCTGGAAAAACCTGCCTCAATGCAAGCTTTTGCGCCTTCAAAGCTACCATGATCAAGGTGAAGTGCTACAGGAACTGTAATTTTCATTTCCTCAACAGCAGCCTTAACCATTGCAGTTACGGTTTTATAACCGCACATATATTTACCGGCACCCTCTGAAACACCGAGGATAATTGGTGAACGAACCTCTTCTGCTGCCTGCAAAGCACCCTTAATCCACTCAAGGTTATTAATGTTAATGTGAGCTACAGCATAATGATTTTCGTGTGCCTTTTTTAGCATATCGTTTAAATTTACTAGCATAAAAAAATTCTCCTAAAAACTTCTTACTCCTGATTATAACCTATATTTAAACAAAAATCAATCCATTATTTTCATTTAAAAGCAAATATGTTAACCGTTACCGGAAAGATCGGCAAGTTCCTGGGCAATCTTTAAACCTGTTGGTGTAATGGCTAGTCCTCCGAGAGCCGTTTCCTTTAATGTTATGTTCATGCTGTCGCCAACCTGTTTCATTGCTATAATCACCTCATCTACCGGAATCATGCTCTTAACGTTGCAAAGGGCAAGTTCGGCTGCAAATATTGCATTTACTGCGGCAGATCCGTTTCGCTTTATGCAGGGACAAACTACAAGACCAGCAACCGGATCGCAAACTAATCCCATAACGAACTTTAAGGCAAGGGCTACTGCATTGCCACACTGCTCTGCATCACCACCCATAATTTCCGTTACCGCAGAGGCGGCCATTGCAGAGGCCGACCCAATCTCAGCCTGACAGCCACCTGAAGCTCCGGCTATTCCTACAACATCAGCTATAACCATTCCTACTCCTGAGGCATTAATCAGGCCGTTAATCAGCTGTTGTTCCGAAATACATCGATGCTTTTCAAGCGACATTAAAACCCCCGGCAAAACTCCACAAGCGCCTGCCGTAGGAGCGGCAACTATAACACCCATTCCTGCACTATTTTGAGCAATCTGCAATGCCATAGCAGAAGCATCTGCCATTAACGGAGAAAGAAGCGAGCCAAATTCGGGAGAGCCTTTATACTGCTCTGCTGCATCTCCAACCATGCTACATCTTAACGGCACTTCCTTTGGAGGTACTGCCGACTCCTTCATTCTAACAAGTATTTTTGAAGTTCTATCAATTATCTGCTCCGGATCTATGCTTAATTTTTCGGCCTCACTTTGCAAAACTGCTCCTGAAAAGGAAACCCCTTGTTTACTGGCTATATTAATATAATCCTGAACTTTCATAATATTCACTCCTTAGTCTAAAAACGGTGCAATATCTATCACCCTGTTTACATGCCTTATTAATCTTAGCTGCTGCTCTGCCTTTTTAGGCAATGCTTGATCAGATTCTATAACCATTATCGCCGATTTACCATACCTAAAAAGTTTCATAAAAGCAATGTTAACTTCATACTGTGCAAAAACAGATGTAACGCCGGACATAACGCCGCTTTTATCCTCATTAAATACAACTGTAGTAAAGTATTCAGTAGTAAAAGAAACCTCTGCATCATCTATCTTTACTACATTAATAGATCCGCCGCCAACAGATTCTACCGTCACCGTAATTTCGCTGTCGTCACAAGCGCAAAGGTGAATTTTAACGGTGTTTGGATGAGCAGTTTCCAGATTGTCGACAACTATCTTATAGTCTATTCCAGACTGTGTAGCAAGCAGATGGCTGTTTGGAATTCTTATATCTGCAGGCTTAAATTCTAAAAGGCCACCTAAAATTGCACAGTCTGTTCCATGTCCGTAATACGTTTTAGCAAAAGATCCATAAAGAGTAATCTCAGCAGATTTTATTGGCATTCCAAGAAGGCGTGCCGCAACATTACCGGCACGAACCGCCCCTGCTGTGTGTGAGGAGGATGGACCAATCATAACAGGACCTAAAATATCAAATATATTCATAAGCACCTTTAAAATTAACAACATTAATATATATAATATACCAAAAATACATTGCTATGTAAACATAAAGTGCAAAAAATGTATAATAATATCACACAAAGACATAATAATGCTATCGACCATTATTGAAAGGGATGTATATGACTTTTAATCAAAAGGAAACTAATCTATTAAAAGATCTCGTTAACGAAGAGAAGTTGTGTGTTGAAAAATATTGCAATTATAAGGAGCAGGCTTACGACAAACAGCTCTCTAAAATGTTTGAGCAGTTAGAACAGCATGAGCTTGGCCACCATCAATCATTATGCGAGCTTCAATCCGGAAGCATTCCAAAACAGATGAAGCAACAAAAAGCATCTGCCGCTTCTTCATCCAAAAAGGCCTCAAAGCCTGCTAAGCCCAAAGAAACCTACACCAAGAGCTGTAAATCTGAATCTAAGAAAAATGACAGCTATCTTTGTAGCGATAGCTTAGCTACCGAGAAAAGAGTATCAGCATTATATGATACCTGCATTTTTGAGTTTCGTGACCCTAAGGTAAGAGAATTTTTAAATGGCATTCAAAAATCCGAACAAAACCATGGTGAAGAGATAGCTGAATATATGATGACTAATAACATGATATCTTAAAACATAAAAACCGTGACAGTTAAATTAATTGTCACGGTTTGTGTTTAAAAAGTAAATCTTTAGATTGATTTTATTGTAGATTTATAGTATAATATAAAAGATTACTTTTTAATCATGCAACTTGGCAAATTAAACAAATGCTATAATTTGCATGTTCAGTAACATTTGGTTTTATTCGGAGGATACTAATTAATGAAGCGTTCAGCGTCGTTTTCGACCAGACTTTCTAATATAAAATCTTTATTTGAATCTATGTCGCGACTTAGGTTGGGAATATGTATCGGTCTTATTGCTCTTATAATTGTATTGCTAGTTTGGCTTTGCTATTTATTGTTTTTTGCCGAGCAACAACAGCCGGTTGTTGCAAACTCCACTCTCGACCTTGCAGAGTCCCAAAGCGACTCATTTGTTCGTGATGACGATTTTGATAAGGATGCTATTTCAAAGGTAAGTAGTGAATACGAAGGCACGTTATTGATAGAAACCGAGGATGCCGGTGATGAATATGTAGCCAACACTGTTTTTCTGGGTGACTCAAACACAGCACGTATGATCTCATACTCAAGCACTACCGGCCTTACTATGGAAAACGCCATCGGTATTGAAAGCATGGGAATAACAAGTGTAACCAGCTTAAGATGTGTAAGTTTTTCGGGATACAGCAACATGACAATGCCGGATGCAGTTGCGCTTATGCAACCTCAAAGAGTTGTTATAAATTTTGGCACAAACAATGCCGGCATGAACCTAGAGAACTATAAAAACTCATATAAAGAGGCCATAGAGGCAATACAGGAAGAGTGGCCGTATGCTGATATCATTATCGCCTCGGTTTTCCCTATTACCTCAAGTTGTAGCTATACAAACATCTCGATGGACTGGATAGAGAATGTTAACCTAACACTTTTGGAGTTGGCTTCCGAAATGGATGTTAAATTTTTAAACTGGTCTGAGGCTATAAAGAGCGATAACACAGGATATGCAGAGAACAGCAGCATGGTAAGCGACGGAATTCACATAAGTGAATCCGGTGCAGAGGCGTTAATAAATTATTTCAGAACACATAGCTTTATTGGGGAGGATACACGTCCTAAGCCTCTTGAGGACGTTCCCACCCGTTTACCTACACCGGAAGGACTTTTCCCAAAACCAGTATTTACTGTACCGGACGACACCTCCACGGTTCAACAATCTTCATCGGTAAGTGTATCTGTAAGCGGTTCTACCGGAGGCACTGCCAGCGGTTCCGGCTCCGGAACAGCAGGAAGCAGCATTACCATCGGTGTTACCGTTGCCGCGGCTGAAGGTTACAGCTTCTCCGGTTGGTCTGCTTCTGCAGGAAGCGTTTCCGGAAGTTCTACATCAATTACAGTGGCCATACCGGCAGGACACAGCGGTTCAATCAGTGTTGTTGCAATCTTTACAGCAACAAGCAGCTCGGATACTAGCTCTTCGATATCAACGTCGAGCTCTTCGCAAGAGCCTGCACCGGATCCTGAACCATCTTCTTCCAGTTCTTCACAAGCAGAGCCTGATCCTCCGCCGGATTCATCATCCAGTTCTTCTCAAGCGGTTCCCGACCCACCTCCAGAACCGTCATCTTCCAGTTCTTCACAAGCAGAGCCTGATCCCCCTCCAGCTTCAAGCTCAACTCCTGCATCAACGGTAACGCCCCCTGCTGAGGGTGATACGGCCGGTTAGAACAACTGTTACCTGCAGTATTAAAACTACACTTTCAGTAGTTTAGTTCCAGATGCTAACCACAAGGCTTGGCTTATGTATAATCAAGCGAATTTATAATTTAAACTTATATTAAAAAAGATTAACACTACCTAACAACAGGTAGTGTTAATCTTTTTTATGATAATGCTATATATTCAATTTAGCTGAACACCGCAACAACTATGCCACATACAACAACCAAGGCTATACAAAGCATAGGAAGCAGAAACTCCCTACTTCGGTAAAAGCTCTTTCTTTTTGGCGCGGAGATTATTTTTCCCTTATCATCTCTTTTTGGGGTATTGTTTACCGAGTAATCACTTCTGCGTACCATTTTCCAATCTCACCCTCATATCCTCTAACTCTTCCAGCTGCCCCATATCCATGAAGGCATCCTCCCTAATAGGATACACTCCAACCTTTTCGCCCTTTGCTCGATATCGATCAATAATTTCCGGCATCGAGGTATTAAAGTTTTCCTTCAGTTCATCTATAACCACAGGTTCAACTAGATAAAAACCGGTATTGGTAAGAACATCAATCTTAGGTTTTTCTGAAAAATCAGATATCTCACCTACATCAGAAAGCGTTATCACACCATATGGTATAACTATATGCTTAAAGGCGGTAACTACAGTAATTATATTACCCTTTTCCTTATGCTCTTTGTAGATATTCGCATAATCGGCATCAATTAATGTATCACAGTTGGTAAGAAAAAAGCTTCCGTTAACTTTACCCTTTAACAGTGAAAGTCCTCCGGCAGTTCCTAGCGGAGTATCTTCATCTACATAATTTAGATTATAAGGTTTTTCGCCTTCGTTTAGATATGCTTTTATCATCTCCTTACGATGATTTACTATAAGATAAAAGTTATCACAGCCAAATCCATTAAATTTGTTAATAATATGCTCAATAATAGGTAATTCGCCAACCGGAATTAGCGGCTTCGGTAATATTTTTGTGTATGGATATAACCTAGTTCCAAGCCCTCCGGCCATAATTACAACCGGAAGATTCACCTTTGAAGTTTGTTGCTCTTCCGCTCTATCGAGATATAAATCAACTAGATTATTATCATTATCTACAACCGGTACTGCCGAGGCATCTACCTGTTCAAATATTAATTTAGCCTTTGCAAATTCACCTACCTTAACCGTTTTGGGACTCTTATTGGCAGCTGCTTCGCAAGATTCTGTAAGCTGTCCACCTGCAAGAATAAACCTTCTGATGTCGCCATCCGTTATTATTCCCAGCAGCTCATTGCCATTGCAAAGCAATAATATTCTCATCCCTGTTTCCGAAAGCATGCTCATAGCATCTCTAACGGTGTTTTCGGTGGTTATGATTAACGGCTTAATATCCATCTATTCCCCCTTAGATATCCTAATAATTAAATCGCACACCCTTTCAACGTCATCCCTTGTTAACGAGGTTGAGCAGGGCAGATTAATTATGTTCTCTCTATATCTTTTACTAACCTCTGCACCATGATATTCACAGTTTCTATATGGTTTTTGTTCATGAATTAAAGCCCATATTGGTCTTACCCCTATTTTGTTCTCGGTAAATATATCCATCAACTTATCGCGTTTAATCGCAAAATCGGTTAACATGAGGCTGTAAAACCATTTGTTAGAACGAACATCCTCTCTAAAAGGAAGAAACTCTACACCCTTAACATCCTTTAATGCCTCATCATAATACTGATAATTAACATTCTTAGTATCAATAAATTCATCAAGCTTTTCCATCTGTGCAAGACCTAAAGCTGCCTGAAGATTGGTCATTCTATAGTTATATCCAATCTCGTTATGAATAAAATGCATCTCATCGTTCTTAGCCTGAGTTGAGAGGTATTTCGCTTGTTCTAAAAGACCCTCATCCCTTGCAACAAGCGCACCGCCTGATCCTGTAGTAATAAGTTTATTTCCATTAAAGCTAAAGGCACCAAAATCGCCAACAGTTCCTGCCATCTTGCCGGCATATCGACCCTTTTTATAGTAGCTGCCCAGCGCTTCGGTTGCATCTTCAAGAACAAACAACTTGTACTTTCGGGCTATCTCCATTATTCCCTCGAGGTCAACCAGGTTGCCAAAAACATGCACTGGTATAATTCCACGAACCCTACGTCCGGTTTTTTTGTTTTTCAACTCTACTCCATCGAACTCGCATGAAGTTTCGCAAAACTTTTTAACTAAAGCAACATCTATACATAATGTTTCATCACAATCAAAGAAAACCGGCACTGCACCAACATAGCTAACCGGATTTACCGCGGCAATAAATGTTAGTGTTGGAACCAGAACCTCTTCATCCTGTTTTACACCAAGGCACAGTAGTGCAAGATGCAGTGCAGCTGTTCCGCTAGCTGTAGCAACTGCACGGGGGACCTTATTATAATCTGCTAGTGCCTTTTCAAAGTCGGTAACCTTACTTCCGCCGGTCGATACCCATTCACTAACTACCGCCTCTTCAACATATTTTTTTTCATTTCCGCAAAAGTTTGGAACACTAAGAGGTAGAAACTTCATTATTCACCAATATCTGTTTAAATGTACATATTAAAGCCACAACCATGGCCGGAATAAGCGCTAAAAAATATATAGTTGCTCCACTAAACCTAAAAAAATCTATTAAGCTTCTTTCAGGGTTAACTATAACCCCATTAAACACCCCCAGAACCGTTACATAGCTAGCAGGATCTAGCCTAATCGATGTTACCTTTTTAAGGCCAAAATCAAAAACAACCCCTTCGGAATCCTTATATCCAAACACCCTGTTTGCAACCGAATATTCCGGTTCGTTCTCGGTAGTATAATAGGCGGCAAGCTCACCTGTTTCCTCTTCTAGATACATTTTTAGTTCTACCGAACTTATGAGCTGTTCTTTTTCCGGCAAATGTATCTGAGGGTCTACTGAAAATGAAAACATCTTTCCATCGTCGGTAGGAATAATCTCCCACATAACCACATCATCAAAAGTTAATGTTTCACTTTGAAGTAATCCTGTTGCGCGCAAAATTCTATCGGTTGCAAACGAAATTAAAACAAACATAACCAAGGCAACCACAGCTATTATATAGCATAAGGCAAATAATTTTTTAACCTCAACGGTTTTAATAAAGTTTATAGCTTTATCTCTCACGATCTTTAAAGAACTCATATCCCAAGTTTATCCCCAATACCCCTAGTATCGTTAACGAAGGTAACACCATCAAGTCTTCTTATCTCTTCATCGGTAAATCCATATCCATAGGTAACACCAATAAAACTGCAACCTATTTTTCTTGATGCATCGTAATCCATATAACTATCTCCAACAATATAAGTATTCTCAGCTTCAAAGCCGACATTACTTATAGCATCATTCATTACCTTTTCTTTTGATAAGGTACATTCGGTATTATTTCCTATTATCGTATCGAAGTAATGCCCTAACCCTTTATTATCAAGCAGTTCAAGCAATGCTACCTCTGTTTTCAAACTCGCGATCGCTAACTTAAACCCTGACCTTTTTAATTTAATAATAAGCTGCTCTATCCCAGGATAAGGGGTACACTCAAATATCCCAAACTGCTGATAATGCGTACGGTATTCCATAACAATTTTTTTCAATCTGCTCTCGGTTATGTTATACTTTTCTTTTAAAACTATATAGCTTGGTGAGCCAGCTATCATTTTGTTTTTCAGATCTTCGTCAGGCTTTCCAAGGCCGTTGTAAACCAAAACCGATTCTATAGAAGAGCAGATGCCGGGGTCGGTTGCAAAAAGAGTTCCATCTAAATCGAAGATAACAAGCTTTTTTTCCCTCTTTCCAATTGCCCAAAATCTCATGGCAAAAAAGTTAAACGGAATGGTAAAAATCAGCATAATAATCGGCGCAATATATTCTGAAACATTAAGGTAATCGATAAGAACAATAAGGCCTAAAGAGGTTGCGGCAAATGAAATTCCATAAACTATGTATGTTTTTATCATAGCCGAGCCTTTTGCCCTAACCGAAAAAACAAATTTTGCATTTAATAGATAGGATATAAACACTCCTATCCCCCATGCAATTGCATTAGCCACAAGATAATGTACGCCAAGATATACCTGGGTGGAGTAAAGCATATAGTTCAAGCCAGTATTAAAAACCCCAACCATAGCAAACTTTATAAATTGAACTATGAACCGGTAAATCTCTGAAACTGTAAAGCCGGCTATTTTTTCTTCTTCATTTCTATTCAAATCGTATTCCTTGCATACATATTAATATAGACAACCCTTGTATCACATAGCAGATCAGCAAAGGTACAGTGCTCCTTATCTGCAGCCATAAAAAGGTATCCTAAAAACATAAAGCTTGTTAAAAAGCGACCTATGGTTTCACGATATAAAATGTTAATAAAGCTCGGTTTTAAAGAGCAGTCTAACACCTTTAACCGGAACAGTTTTTTCCCAAGAGTTGCTCCGTATTTATAGGTAAAGAAGGTAAAGTATAAAGACCCAATTGCAAAGTAAACAATATCTAATGGATTATAGGTAAAAAACACCGGGGTATTATATATCTCGCTAAAGGCAAAGCCAAACGGTGAGACTACAAGCCTTAACAACATAACAATTATTCCGTCAACCGTAAAGGCCGCTAGCCTAACCCAAAAACCAGCAGTTATACTTGGGTTAATTTTGTAGGACATAATAGAACTCCACCGGGTTAGAATCTTCAACAACCTCCAACAAAGTTTGATTATCGCTTTTTGGAATAATTGAGGTTACAGAGGCAAAAAAGGTATCAAAAAAAGATATATCTGCTGATAATGGATAATGTTTAACCCCATAACCTGTATCGGCTTGTATCAAAGATAACGCATCATCATAATCACCAATAACATCTACAAGGCTCTCGTCATAAGCCTGCTGGGCTGTATACAGCCTACCATCAGCAAGAATTTTAACCGCTGAAATCGACATGCCGCGTCCCGCAGCTATAATATCAACAAACTGATTGTAGTATTCATCAACCATAGCCTCATATATATCATCCTCTTCGCTTCTATCCTCTTCAGCAACCGAAGCCTTAAATGGACCTGAGGCATATTCACGAGTTTCTATTCCAAGCTTTTCGTAAAGGCCGCTGTAATCGGTAAAACTAAACACCACGCCCAGCGAGCCGGTTAGCCCATTTCTGTTACATATAATGGTATCTGCAGCACAGGCGATGTAATAACCACCCGACGCTGCCATACTATGCATATATGCATATACCGGTCTACCCGTGATCTCTTTATATTCCATTAACGCAAGATATACTTCATCACTCTCTAAAACACCTCCACCGGGGGTATCTAGATATAACATAATCCCTTTATTTGATGAACTCTCTGCTAGCTCGTTTATCTGGTTTACGGTTGGTTTATGCCTGTATTCTCCGTTTAAAATACTACCAACATCCTCTCCCAGATCCTGAATTGTTCCATTAACATAAATGAGTGCTACATCATTACCATAAACATTAACATCTTCTAATATATCTGCTGCACTAAATAAGTTTTCGTTTAACCTAATTGCGGCCGTTACGCCACCAATCCCGGTTACAAGCACCAGTAATGCAGCAACAACTATTCCAACAATTTTCTTTGTTTCCATTAATTTAATTTAACCCCTCTAATTTTCGCCTTTTACAACAACATCCTAGCATTAATTGCTACCAAAACTATTTTTTTAATAGGCGAATTACTTTTTTACGCGATGCCTTTTCTATATGATTTGCAGTTGCAATGGTATAAACATTCAACATGCGATCACAAAACACCTCTTCATTATAAACCCTACTACTCTCGGTAACACTTTGTCTTAAAGCTATCATTTCCTCATCGCTTTGATTGCTATAAGCATCAACCAATTTGCAAAAATCATCAATCGATTCAAATGAATCTCCTGTAACACCTTTCATTATCTGGCCGATGTTAAACCTATCCAGCTTTTGAAAAACATATAGTCCTGCTGCGGTGGCCTCATATATAGTAATAGAGTTGGTTTCAGAAGTTGACGCAGTACAAAAAATATCGGCTGCATTATAGTATGTGCTAACATTTTTATATTCCACCCTACCTATAAAGCTAACCCTGTCTGCAACTTCTGTGGCATTAGCGTGTTCTTTAAGCGCAGCCATCTCCGGGCCATCGCCTATTACTATAAGCTTAAACCTAGGTTTGTTTCTACAGGCTTTTGCAAAGCAATCAATAAGCTTATCAATACTCTTTTCGTATCCTAGCCGGCCAACAAAGATAATGGCAATATCATCATCTTTTAGCCCCATGTGTTTTCTAGCTGCATCAACTCCTTCTTTAGGGTTGTTTTCAGGTAAAAAATCACGTGTAGCGGCTGTATTCGGTATTAGATTAACATGACGATTAACTCCGAAATGTTGCAAATATCGAACAACCTTATCTGATGGCACCGTTATCTCGGTTGCCCTGTATGCAAGATCCTTGAGATATCGATGAGCAACAGTTTTCACCAGCTTTTCCATCCGCTTTGGAACAACATAACCAAGGTAATCATCATACATTGTATGAAGGGTATAAACCATAGGAACATTTAGCCATTTTGCCGCCTGCATTCCAAGCAAGCCTATACTAAATTCTGTATGAATATGAATTAAGTCCGGCTTGAAATCGGCTATACGTTTAAATGATACAAGGTTTAGCGGATTAGATACGCCATATCCATAAAGTTTCTTAAGTGGAACGCTTTGGCAATACATAACATCATGCGTTTCCTTTGGCCTTATCTTCTTTGGGCACGCAGCAACTACCAGAACCTCATGCCCCTTGCGCTCCAGTTCATCTTTAAGAATCTTTACATAGGTTACCACCCCACTAATATAGGGTAGATAAGTCTCGGCAAACATTGCTATTCGCATAAAGATAATTACTCCACTCAAAATAAATTCTATTAATTCACAGCTTTTATATTATACTACATTTATAAAAAAAAGTAAACCCCAACTATATTTTGCATTGGCTAGCTAAATTATGCATACCCCCCTAAAAACAGATACCTCGCTACCGCATAAAATATGAATGGATTTAGACTAATAGCTGTTGCAAAAATGGCCCATTTTTGTTACAATGATATAAAGAAGCAGTAAAGGAGAAAATCATGGCTCAGTTTACAGTAGCGCTTGAAAAAATAATTAACACTATACACCTAGAGGTTATATATCTTCCAAAGCCTGCCGAAGAGATTAAGGTTGGTACTTTAGACGTTAACCGCCCCGGCCTTCTATTAGCCGGATTCGATGCATATTTTGACCCCACACGAATACAGATATTAGGATTAGCTGAATTTGCCTATCTTAACAACCTATCCAAGGCAAAGCGCAAACAACAGATAGAATTTTTATTTGCGGCATGCCCAATTGCAGTTGTTGTTTCTCGCAACTTAGAGATAGACAGCGTTCTGCGTTCTGCTGCAAAAAAAACAAAAACCCCTCTTCTGCGATCTAAGGAAAATACATCCGAGCTTTCATCCTCCATCATATCGGTACTTGCTGTAGAGTTAGCTCCGAGAATTACCCGTCATGGAGTATTGGTTGAGGTTTACGGCGAGGGAATATTGATGCTTGGTGATTCCGGAGTTGGTAAGAGCGAAACCGCCATCGAGCTTGTTAAGCGCGGTCATCGACTTATAGCTGACGACGCGGTAGAGCTTCGTCGCGTTTCTAACCGCACCATAGTTGGTCGATCACCTGAGAACATTCGTCATTTTGTTGAGATGCGTGGTGTTGGTATAATAAATGTTGCAAGGGTATTTGGTTTTGGAGCTGTTAAAGAGACTGAAAAGATCGATCTAGTGGCAGAACTTGAGACATGGGAACAGGGAAAACATTATTCTCAAACCGGCATTGAATCACAATTTGTTGATATTCTCGGCATATCGGTTCCAAGCTGTTTAATCCCAATACGTCCCGGCCGTAATCTTGCCGTTATCTTAGAGGCTGCAGCGATTAACAACCGTCAAAAGAAGATGGGTTATAATGCCGCAAAGGAACTTTTTGCAAACATGGGAATTGAGGAGTAGATGAACATAATCGCAGACCTGCACAACCATACTCTTGTATCTAGCCACGCTCTAAACAGTATAACCGAGATGGCAAAAAGAGGAGCTGAACTTAACCTTTTTGCCATGGCAATTACCGACCATGGTCCGGAGCTTGAGGATGGTGCGCATCCTTGGTATTTTTGGATGCTAAAAAACCTCCCGGATGTTATGGAGGGTATATTTGTTATTAAAGGTATCGAGGCCAATGTTACCGGCATCGACGGCTCTATGGACAGCGATGAGTTTAACCGCGATAAATGCGTTGATTTTACCATAGCATCAATTCATGGAGACTTTTTTTCATCCCTCGATAGGGATGCCGCTACCGAACTTTGGTTAAATATTGCAAAGAGAAAACATGTAGATATGATTGGTCACTCAGAGGAATCGAGATATGCCTACGACTACGAACGAGTAACAAAGGCTTTTACCGACAATAATAAGGTGGTAGAACTTAATGTTAACTCTGCAACGGTGCGCCCTGGCAACGAAGAAAACTTTAAAAATCTTATTCTTGCCTGCAAAAAAAACTCAACCTCAGTTTCCATCAACAGCGACGCACATTCAATCTACAATATTGGTAGCTATGAAAGGATAATTAAACAGCTGGATGAGCTTGATTTCCCCGAAGATCTGGTTGTTAATTCTTCAAAAGATCGATTACTAAATATGTTTAAAACACATAATTATGATCTGTATCAGCGTATGATGGAGTATGACGCCGCATATATCTAAAATGGAGTAGCAATGAATCTATCTCAAAAGCTAAAAGAAAATTCCATTCCCTTTTCGCTAAACATACCCTGCAAATCTATTTCCACATTTAAAATTGGTGGTAATGCTGACTACCTAATCGAGCCGCGAAACATCAACGAACTGTTAACCGCCTTAAGCTTAGCAAAGCAGAGCAATACAAAATATATTCTTATCGGCTGTGCAAGCAATGTTTTATTTTCCGATAACGGCTATCGTGGCGCAGTAATACGGCTAAAGCCCCCCTTTTCCGGAATGGAACTTCTGCCAAATAATCGTATTAAGGTTTATGCGGGAGAAAAACTCTCCTCACTGTGTAGGTTTGCACTTCAAAATTCGCTTAGTGGCATAGAATTTTGTTATGGAATTCCCGGCTCTGTTGGTGGCGCTGTATACATGAATGCCGGCGCTTACGGAGGAGAAATTACCGATATTTTTGAATCCTGCGAAGTTATTACCGATAATCTTAGCATAGAAACACGAACAAGACAACAGATGGATTTCTCTTACCGACACAGTGTTTTATGCAACAATAACGAGATATTAGTTTCGGTTATATTGAAGTTAACCCCCGGTAAAAGCAGTGAAATTGAAAGCCGTATGAACGAGCTTTTGCAAAGGCGAGTTGACAAACAGCCTTTAAAGGAACCTAGTGCCGGAAGTACTTTTAAACGGCCGAGCAACGGCTATGCCTCGGCATTAATCGACGAGTGTGGTTTAAAGGGATATTCCGTTGGTGATGCAATGGTTAGCACTAAACATGCTGGATTCGTTGTTAACAACGGTAACGCCAGCTGTAAAGAAGTTATAACTCTCTGTAACGAGGTTCGTAGCGTAGTTTATAACAAAAAAGGTATACTTTTGGAAACGGAAGTTGAAATCGTGGAGGAATAATGCAACAGCTACTACTTGTTACAGGACTTTCTGGCGCCGGTAAATCGCTAGTTATGCGGGCGCTTGAAGATATTCATTATTACTGTATCGACAACCTACCTGCCGATATGTTATGCGAGCTTATACAGGCAAAGCAGCTAAAAAAAAGATATGCCGATAGACTTGCAATTACAGTTGACATAAGAAGCGGTGAGGATTTTCAAGGTGTTTTAAACGCCTTAAAGCACAAAACCGACGATCTCGACATAAAAATATTGTTTCTTGATGCCGACGACGGTGTTCTGGCTAGACGCTATAAAGAGACAAGAAGATGTCATCCGTTAACCATTAAGTATAATCTTTCTATAGATGAAGCCCTTGTCCGTGAACGCAAAATGTTATCTGAACTATTCAGCATTGCCGATTATATTATTGATACCGGGCTATTAAGCACATCTGCCTTAAAAGAACAGGTGGTTTCTCAATTTTCGCATTCGATACAGGAAACAATGCCGGTTACCGTTATCTCCTTTGGCTTTAAATACGGGGTACCGCGTGATGCCGATTTGATGTTTGATGTTCGTTGCCTTCCCAACCCATTTTATATCGCAAATCTTAAAGGAAAAACCGGTTTAGATAGCGAGGTTTACGACTATGTTTTTAGCTTCGAAGAGGCAAACGAACTGTTTGCAAAAATTGCCGAACTTATAAAGTTCTCTCTTCCTCTTTATCTTAAAGAAGGTAAAAGTCGTTTAACTGTTGCCATCGGTTGTACCGGAGGTAAGCATCGCAGTGTCTCCTTTGCCAGAAACACCGAAACACTACTCACCGAGCTTGGCTATAATATAGACATGCTACATCGTGATATTCAAAAAAAATAATGAGTTTTAATAACACCGTAAAAAAAGAGATTGAATTATGTTTAAAACGCTCCGTACCGGACGCCGAGCTTGCGGGGCTGTTTTTGTCTTGCGGTTTTATAAGCGACCCCCAAAAAGAATATCGAATAGAATTTCATACCATTAAGCACACTCCTACGCAGAATCTTTTAACCAAGCTTGCCGGAATGGGTATAGCGGCACATAAAATTGTTCGCGCAGGCAGGATGCTGATATGTATAACTGCATCTGAACACATAGAGGATCTTTTAACCATGATGGGGGCACAGCATAGCGCTCTTGAGATGATGAATATTAAGATAGAAAAAGATGTGCACAACAAGGCAAATCGGATAGCCAACTGTGAGATCGCTAATGCCGACAGAATTGCTAAAACAAATTCGGTGTTACTTCTTTCGGTAGAGTTGCTAAAATCTTCAGGGATTACGCTACCGTATCAGTTGGAAGAGGCTGCTGACTTTTTATTGCTCCACCCCGAGATGAGCATGGCTGAGATGGCACGAGGCCTTAACATCAGTAAATCCGGACTTTACCATAGGATGCAAAAGATTAAATCCATGGCAGAGGACATTTCTAAAGGAAAGGACGTATAGTAGTTGACTGATTTTGTTCACCTTCACCTTCATACCGAATACAGCCTGTTAGATGGGGCTTGTAGAATAGAGCCCTTAATGAAACGTTTAAACGAACTAGGGCAACATTCGGTGGCCATTACCGACCACGGTGTTATGTATGGGGTGATGGATTTCTATAAGGCCGCAAAAAAGTATGGCATTAAACCTATCATTGGCTGCGAGGCCTATGTTGCAACTCGCTCAAGATTCGACAAGGTTCATAAACTTGACTCAAACAATCATCTCGTTTTGCTATGCAAAAACGAGATGGGTTACAAGAACTTATCTAAATTAATTTCAGCCGGATTTACCGAAGGATTTTACTCTAAACCGAGAATAGATAAGGAGCTTCTATCAAAACACTGCGACGGCTTAATAGCATTATCGGCCTGTCTTGCAGGGGAAATCCCACAGGCATTACTTGCCGGTGATTATGAAAAGGCTAAAAGCGCCGCCAAATACTATCGTGATCTGTTTGGCGAGGACAACTTTTATATCGAGGTTCAAAATCATAACATTGCTGAACAGCAGGCAATACTTCCCGAGCTGATATCACTGGCAAGAGAGCTTAATATACCTCTCGTTGCTACCAACGATAGCCATTATCTTAACCGTGAAGATTCCAAGATGCAGCGAGTGCTCATCTGTATCGGCACCAATAAACTTATGACAGACGATGATGTTTTAGAGTTCGGCACCGATGAATTTTATGTTAAATCGGGCGATGAAATGGCAGACATATTTGCCATCTGTCCCGAGGCAATCTCCAACACGGTAAAGATTGCTGACCTATGTAACCTTGAAATTGAGTTTGGAGTTACCAAGCTACCTAAATTTATTCCTGTAACCGGCGAGAATTCTAAAGACTACTTTGAGAGGTTGGTTTACGAAGGATTCGAGAAATATTATTTAGATAATAACGAGGTTGCAAAGTCTCGTATGTTCTACGAGATGGATATAATTGAGAGTATGGGCTTTATCGATTATTTCTTGATAGTTGCCGACTTTATAGCCTATGCCAAGAGCAGGAACATCCCTGTTGGCCCGGGAAGGGGAAGCGGTGCCGGTAGTTTGGTTGCCTATTGTCTTGGTATTACAGGAGTTGACCCACTTAAATACAACCTTCTATTCGAACGTTTTTTGAATCCCGAAAGAATAAGCATGCCTGATTTTGACATTGATTTTTGCTACGAGGGCAGGGCAGATGTTATAAATTATGTTAATGAAAAATACGAAAGCGATCATGTTGCACAGATAATTACATTCGGAACCATGGCCGCCAGGGCTGCAATTAGAGATGTAGGGCGAGTTCTCGGCATGTCTTACGGTGAGGTTGATAGAATTGCAAAACTTATCCCAACCGAACTTAAGATGACTCTTATAAAGGCATTACGGCAAAACAAGGATTTAAAGGCTGTTTATGATAACGAACCCTCTGTTACCGAACTGATTGATATGGCAATAAAGGTTGAGGGAATGCCACGCCACGCCTCAACACATGCCGCCGGCGTAGTTATAACGCCAATGCCAACCGTTGAGTATCTTCCGTTGGCAGTTAGCAGTGATCAGATAGTTACCCAGTTCCCCATGACCACCATCGAAGAACTTGGCCTTTTAAAGATGGATTTTTTGGGGTTGCGCACCCTTACCCTTATTAAGGATTGCATCCGCCAACTTAGCGACAAAAATTTTAGCATAGAAAGTATTCCGCTTAACGACCAGGGTGTTTTCAAGATGCTATCACAGGGAGATACAGCAGGTGTTTTTCAATTTGAAAGCAACGGTATCCAGCAGGTTTTAATGGGATTACGTCCAACAAAACTAGAGGACTTAATAGCGGTTACCTCACTTTATCGCCCCGGCCCGATGGATAGTATACCGAGCTATATAAAATGGCGACATAACCCTGAAAATATAATATATAAGCATGAAAAGCTAAAGCCCATTCTTGCCGAAACATACGGCTGTATTGTTTATCAGGAACAGGTTATGCAAATTTGTCGCGAGCTTGCAGGATTTTCATATGGTCGTGCCGACCTTGTTCGTCGTGCTATGAGCAAGAAAAAGCATGATGTTATGGAGCAGGAACGCCAAGCATTTGTGTATGGGCAGGATGGCGACAGTGGCTGTATTGGCTGTATTAAAAACGGAGTAGACGAAAAGTCTGCAAACGAAATTTTTAACGAGATGGCAGGATTTGCTTCCTATGCATTTAACAAGTCACACGCGGCAGCATATGCCCTGATTGCTTATCAAACTGCCTATCTTAAATGCCATTACGAAAAGGAGTTTATGGCTGCATTGCTAACCAGTGTTCAGCATAACTCGGCAAAGATAATGGAATATTCGGCAGTTTGCCGCTCAGCCGGTATTAAGCTATTACAGCCTGATGTAAACCGAAGTGACATAGGTTTTACCGTTGATGGTGATAATATTAGATATGGACTTCTTGCAGTTAAAAACGTTGGATTTGGCCTTTGCAATCTAATAATAAATGAGCGACGAAAAGAACCTTTTAAGTCATTATACGATCTATGCTATCGATTATCAGGAAGCGACGTTAACCGCCGGGCACTTGAATGCCTAATTAAAGCAGGAGCATTTGATCTTATAGAGCCGAATCGAAGAGCGTTGTTATATTCGGTTGATCCAATGCTAAAGGGTGTTGAAAACGATAGAAAAAGTAACTTCGAGGGACAGCTAAACCTATTTGCCGACCAATCCACGCAGCAAAACGAATATAAGCTGCCTGATGTTGAGAACTTTGAGATAAGCGAACTGCTTAACATGGAAAAAGAGGTTAGCGGATTATACCTTTCCGGCCATCCTCTAGATAGTTATGCCGAGTTAATTAATGGATACAGCAACTTCTCGTTTATGAAGGCTCATGACGATTCTAATGTTATGTCGCTGGATAATCAAAAAGTTTCGGTGATATGTAGCATTTCGGCAAAAAGGTTAATATATACAAAAAAAGGTAACACTATCTGCTTTTGCACCGTTGAAGACAGAACTTCGCAGATGGAGGTTTTAATATTTCCCAAAATATTAGAGGAGTGCCGCAATCTGCTTGAAGAGAATGCCGTTATTCTTTTAACGGGGCGTATTACGGTTAAGGAGGATGATCCTGTTAAGATAGTTGCCGATACCATCGTTTCGGTTAAATCGTTAAAGCCTATCCCGAACGATATGTCAGGCTTATATCTCAGAATGAAGAACAACACCGATGAAATATATAACTCGGTTGTAGAAAATCTAGCCAAACACCAGGGAGAACTTCCGGTTTATATACGTTTCACCGATAGCGGTAACTTGGCAAGGCTACCACAACGGTTATGGGTTAACAGGGATTCAAAGGCTCTAATTGATATTTTATCTGAACTTCTTGGCAATGAGAATGTTGCTCACAGAAATTAGCTTGCAAATAAACTCATATATACTATATCTGCATATAAGTCATATAACCGCAAAAATTTGACAACTGCCATTTTAAAAGGTATAATTAAATTTGTATATTTTGTTTGTAATGAGGAAGTATGAATAATAAAGTAATTGTTACCGGTGCCGACGGTTTTATCGGCAGTCACCTAACCGAACAGCTTGTTAAAAATGGAGAAAAGGTTACAGCTTTTTGCTATTACAACTCCTTCGGTCAAGCAGGCTGGTTAGATTCTCTTCCAAAAGAGATAACCTCTGAAATAGAGTTTTTTTATGGCGATATACGAGATCCCAACGGTGTACGTACAGCGTTAAAAGGTCAGGATATTGTTTATCATCTTGCCGCACTTATAGCTATTCCATTCAGCTACCATTCACCCGATAGCTATGTAGACACCAATATTAAGGGAACTCTTAATATTTTAAATGCCGCACGCGACTGCGAAAACAGTCGTGTCCTTGTAACCTCAACCAGCGAGGTTTATGGAACTGCACAGTATGTCCCGATAGATGAGAAACATCCTTACCAAGGGCAATCGCCTTATTCCGCAACAAAGATTGGAGCCGATCGCCTTGCCGAGAGCTTTTATCGCAGCTTTGCCACTCCGGTAACCATAGTAAGACCATTTAATACATATGGACCGAGACAGAGTGCACGTGCTGTTATACCAACAATAATCACTCAGCTTATTTCGGGAAGCACCGAGATAAAACTTGGTTCTTTATCCCCCACACGTGACTTTAACTATGTTAAGGACACCGTTACCGGGTTTATTAAAATTGCCGAATGCAGTAAAGCTATCGGCGAAGAGATTAACATCGCAACCGGCGAGGAGATAAGCATTGGTGAACTTGCAGCGGAATTAATATCTCAAATCAACCCATCTGCCAAGATTATCACCGACGAGACAAGGCTTCGTCCGAAAAAAAGCGAGGTGGAAAGACTTTTAGGAGACGGTCGTAAGTTTGATGCCATCTGTGGTAGCTTTAAGAGACACAGCTTTGAGGATGGAATTGCCGAGACCGTTGCATTCATTCGCGAGAACATAGACAGATATAAGCCGGAAGTTTATAATATATGACGCTAGAAAGAATAAGAAAAGTATTTGAGAATCGTACAGTCTCTACGGCTGTTACAATATTTTTGTTATTTTGTTTTTCTGTTTTCATTGTGTACTGGCTTCGTGTTTTCTATTATTTTGATTTAGCCAGCGGGCCAGTTATGATTATGGTTACCTTCCCGGTAACGGCAATCTGTTATTACGGTTTATAT
The DNA here is from genome assembly GCA_964368625.1 of uncultured Oscillospiraceae bacterium. Classification (GTDB taxonomy): domain Bacteria; phylum Bacillota; class Clostridia; order Oscillospirales; family Ruminococcaceae; genus CAYJBH01. The sequence goes on from CAYJBH010000006.1 coordinate 66,656, forward strand.
TTTTCAGTTAAGGCCACCGAAAAGAATTTTGCTCTTTTCGGTGCAATATTAGTTGCCTTTATAGGCATTCTTTATAGCTTTGCAAATGCGCCTTTACAGGTTCCGGATGAAACTGCCCACTTCCTTCGTGCATATTCCATTGCCGGTGGTGATTTCGATTTCGACCCTACCCGAGAATACCCCGACGATGTTGGCCTACTTTTAGAGGAGTTTGAACCTTTTTATAGCCATTTACATCAGGAAGAGAAGGATCAGATAATCTATCGTTACGAGAGTTATTATAACAGGTTAGCTTCCGGCGATACCGCCGAAGCCGAAGAACCTATAATGATGTTAATTCTGCCGTTCCTCCCCTCTGCGTTAATAATGGCTCCATTTCGTGCTTTAGGGGCTAACGCTCTTATCTGCCTTTTCGCTGCAAGAATTGTAAATACACTTGTATTTGCTGCAATTTGTTATTACACCCTATGTATAGCTAAGCGTTTTCGCATTCTTTTTCTTGCTTTTATGTTACTGCCAACCACCATGTTCATGGCGGCTTCCTGTTCCTACGATAGCAGTATGCTGGCCATTACGATACTGTTGTTCGGCTATCTCTTTAAAGAAAATATAACTACAAAGGATATTATAGTAATATGCCTTTTAACATTTTATATTAGCCATATAAAAATCTTAAATGTATTGCTTGTTATCCCTATGCTTGCAATTTGTAAAACACAGTGGGTTAGCCGTATTTCTAAGTTTTTCTTCATATTGTTGATAGCTTTTTCCGGCCTGTTATCCTCTGTTTTTGTTTCGGGGTACTCATCAGTGTTTTCTTCCTTCGAGCCTATTCCAAGGCTGGACAGTGTAGATCCTATTGAGCAGATATTATTTATACTTTCAAATATACCGAGATACCTAATTGTTATGTTTGGCAGCTTTTATGAGAATGGTTTTTATCTTACCCAGCTAGGAATCTTTGGTTGGATGGATACCGTAGTTCCGCTTGTTTCGGCGGTATCATTACCATTGTTGATTTTTATCGCAGTGTTTGCCGGACAGAAAACTTCCGGTGATACAAACCTGTTTTTACTTCTCTTTATCTTTGCTATCGGATATGCTGTTACGGTTATAACCGGACTATATGTTACAAACACCCCGGTTGCAATGGTTCGAGTAGTTGGAGTGCAACCTCGATACTTTCTTCCAACCCTTTACGCCCTCTGCCTTTCTATTGGTATTTTCAGTGGTAGATTTCTCGACATTAAAAGCCGATTTACCGAGAGTTGCGCAGTTGCCATTACGGGTGGCTTTTCCATAGCGTCTGCTATGCTATTATTCCTAACCCACAACGTTATCTGGTGAATCTATGCTTGACTTCCTTTTTTTATTAACAACATTCACAGCGCTAGTTGCAATTAGCTGTTTTGCAGTGCTGTATCTTAACATAAAGGCATCGCTTGCTCCCTTTATTACGCTATGCGTTACCACTGCAACACTTGCACTTTCGGCAATGGTTGGCGGTGCTTTTATTTCTGCTTTATTAATATTTGCAGCCGGAGCGGTTGCCTTAGTTTTGGTTTTAATTAAGCTAATTAGAAGCTCTTCCATTATTTCTAGATTTAATGATATCGGGTTTTATAGCTTCATTTTACTTTCCCTTTTCATCATCTCACTCTTTTCTGTTCGCCAACCTTTATTTTATGAGTGGGACGAGTTTTCATTTTGGGGAACGGCGGCAAGGATAGTTAGTGATTCTAATCTATTATACTCCGTTGCCGATAACAATCTTGTTGGTGTAACACACCCACCCGCACTAATAATGATATCCTACCTATTTAACTTTCTTGGAGAATTTGCTCCCTTTAAAACCTATATAGCCTACGACATCCTCATTTTTTCTGCCTATGCAGCCATAATAGGCTGTTTTGAATCAAAGCTAAAGCATTATTCGATTGTTTCTTTGTTGCTACTGGTAGCTTCTCCAATTATAGTTATGAATCTATATGGGCGTTCAGTTCAGGTTTTGCCGGGCTATATGTCTGCTTATGCTGACTTCCCTATGGGGATTTTACTTGCCGCTACTATAATATTGTACTATTGTAATACCGGAAGCAGGCTACATGCATTAATTGCTGCAGGAGCCGGTTTGTTTGTTCTCACCCTATGCAAGGAAATGGGCTTTGCCTTTGCAATGCTTGGTGCAGGAATAATAGCAGCCGATTTTATTATTGCAGGACGCAACATCTCACTTATAAAAAGATTAGCTGGTTCGCTAGCGTTAATTGCAACACCGATATTGGCATTTACCAGCTGGTCAATGCATCTATCAGCAGCCGCCGGGGTAAACCGCTTTGAGGTTGGCGGAGAGCAAAACCTAGGCATGATTGAGCTGTTAATAACAGGCGTTACCGAACTTCTTATACCTTCAACACGGTCAGAAAAGTTTACACTGGTTTTCACCAATCTTTGGAATGCATTTTTAAACGGTAAGGTTATGCTTATAGGAAGCGGCCTGGTTGTGTTTTTGCTTGTTACCATTTTAATGGGAGCGGCACTTTTATTTACCGAGGACAAGAAAAAAAGAATTTCCGTTATCATCTACTATGTTATGACCTGTCTTGGATGTTTCGCCTATAATGTTTTTCTCGGATTCACCTATGCTTATGTTTTTAAGGGAGAGGATGGTATTGGCCTTGTTTCCTATGAGCGTTACGTTATGCCTTACTATACCGCTTGGCTTTTGTCCTCTTTTATCTACTCCATATTCATTTTAAGAAATAAACCTCGTTTAAATTTTATTGTTCAGCCTGCTATTGTTATATCTGCCTGTGCGCTGTTTATTATTTCACACTATGTTACGCCTTCACACTATAATTACCTCAACTTCCCTGACTCATATTTTTCACCGCAGCGTGATATTATGCATAAGGTTCAACATGCTAAGCAGTATTTTGATTCTGATAGTAATATTTTTTATATTCATTCTGCAGATAACGGCATTGGCTGGTTTCAAAACTATTACTATTTTTTACCTATGCATATAGACTATTCCGGAGGTGGCGATCTTGGGCGCTATGATGCTACAACACTTTCTGAGTATATTGTAGAACAGGAAATTGATATCATTTTCATCGATTACCTTGATTCTGTTGCAGAACCAACTTATATATCTATGTTCAGTGATGCCCTTGTTGAATATAAAGAGGGACGAACATATCTTTATGATGTTGAGATTGTAAATGATAACGTTATATTAAATCCCATAACCATGGAGGTAGCATAAAGATGTCGGTATTAATAATTGCTGAGGCCGGAGTAAATGCCGGCAACTCGTTAACCGAAGCTAAAAAGCTTGCGTTGATAGCAAAGCAGGCGGGTGCGGATATAGTTAAATATCAAACAGCTGTTCCCGAGCTTGTTATTAGCCGTTTTGCCCAAAAGGCCGAATATCAAAAAAAAGCTACCGGTGGTGATGAAAGTCAGCTTGAGATGATTAAGAAACTTCATCTAACCTTTGATGAGCATCGAGAGCTTCAGCAATACTGCAATGAGATTGGAATAACATATCTTTCAACCCCATTCGATCTGGTAAGCCTTGACTTTCTTGCAACGTTAAATCTCTCTTTATACAAGATACCGTCGGGCGAGATAACCAACCTTCCACTACTTGAAGAGGTTGCGAAGCTTGGAAAACCGATAATAATGTCTACCGGAATGTGCACTATGTCGGAGATATCTGCTGCTGTAGACGTATTATCCAAATATTCCATTAAAAGCTTAACATTATTACATTGCAACACCGAATATCCTACACCCTTTGAAGACGTTAACCTTAAAGCTATGTTAACCTTAAAGAGTCATTTCGGTGTAGCTATAGGCTATAGCGATCATACAAGGGGAATAGAGGCGTCGGTTGCCGCCGTTGCGCTCGGAGCTACAGTTATAGAAAAACATTTTACGATTGATAAAAATGCAGTTGGCCCCGACCATGCCGCAAGCCTTGACCCACAGGAATTAAAACAGCTGGTGTCTGCTGTTCGCAACACCGAGACGTTACTGGGAAGTAGCGAAAAATTTGCGAGTCCCTCCGAGAGCCGCAATATAAATATTGCACGCAAAAGTATTGTTGCCAAGGTTAATATTAAAAAGGGGGATATTTTAACACAGGATAATATAACCACCAAGAGACCGGGCGATGGTATTAACCCTATGCGCTGGCATGAAATATTAGGCAGTGTTGCCGTTAAAGATTTTGACGAGGATGAACCTATATCTTTATAAAGTAAATAACAACAGATAAACCGACCTTCAAGGTCGGTTTATCTGTTGTTGAAAAAGTTTTAAAACCTCAAAAAGATGATAACCCTATCCCGCTTATGACATAGCCATTTATTGAATTGTAAACAGAATGTATGTTAACTGCCTTACCGAAATTTACTTTATAAAATTTTTTTGACATTCGGTTTAAACTTTTTTAAGATTTGCTTTAAATATATTAATTGATAAAAATATTGAAATGATATTTGCCAACACGGCTACTACAGGCAGTGCAACTAATAGCGTCGACTCTATAAACTCCATACGTGAGATATCGTCTACACTGCTTACACTTAGATATGATATTAATGCCGAGATTGCCACAAGCAAAAATGCCGGGACGAACCTTGCCTTTTCTACCCCTATTTTTAGTATAAGCGGTACAAACACCGCTATAACTATGAGGGTTGAAAATAACGAGGTGAAGAGTAGCGACATGTTTAATGTTGCAAAGTTTGGCAGAACGAAGCTTACAACCAGCTGGATTGCAGTTACGACGATGGTTCCGAGTGCAAGCCCCAGATACCCGAGAACAAATTTGCTAAGCACCATAGCACTTGCAGAATAAGGCATCATTGCGGCAATATTATTCCATTTGGCAAGATCATCATAGGCAAAGGCAGTGTTTACCAAAAGTCCGCAGACAAGAAGCGACATTATAACACCTGTATCCCCTATTACGGCAAATATCGGTACGATAAAAAGCATACGCTTTACACGTTTTGAAAGTACGATAGCATCCTTTATAACTAAGCCCTTCATTATTACCCTCCCCTATCTCTTTGAAAAAAATAAAAATATGTCTTCAAGGCTGGTTTTTTCAACCGTAATGCCGGGTGATATTAAATCTCTATCAACCAGCACCTCGTAACCATAACCTCTTCTTTTAGCCGATATAACCACATTAGATTGTAGCTCCTTATACTCGTTGGGGGTAAGCTTAATAATTGCATACCTTTCCATAATGGTGTCCTTCTCCTCACAAAGCAGGAGTTGCCCCTCTTTTATGAATGCGATATAATCGCATATCTTTTCAAGGTCGGTAAGTATATGTGATGACATTAGTACCGAGTTACTCTCGTTTCTGGTATACTCGTTAATTATATCAAGTAACTCATCCCTTGCTACAGGGTCAAGTCCTCCTGTTGCCTCATCCAGAACCAATAGCTTTGCCGAATGTGAGAGTGCTGTTGCTATAGCAAGTTTCATCTTCATGCCTCTCGAAAAATCGGAGATTGGCTTTTTTTCCGGCAACCTAAACTTCTTTAGAAGTTCGTTATATTTTTCATTATCCCAGTTTATATAACTGTTTTGCATTATCTTGGCGATATCTCCGGTGTTAAGTATGTCCGGATAGTGAAGCTCGTCAAGAACAATTCCAATATCCTGTTTTACCGAGGTGAAGTCCTCTCCTGTATTAGGATTACCCAGCACCTTAATGGTTCCGCTGTCCGGCATGGAGGCTCCCATAATTAGCTTGATCGTTGTGCTTTTTCCGGCTCCATTTTCGCCAACAAGGCCTAATATTGTTCCGGTTGGAAGGGTTAGGGTAAGGTTATCAAGACAAAAATCTTTATATCTCTTGGTAACACCATTAATCTCAATTGCATTCATTATCTACTCCTTATCATACATAACGCGAAACATCTCAATAACATCCTCAACACCCAAACCGCTTTTTTGAGAGAGGATCATAATTTTGTTCATATATTCCTCTATCTCCTTAAGCTGTGATTCTTTCAGCAGCTCGTTATTCTTCTCTGCTACAAAGAAACCCTTCCCCGGTATTGAATATATATATCCATCTCTCTCCAGCTCCTCATACGCTCTTTTGGTTGTGATAACGCTAATTCTTAAATCCTTTGCAAGGGTTCGAATCGACGGTAACGCCTCTGCTTGTGATATCTCGCCCGAGATAACTCCCGTCTTTACCCTTTCATATATCTGCTCATATATTGGCTTGTTGTTTGCATTGCTAATTATTATATTCATTAATGACCTACTTTACATATCAAGTTAATATATACAGTTGCAATATCGTATATACAGTATATACGATATAATCAGATTTGTCAAGTGTAAAATTACAAAAAAATAAACCATGGCGAAACACTTAGATTCGTCATGGTTTATATATTGTTTAACGGTTGGCTCAGCTATTATTAATTCTGCATATATCGATTAACAAAAGTGGAAGCTGATCTGCTATGGTGTCGCTACTAAACTGGCATGTTCCTACAGCGCGATGTCCGCCGCCGCCGTATTTCAGCATTAAATTACCAACATTAACCTTACTTGTACGGTCTAAAATGCTATGACCTACAGCAACGCTGCATCCCTGACGATTTCTACCGTCAACAATCCATGCTGAGATACTTACCTTTGGATATAGGCTATAGATTAAGAAACGATTTCCTGCATAAATAGTTTCAACTCCACGAAGGTCGGTTATCATAACCTTGCCCTCAATGCGGGTATGAGCCTTAACCATTTCGCGGAAAAGCTTATCCTGCTCGAAGTAAAGCTCTACACGTTCTTTAACATCGGGCTCTTCTAGTATTTCCTGAATTGTCTTACTGGCACACCATTCTATCATATGCTCCATTAACTTTAGGTTAGAAATTCTAAAATCTCTAAACCTACCAAGGCCGGTTCTTGGGTCCATAATAAATCCAAGAAGTATCCATGCCGGAGGATCTAAAATCTCCTGTTCGGTTAGCTTAGCGCTGTCTACACGGTCAACACCTATTAACATTTCCTCAAAGCCAACAAACTTATCGGCACCATAGTAATCATATATAACATGAGCACAGCTATCAGCAATTCGAGAATCCCCAACGAAGCCGTCCTTCGCAGCACCACGCTCGAACTCACTTGCATGATGATCGAACCACAGCCCACACCCCTTAACATAGGGAACGTTTGCAAGGCAATCATTTTCTGTAACCTCTACTAAACCGTCTTGCAGGTCCTTAGGGTGCACAAATAGAAACTCATCAATTATCCCTAAGTGCTTAAGTAGCACACCACAAGCTAGGCCATCAAAATCTGAACGGGTAAGTAAACGCATATTAAATCTCCTTTATCTATTCGTTGATACTATTTTACATCCTTTATCGTATAATGTCAACAGTAAACCAAAATGTACTCCCTTTTCCTAATGAAGAATCTACACCAAAATTATACCCATGCCGTACAAGTGCTGATTTTACGATAGCGAGGCCCAGTCCACTTCCACTTATTCCCTTGTTGGCTCTAACCCTATAATACCTATCGAATATAAAATTGATATCCTCTTTACTTATTCCTTTACCGTGATCTTCAACCGACACCTTAGCAGTATTTCCAATAATAAAGCAGCTAACCTCTACAATTTTATCTGCACCTACATGGGTAACGGCATTTTCAATCAGGTTATGAAGAACGCTCTCCATCATCCTTCTATCAGCATGAATTAGAATGGATTCCTCCGAACTTTTCATCAATACCGAAACACCTTTGAGCTCAGCAATATTTTGCTCTCTAGAAACCACATCCTTAACAAATTCATGAAAACTTAAATATTCTCTTTCGAGCGGTGCCTCGCCACTGTTTTGTTTAGATAATTCCATAACATCGCTAATAAAAGAAGAAAGCCTGTTTGTCTCGTCTATAATTATATCAAGCTGTTCATTTCGCTTTTCCTCGTTATTCCCGGTAAAATCCCTCATGGTTTCGGCATAGCCTTTAATTAAAGTCAGCGGGGTTCTGAGGTCGTGTGATATATTTGCTAGTAGCTCATCTTTTAGTTTAGAGGTTCTTCTTAGCTCGCTTGTCATGGCGGAAAAATCTACCGCAAGATGTCCCAGCTCATCATCACGATCAACATCCAGTTTTATATCGTAATCTCCCGAGGCAACAGACTTCGTGGCCTCGCACAGCTTGGATATCGGTGCAGTAAAGAAACCGGCAAAAACAAAAGCGATTCCCGCAGCCAACGGCAAAACTATAGCAAGCGCAATCAATACCTGACGGTTAATAACACCCTTAGCTACTCCAATCTGCTCAAGGTCGGTACTTACTAACACCACCTGTCCCATATCTTTAATGAGATAACCAAAAACACGTTGTTCATCACCGGTGATCTCGTCGCGCAAGGTTTCTTTATAGTTGCCCTCTTCCACCGCTTTGAGCCTCATTGATATCAGATTTGCTTCGTCGAGCACCTCATTTCCGGCCGTACCTGTATGAATAAGACATTGCGTTCCAAGTCCATCGGCTATCATCAACGGTGTTAATGTAGTTGCATCTGCAACCTCTATGCAAATTCCGGTCGATGCCAATGTTGTTATTTCCTGAATCGTTTTTGGAAGTGAATCTGCATTAAGTGACTCCGAAACAGCCGATACCGTTCGCTCTAACATTGAATCCAGCGTATTATAGTAGGAAGGTTCAAGCAATAAACTTTGTAGCATAAAGGTAAAAACCACAACCCCAAAACAGATTATAGCTACAAATGCGGTTAACCGATTGCGTATACCTTTTAGCTTTTCTATAATACTTTTCATTTGCTCCTGTCGTAGCTAAACTTATATCCAATTCCCCAAACTGTTTTTATACAGTCGCGATAAGAACCTATATGTCCGCGCAACATTTTTATATGTGTATCCACCGTTCTATCTTCGCCAAGATAATCGTAGTTCCACACCGCCGAAAGTATTTTTTCTCGCGATAATGCAACGCCTTCATTTTCTGCAAAATAGAGCAAAAGCTCAAACTCTTTAGGGGTTAATGTTAGTAGTTCCTCCCCAATTTTCGCTTCATGGCTCTTCTCATCTATCATTAGGTCACCAAACCTAAATGAACGCTCGGCAATGTTCTCAACCGGCATTGTTCTTGCAAGTACAGCCTTGATTCTTGCAGATAACTCTCGTGGACTAAAAGGCTTTGTTACATAGTCGTCTGCCCCCTGTTCAAGGCCAAACACCCTGTCGTTTTCCTCTCCCCTTGCTGTTAGCATAATTACCGGCAGGGTGTATCCCCTTCTTCTTATCTCGGCTAAAGCTGTAAAGCCGTCGGTAAAAGGCATCATAACATCTAATAAACAAAGATCAAAATCGGTTCGTGAAAGTTTTTGCAGTGCCTCGTCACCATCGTATGCAACAACACATTCGTATCCGGTAAACTCGAGATTTTGCCTTAAAAGTTCACATATCTGCTTTTCATCATCCACTATTAAAATACTAGCCATTTCAAACCCCTTTTATCCTTGAATACTCATATATTTCACGATAGTCTGCATCGGTATCATATAGATGCTTTGCTATTGTCTGCATCATCTCGAAATCTTCTTTACTGTCGATATCAAGAAAGCCGGTATCCTTCATGAGAGACATTCCCGAAACCGCATCCCATATATACATAGTCTTGTTTTCCCTAACAAATGTTGCATCAAAAACATAAATAGAGGCATTAAGGTCGTAGGTTTTCGGAATTTGCTGTCTTGCAAAAAAACCACTGCTATCTATAGCCTTGGTTATACAGCCCTTATCATCAGCAACAACCATGTTATAATACGGATTGCGCCTACTTTCTACCGCTGAAAAAATTAGTTCCTTATCCTTCGAGGCAATCTTTAGTTTAAGTTGATTTTCAAGATCGCAAAGTCTACGTAACGGACTGGTGATATCAAGATCAATATAGTAGTCATATTTCTTTGATTTCACCTTCTCCATCTCATTTATCGCATGGGTAAAAACCGCAAGTTTAGGAGTTACACCATCGCACAGCTCCTGTGGTCTTCTAATAATTTCAATGTTGCTAAACGCATAAAGAGCGTCATCTATAAGCTGTTCACTATCGGTGGAAAGACATATATCAATATCGTGTTCGCTATGTTTCTTTGCAAACAACTCCGCCGTAGATAGGCTGTAGTACGAAAGTGGCACCCCAACAAACGAGGCAAGATTTTTCCCCGGGAAGCCTGTACTCCCCGCTCTTCCGCAGATTGAAAACAGTATACTGCTCATGCTATGCACTTCCTCTCTGGTTCGTATTATGTTAATACTATTTTTAGCGTGTTTAAAGCATTATTGCCGTCATTTATATTTTCTTTGCCTGAAACTATACCAAGATAATGTTCCATCTCTCTTAAATACTTTGCATTTCCATCTTCACGGCAGTCTATCCACCCTAAAGAATAATGCTTAATTATTCCGCTATTAAAGCTAGCTGTAATGTTACCTTTATCGCAGATGATTTCGCATTTTCTGCTATATTTTCTTCCAAAATAGTCAAGATGAAGGCTAACCGGAACACCCTCACATTTTGCTATATATACAGCAAAATCTTCACTGTTTATCTTTAAATCAGATATATTTCCACTAATACAGTGAAGTTGCTCAGGTTCACCGAATAACGCCTTAAGATAATCCCACTCATGAATTAAATCTAACATAACTCCGCCGCCTTGTTCCTTTATAGCGGAATAACATGTTGTATAGTCGGTACCCGGTCTCCAATCAGGTAGATAGCTCGAGCATATCGCTCTAACTGCAAGACATTTTTCATTCTTTAACAGCTCGGCTAACTTAATAAAAAGGTTGGTATGCCTTAGTGGTGCAGCTATATAGACAGGACGATTATCACTAAAGGGCAATGTGTTATAACACTGAAATATAGGTTTTTCAATAAAATAACTTTTTGCATACTGAGCCGTTTGCTCTAAAGCTTCGTAATGGAGGTGGGTCGGATTTGTTATAAAACAAAGATCATATTCACCGCTTAAGCTTGTTGCGTCGGAATGCTGTTTAGATAACAGCGCCTCAACCTCTTCCGGTAGTGCTCTCTTTGAGCTACGTATTGCTTCCACTTCTATATCAGGACGAAGATGTTTTAGATTTTTAATGTGCCTACACCCTATACTTCCAAGTCCGACAAATAACGCCTTCAAGATTATCTCCTCTCTATCTCTTCTATCAACTTTAACACCTTAACATTATGTTCGTAGCTATATAAGGCATCTTCCTCAAAACTTAAAACCGCAATGAAATTTAACAACTCATCGGTATAGGCTTCCTCTACAATATTATCTGAATAGCCCTGCAACCTGGTTGCCTTTTCATACAACGAAAGATTCTGCTTTTCCTTTTTTTCAACATCATATTCAAACAGCGTTGTTGGGCTTCCCTCCCAAAAAAGATGTAGGCCCTCACCAAATATTTCTAGTTCTCTAACTGCTTTTGGTGAAACCACGTCTGCTGTAAGAACTCCGGTTGTTCCATCCTCATGTGTTAGCATGGTAACAACGGTATCATCATATCCTATTTCGAGGCTTGATAACCGTCGCTTATTAACAGTAAAGCTTTTAACGTCTCCAAAAGCTGAAGTTAACCAGGCCAGCTCAATTGCAAATATTTCCCTAATGCCACTTGTTCTGTTGTCGCCAACAAAAAAGTTTTTGTAGCTCTCCCATGGATGCCAGTCCGGCAGATATTGTCCTATGTGGTAATTATATGAAATCGGTTTTGCAAACTCTTTGCGTCGATCGATTATTCTTCTAATCTCTCTTCGATACAGCATGGTGTTACTGTTAAACCAAATTACATTGTTTTCTTTTGCAATCCGGTTCATCTCAGGGTATCCGTCATCATTTAAGTTAAGTTCACTAAATACAGATATACCCGCCTTTAAGAGCTTTTTTGTGAGTTCAGGGTGACTGAGAGGCGATGAACATATTAGTGCCGCTTTAAAATTAAATGTCGCAACCGCTTGTTCCAAATTATCACAGAGTGAAAAACCCATCTCGGCAGCCTGCTTTTGGCGTTCTTCACTACTATCCAGCACAATGATGTTAATAGTTGCATCTATTTCGGCTAGTAATCTTGCTCGCCGTTTTCCCATAGAGCCAAACCCTATTAAGAGATAATTATCAGACATCATAAAACTCCTTATGCCTTTCAACGCCCTTGTTTAGCTGCCTCGCGGTGATAGTTGCAATCTTTTCGGATGTGTTTTCACCATAATATGGAGATACCGCTTTACGAGCTTTTACGGTAAACATCTGTGATAAGCATAGCTTAATTGCTTTATTTATCTGGGTTCTATCACAACTGCAGCTAAATATATTATCAGCCATAATTCTACCGTTTTGGCGATCGCCAATATTAACCGTAGGTACGCCCAGTGTAGGTGTCTCACACACTCCGCTTGAAGAATTGCCTACCACTGCCGAGGCAATTTTCATCGCCGACAGATATCTAACAACTCCCATAGATTTAATGTAGAGTCTATCATCCGATTTATCACAAAACTCTTTCAACATTAAATTTATCTGATCACCGCCGGTATCACTGTTTGCACCGGTAACAACAACTGCACCATCATAGTTATCAAGTGCATCTATCAGCTCCTCAACCTGTTCTTCCTCGGTTAAATCAGAAAGGGTTTCGGGGTGATATGTTACAAGTAAAAAGTTTCGCTCAACATTAAAATCGAGTGATGCTGAAAGCTTAGCCGGAGACATAAATTTCATGTTTCTAAGGTTTTCATCGCCAAGCCCACCAACGGTGTGTATACTTTCCGGCTGTTCGCCAAGTGCTAAAAGCCGCTTTGCATATCTTTTGCATGACGGGAAGTGAACCGAAGAGAGTTTAGTTATGCAGTGGCGTAAACAATCATCGATTGCTCCTATAGTAACATCTCCACCACTTATGTGGAAAATCGGAATATCCAACAAGCGCGCCGCTATCGCAACAGCAAAGACCTCATATCGATCTCCGAGCAAAAGCAGCCCATCTGTTTTATTTTCGGTAAAATAATCTATAAACAACTGCTGAGTAAGTGCGGTAATTTTTGCTATACCTTCCTTGCTCTGCGGATATTTAATAATGTCGATGCTGTCATATTCGTAACCATCAGCTTCTATTTCCGAAACCGTTGCATCGGTAATATGACTACCGGTTGCAACTATTGTACAGTTAATGTCTTTTCGTTTTTTTAGCTGTTTAATTACCGGTCTAAGCAAGCCGTAGTCGGCCCTTGTAGTGGTTAGCACTGTAAGATTTTTTTCAATTTCAATCACGATATTTCTTTTTGCTCCTTTGGAAGATGTTTCTTTGCAATAAGTAGAAGAATTCCACCTATTGCAAAAAATATTATTATAGAAAATATAGATATGGAACTACGCCCGGTTATCGATTTTGCAACCGCATAAACCGCAGGTCCCATAACCGCGGCAAAGCGTCCGAATATATCGTAAAAACCAAAATATTCATTTGAGCGCTCTTTAGGAATAATTGCTCCAAAGTAGGACCGTGACAAAGCCTGAATTCCACCCTGAGCAGTTCCTACCATAAATGCCAATCCCCAGAAAATTATAAGAGCCTGTGACTGGGTTAAAAAACCTTCCTCTATGCCAAAGCCCATAATAAAACCTAGGATACAGATACAGAAGTAGATGCCTATTGCAACCCCTATGATATTAAGTGTTCCAAACCTATAGGCAAGCTTGCTAAACAAAATAGCACATGGAAATGCAACCAGCTGGGTAACTAGCAATGCAAGAATCATCCCAACCGAATCAAGACCAAGCGACTCACCATAGGCGGTAGACATCTTGATAACAGTTCCAACACCATCGATATAGAAAAAGTAGGCTACTATAAACAGGGTAAGACCACGATTCTTAAGGATATCAACAACCGTTTCCTTTAACGAAATAAATGCCGGTTTTATGATATCTCCTTGTGGCTTATCCTTTCCGTAGCTCTGTTTAAAATCTCGTAAAATTGGAATAGAAAAAACTCCCCACCAAACAACACATAGCATTATAGAAATTTTAGTAGCAACCGCAGCATCTATTCCTATTGCTCCACCAAATGTAATAATGGCAATTGATATGATAAATGGAATGGTGCTTCCACCTATATATCCCATCGAATACCCCCAGGCAGAAACCTTGTTCATTCGTTGTGGGGTAGTAACGTCGGTAAGCATGCTGTCGTAAAACAGACATGATCCGCTAAATCCAATGTTAGATAAAGCATATCCCACCAGTAGTAGCTGCCACATATCCACCACTGCGCACATGGCGGTAGTAATTAATCCTAAAACCAAGAAGGATACAAACAGCTTCTTTTTATACCCCTTGTAATCTCCAAATGCTCCGAGTATCGGCGCCAAAACGGCAGAGACAGCCGTTGCTGCCGATGCCCCTACCCCAAGCCACATATCTCCCGATCCATCCGACATTACGCTTGAAAAGTAGATGGGAAATATTGCCGCCATCATTATGGTTGCAAAGGATGAATTGGCCCAGTCGTAAAGTATCCAACTTTTTTCCTGCTTAGTAAATTTCTTATCCATGCTTACCCTTTCAAATTCATATGTTTATGCTTTTAGTTCACCATCAAAATTATATCCAAAGCCTAAGGGTAACGGCATTTCGTTGTTTATCGAATTATAGTAGGCTGTCACGAGGTTAACCGTTGGAGCAACCGCATCATCAAGCAACTTTGATAAGGTTACAGCCTCTTTTATGTATACCGGCTCTTTTTTTAGTGTAAGGCCGTAATAAATACCCGATTTTTTTAAGGCTTTATCTGCAACCTTAATTAAGTTAGGGTAATCAAAAAGCCTATTAAAAAGCCTCATGTTTTTAAGGCATGCATGTATCTCATCTGATGTTAAACCATAAACGGCCCCAACCGCCGCATAATCAACCTCTTTAGGTAGATAGATGTGTCGTTTTGCATACATCTGAAATCTACGAATTATGAGTAGGTCAAAATCTGATTCAAGGTTTGTATGCCTTGATATATCTGCGTTTGAAAATTCATTTACAAATGGGTGACATGCCAAATCTAAACCATAATGACAAATCACGCCCAAAACATATGCTAATATTTCGGGGTTTTTAGCAATTCCCTTTTCTAGGATTTTACCAAAAAAAACTTCTGCTGATTCGGAATGGATATTATTTCCAAGATCAACTATATTATTATGTTTAAAGGGATTAAAATAAAACAATAAATCAGGCCCTTGAGTAGCAAGATCAAAAAGCTCCTTATTATCTACAATAATTTTGGCCACCTCTTTATCCAAACTCTTTGCAACAAGCTGGCCAAATTTATAGTGTGCCGCGATAGCCGGCATAACCACCTCCATGTTTGGGACTGTTATAAATTAATAATATTTTGGTAAGCATTAGCATAGTCGTTTATAAAAACATCGCCTAGTTCCTTTAATTCATTGCGTTGTTTTTTATTGCTGTCATCGGCTATGCATGCAAGCTTAAACCCTGCATTTTTAGCAGTTACCGCTGCATAATGTGAATCTTCAAACACCCATGTTTGTTCCTTTTCGGTTCCTAAAAGCTCAAGTGCTAATTCATAAACCTTGGGACTTTTCTTGCCTACACCCACCTCGGAACAACAAAATATTCCGGTAAAGTAATCTATCAACCCACATCTTTTGAGAGCCGCCTCAACTAGGTATCGATCGCTCAGTGTTGCAATTGCCATCTTTATATTATTCTGCTGCAGCTGTTTTAAAAACACCTCTATAGATTGTTTTGGCTCAACTTCGTTAAAAAAAGCCGATTCAACCAGCGAGTTTGTATAAGCAACAAACTGCTCAACCGTATCACTAATATTATATTTATTGCGCAAAACCTCGCCGATCTCCGGTATTGAATGTGCATAAAAATCACGAGGATCGGGATTTAACAAGCCGTATTTTTCTGCAATTTTTGCTCCTATCGGCTTAAAGCAATGCATGGAATCAAGTACCGTTCCGTCTAAATCAAAAATTGCTCCTGCTATCTTCATTATCTTTCCTTTATTACCTGCAGTTAGAGGTAGCTACTACTGATATACCTGTATCAAGTATATTCTCAACAATAGTCTGCCCAATATTAATTGGAGAGCTAACCTCTACCTTATTAAGTTCATTCATAACATCAAATATAAGTGGTTTAGGTATAGCAGATTGTGTTTTAACAGCTACCCTACACGAGCTGCCGCCAAAAACCTTTACCGTAGTGGTAACCATTCGCCGAGGATCATTTACCTCGGTGTTTGCATATACTATTCCTCTTTTACATCCGGCTCCGTCCACCTTTATCGGACATACTGTGTCATCCACCGTTAGCCTACAACCTTTAGGACAGGTAATACAAATTAGCTCCTTCATTGCTACCCCTTTATACTTGTTAACGACAGCGTAATTTCAGTTTGTGTTGCCTTTAGTTGCTCTGGTTTTATTGTTACCTTTTCCATCTCACCTGGAGCAAGATGACTCTTTTTTACAGTTTTAATTGTTTCGTCTGCCGAGCATACATTAACATGCATATCTTGATACACGTTATCTACTCTAAAAAATATATCAACCGGCTCGTTAATGTTGTTCAATCTTATTCTTTGCGGAACAGTATATCTAACGCCGTTTCCGGTTTTAACCTCTATTATTTCTGAATCATCAACGTTGCCGGTATTAACATAGTTGGCTGCGGCCTTTCCGGCACGGCTGCTTTCCTGAGATACAAAGTCTACAAGGTCGTGAACATGAACAACATTGCCTGATGCAAATATTCCGGGCACCGATGTTTGCATATTTTCAAAAACTACGGCGCCTCCCGTAACCCTATCAAGAACAACTCCGGCATTTTTGCTTAACTCATTTTCGGGTATCAATCCAACCGAGAGAAGAAGTGTATCGCACTCTATCTCACGTACAGTTGATGGAATTGGCATCAGCTTCTCGTCCACCTCGGCAATCTCTATTTTCTCAAGCCGATTCTTTCCAACAATTTTTGTTACTGTATGGGAAAGTAGCAGAGGAATATCATAATCATTAAGGCACTGAACAATATTTCGATTAAGACCGTTAGAATACGGCATAAGCTCGACACAGGCGAGAACCTTTGCCCCCTCAAGCGTCATTCTTCTTGCCATAATGAGTCCAATATCTCCCGAACCTAGAATAACAACCTTTTTACCAACCATGTAACCCTTAATGTTTACATATAGCTGGGCAGTTCCGGCAGTCATTACACCGGCAGGCCTATCTCCCGGAATAACTATGGCTTCCCTTGTTCTCTCACGACATCCCATACATAAAACTACAGCTCCCGCCTTAAGCTTTATAAGTCCGTCACGCTCGTTGGTTGCAACAATCTCTTTATCTTTTGTTACCTCTAAAACCATCGTATCGCAAAGAAGCTCTATCTGTTTATCATTTACCATCTCGATAAACCGAGCGGCATATTCAGGGCCGGTTAACTCCTCTTTAAAGCGATGCAGACCAAAACCGTTGTGTATACACTGGTTAAGTATTCCTCCAAGCTCATCGTCTCTCTCAATAATTAAAACACGCTTTGCACCGTTGTCCTTTGCACCTACTGCAGCAGCCAAACCTGCCGGGCCGCCACCTACAACTATAACATCATAGCTATTCATTGCTGACCCCTTTCGTGTATCCTACAATCTGATTGCTTCCGGGCGCATCTAATAACACCTCTTCCGGCTTTATATTAAAATGTTCTGAAATAAGTTCAACGATTTTAGGGCCACAAAAACCTCCCTGACATCGGCCAGAGCCTGCAAAGCACCTTCTTTTAACACCGGCTAAAGATTTTGGGGCAAATGGTCGATGTAAGGCATCGATAATTTCGCCCTCAGTTACTCCCTCACAGCGGCAAACAACCCGTCCATATAATGAATTTTCTTTAACGGCTTTAGCTCTTTCTTCATGATTAAGATAGGCAACCCTCAACATTTTTCTCGTGCCTACAAAATCTTTATTTTTTTCAGTTCCCGGAAGCTTGGCAACAACCATCTCGGCAACATCCTCAGCGATAGCAACAGCCGACGAAAGTCCCGGTGATTTAATTCCGGCAATGTTGAAAAAGCCGGGACATGAGGCCTCTTCTCCGATAATAAAGTCGCTCAGTGATGAGTTTGCACGTATTCCGGCAAAGTTTCTTGTGTTTTCTCTAAAATTAATATTGGGAACCGACTTTACCGCACGCTGTTTAACCGAGAGCAAACCCTCGGCCGTTGTTGAGTCGTCGTCCGGTTCGCAGTCCTCTGCATTCGGTCCTACTATAAGGTTGCCATGAACCGTTGGCGATACAAGAACTCCTTTTCCATGCTCATTTGGACATTGGAAAACAACGCTATTTAATAAATATCCCTGATTTTTATCAAGAAGGTAATACTCACCCTTATTAGGCTTAATTGTAAATGGTTTACCACCTACCATATTATTAATTTTATCTGCACCAACTCCTGCAGCATTTACAACAACCCTTGCTTCTATCTCACCCTTGTCGGTAACAATGGTGAACATATCCTTAGATTTTTTTATATCGGTAACCGCGCTCTGTGTTTTAACCTCAACCCCGTTATTATACGCAACCTCGGCAAGAGCAGCACAATACTCCCATGGGCTAACAACGGCACAATCCGGTGCAACCAAGGCAGAATAAACCTCGCTCGAGATATATGGCTCTCGTTTTAAAATCTCATCTTTATATATAATATCTACACTTCTAAGGCCGTTATCACATCCGCGCTTATACAACTCTTCAACTGTTTTATGCTCTTTCTCGTTAAATGCAAGTACCAGTGAACCTATTTTTTTATAAAGAACATCTAGATCCTCACATAGTTGTTGAGCTTTTTCCGAGCCACGCACATTGTACTTTGCCATCAAGGTTCCCGGTTCAGGATCGTAGCCGGCATGAATTATAGCGCTATTTGCACGTGTAGCACCCATCGAAACATCGTTTTCCTTTTCAATTAGGCATATTTTAAGCTTAAACCTGGATAGCTCAAACGCCAGGGCAGAACCACAGATACCAGCCCCAATAATGGCAACATCATACATAAAACACCCGATTATTACTAAATCTTATTGTCAATAATAATATCAGATTATGTTTAAAATGTCAACAGTACTCAATGAAACCATCGGCTTTAAAAAATGTTTGTTTTACACATAAATTTCACCTCAACAACATCAGATTTATTCTCTTTGCATATATAATTTAGTTAAGAGAAAGGATGGTGACATCATGTTAAAGAAATATATTTACTCAACTCTAATACTGTTTTTGGCAGCAACAGTATTAGTAAGTTGTAACAACGTATCAGCATTAGGAGAAGATAGCATGGACAAATCCAATATAAACGAAGAGGTTAATATATCGGAGCTGATCGCTGAATACGATCTTTCTACTGTATATCTTGCCGGGGGTTGCTTTTGGGGAGTAGAAGAATACTTCTCTCGAATCGATGGAGTTTACGATGTTACCTCAGGCTATGCAAACGGAAACACCGAAAACCCAAGCTATGAGGATGTTATTCACAACAACACCGGGCATGCCGAAACCGTTAGAGTTTTGTATAACGCAAGACAGGTTTCACTAGATGAGCTGTTAACCTATTTCTTTCTTGTTGTAGACCCTGTTTCGGTTAATAGACAGGGCAACGATGTTGGAACGCAGTATCGTTCCGGCATATATTACGAAAACAATGAAGACAAGGAAATTGCCGAAGCCCACCTTGCAACTTTACAGGAAAGCTATAGCGAAGCACTATCGGTTGAAGTTCTCCCTATCGATGGATTCTATGACGCAGAGGAGTATCATCAGGATTACCTAGATAAAAACCCCGGTGGATACTGCCATATCGATATGAACGTACTGGACAACTATATAAAAATGAACGAGATACCCGCATCCGACTATAGCGTTCCCTCAGAAGAAGAATTGAAAGCTACCTTAACCGACGAACAGTATGACGTAACCCAAAACGGCGGAACAGAGCGAGCCTTCACCAGCCCACTAGACAAACTATATGATGATGGCATCTATGTTGATATTGTTACAGGAGAGCCCCTTTTTAGCTCTGCAGATAAATATGACTCCGGTAGTGGATGGCCAAGTTTTACCCGACCTATAGCCGATGAGGTTATAGTGGAGCATAACGATAGTGCATTTGGGATGAATCGCATCGAGGTTAAAAGTAGAGTTGGTGATTCACACCTAGGCCATGTATTTGAAGATGGTCCAAAAAATGATGGCGGTCTTCGCTACTGCATTAACGGTGCCGCTTTGGAGTTTATACCCTACGATAGCATGGAGGAGGAAGGCTATGGCGATCTTTTAGACAAGGTAAAGTAGAAGATCTTAATATATAAAAAGAGAAAGGGGTTCACCATAATAGGTGAGCCCTTTCTCTGCGCTCATTACCATTTAGCAAGGTTAATAGGTTTGCTTTTTAAAGCATTCGTTGCGAAATTTTCTTATATTTTTTACGCCGCCCACATCCTTAAACATTCTTTCCAGCTTCTTCGATTCAATCTCCTTAGCCGATAATCCATCATAACCTACCTCAATCTTAATTTTTCTATAATTATCATATCTTCGTTTATCCAACAACTTATTTTCTATCGCTTCATTTATTGCACAACCCGGTTCTTTTGTATGTGTACAATCCTGAAATTTGCAGTTTTTTGCCAGCTGCTCAATATCGTCAAATGTTTTTTCAACATCTGCACCCTCTACCCCAAGCTCTCTCATGCCGGGAGTATCTATAAGAACACCACCAAACGGGGATAAAAACATCTCTCTTCCCGTAGTGGTGTGTCTACCCTTGTCGGCATTTCCAGTTTGGGCGGTGGCAATAAGGTTTTCACCAATTAGTAGATTAATTAAGGTTGATTTTCCAACTCCGGAGGATCCTATAAATGCCGAAGTTGTTCCCGATTTAAGATACTTTGAAAGTTTCTGCGGTACATCGTTATCATAAACCGAAATTGATATTACATCGGAATAGGACGAAGCCTGCAACACCTTGTTCTCTGCCTGAGAAACATCATCGCAAAGATCGGCCTTGGTTAATACAACCACCGGTACAGCTCCGCTATCCCAAGCAACGCTGAGATAACGCTCCAATCTATTAAGGTTAAAGTTGTTGTTTAACGACATGCAGATAAACACATAGTCAATATTAGAAGCAACCGGCTGAGCCTGATCGTTAACGCCTACAGCGCTACGCAAGAACAGACTTTTTCGTCTTAATACATGATGGATTATATTAACGCCATCTCCTTCACCATGAGATATCATTACAAAATCACCTACAGCCGGAAACTTTGCAAGCTCGGTAGTTTCGTATCTTAGCTTTCCGGAAATTTCGGCCTGCTGCTCTCCCATTTCAGTTATTATTTTATACCTACCCCGGTGTTGCGCAATAACACGTGCCAGCTCCAGTTCAGGATACATAGTAGCTTCACCAATAAATCTATCGGTAAGCCCGTAATCATATAATCTCTCCACCCTCACTCCAACTAATTATCTATTTTAACTAACCATAGAGGCGCAATCTAAACAATATAGAGCACCTCTATTAGCTATTTGTATGTTAGCTTATTTTTTGTATCCACACTTTGGACAAACACCGTCTTTATCTAATGCTATGCCACACAGTGGGCAGCGATCTATATCATTCTTTGTTTCATACTCGGCAGATGCCGCATTAACCCCACTTGTAAAGGTAAGTTTTGCGATGTTTAGCTTATCTTTTAACAGCTCATAAACTATCTTAATCATACCTTCTACCGTCATAGTTTCCTTTGTAACTACAAGGCGACAATCAGGATACGCAGTTGCAAGCTCTGTTTTAAATGCTTCACCCTTCATCTGATTTTGAGGAGTTCCATCCTTTATATTGGTATCTTCATAAACTTTAAGAATTGCCGGTAGAAGAGGATCGTCCTCCCTTAGAATTAACGCATGATCAAAGTTTTTAAGTAAATCCCAAGCCGTTTTTTGAATTTCATTACATGGAAAAACCATATTAACGCCGGAGTTTATTGTATCTTCAACCTCGATGGTTAAAATTCCGGTATGTCCGTGCAGATACTGTGCTTCGCCCTTAAAGCCATAAAACCTATGTGCGTATTGCAGATCTAATTTAGTAATGCTTCTCATAATAACCTCCGTATAAATTCTATTTATCTAAACTCCACCCCAGGAGTCTGACACTGTTTACAGATGCCGTGGAACGTTAACACATATTCGTTAATAACAAAATGTTTGGACTCCTTAACCACTTCATCCAGATCTAAGCTACTTTTGGATTCAATATCAAATAATCTAAAACAAGAATCACATATCGCATGATAATGAGGAATCACCCTATGGTCAAAACGGTATGCTTTTCCTGAAACTTCAATCTTATCTATCACACCTTCTCTTGCAAGTTTATCTAGATTACGATAAACGGTTCCCCTGCTTATGCTTTTATGCCTTTGTATAACCTTTGCATAAACTTCGTCGGCAGTAGGGTGATTTGCAAGTTTCGCTACCGCTTCAAGAACAATACACATCTGAACCGTGTTTCTTTGTGTCTTCATAGCCTCTCAATTAAATTTATATCTTAATAGGATTATATACTATTAAGGTGTAAATGTCAATATATTTTTTGAAAATCATTTATATATTTTATATATTTATAATAAATAGCTGTTAATTCATCCTGCTAACTTTTATATAATACTATTTTTTTATTTTTAGCTATTGCTTTTGATCGGTATAGTTTATATAATAGGCACAAGAGGCTAGAGCCATTTAAAAAATCATCACCTTTGGTGGAGATGTTGGAAATATTATATACTAACCTTCATCGTCATTATGCAACATGTGCAAAAAATTAATATTTAAAAAATTGGTAGGTTCTGGTTTTTATAAAAGCTTAAAGCGCCTGTATAAAATCTTTGATTTGAGTATCTGAAAAAATATAGCCGGAGGAAATAATAGGATGACTTATCGAGAAAGAGAGATTTCTACCCTAAACTTTATTAAAACAGATAGAGGTTCTGTAGAAGAAACATTTTATCCATGGGATTTAACAGCTTCTCGTTTTGCAGACGAAGGATTGCCAAAAGATATTTACGACAACCTTTATAACATTTCAAATAACAACGAATGTGAGAAATATTTTCCTGTTTCTTGGGGTGATGGTATATTAGGGTTCGAGCAACACCTAGGGTTTGACCCCGTTAGACGAGTTCAGTTTGTTTTACCGTTTCGACGTTTTGATGAGGCTATTATTGAAGAAACTCCGGATCATGTTATTCGTCGTGATATATTCGGAAAACATCTTTTAAGAAAAGCAAACTCCGAAATCGAAACCGAGATTAAGTCGGTTATAGAATCTAGAGAGGATTGGGAGCGGTTAAAGGAGTTTGCACAAAGCGAGCTATTAAAGAACTATAGCGATGAGAAAATTCATAAAGCTTATTCACCGCTTGTCGAAGGGCATAATAGAGGCGATTATTCCATAAGGCTAAACATCGAAGGTTTTTTCTGGACGCCAAGAGAGCTTATGGGAATAGAAAAGCATCTCTTTGCCTTTTACGATGACCCCGAACTAATACACAATATAAACGAATTCATACTTGAAATTTATACCACTAGATTGATGGTTGCTATAGATATTCTACAGCCCGATGTCGTTTACATAATGGAAGACCTAAGCGGAAAGCTTGGACCGATGTTATCAGCTGAGTTTTTTGATGCGTTTGTTGGCAGATATTATACTCCGCTTATTGCTATGCTAAAGGAGCATGGGGTAAAAAATGTTTTTGTAGATACCGATGGCGATTTCACCCAGATAATACCCAACTTTATCAATGTTGGTGTGGATGGTTTTCTACCGATGGACGTTAATGCAGGAATGGATATTGTTAAGGTGAGGGAACAATTCCCTAAGTTAAAGTTTATTGGAGGTTTTAATAAACTTATGATAGCAGAAGGCAAAGAGGCTATCGATAAAGAGTTTGAAAGATTGATGCCGGTTATACGGGGTGGAGGTTATATAGTTGGCTCGGATCACCAGGTAGCACCTTCTACCTCGCTGCTAAGCTATAAATATTACATCGAAAAATTGAAGAAGGCAATGGCTCAATCCGGAGCTGATCTCTAAATTAACGATAGCAACAGTAAACGGGAACAATAATAAATTGTTCCCGTTTACTGTTGCTTTATTATTATTTATTATCTGTAAAGTGGACCATATGCATCACAGGCTCTATAATCCTGACCCTCTTTATCCATACCAAATGCGTTCCATGCACTTGGACGGAAGATATCTTTATCAGGAACATTATGCATGCAAACCGGAATTCTTAGCATAGAACAAAGGGTAATTACATCTGCACCGATATGACCATGGCTGATGGCGCCATGGTTTGCACCCCAGTTATTCATAACATCGTACGCCGAGGTAAATGCGCCTTCTCCTGTTGTTCTGGGAACAAACCAGGTGCAGGGCCAGGTGTAGTTTGTAATCTTCCAGATTTTATCTGAAACCTCTTCAGGAAGTTTAACTGTCCAACCCTCGGCTATCTGAACAACAGGGCCTAGGTTCTTAACCAGATTCAACCTTATCATTGTAACCGGCATCTCACACTCGGTTAGGAACTGAGATGAATAACCGCCGCCACGGAAATACCCAAACTCTGCCGCACACCATTCGGTTGCATCTGCAATACTCTTTGCGTCCTTTTCTGTTACATCATACCATGGTTTAATGCAGTTGTTGCCGTTATCGTCGATTGCAGAGCCGCTACCGTCGAGGCAGGCAGCGCCGCTGTTAATTAGATGAATAATTCCGCCATGCTCTTTTGCAAGTCCTGTGAGATCATAGCCAGTTTCAGATTTAACCGCCTCCGGGCTCCAGTAGGTACGAACATCGGCAAAAATCTGAGCCTTGTTAGTTAGCAGCTTCATAAATAGCATGCCAAGACCGTTAAGAACATCGTTTTCGGTTGCCAAAACATACGGTTCACGAATGCCGTTCCAGTCAAACGATGTGTTTAGAATAGCTTCTGCGAAATCGCCATTTGGATAAAAGTCGGTCCATTGACGCTGTCCCTGGAATCCTGCTGCCAAGGCATTATGTCCCAGCATTTCCTCTTCACAGCCTTTGGGAAGGTTCGGATTTCCATTCATTAAATCCTTAACTATGCAGGCCATCTTAACAACAAATTCCCAGTCCTTCTCCTTACCTTGTGCATCCTTCTGCAGGTTTTCTGGGTTAACGTCAATACCCTCTTTACAGTTTTCTTTCACCCATGCAAGAGCTTTTTTGTATTCTGCCTCATCGTAAATGCCTTCCGACATACGGCGAATTATCTCGGTCTCGTCAACCGACTCAACCCTCATTCCAAGGTAATCCTGAATAAATTCACTATCAATAACAGATCCGGCAATACCCATACAGATAGATCCTATCTGTAGATAGGATGTTCCACGCATTGTTGCTACCGCAACTGCCGAACGACCAAAGCGTAGCAGTTTCTCTACAACGTCATCAGGAATTTCGGTAGCATCCGGTGGCTGAACATCATGACCATATATACCAAACGCCGGAAGACCTTTTTGAGCATAGCCGGCTAGAGCGGCGGCAAGATAAACAGCGCCGGGGCGAGCTGTGCCGTTAAAGCCCCAGATTCCTTTGATGTTGGTTTTGTCCATATCCATAACCTCGGTACCATAACACCAGCAGGGTGTAACAGTTAGGGTTATCTCCACTCCTTCACGCTTAAACTTGTCGGCACATGCGGCGGCCTCTGCAACACGGCTAATAGTTGTGTCTGCAATAACAACCTCTACCGGCTCTCCGTTTGAGTATTTAAGGTTATCTCTTAACAGCTGAGCTGCTGACTTTGCCATGTTCATGGTCTGTACTTCAAGGCTTCCACGAACATCAAGTGCACCTCTGCGCCCATCAATTGTTGGACGAATTCCGATAACCGGATAGTTTCCTATAATTCTCTTTTCTGCCATTATATTTTACCTCACAAAAAATATTTTACTTTTTATAATTATACTATTGATTTTTCCAAATTACTTGTTTTATAATATAATAAAGTATAACAATATTGAGGTTTTGGTTAATGAGATATCTTGCAACACATGAAAACTCTAAACGTGGAAGTTTTAACTTTCCGGTAGAGCTGTACTATATTGATTCAAGCCACCCAAGGTATATGATGCCTTTTCATTGGCACATGGAATGTGAGATTATTAGGGTGATTAGCGGAAACTTTCACTTAACCTTAACTGATAACACGGTAATACTAAATGCAGGTGAAGCAGCTTTTATTCCTAGCGGTTGTATACACGGTGGTACACCAAACAGCTGCATTTACCAATGTGTCGTGTTTTCTTTTGAGAGAATGTTAGGGGCTAATGCTTTAATGTTGGAAGAATATGATACACTCCTCGGACAGGGCGATTATATACCGCCTAAGTTCTCAGACAACGATACAACCTCGGCACTATTTAAAGCACTTAACGATTTACCCAGAGGATATGAATTTATTGTTGCCGGTACTATTTGCCAGCTGGTAGGCAACCTTATGTCAGAGCGAGGTGATTGCACTAATATACTACATGGTTCAAGCGACAGAAAGCGAATTAACAGAATAAAAAAAGTTTTAAGACTTATAAGAAACGACTATTCAAAGCCATTAACCCTAAACATGCTTGCTGACGAAGCAGGTCTAAATCTTCAATATCTGTGCAAATCTTTTAAACGGCTTACCGGGAAAACTCCTATAGATTATCTTAATTACTATCGAATTGAATGCGCCGCCGAGTTATTACAGCTCGGTGAGATGAATGTTACCGAAACGGCATTTGCCTGCGGGTTTAACGACCTTAGCTATTTTATCAAGCTGTTTAATCGATACAAAGGGGTATCCCCTCGTGAGTATCAAAAACAATCGGTAGTATAACACCGGTTAATATACAATCCAAATATCCAAAGGTTTCATACCGGCTGAATTTTATCAGCTAAAAACGGATAGAATAACATATATAATATTTTGGAGTTTTTTATGATAGAACAGGAATACAAGGAGCTTTTAACCAAGGAGCAATTCAACGAGCTGTTAAAAGAGTTTAGCCCGGATAATTCTATAACCCAGATAAACCATTATTATGCCGATAAAGAGGGTGTTCTTAGCGAAAAGAGAATTACCCTTAGGGTAAGGGAGATAGGTTCTAAATTTAAGCTCGAGCTTAAAATGCCGGTGTCCGAAGCTAAGGGATTGCATATAAAAAAAGAACATTCCGAGAGATTAACCGGTTTACCTGAGTATTTTAACGGTGATAAAATATCTGAGATAATTAACTGTAAGGTAAATGATTGCTATCGCCTTGGTTCGTTAACCACCGAAAGGCACAGCTATAAATGGGATAAACACACCGAGATATGCCTTGATAAAAGTAGTTATTTTGATACGGTTGACTATGAGATAGAGGTGGAATACAGCAAAAAATTTGATAAAAAGTTAAAGGATATTTTAAGTCGGCACTATGTTAGTTTTGAGCATGAGTGTAAGGGAAAATACTCAAGATTTCTTGAAAAGAGAAAGGTTGAGAATGATTTTTCACACACTTAGTTTTGTGTCTTTCAAACAAAGTTCGTTGATAGACACAAAACATCATGAAAGGAATAGTCATAAGGATGAAAAATAAAATGTTTGAAGCTTTATATAGCGAGCTTTCGTTACTTGCTCACAATAATGTTGTTAAAATAATTTTCAGTGCAAACAAGGGCAATCTTGGTAGGGTTACAGTTCGCCCTGTTATTATAAAGCAGGAACAGAAATGGCAGGAGGAACGTGTGGTAAATAACAAGGCTATCCACACCAACATTGATTTTGATAATCTAACCTCTCACGTAGAGAAACTTTTTACCGAGACTTCTTTTTCTAACGTGAATATAATTCTGTCTGACATAACCGTTTCGTATCGCATCAGCAAAAAGGGCAAGCTGTTTCGTTCACAGCAACAAAACGAGACGGTAAAAAAGGTTAACCTTTCTCATAATAAGGAGAAAAATTATATTTTAAAGGAGGGCGAACCCATTGCTGCTCTTGTGGATCTTGGGGTTTTTAACAAAGAATATAAGGTAAATAAATCAAGATATGATAAATATAAGCAGATTAACCGCTTTGTTGAGATAATTGCAGATGAGCTTGTGGATTTTAATGGGGATTGGCTAAAAATTATAGATTTTGGCTGTGGCAAATCATACCTCACCTTTATTCTTTATTACTATTTTAGCTACATAAAAAAGATTAATGTTCGCATGGTGGGTTACGACCTTAAGGCAGAGGTTATAGAAAACTGTAACAACATCGCTAAAAAATACGCATATGATAATCTGGAATTTAAGGTCGGCGATGTTTCAAAAATCGAAACCTCTAATGATATTGATGCCGTTATATCACTTCATGCTTGCGACACCGCCACCGACTACGCCCTTCATTATGCCATGAAAAACAGAATAAAATATATTTTCTCCGTTCCCTGCTGTCAACACGAGGTTAACGCCGACATTAAGGGTAGTGATAGCATGTCGATTCTGTTTAACCACGGGTTATATAAAGAACGGTTTAGCGCACTTATTACCGATGCTATCCGATGTGAGGTTTTAAAAACAAACGGATATGAAGTTGATGTTGTCGAGTTTGTCGATATAGAAAACACGCCAAAAAACGCCATGATTAGGGCACGGCGTTTTGCTGGAGCCACAGATATAAACCAAAATAAACGGCTTTACAACCTACTAAAAGAGTTTAAAATTAAACCTAAAATTATTGAACTAGAAGAAAAATGTTAAAAAAATTATATTTTATTTTCGGATAATTTCTCTCTAAACTGGTTAGCAACATATTCCGGAGTGCAATCGTAAAACAGCTCCTTTACTGTTTCAAAATCAACCGTAATAGATTTTGATTTATCCGCAAAGCTGATAAATTCATCAACCGAGTTATCATCGCTGTATTCATAAAACATGTATCCCATGGGATATTTATCCATATACCGCTTTTCAAGGCTGTTTTCATATTTCAGGGTGGTTAATACCGCTTTACCCATAGAAAAATAGTCGAACAGCTTGCTTGGTAGTTGGTTTTTTATCATGTTGCCTATGCTAAGCAGAATATCGGCTCTGCTCTGAATTGCAATCGCCGTTTCAAGATCTACCGGTCTTTGGATAATAATATTTTCAGGGTTGCGTTTTGCAAAATTTTCGAGTGTTTCGCTAAATATGTCTCCGATAAAGTATATTCTTATCCTGTTGTTTTTTTCAAAAACCTTTTCCATAAATAGCAAGAATTTTAGCGGCGATCTATAATAATCTTCCATAATACCGCAATAAACTATGTTTATATATTCCTCATTGAGGTTGATAATACCCTGATTACCTGCCGTAATTTTTCTTACGTTTGCAAACTCGGCAATCGACATCTTATCAAGATAAACCATATATTGCTCGTTATCTTTATACTGGTTATATAGTGCTCGGGTAGTAAAAATATGGTCGGCTGCGGCAAAACTTTTTAGCTCGATATCAATCAGCTGCTTTGCATCTGTTGTATTATGTTCATGAAGCCCTACCGGGTCGAGCTGATAGATTATCTTTGCTACACTATCATCATTAATTAAGGCTAAAACATTAATTGCCGATTGAACGGTTATTATTGCATCTATTTTATTACTGTTAATAAATTCTTTTAACAGCTCAGCCGTCTCGTTATCTTTAGATTTAGTAATATATTCAGGGTTTTTATAACCATAGGCTACCTTTGCCGCAGTTATGGGATGTTTAAATGTAAAACGGCTTATTGCTGTTTTACGGTCGGTGGCACCATCGGTGGTACCGTCGTTAACAAACTGTTCCAGTCTTGCAAAGGGGTTGCTTCTTCTTTTTTTTGAAATTATTTTTATTTTAGCGCCGTGTGTTCTATCGATATCCTCAACATCGTTAACACCAAAAAAATAACCGTAGTTGTCACCTACCGACAGCTGCTCTGCAAGCTGTAGTATTATTTTATTAGAGGCATTTAACCTTTGATTAAGTTCGCCGACAAAAAAAAGATTTTTCAAAAAAACACCTTGTTCTCTATTCATAACTCGTGCTGTATTTTGCCAACATCTGTTTAAATGAATGTTTATAGTTGTATCAGGGCACAGGGTATAAAGGGGCTGGCAACCATTACAACAATATTATTATCTCACAAATTAAACCTATAATCAAGCAAAATTAATTTGATATTTTTTTGCTATAATGTTATACTTATTATAGTTTTATTAAAGGAGAGTTTTATCTATGAAAGTTATCTTAATAAATGGAAGTCCTAACTCAAAAGGTTGTACCTTCACAGCTTTGTCTGAGGTGGCAGCTACCCTAAACTTACAGGGAATTGATACAGAAATTATACAGGTAGGAAACAAGGATATCAGGGGCTGTATCGGGTGCAGAAAATGCAAGACCGATAAAAAATGTGTATTTAACGATATTGTTAATGAAGTAGCGCCTAAGTTTACAGAATGTGATGGCATGGTTATTGGCTCACCTGTTTATTTTGCAAGCGCAAACGGCACCTTAATTTCATTTTTAGATAGACTGTTTTTCAGCTTTCCCACAGATAAAACCATGAAGGTCGGTGCCGCCGTGGTAAGTGCCAGAAGAGGTGGAAACTCTTCAACATTTGATGTGCTTAATAAATATTTTACGATATCAAGTATGCCTGTTGCCACAAGCCAGTATTGGAACATGGTACACGGGTATACAGCAGAAGATGTTAGAAAAGACGAAGAGGGAATGCAGACCATGCGAACCTTAGGTAGAAATATGGCATTTCTAATTAAGAGCATAGCTTTAGGAAAAGAAAAATATGATCTTCCTGAAAAGGAAGAACTTATAATGACACATTTTATTTAATAGTTATAGGAGAATATAGATGACCCCAAAGGAATTATCCGAGCTTCGCAGACGCTTTAATGTTGAAAAAACTAACATCGGTTTAGTTAGAGGTTGTTTTGTTGGCGAATCGGGACAGATTATATCACGCTTTAACGAGTCGTTGCACCTTATGGGAAACGGCGATAAAGAAAAGCTGGTTGCGGTTTTAAAGCGAACCCTTTCAGGCGGAATTGGTAAAAATTTAATCGATCTTTCTTTCAGCACATCACAGGTTGTTGATAGCGAAGAACATCGACTATTAATGAGACTTGTGAAATCGAAGCTTAAAGAAGATGATGCTGTTGAGATGCTATTCTCCAAGATTATAACCTCGGTAAATATTGAGGGGAGTTATCTTATTCTATGTTGTCTCGATAACTATGATGTACCCTACAAAGACATTAACAACGAGGGAAATGGCGAGAGCAACAGTATGCACAGCTATATGGTTTGCGCAGTTTGCCCAACCAAGCTAACAAAGCCCGAACTCTCTTATATAACTAACGAGAGTCGTTTTGAAAGCTGTGCACAAAACACGGTAGTAGCACCACCCGTTGTAGGTTTTACCTTTCCTACCTTTGATGACCGTGCAACCAATATATACAATGTAATGTACTACTCAAAAAGCAGTTCGGATATTCAGGAGAACTGCATTGAGTCGTTGTTTAATCTCGAACCTCCTATGCCGGCAGACACGCAGAAAGCCGTGTTTAACGACATTCTTGTGGATGCTCTTGGTGATGAATGCAACCTAGAAACCATTAACTCTGTTAACGATGGAATTGCCATGTATATCGAAGAACAAAAAGAGCTGGAAGCAAATCCGCAACCGGTAGTATCTCCTCGTGAACTTAGCAGTATTTTGTCAAACTCCGGCATTGCTAAAGAGTCGGTAGATACTATTATAACAGATTTTAAAACCAGATTTGGTGAGGATGCTGAGGTTTCATTAAAAAACCTAGCCGAGAACAAGCAGGAGCTAACCACCCCTGATGTTAAGATATCAATTAATGTTGATTCACCCGATGCAGTTAAAACCCGAGTAATCGACGGGGTGAAGTATATTATGGTTAAGGTGACCGGCGATGTTGAGCTTAACGGAGTTCCAATAACAATTTAAATTATCTCTGCCACAGGCAGAGATATTGGAAATGTTGCTGACTTGCGTCGCCATTTTGCGCAAACGCAAAAATTCAATATTTCTCGAGCTGGCAGGTTCGGATTGTAAACACACAAAGGAGGACGTATGGATTTTTTAACGTTAGCATCAAATAGAGGAAGCTATCGTGGAAGATATGAGCAAACCCCTGTTCCAAGGGATGATTTATCAAAAATTATGCAGGCAGGCGCCGATGCACCCTCCGGTTGCAATTCACAGCTAACAGAGTTTATCGCCGTTGACGATAAGGATACTTTAACCGCAATTTTCTCTATGTTAAATTCAACAACTGCTTTTGTTACTGCTCCGGCCGCAATATGTGTTCTAACCCGTGCCGTGCCTGTTTTTAGAGATAAATGTTTTAACGTTCAGGACTATTCTGCCGCTATCCAAAACATGCTATTAGCAACAACCGCACTAGGATATGAAAGTTGCTGGGTTGAGGGTTACATTACCGACACAGATAACATTGGCAGAAAAATAGCAAATTTATTAGAAGTGCCCCCG
>CAYJBH010000007.1:0-98541 GCA_964368625.1 uncultured Oscillospiraceae bacterium
ACAAATATATCCAAGCATACTTCCAGTATGACTCAAAGAAAACAGGCGGCGTTACAATAAGCCACCTTCGTTTTGGCGACAAACCAATCCGTGCACCTTATTACATCAATAAGGCAGACTTCGTTGCTTGTCACAACCCATCTTACGTTATTAAAGGCTACAAAATGGTTAACGACGTAAAACCGGGCGGCGTATACATGATTAACTGCCAATGGACTCTTGACGAGCTAAACGAGCACATGCCGGCAGAGGCTAAACGTTATATCGCTGAAAATGATGTTCAACTTTACACAATTAACGCTATAGACAAAGCTATTGAGATTGGCCTTGGCAAACGCACAAACACAATTTTGCAATCTGCATTCTTTGCGCTTGCAAACATCTTGCCAAGAGAAGACGCTATTAAATACATGAAAGAAGCGGCTTACAAATCATTCTCTAAAAAAGGCGACGCTGTTGTAGAGATGAACTACAAAGCAATTGACGCTGGCTTTGACGCTTACGTTAAAATAGACGTGCCGGCAGACTGGAAAAACGCTGTTGACACAAACTCTAAAGAGGCTTTAGAGGGCGACGAAGGCACAGTTAAAATGGTTGAGACACTGCTTAACCCAATCACAAAAATGGTTGGCGACAACTTGCCTGTTTCTGCATTTGTTGACTATGTTGACGGCCAATTTGAGCAAGGTGCATCTGCATACGAGAAACGTGGCGTTGCAGTTAGCGTGCCCGATTGGAACGCTGAAAAATGTATCCAATGTAACCAATGTGCTTACGTTTGTCCGCATGCTACAATCCGCCCATTTGCGCTAACAGCTGACGAAGTTGCCAAAGCACCGGCAGGATTTAAATGCAAAAAGATGAACGGCAAAGGCTGTGAGGATTATAGCTTTACACTTGCTGTTTCTCCGCTAGACTGCATGGGCTGCTCTGTTTGTGTAGGCGTTTGCCCTGTAAACGCACTTACAATGGAAGCACAAGAGAGCCAACTAGAGCAACAAGACTCTTTTGCTTACTGTGTAGAAAACATCGACAAAAAAGAGGGCATGATGCCAGAGACTTCGGTTAAAGGCAGCCAGTTTAACCAACCGCTTCTTGAGTTCTCGGGCAGCTGTGCTGGTTGTGCAGAGACAAGCTATGCTCGTCTTATCACACAACTTTACGGCGAGAGAATGTTCATTTCTAACGCAACAGGTTGTTCTTCAATTTGGGGCGGCCCTGCTGCTGCAAGCCCATACACACGCAACCGCTTAAGCAACCGTGGTCCTGCTTGGATTAACAGCTTGTTTGAGGACAATGCTGAGAACGGTTTTGGCTTGTACCTAGGCTAAAAAACATTGCGTGCTAACTTGATAGAAACTGTTAAGAGCTGTGCAGCAGTTACAACTGACGCAAGCTTGAAAGCAGCTGCTGACGAGTACCTTGCAACACTAGAGGACGGCAATGCTAACCTTGTAGCGGCAGACAAACTTGTTGCTGCTGCAGAGAAAGCTAACTGCTGTGACAACTGCCGTGAGATTGTTGAGAAAAAACAATATCTTGCTAAAAAATCCGTTTGGATATTTGGTGGCGACGGCTGGGCATACGACATCGGCTTTGGCGGCCTTGACCATGTAATCGCTTCCGGCGACGATGTAAACATTATGGTATTTGATACCGAGGTTTACTCTAACACCGGTGGTCAGGCAAGTAAGGCAAGCCAGATAGGACAGGTTGCACAGTTCGCAGCAGCCGGTAAGTCTATTGGTAAGAAGGATCTTGCAGCTATCGCAATGAGTTATGGTTATGTATATGTTGCACATATCGGTATGGGTGCAGACATGAACCAGACTATTAAGGCTATTAAGGAAGCAGAAAGCTATCCAGGCCCATCCATTATCATCGGTTACTCACCTTGTGAGATGCACGGTGTTAAGGGAGGTATGGCTAACAGTCAATCAGAGATTAAGCGTGCAGTTCAGGCAGGATACTGGCATCTGTTCCGCTTCGATCCACGTCTAAAGGCTGAAGGTAAAAATCCATTTATTCTAGACAGCAAAGCTCCAACAGCAGACTATGAGGAGTTCATCAAGAGCGAGACTCGCTATACCCGTCTTGCACTTGCTTTCCCACAGAGAGCGGAAGCTCTGTTCGATAAGGCAGCAGACACTGCAAAGAACAGATACGATCACCTTGTAAAACTTTCTGAGCTTTACTAAGACCAATAAAAAACACCCATCACCTTTTTCGGTGGTGGGTGTTTTAGCATATATAAAGTTGTAGTTTGTTGTTTTAAGTGGAACGTTGTTGTAAAAAATTGGGTAAGGAATAGACTGCTCTAGTTGTAGTTATAGCATAATACAATATTTAAGTAAAAAAGCTTAATTAAACGTTGGCAACATATGAACTATCTGAATTTTAGCGAGTAGGCTGCAATAAATGCAGTCGCAGATATTATTAAGAGAGGGATTTAAAATTCGCTTTCTTACATTGATTAACCTAGGTGAAAAGTTGCGAGCTATAAATAATATCCCTGTTTGAAAAGCATTTAAAATGTGCAATAAGAATTGACAAATAATAGAAAAAGATACAAAAAATAGCTGGATTTTCTCTGAGATCCATACCTTTATAGTTTGCATATGTTAATAAACTTTGTTATAATAAACTATAGGTATCTCTGGTTTTAACATAAATACTTATGTCGACGTACTAATAAATTAAGGTAATATATGCAAGCAGTTTGGGAGCAACTTGTTCAGGCCACAGCTAATGAAAAAAAAGCTATTAACTCTGTTTCTAGCGACATAGCTGAAAAAAATGCTATTATAGTTCGATATGTAATTCTTGGTAGCTTAATTGTTATAGCAGGTAGTTATTTTATAGCTGCCATATATAAAGCTCCTGAAGATGGAATTAACGTACTGGCACATGCATATATTGTTCTTGCAATAATTAATATCATAGCCTTCCTGGTTTTGCAATATAAAAAGAATGTAAGCTATATAGTTATGTCCTATGTGGCTAATTTTATTATTTCCTGTTATGCCTTTATCGTTTCTGCACTAGATCAGTTTCAGGTGGTTTCGGTGGCATTTGTTATTGTTCAGTTTATTATGCACACCTTATACTTAGATTATAGCTGGCGGGTAAATGCCTTTGCTCTGCTATATGCTGCGTTATACTTGTCAATGATATTCATGTTTAAAGAATCTTCATCGTACATTGTAGAGGTTAACAACATTGTAACCATAGCTGCATTAAGTGGGGCCATTGGTTATCATATGAGAACTACACGGATAGAAAGTTTACTTGCAAAAAAAGAACTTCAGAGTCAAGTTTATATCGATCCTCTTACCGGAATATATAACCGGAGAAAATTCTTTGAAGAACTAGCGCCAGAGCAAGGTAATATTACTGCATTTTCAATAATTGATATTGACCTTTTTAAGAATTATAATGATAGTTATGGGCATCAAAAGGGTGATGAATGCCTAAAAATAATGGGAGAATGTTATTCGAGAGTTCAAAATTGTTTTATTAATAATGTTTGTTTTTATCGGTATGGAGGAGAGGAGTTTACTGTAATATTTTTTGATTGCGATTTTGAAAAAATTGAAATGATTATTAATACCTTGATATTTGAGGTATCAGAGTTAAATATTGAACATAAAGACTCGGTTTTAAAAAAGGTGACTATAAGTGTGGGGGTAGCACTTATTGAGGATAATAAAAAAGGATATGAGTCGTTGTTAAAAAAGGCAGACGTTGCACTCTATAAGGCTAAAGAGGAAGGACGAAATAGAGTTGTTTACTATGATAGCACCTATGAGGTTAATGAAGAGCAGCTGAAAAATAAGATTCGTGAGCGCTAGGGGGATTATTATGAGAAGAAAAAATTTTGATGTAATCTCGCTACCCGAACTTACTGTTGAATTTTTTAGAACACAAAAGGATGTTCCACTTAGCGAAAAGGCAAACTTGATTGGTCCGTTTGCAAGTGCTGCACCTGCTATTTTTGCAGATACCTTTGCAAAACTTGGAGGTAAGGTTGGGTACCTTGGAACTACCGGTGATGATGAATTTGCCGACTGTGTCTTAAACAAGCTATCCGGCGACGGGGTGGACATCTCTAAGGTTGTTAGACTAAAAGATTCCACAACCGGAGTTGCATTTACAAACTATTACAGCGATGGATCTCGCAAATTTATCTTCCATGTTGTAGATGCTGCACCGGGAAGATTTTGTTGCGATTATCTTGATGAGGAATATATCCTTTCGTCTTCCTGGCTACATATTTCCGGGAATGCGCTTTGTTTTGGAGAAAAAACAAAGGATGCAGTTTTAACAGCAATAGATATTGCTTATAAAAATAATATACCGATAAGCTTTGATCCAAATCTTAGAAGAGAGATAATGAGTAGTGACGATATTTCTACCTTGCTTCCCATGGTACTTAAGAAAACAACAATGTTTTTGCCATCATTAGGGGAGCTAGAAGCGGTTACCGGAATGAGTAAAGAGGAAGATGCAGTAAACCATATATTTAGCTTAGGCGTTAAGATAATAATTAAAAAGGATGGCGTTAACGGTTGTAAAATTTTTACCCTTGATGAGGTGGTTTCGGTTCCGGCTTTTAACGATATTGTTGAGGTGGACCCAACCGGGTGTGGAGACTCTTTTGCCGCTGCGGCGGTTTATGGCTATATGAAAAAAATGCCACTCTATAATTTAGGGCTATACGCAAATGCGGTTGGAGGCCTAGCCGCAACCGAGATGGGATTGATGGAGGCGATAAAGGGCAAGGAGCAGGTTGAAGAGTTTTTGCTATCACATAGCCTAGATATTAATATTTAATAAAAAATAAAGAGCCAGCTTATGTAGATAAGTCTGCAAAGAGTGCCAAAAATAGCTACAAAACCTTTATAAGATTTTGTAGCTATTTCAATTAGTGTTTCTTTTTAATGATATAGGTTTTAACTAAACTAACTAACACCAATATTCCAAATAATATTGCAACTATCGTCATATACAAGGGGTGACCATGCTCATGAGAGTCTGCAACTGTTTTATCTAATCCTGTGTAGCCAAATGTTGTTATAATATAGTCTAACAATAATCCAAAGATAATAGAGCAAACAGCGGCAGAGGCTAGGTATATTGCAAGTATTTTTTTGCCTAAACTTTTTGATAGAATTGTTAGCGATGCTATGTTAGTTACCGGGCCGGCGAATAAAAATACGAATGCTGCTCCCGGTGACAATCCCTTCATGATTAGTGATAATGCAATTGGTATTGATGCAGTTGAGCAGATATACATTGGTATTCCTATCAACAACATTAGCAACATACTTATAATCGGGTTTGTGAAGTTTGCAAGCCACTGTTCAGGTATTACGGTGCTAATTACTGCTGCTATAAGCAAACCTATAACGAAGTGAAGAGCTATCTCGTCTAAAAATTCACCAAAACCATAGCTGAACACCTTTTTAAGTTTTGCTATAAAGGTTATGTTTTCGTTAGGTTCACTAGCGGTAGAGCATCCATCGCTCTCACCCTCGCATGAGCACCCACAGCTACTTTTATGCTGTGTAATTTCAACCTTATCGTTTCTACAAAATATATTTGTTGCAATACCGGATACTATACCTGAGATAAACGCTGCAACCGCCCTATATATTGCAAACAATGGCCCCATCATTCCATAGGTCGCAATAATGCTGTCAACGCCTGTCTGTGGCGTTGAGGTTAAAAAACTAACTACTGCTCCTTTAGAACCGCCGCTTTTACCTAAATATATTGCAGTGGGAACAACTCCACAGGAACACAACGGTAATGGAACTCCTAACACCGAAGCCTTAATAACCGAGGCCGTGGATTTCTTACCGATATGCTTTAACACTACATCTTTTTTAACAAAGGCATGTAGAATGCCTGTGCATAACAAGCCTATTACTATGTAAAACGACATGTCTACAAAAAGGCTCCATAGGTTGTTTAAATATAACATAATACCCTCTTATTTATGATTGATATGGCTTAGTCCGATGCTTAATATATCATGAATATGATTATCATCAAGACTGTAATAAATATTATTTTTATCTTTACGTACCTTTACTATTTTATTAAGCTTTAGTAGCTTTAGCTGGTTAGAGACCCTTGGTTGAGACACCTCAAGTAATATTGCCAAATCTTTAACACATATCTCGCTGTGTAACATAGCTAGTAAAATTTTAACTCTTATCGGCTCGCTAAAGGTTTTAAAGAAAAAAGATAGGTTTTCAGAGATTTCTTCATCTGCGATTAACTTTAAAACATTTTCGGGGGTACTGCAACATAAATTTTTCATAATCATCACCTCTAATATAACTATATCATGATGCAGTGATGTTGTCAACAGTAATTTTAAAAAAATTAACCAAACCATTGACAATAGTAAGAATCCATGATAGAATTACAAAAATATATTTAAAAGACTTTAACAAAGAGAGGGAGATATGATGTTTAGCTATACCGGTTACAAGCTGAATAAAACATTTTTTCTTTCCTGTGATGGTCAAATTATCAAAAGTATTTTTGTTATATAATATCAACGCTATTGGCGTTGATATTTTTTTGTAAGCGAAAGAAGGAGAAAAAATATGCCAAGAAGAACAGACATTGAGAAAATAATGGTTATAGGTTCTGGTCCTATAGTTATCGGTCAGGCAGCCGAGTTTGATTATGCCGGAACGCAGGCCTGTATTGCTTTAAAGGAGGAGGGTTATAATGTTGTTCTTATAAACTCTAATCCAGCTACTATAATGACCGATACAAACATGGCGGATAAGGTTTATATGGAACCGCTTACCCTTGAGTACGTTGCAAGAATAATACGAAGAGAGCGTCCGGATGCTATAGTGCCGGGTCTTGGTGGACAAACCGGACTTAATCTATGTATGCAACTTGCTAGAAAGGGGATATTAGAAGAATGCGGTGTTGAAATTCTGGGAACCTCGATCGATTCCATCGGAAAGGCAGAAGACAGGGAACGATTTAAGCAACTTTGTATTGATATTAATGAACCGGTAATTGCAAGTGATATTGCTCATACAACCGAGGAGGCAATGGTGGTTGCCGATAAGATAGGATATCCGGTTGTGGTTCGCCCTGCATTTACATTAGGTGGAACCGGAGGTGGCTTTGCATATAATGAAAATGAACTAATAGCACTTTGTGATAATGGCCTTTCATTAAGCCCTGTTAAGCAGGTTTTGATAGAGAAGAGCGTTAAGGGTTATCAGGAAATCGAATTTGAGGTAATGAGGGATAAAACCGACCTTGCGATTTCTATCTGTGATATGGAAAACTTTGATCCGGTTGGAATCCACACCGGTGACTCTATTGTTTTTGCGCCCTGCCTAACCTTAGAAGAAAAACAGTTTGACATACTAAAAACCTCAGCGCTAAAAATTATTCGCGCCTTAAAGATTGAAGGTGGCTGTAATATTCAGTTTGCATTGAAGCCGGGAACTACCGAATATTATCTGATAGAGGTTAATCCTCGCGTTTCACGCTCGTCGGCACTAGCTTCTAAGGCGACTGCTTATCCAATCGCTCGCGTTACCGCAAAGATAGCTGTAGGACTTACCCTCGATGAGATTAATTTAAGCGGAATAACCGCAGCTGTACCACCGGCAATCGACTATATTGTAGCTAAGATGGCCCGCTTCCCCTTCGATAAATTTACCGACGCTTCTCGTGAACTCTCTACCCAGATGAAGGCTACCGGTGAGGTTATGAGTATTGGTAAGAATGTTATCGAGATTCTGTTAAAATCGGTTAAGGGTCTTGAGGCTGGAGCGCAACATCCGCAAAAGGCTATATATGCAAATCTAAGCAAGGAAGAGCTGCTTAAATCTATAGAAGTTCCTACCGATGAAAGAATTTATACACTTTGTGAAGCGCTACGTAAAGGAGCAACGGTAAAAGAGATTACCGATGCTACCGCAATTTCTGCTCCATTCGTTAAGAGTCTTGAAGATATGGTAGCGTTTGAGGGAAAAATCGCATCAAATGGCACCGAAAAAGAGGTGTTGTTAGAGGCTAAAAAACTTGGCTTTGGTGATGCATTTATTGCAGAATCTACCGGAAAATCATTAAAAGAGATATTTAATCTTCGTAAGGAATATGGTATCATGCCTAACTACCATATTGTTGATAACTGTAAGCACCAGCAGGATTATGTACCATATTTTTATGCTACCTATGATGATAAAAATGAGAGCATAGTTACCGACCGAGAAAAGATTTTGGTATTAGGTTCGGGACCGATAAGAATAGGCCAGGGCGTAGAGTTTGATTACTCAACCGTTCATGCTGTTTGGGCAATTAAAAAGAGTGGTTATGAAGCTATTATCATAAACAACAATCCTGAAACGGTTTCTACAGATTTTACCACAGCGGATAAGCTCTACTTTGAGCCTATCACTATTGAAGATGTTATGAACATCATCGAGCTTGAAAAACCAAAAGGCGTTATTGTAACCCTTGGTGGACAAACCGCAATTAATCTTGCCGATGGACTTGCAGAGTTTGGTGTTAACATTATCGGTACCGATAACAAGGCGATAGAGCTAGCTGAAAATCGCGATAGTTTTGAAAAGATAATGACCAAGCTAAATATACCACAGCCGCTTGGCCGTGCAGTAACAACACTTGAAGATGGAGTTAAGGTAGCAACCGAGATAGGATATCCTGTATTGGTTAGACCATCATATGTTCTTGGTGGTCGTGCTATGCAACTTTGCCACAGTGAAGAAGAGCTTACAAGGTATTTACAAACTGCAGTTGACGTTAATACCGAACATCCTGTACTGGTTGATCGTTATATAGCAGGTAAGGAACTTGAGGTTGATGCGATTTGTGATGGGACCGACGTATTTATACCGGGAATTATGGAGCATGTTGAGGAGACAGGTGTTCATTCCGGTGACTCCATGAGCATATATCCCCCATATACGGTTGGTAAATCCGTCTGCGATAAGATTGTTGATTACACCGTTAAGTTGGGGCTTGGGCTCGGCATTGTAGGCCTTTACAATATACAGTTTATTTTGGATTCCAAAAACGATGTTTATGTTATCGAGGTTAATCCGCGCTCCTCTCGTACAGTACCGTTTATTTCTAAGGCTACCGGTTTGCCGGTTGCAAGCATGGCAACAAAGGTTATGTTAGGAGAAACTCTTGCTCAGCAAGGCTATAAAACCGGAATCGCCGAGAATGCAAAAAGATGGTACGTTAAGGCTCCAACATTCTCATTCTCAAAAATTCATAAGTTGGATGCACGTCTTTCACCAGAAATGAAGTCAACAGGAGAAGCTATCGGCTATGACTATAATATAAACCGTGCGCTTTATAAGGCTTTGCAGGCCTCTGGAACTAAGGTTGAAAATTTTGGAACTGTTTTTGTTACCCTTGCAGACCGTGATAAGGAAACCTCGCTGCCGCTTATAAGACGTTTTTATGCACTTGGGTTTAACATTGAAGGAACAAAGGGTACTTCCGAGTTTCTTCGCTCAAAGGGAATAAAAACGAGGGGTCGTAAAAAGTTTAGCGATGGTTCAAACGAGATAGCAGAAATAATATCTAAGGGATATGTTACCTATGTTATTAATTCATTTGATAAGGTAGGGGATAAGGAGTCGATGAACGATGGATATTTAATCCGACGTGCAGCGGTAGAAAACGGCGTAAACATGTTTACCTCGCTTGAAACGGTTAATGTTTTACTTAATGTGCTCGAGGACATAACCATAACCGTATCCACCATCGATGATAAAAACTAAGGTTTAAAACACTTGTTTAATCAATTTGCAAAAAAAAACTTTGAAATTTAGGTGAAAAGCATTGTAATTGTCCGCACAAATAGTTATTATTTTATATATGTTTAGTTTTGCTATGTGCACGCACCCAAGGAGCAATTATTTAATGCTAAAAAATTTCGTTATTCCATATATTTTACTCTCTGTCACGCTTATATTTGCTGTGGGGTGTTCTTCAAATGCCATAACGGAGGAGAACAATCAAGTTAAGAAAGATGATGAGGCTGAAGTTAACGTTTTATCGGGAGAGCTAGTTACCTTGGCTGTTCACAGCATTTCCATTAGAACAGAAAACGGAATGGAATACTGTTTTGCGATAGACGATAATACACAGCGCGACAAGGAAAATTTAGAGGTAGGTGACCTGGTAGAGGTAAGTTACTCAACCAATATGACATTTATGGCAAAATCTATCGAGATAACCGAGAGTTAAATGGAGGGTGTAAATAGTATGGAGATAGAGTTTACAAAGGGCACTGTTGCCTGTGTTTATGAAAGGGAGCGATGCCATCTTTCCAACCGAGATAGATTGATTTTTTTTCGAGATGGAAAGATAAAGTTTGAAACATTTTGCTATGGAGAAGCAGCAACTAAAACATTTGAATGTTTTTCAGCGTTGCCGATGTCCTCTGATGGCAAGTTAAGCTGGCCTGAGAATATTCGTCCTCCAAGAGAGATAAAACCACCGGAGTATATTCGTGAGCTTTCGAAGGAAAAACTTACAGTTGAGGATAAGCAATTTATCTGGAATCGAATCGAGGAGCGTAAACGTGACTCGGAAAATGGCTATGGTTTTTTGCGTAGTATGTTTATGCGATAAAACAAGATCTTAAGAACTCTAAAAACAGGCCTAACAGCCTGTTTTTTTCTACCCGCTGTGTTGATTTTAATGAATTAAATGGTATAATAATAACAAGGGAATTGATAAGGAGAAGATTATGAATATGCCTAAGATGAAGATGGGGATAGTATCGGTTAGTAGAAATAACTTTCCTATTACCCTTTCAGAAAGCCGCCGCAAAGCGGTTGTTAAATCCTATTGTGAAAGATATGGTGATTTATACGAATGTCCTATCTGCGTTGAGGATGAGTTAGACATGAGAAAGGCTATTCAAGACCTTAAAGCAGAGGGATGTAATGCGTTGGTGGTTTATTTAGGAAACTTTGGTCCTGAAACCGCCGAAACCTTGCTTGCGAAAGAGTTTTGTGGACCGGTTATGTTTATTGCTGCCGCTGAAGAAACAATCAATAAGCTTAACAGTGACCGTGGAGATGCTTACTGTGGTTTGCTAAATGCAAGCTATAATCTCAATCTTAGAAACATTAAGGCATACATACCCGAAAAACCGGTAGGAACTGCCGAAGAGTGTGCAGATAGAATTGCAGATTTTGTTCCTATTGCAAAGGTTGTTTATGGATTGCAAAACCTGAAAATAATATCGTTTGGACCACGTCCACAGGATTTTCTAGCCTGTAATGCCCCTATAAAACAGCTGTATAACCTAGGTGTGGAAATTGAAGAAAACTCAGAGCTTGACCTTTTTGCAGAGTTTAATAAACATAAAGGCGACGAGCGGATTCCCGAACTAATTAAAGAGATGCAAAAGCAAACCGGATGCGCTAATCAAAATCTAGAAGCGCTTACAAAGATTGCTCAATATGAGATTACGCTACTAGACTATATTGAGCAGCATAAAGGTTCGCGCGAGTTTGTGGCCATAGCTGGGAAGTGTTGGCCGGCATTTCAAACAGAGTTTAAATTTGTACCATGTTATGTTAATAGCAGGCTATCTGCTATGGGAATTCCTGTTTCCTGCGAAGTGGATATATACGGTGCTCTAAGTGAGTTTATTGGTAGGGTTATAAGCGACGACTCTGTTACCCT
The DNA here is from genome assembly GCA_964368625.1 of uncultured Oscillospiraceae bacterium. Taxonomy (GTDB): domain Bacteria; phylum Bacillota; class Clostridia; order Oscillospirales; family Ruminococcaceae; genus CAYJBH01. Next base: position 11,728 of record CAYJBH010000007.1, read on the forward strand.
GTTAGATATAAATAACACGGTACCGAAGGAAATGTTTAAGGAAGAGATTGAAGGGAAATTTAGCTACAACTTTGGTGATACATTTATGGGCTTTCATTGCGGAAATACCCCATCAGACAAACTATGCTCTTGCGAGCTAAAAACACATAAAATTATGGGAAGAATATTGCCGGAAGAACTAGTTTTTGGTACGCTTGAAGGGGATATTATCCCCGGTGATATAACTTTCTTTCGCCTGCAAAGCACAGCAGATACCCAGCTGCGAGCATATATAGCACAGGGCGAAGTATTGCCGGTTGCTACAAAGTCTTTCGGTTCTATAGGTGTTTTTGCTATAAATGAGATGGAAAGGTTTTATCGCCATGTGCTAATAGAACGTAACTATCCGCATCACGGAGCCGTTGCGTTTGGACACTATGGAAAAACTCTTTTTGAGGTATTTAAGTATATCGGTGTAGACCCTATCGAGATTGAGTATAATCGACCAAAGACCGTAAGATACAGCACCGAAAGCCCCTTTTAAAGAATAGAGATCATCATTAATCTTGACTTCTTTGAATTATGGTGTAAAATATATATAGTAGTGTTTTATCTTTTTTCTGGGTAGAACTATAGGATTTGGTTGAATGGTGAAGGGTGTAATTATGACTACTGCAATATGTCCCGGGAGTTTCGATCCCTTTACAAGTGGCCATCTTGATATTGTAACAAGAGCAGCTGAAATTTTTGATAACGTTATTGTTTTGGTGTCGAAGCATCCTTCTAAAACTCCTTCGTTTACATTGGAGGAAAGATTAGATTTTATCAATCGAAGCACCACACATCTAAACAATGTCACAGCAGATTTTCATGAGGGATTACTCGTAGAGTATGCACAGAATAGTAATGCAAGGGTGATTGTTAAGGGTTTGCGTGCGATTTCCGATTTTGAGTATGAGTTTCAGCAGGCACTGGTTAATAAAAAGTTAATGCCGCAGGTTGAAACATGCTTTATTAACACAACGGCGGATTATATGTATCTCTCAAGTAGTATTGTTAAACAGCTTGTTGAGCTAAACAGGGAGATTACTGATTTTGTACCTGATGTTATTAAAGAGGATATTGTAAGAATAATGAAGGAGAAAAGGGGATTATGAATATAGACGAAATCCTGGATCTTATGGATGAAACACTAGAGGACACCATGGCGGTTCCTCTATCTAAAAAAAGAATGGTTGATATCGAACAGATGCATGAATTTATCGACGATATCCGTCTTAATATGCCGTCTGAAATTCGCCAAGCAAGAGCTATAGTAAACGACCGCAAGGATATTGTTGAGGTTGCCAAAAAGGAGGCAGAGGATATTATTCGTGTAGCCGAAAAACGTGCAGCTAGCATGGTAGAGCAGGAGCAGGTAGTTAAGGATGCATCAAAAAGGGCGGCTGAACTTCTTCATAATGCCAATGTTCAGTCGAGGGATATGAAAAACTCAACCGAAAACTATTGCGATAAGATACTTAAGGATTTAGAAGAACAGATGGCAAAGAGTTCAGCAGAGCTTAGAACCATCAGAACGACGTTGAGAAAACGCAAATAAATGGAGGATTAAGGTGCCTATTACTACCTTTAAAGACATGCTCTTAAACGCTCAAAGTGGTGGATATGCGGTTGGCGCATTTAACGTTGAAAACATGGAAATGGCGCAGGCTGTCGTTTCAGCAGCAGAGGAACTAAAATCTCCGGTTATTATCCAAACAACACCCTCGACCGTTAGCTATGCTGATCCGGATATCTTTTTTTCAATGATTGCGGCTGTGGCAAAGAACGCTACCGTTCCGGTAACCGTTCATCTTGACCATGGAAGTAGTTTTGAACTTTGCGCTAAGGCGCTAAGGGCCGGATACACCGGAATTATGATTGATGGAAGCAAACTCCCTCTTAACGAAAATATCGAAATAACCAAAAAGGTAGTGCAGATGTGCCATGCCGCCGGGGTTTCGGTAGAGGCAGAGCTAGGACAGGTTGGAGGCAAGGAGGATGACCTAGAGTGTGAAAATGCAGGCTACACCATCCCTAGTGAAGCGGTTAGGTTTGAGCAGGAGGCAACGCCCGATATAATGGCGGTTGGTGTTGGAACTGCCCATGGGTTTTACGCTGAAACACCGGTTTTGAACCTTGAATTAATTTCCGAGTTAAAAGGATTGTTAACTGTTCCAATGGTTCTACACGGGGCTTCAGGCCTTTCGGATGATACCGTTAAAGAATGCATTAAGCGTGGCATCTGTAAGGTGAACTTTGCTACCGAGCTTCGTGTTGCCTACAGTGATGGGGTAAAAAAGGTTCTTGCTGAAAAACCCGAAACGTTTGACCCTAAGGCATACGGAAAGGTGGCAAGGGAGAATGTTAAAAAGCTTGTTGCTGAAAAAATTCTGCTTTGTGGAAGCAACGGAAAGTGTTAACAACAATAAATAGCGTTAAGAGATGGGTATTGTTGTTACAAAAGCTATTAAAAATATTTAGTGCAATTGTTAGCAGTTCCCAACCTAACAGGAGTGTTTGGTTGGGATAAGTTGCTGTTATAAAATATGTTGATTTATTGCGAAAGGGAGAGTGAATTATGGAGGTTATGAAGGGTAGCTGTATTGATTTTGTTGAGTTGTTGGCAAGCGATGCACCGGCACCCGGCGGCGGCGGTGCGGCGGCCTATGTAGGAGCAATAGGAACAGCGCTTGGCAATATGGTGGGAAGCCTTACCGTTGGTAAGAAAAAATATGCCGAAGTTGAACAAGATATAATATCGTTAAACGAAAAGGCTAAGAGATTGCAGAAAGAACTAATCGACCTAGTTGCAAAAGATGCTGAAGTTTTTGAGCCATTGTCGCGTGCCTATGGCATGCCCAAGGAAACAGAGCAACAGCAACAAGAAAAGGAAAGGGTAATGGAGGCCTGCCTTGTTGAATGTTGCGATGTACCAATGCAGATAATGGAGTGTTGCTGCAGGGCAATAGATCTCCATAAAGAGTATGCCGAAAAAGGTACAGCAATAGCTATAAGTGACGTTGGAGTTGGGGTGGCATGTTGCAGTGCTGCACTAAAAGGTGCTTCTCTTAATGTTTTTATTAATACTAAGTTTATGAAAAATCGAGATGCCGCCATTGAGTATAACAACAAGGCAAAAGAAATGATTGATAACTATATTCCGATGGCAGACAGCATATTTAGTGATGTTGAAAAAAGGTTTTTTTAGTACATGAAAGGAGCTTTAAGTATGGCTGAACAGCTTAAAGGAGCGCCGGTTGCGGCGGCACTATGTGAAAAGGCAAAGGAGATAGCGAAGAAGCTTTCGGTTACTCCAACACTTGCAATAGTTAGGGTTGGCAACAAGGAGGATGACCTTTATTACCAACGCAGTGCTATTAAAAGATGTGAAGGAGTAGGACAACAGGTTAAGGTTATTGAGCTAAGTGAAGATGTTACCGAGAAGCAACTGATTGGTGAGATAGAGGCGCTAAATATTGATACTGCAATACATGGCGTGCTGTTGCTACGCCCACTGCCTAAGCATATAGATGAAAACAAGGTCTGCAACACCCTATGCCCTGAAAAGGATATCGACGGAATAACAGATGGTTCTCTTGCAGGGGTGTTTACCGGAAACGGTGTGGGATATCCTCCATGTACCGCAGCAGCATGTATCGAAATATTGGATTACTACAATATACCGACAACCGGAAAAAAGGCAACAGTAGTTGGAAGAAGCCTTGTTGTAGGTAAGCCTGTTGCAATGATGTTAACGGGACGAAATGCAACTGTAACCATCTGCCATACAAAAACTGCCGACATGTCGGCAGAATGTAAAGCTGCAGATATATTGATAGTTTCTGCAGGGCGAGCCTCGGTGATTAAAGAGGAGCACCTTTGTGATAACCAGACGGTGGTGGATGTAGGAATAAATGTTGATGAGAGCGGCAAACTTTGCGGTGATGTTTGTTCAGCGGCAGCCGAATCAAAAAATCTTAGCTACACCCCTGTGCCCGGTGGCGTGGGAGCCGTAACCACGGCCGTACTGGCTTATAACCTTGCTAAGGCTGCAAATGCCTTGAATAATGCATAAATTTGAAAGGAAATTAATGAAAAGAGAAGATCTCAGAAATATTGCGATTATCGCCCACGTTGACCATGGAAAAACTACACTTGTAGACGGAATGTTACGCACTGCCGGAGTATTTAGAGAAAATGAGCAGGTTGCCGAACGCGTTATGGATAGTGGAGACATTGAGAGGGAGCGCGGTATCACCATCCTGGCAAAGAATGCCGGCGCTGTTTATAAATCGGTTAAGATTAACCTTATAGACACTCCGGGGCATGCCGATTTCGGTGGTGAAGTTGAACGTGTTTTAAAGATGGTTAGCGGCGTTTTACTGTTGGTTGATGCTGCTGAGGGCCCTATGCCACAAACCAGGTTTGTTCTGCAAAAAGCATTGGCGCAGGAGCTTTCGGTTATTATTGTTGTTAATAAAATCGATCGTCCTGATGCTCGAATAAAAGAGGTTGTGGACGAAATTTTACTGCTGTTGATGGATCTTGGTGCAAGCGATCATCAGCTAGATAGTCCTACGGTTTTTTGTAGTGGTAAAAATGGAACTGCAAGCTATTCTCCCGATGTTGAGGGTGTAGACCTTGTTCCGCTACTCGACACGATTCTTGAATATACCGATCCGCCTGAAGGCGATCTCGATGCGCCTTTCTCCATGATCGTTTCCAGCATAGAGTATAATGAGTATGTTGGTAGAATTGCTGTTGGAAGAGTGGAAAGTGGACGCGTTAAAACCGGTGATGCTGTGATACTATGCGACTACCACGACGAAACCTTGCAACAAAAGGGTAAGGTTAGCTCGCTGTTTAGCTATGAAGGAGTATCCAGGGTTCAACGTGACGAAGCTTCGGCAGGTGATATAATAGCACTTTCCGGTATTGAAAATGCAAACATCGGCAACACCATAACTGCACCTGAAGGTGGTAAGGCTTTGCCGTTTTTAAAGATTAATGAGCCAACGGTAGAGATGACATTTGCTGTTAACGATTCACCGTTTGCCGGACGTGAGGGTAAGTTTGTTACATCACGACAGATAAGGGATAGGCTTCAGAAAGAGCTGCTTCGTGATGTTGCTCTTCGGGTTTCTGATGGTGAGAAGGCTGATAGTTTTCAGGTTTTGGGCCGTGGAGAGATGCACCTATCTATCCTTATCGAAACAATGCGTCGTGAAGGATTTGAGTTCTCGGTGTCTCCCCCTCGTGTGTTATATCGTGAAGAAGATGGAGTTCGCAAGGAACCGTTTGAATATGTTGTTATTGATGTTCCGCAGGAATCTGTGGGAAGTGTTATGGAAAAACTTCCGGCACGAAAAGGCGAACTGCTACAGATGATGCCGGTGGGAAGCAGAACCCGCCTTGAGTTTAGAATACCGGCAAGAGGCTTGTTTGGCTACCGTAGCGAATTTTTAACCGATACCAAGGGAGAGGGTATATTAAACACCCTTTTTGACGGCTACGATGAGTATAAGGGCGATATATTTGCAAATAATAACGGCTCATTAATAGCGCATGAAACCGGTGAGGCGGTAACCTACGGCCTTTATAACGCTGAGGAGAGAGGCTCGTTGTTTATCTCGCCCGGTACACCCGTTTATGCCGGTATGGTGGTTGGTGTTAGCCCAAAATCTGATGATATGACGGTTAACGTTTGCAAAAGAAAACAGATGACCAACTTCCGCGCCGCAGGTAGTGACGATGCAATGAAACTTACTCCTCCAAGAAATATGAGCCTTGAAGAATGCCTTGAGTTTTTAAAGAGCGATGAAATCTTAGAGGTAACACCGAAGAGCATGAGGATAAGGAAGCAGATTCTTGATCATTCGTTAAGACAAAGAGCAGGTAAGAAGTAATAACGTGGATTAACCATTTAAAACTTTTTCCCTATAATCCTTTGGCGACATACCAAGCTCTTTTTTAAACAGCCTTGATAGGTAGTTAGTGGATTCGATTCCTACCATTGTGCATATATCTTTAATCATTATATTTTTATCTGACAAACATTTTTTTATCAGATTCAGCCTACATTCTTTTATGTAGGCTGATATTGTTGTGTCGGTGTTTTCGCTAAATAACCTGCTTAGGTAGGATGGGTTATAATGTAGCTTGTCGGCTATATTTTCGAGCGAAAGATCGTCGCTGATATTATCGTTAATAAATTTTTTTATTTTATCTACAACAACATTTTCATGCCTACTGTTAAGGGCGTTTACATGTCTGAAAATTACATAAACAGCCGCATTTAAATCTTCAAAAATCATTTCAGGTTCTATAGCCTCGGCTGTTAATCCTGCAAAATTATCGATAATGGTGGTAAGGTTAAAACCTTCGGCAAGGTTTTTAATTACCGATATTATTAAATACAGCTCAACTTTAAGCTGTTGTTCGGTGTACTTATCGTATATGTTTTTTATGATAGCAATAAGTTCACTATCCTCGCCGGAAAGAAAAAGTCGTTGATAACTTTGACGCTTTATGTCGAAGAAGGAGAATGATTTTTCTATTATGTTTTTAAATCCATCTGAATAATCGGTTTTTCCGGTCAAGATAGTGGAACCTAAGTTTTTATTGTGTTCGAGAATAATACCTAGAAGCTCATTTTCGGTTTTAAGTTCATGAACAGGTATAAACTGTTCCCCTACACACCAGGTAATACTGTCATCAACCTCTCTAATAACACTATCCTGGATTGTCTCGGTAGTTTGATGAATAAAGTCGACAGTTACATTGTCTTTAGGTTGTAATAAAACAGCAATCTCCGGCTTTCTAAGATTTTGGTAGGAGCTATCGGAAATCATCGTTATTACCTCAATGGTATCATTAAAGTAGTAACGGTAGATAGAGTTTATCTGTTTTAAAAGCTGTTGAAGAGTTTCGTAGGTGAAGTAGTTGTCCTTAAGGTTGTCGAATCTTATAAGTGAAAGGAAAAACAAACCAAAAGGATCAATGTTTATGTTAAAAGATGAAAGCTTGAGCTTAAGAATACTATGATCAATTTCTCCCGCAACCAACAGCGGCTTAAAAATCATATCCTCTATCACAAAGAGATTATCCTCTCTGCCATAAAGCTCTAATGATGTTTCGTAGCTGCTTTTTCGCTCGTTCTTAATTATCTCGATAACCTTGCCAATAACATTTAGGATGTAATCGTCACTCTCGGTTTTAAGTATAAAGTCGATAACTCCATACTTTATTGCATCATAGATATGCTCAAACTTTTGATAGGCAGTTAGAAAAACAAACTTGGTATCCTTCCATCTGCTTAAAACACGGTTGCAAAATTCAAGCCCATCCATTCTAGGCATCTGAATATCTGATAATATTATATCTACTCTATGACGTTCGAGTATCTCCAAGGCCGCAACGGCGCTGTTTGCTCTAAGAACATCTAGCTCATATTTCTCCTGGTAGCCAAATAGTCCTACAAGATGGTTCAGCACAAAGGGTTCATCGTCCACTATCAAAAGCTTATAGAGCATCCTCCTCCTTTACCGACGTTGCGGTGTCTATAGTTATGGTAACACATAGCCCTGAATTTTCCAGATTCTCAATTTTCAGTCCACTACCGGCGGCATACATTATTCCGATTCGGCGGTGTATATTTGTAAGTCCGCTTATATCATCAAGACTTTTAAGAGCAAATCGTTCATTAATTTCGGCGATTTTTGATGGTTCTATGTGGCTAATGGTATCCATTATTTTAATATATATTATGTTATTATGGCAACTGAAGGTTATTTGGATATTAATTGGATCGTCTGTATTTTCCATACTGTATTTAAAAATGTTTTCAACAACGGGTTGCAGTATAAGACGAGGCACATTAAGATGCTCAAACCGCAGTGGTATTTTGTCAACCTTATAGCTAATTCTATCCTGAAATCTCATGGTTTGTATACTAAGGTAGTTAACCGCGTGTTCTAGTTCTTTTATCAGCTCTATCTCATCGCGGCCTTCCTTCGTTATATATCTGAAATAGTGACCGAGGTGCTCAAGAAGATACCCTGCATTTTCGTTATCTTCATTTTCAATCATACGAGAAAGCATAAAAAAATTGTTGTATAAAAAGTGTGGATTTATCTGTGATTGTAGCTGTTTAAGTTCAGCTCTCTTCACCAATAAATCTTTCTGATAAACATGTTCAATCATCTCGTTTAAATTTTCGGTCATCTCGCCTAGTTTATCTGCAATCATACCAAACTCGGTATTTTTGTGTTTGCTGTCTATTCTATAGAATCTACCCTCCTGCGCATGTTGTATCGAGGCAATTATTTCTGCCATAGGTTTTTGGACAACAATGTAGCAATAAACAATGTAACCAACTAAAAGAAACACAAACATTCCAAGTAAGAAAATAAATATTCGATATGTGCGATCATAATCAATTAAGATGCTGCTATAAGGGATATATAAATCAAGCGTTGGAACTAATGCAGTTTCTGATTCATAGCTTAAGGATATTCCTTCGGTAGAGGCTCCTTTTCCAACCATAGCAATAGGCTCAAAAGCACTTTCTGTGTACAGGATAACGCTTGCATCTTCATATACGTTAAGCCTTTCAAGCATATCTAAAATAGCAGCATTATCAAAATCGGCCTTAACCAGGAATTTATCAATTTCATTGCTGGTATCAAAGGATAAATTAGTTTGTAAAATAGAAATTATATTGTTATCAATATAAAGCATATTTCTATCGTCGATCAAATCTTTTAACGCAATATACTCACTGGTGTCCATATCGTCAACGTTATAACGTTGATTGGATTCACGGGTAAGGGTTAAGTTAATTTGAGGAATAAATAAAGAAATTTCTGATAAATAATCATTTAAACCAATAGCAATCTCAAGTTGTACTCCAACATCTGCAATGGCTGAGGCCTGGTCGAATAGATCCATATAGCGGCCGGAATGTGCCAAATCAATTCCCGAGCTGCTAATATGAATGTTGTATATAGCATTTATAGATTTTTGAATGCTTGATTCAAAATCGTTATAAATGTCCTCGGCCAATGCATCGATATACTCTATCTCTTTCGCTATAAGAGTTTCACGGTTAAGGTGAAAAAAAACAGATATTATGCTCAACAAAGCAAGAAATAATATCACCACAACTATTAATATTTTGAAATAGACGGTATTATAAAATTTTAATCCCATTTTTAATAGTTCCGATAAAACTTCCTTTATGATAATAACACAAATAAAGAAACATGTAAAGCAGATGTATAATGAAGAGCTTTAGCAAAATTTAGCTTATAAATAAAGAGAAATACCTAATCTTTGGATGTTAAGTATAGGTTCTCTGGTTTAACACAAAACTGTTAAATTTACACTAAAAAATATTTTTTGATTGACAAATACTATGATTTGTAGTATATTCAAAATAATTAGTTTATAAAATGATTATCAAAATAGTACTCTTACCAACAAAAAGAAAAGAGGCTAAAATGGGCAAAAAGTTAACGGTTTTTGAAATATTTACTATGGTTTTGGGTGCTATCATAGGGATGGGTTCATTCACCTTGCCCGGTTCTAAATTTTTATTGTCTGCCGGGGTTTTAAATACCTCAATCGGATTGTTTATAGGTACAATGTTTATGGTAGTTATCGAAAGATGCTACCGATATATGATGAGTCAAAATATTACTGCAGGTGGGGAATTTTCTTTTACCTTGCAATATTTTGGAAAACGGCACGGATTTGTTGTGGGTTGGTTTTTATTTCTGGCATACCTAACCTTAATACCACTCAATGCATTAGCATTTCCAATAGTTCTTAACTTTCTTTTTCCTGATCTACTTAGTTTTGGATATCTCTACACAGTTGCAGGCGACGAAATCTACATTGGTGAGATATTAGTTGCGTGTTCATTAATATTTTTGTTTTCAATAATTAACCTAGTTGGAGTAAAGAATACAGGTAAGGTTCAAAAGATTATAGTATCCTGCTTGATAGCTTCGGTTTTTATTGTTTTTATTTTTATGCTGATGAATGCAGACATTGCCACCTTCAATGAAAACTATATTTTAAGCTATCAGTTTAGTTTTTCACAAATAATACAGATAATTGCAATTACCCCGTTTTTGTTTATTGGATTTGATGTTGTGCCACAGCTGATTAATGATCTTGGAGTTAGTAATAACAAGGCTTCAACTATTGCCGTTGCGGGCTTATTGTTCGGAATGTTAATTTACATTTTATTAAACTTTATGACGGGCCTCGGCTTCTCGGCAACCGAGGCAGCCGATTTAGAATGGGCATTAGGTTCTAGCGTTGTAAACATAGTTGGTGAATGGGCATTTGTTTTAATAGTGATAGGCCTTGCAAGTGCGGTTACCGCTGGAATAAACGGTTTTATGGTATCCTCAACCAAGCTTATCGGAGCAATGAGTGAAGAAAAACTCATGCCAACACCATTTAGCATATTAAATAAGGCGGGTGTTGCAAAAAATACAATTTATTTTATTGCTGTTATCGGAATAGCACTTACATTTTTTGGGAGAAATGCAGTGCTTTGGGTGGTTGACATGTGTTCTTTCGGAGCTGCAGTTACCTATTTTTATGTATGTGTAATAACGGCTAAAAAGGCAGCGGAAAAAGGTGTTCAAATCTTTGGAGTTATCGGAGCGATAATAAGCTTCTTAATAGCACTACTTTTATTATTACCAATATCACCGGCACAGCTATCTATGGAGCCGTTAGTGCTTCTCATTGTATGGGTTGTTTTGGGAATAGTAATAGGAAGAAAGATAACTAAATAGTAAAGAGGAGGGTTTAAAAATGAAGTATGTAATTGTAGGTGGTGTAGCAGGTGGTGCATCCACTGCGGCGAGGCTAAGAAGGCTGGATGAGAAAGCAGAAATTATTATGTTTGAAAGAGGCCCTCATGTATCATTTTCGAACTGTTGTTTACCCTATAGACTAAGTGAGCAGGTGAAGGAACATGATGATCTGGTTTTAATGAGCCCTGGTCAGTTTCATAAACAATATAACATTACGGCAAGGGTTAACAGCGAGGTTATTGGGATTGATCGTGCCTCGATGTCGGTTAAGGTTAAACAGACCGATAAAAAGGAATACAGCGAGAGCTACGATAAGCTTATTCTTGCTCCGGGAGCAGATGCAATAGCACCAAAGCTTGAGGGGTATGAAACGGCAGATGTATTTACCGTTAAAAACGTTGTTGACGTTTCAAGGCTTTATGATTTTATCAACGATAAGGGTGATGTTAAAAAGATTACCGTTGTTGGTGGAGGTTTTATAGGTGTTGAGGTAGCAGAAAATCTGCGAGAAGCAGATTTTGAAGTTACCTTGGTTGAAGCAGACACTCAGGTTTTAAGACAATTTGACTACGATATGGTTCAGATAATACATAAAGAAATGTCAGACAAGGGCATAAAGCTTTTGCTAGGAAAGATGGCAAAAAAATATGATAAAAACAACCTTATATTGGAGGACGGCACCGTTGTTGAAGGCGATGCGGTTGTTATGGCTATCGGGGTTAGACCACAATCAGAGCTTGCAGTTGCCGCAGGAATAGAGACAACAAAAAGCGGACACATAAAGGTTAACGCAAACTGGCAGACTATCACCGACAATAATATCTATGCCGTTGGTGATGTTGTTGAGGTTGTTAATGCTATAACACATAAGTCATTTGCGCTACCGTTAGCAGGTCCGGCACAAAAGCAGGCTCGTCAGGCTGCAAACCATATTTACGGTATTCTTCCGCAGAGTAATGGCTTTATAGGTTCTTCCTGCATAAAGGTTTTTGATTATAATGCAGCATCAACCGGCCTTAACGAGAAAAACTGCAAGGCAGAGGGACTTAACTACGATATAACCTATATTATTCCTCAGGACAAGGTTGGATTAATGCCGGGTTCATCACCGTTCTTCTTTAAGCTTATCTATGAAGTTCCTACCGCAAGGGTGCTGGGTGCACAGGCCATCTCTAAGGGAGATGCCGCAAAACGTGTTGATGTTGTTGCAACACTTATTAAGTTCGGCGGAACACTCACCGATTTAGCAGATCTTGAACTTTGCTATGCACCCCCTGTGTCTACAGCAAAGGATCCAACCAACATGGCAGCATTGGTATCATTAAATCTACTCGGTAATGTTTACAAGCAGGTTAGGGTAGACGAGGTTAGAGGCTTGGTAGAATCCGGCGCATATATCATAGATGTTCGTGAGCCGGGTGAATATGCCCGTTCTCATATCAAGGGTGCGGTAAATGTTCCGTTAAGTGAAATTCGTGATAGACTAAACGAAATCCCAACAGATAAGCCGGTTTATCTACATTGCCGTTCCTCACAGCGAAGCTATAACGCATGTATGATGCTAAAAGCAAACGGTTTTGATAACATCTATAATATCTCGGGAAGCTTTTTAGGCATTTCATTCTACGAGTATTTTAACGACACCATAACCGGACGTGAAAAAATAGTTACCGATTACAACTTTAACTAAGGGGTGTGAAATGAAAATAAATAAGGTTGAATTTGGAATAGGGGCCGGAATTCTTGTTCTGGTTATCCTTTCCGGAATAACTTTTTTGAGTAGCGATTCGCTGGTTACCCGTCTTTTAGTTGGACTTGCTATAGGATATACGCTTGCTCGTTCATACTACGGTTTTGCCGGCAGTGTGAATAGGGCGTATGGTACCGGTTCAACCAAACTTATGCGCTCCATGATGATTATGTTTTTAGTTACGGCAATCGGGGTTTCGGCATTAGTTTATTCCGACCCTACACTTTATAGTCTTTCTATCTACCCTATAAATATTGGTCTTGCTATAGGCGCTACGATGTTTGGAGTCGGAATGGCATTTGCCGCCTGTTGTGCCTCGGGCGTACTTACCGACCTTGTAGAGGTTCCGATAAAATCACTTGTGGTTTTACTGTTCTTTTGCATAGGTGTTATGCTGGGGTTTCCCCTTCAAAAAGGTGCTCCGTGGGTAACCGATTCGCTGGTAGGCGGAACCATCTACGAAAATGGAATCTTTTTGCCGGAACTTTTTACCTTCGACGGATATAACGGATATTTAGGTGCGGTTGTTTTCACAGCAATCCTTGTGTTCATAGTGATTTCACTATCCTATCTCTATGAGAGTCGTCGTCGCAAAGAAGGAACCTACACTAAGGTTGTGAGTGAAGCGGCTCAGGACAAGGTGATGATAGAAACCATTAACGAAGATGACAAGGACTATAAAATTGTTTCACAAAAAACCTTTTACCGTCTTTTCGTAAAACCATGGTCGCTTACAACCGGTGCATTTGCAATGTCGGCTATATTTATCTATCTCATGGCTAAAACGAACTCAGGATGGGGAGTTACCACAGCTTTTGGACGCTGGTTTTTACAACTTCTTGCAACCTTCGGAGTTTCCACCGAAGCCCTCTCCGAGTTTAGCATGCAGTCGGTAGAATCATTTACCACACCATTTTTTGAGGTTGGCTCTAATATACAAAATGTTGCTATCCTGGTTGGTGCATTGGTGGCTACTTTAATGGCAGGAAAATTTAAAAGTAACCTTGAGTTAAAATTCCTTCTAAGCTTTAAAGAGTTTTCATTCTATGCGGTTGCAGGTCTCTTAATGGGTGTAGGGACTCGGCTTGCTAACGGCTGTAACGCCGGTGGACTTTATACTCCAATATCACATCTATCACTATCCGGCTGGTTCTTCTTAATCTTTATGGTTATAGGTGGAATTGTCGGCAATAAGATTAAACGACAGATATTTAAATAAAAATTATCTCTGCCGCAGGCAGAGATATTGGAAATATTATTTGCCTCGATTCCTCGGCATTTTGTATAAATACAAAAACATAATATTTCTCAGACTTGCAGGTTCGGGTGATAAAAATAATCTCTGCCCGTTGCAGAGATTATAATGCCGAGAAGAATGGCAGGGGCGGATTTCATATCCGCACCTGCCATTCTTATGCAGTTATCATCTGCCTTGCGATAGTTCTAAGGCTTCGTGTTCACATAATCTGCGGTAGGTTGATGGGGTTACTCCTGTTTGTTTTTTGAATATTTTTGTAAAATAGTTGTAATCGCTTATGCCAACCTGCTCTGAAACCTCTGCTATTGTATAATCGCTTTTTTGGAGCATCTCCCGAGCCGCCTCTACCCTGCGAAGCCTGATAAGCTCGGTAACGGTTAGGTTAAATTCCTGTTTTACCTGTTTGCACAGGGTGGTTTTTCCTATGGTAAGATTGTTGCACAGAAAAGGGATGTTAAGCGGCTTTGATAGGTTTTCACGGATAAATCTATCCAGCCCAAGCACAAGCGGTTCATCCTGCAAACGGATGCATTTTTCTAGCAGAACATAGGCAGAACATGCCTTTAAAATTCTTGCATATGCCTCTAACATTCTAACCTCAACCACCTTGTTGTCGTTAAACATATCCTTTAACATTTCTGCATTAAGACCCATGTTTTTTAGATGAACAACAAAATTTTGTTCCAGCTTTTCGCTGGGTTCAGTTCTAATCTGCCCCATCATTAAAAATCCAAGCAAGGTGTTGTTTTCTTTAATAGGCACAACCATCTCAACCAGACCGGCATGGCATCGATACATATATGGCTCGGACGAAGTTTTGGCATGTTGATATGCAACGTTATCGCATTTTAAACATTCGTTTTGTGCGGCCGACGATAATCTAATCTCTTTGCAATAGGGTGAATGGTTAGCCGGGTGGGCTACAATCTCTCTTCCGTCAACATCAAAAAAACCTACCCTTACTCCGGCAATCAGATAAAAATCGTATAAAAGATTTGATAATTTTTTACTGCTCCAAACCACAGACATAGAAAACTTCTCCTTTGGGCGAACAAAATTTCTAATATATGAACAGTGTAACCTATTTTACTGATATTTGCAATGTTAAAATAATATATAGAAAGAGATTTGCAAGCTTATGTTGAAAATTGAGGATATATAGATGAACAGAAAAGAACTTGTTATTGCCGCTTTAAGCCACAAAAGCACACAGCCAATACCCTACCACATGGATTTCACTATGCAGGCAGAAGAAAAACTTATTGATTATACAGGCGATAGGGATATAATGCAGAAGATGGGAAGCTGCATGCATTATACTCAGTATTGGGGATGGCCGACAGAGATAGAGGGGAGGCCGGAACGGTTTTTAGATGATTTTGGAGTTATCTGGAACCGTAGCGGTGCCGATAAGGATATCGGTGTTGTTGAAAATATTCTTATTGAAGATGTTGAGGATCACAATTATTGCTTTCCAGAACCGGAGATTGCAAGGCTTCGCCGTGATATTGAGGAGTTGATAGCTACGTCTGAGGATAAATTCACCTTTATGGGATTTGGCTTTTGCATGTTTGAGCGTAGCTGGAGCCTTATGGGGATGGAAAATGTTTTAATGAGCATGATAGCGGCGCCCGAGGCACTGGAAAAACTATACGATGATATCTGTGAATATGTTTTAAGGCTTGTAGACATAGCTCTTGAATATGATATCGATGGGGTTTATTTTGGTGATGACTGGGGGCAGCAAAAAGGTCTCATTATGGGTCCCGATCACTGGAGAAGGTTTATAAAGCCAAGGATGGCAAGGCTTTACGAAAGGGTAAGAAGCAAGGGTAAGTTTGTTATTCAGCACTCCTGCGGAGACTGCCATGAAATATTTGAGGATCTTGTTGAGATAGGGTTAAGCTGTTATCAAACCTTTCAACCCGAAGTTTACGATATTAATGACATAAAGAATCGCTTTAAAGGCAGGCTTGCCATATGGGGCGGTATATCTACCCAACAGGCATTGCCAACCATGACACCAAACGAGGTTAAGGAAGAGATAGTTAGAATAGTTAAGGTTTTAGGAGAGGGTGGCGGTCTGATAGTTGCGCCAACACACGCACTATCACCCGACATCCCATCAGAAAATATTCTGGCGATGAACGAGGTGTTTACCAACCAGGATAAATATTTTTAATTGCTCCAAAAAAAGGTAGACATAATATCTACTTTAAAGAATCATCCTTCTGCTAGCTGAAGGGTGATTCTTTCTTAATAATAATAACTGATAATAAATAATTAACGTTAAATGATACGAATTTTGAATCGATTAAATAATAAAATATATATAGACATTATTATACAAATATGGTAATCTAAATACAGAGCCATTAAATGCAAAAGGGGAGTTTATGCCAACAATTAAAGATGTGGCAAAACAGGCTGGGGTATCTGTTGCTACAGTTTCAAATATTATTAACCACAAATCATGTGTTAGTAATGAAAAATATGAAAAAGTGATGAAGGTAATAGAAGAACTTAATTATACACCGAGCTTCTTGGCCAGTAATTTAAAAAACAATAAAGCAAAACTTATGGCTATAATTGTACCTGAGCTTAACATTTTTTATGGTCAGATAATTAAAGGAGTTCAGCAGTTTTTTGAAAAAGAAAACCGGTCTGTTGTAGTTAAGTGTAGCAACTACAGTGCTTACCAGGAGGCGAGCATGCTAACCGATCTGGTTGAGGTTGGTGTTAGAGGAGTAATAATAGCTTATTCAGCCATGAAAAACATTGAACAATATGAGGCAATTCAAGCATTATCGATCCCGATTGTATTCTTATGCAGTAAATCTGAAAATTATGATTATTCTTCAGTAACTTTTACCAATGCATCAATAATTTATGAGACTACTTTATCGATAGCTAAAAATAAAGAGTATAATAGAATCATGTTAATAACCTGTTCAAAAGATTATTCAGATGAACAGGAATGTATTAATGGTTTTGAAATGGCTGTTGAGAAAGCCGGGCTACAGGGTGAACATTGCGTGGTTAGAAACACAAGAGAACTTTCATATATCGACTTAATGGAAGTATTACCGGGAAATCAAAATTTACCGGAAACATTTATTGTTAGCAATCAAAATGTTGCTGAGAGCCTTCGAGACGTGCTAATGGCAATGGGAAAAAGAATCGACATTTACTTTTTGTCCGGAGATGCCACATATGATTATTGTGAACAACAATTAATATGTATAAATAGAAGTGCAATAAAAATGGGGCAAACAGGCGCTAGGTTAATAGAAGATTACAACAAATCGCCTCTATACAGTGAAAGCAGTAATGTTAAAATTGAACAAACGGATTATGTTTACGAAAATTTAAATTGGAAAAAATATCGAAAGAAAAAAATAAGGGTATTGGCTCTAGAAGGCCAGCAAAGTAAAGCTCTACGTAAGTTAGCTTCTTTTTTTAAAAATGAGTATGGAATAGAGGTTGAATGTACATGCTTAGGGTACACGGAGCTTTATGATAGGATAATTGAAGAAAACAACAAATGCCGTAGCGATTTTGATGTTTTTATGTTAGACTATCAACAGTTTGCTAGCATTTTAAATGAGAAGTATTTATTAAATATTAGAGAATATTTAGATAATGACGGTGATAATTTTATTAGTGGTTTTTTACCGATAGCAAAAAAAGAATTCATAGAGTATAGCAGTGAAGGCATATATAACATTCCTTTGTTAACTACTATGCAGCTACTGTTTTATCGTAGAGATCTATTCGAGGATAAAAGTCTGCAATGGCATTTTTTTAAAAAACATGGAGTAGATCTTCGTCCACCAAGAACATGGTCTGAATTTGATATTATTGCCCAATATTTCACAAGATCAATTAATCCCGAATCTCCTGTAAAATATGGGGTATCGATGGGAGATTTTTCTCCAATATCGATTTGTGAGCAGTTTTTTCCAAGGCAATGGGCATATAGGGGAAGTTTGGTTTCTAACGGAAAAGTTAGCTTTGATAATCTTAAAAACAAAAAAGCGCTAAGTAGCATGTTGCAGTCTTTTTTATGCTCTGAACCAGTGGCTAGCTACACAACAGAAAATCTTAACAGTATTTTAAATGGCGATACAGCCATGTGTATGACATATGCAACTCATGTGCCTTGCACAAAGGTAGATGTTAATTATCGAGTTGATTATAGCGACATTCTGGCAACTCGTGTTCCCGGCAACTGCCCAATGTTGGGCGGTTGGTCTTTAGGAATTAATAGTTTTTCAAAAATGCCTTTTGAGAGTTATATGTTCATTAAATGGCTAACCAGCAACAAAAACATGGCGAAAAACACCTTGTTAGGAGGGTTTGTGCCTAAAAATATTTCAAAAGATAATGTACAGATAAATTTTGTATATCCTTGGGTAAAAGATTTGTTAAAGAACTTCAACAACGCAAAGCGTAGAAATGACATAAAAACTATAAAAGGTGAGCATATTGAAAGGGTTCAAATAGATGCTATACTAGCTGAGGGGATTACCGAAATATTTAAGGGGTCTAAAACGATGGCTGAGGTAAGTGAGATGTTAGAAAATAATTTAAATAAAATTATTAATAGGTAATAAAATAAGATAAATTATTTTAATTATTAGCATATGGATTGATAAAAGTTAAAATTTGTGCGGTGGTATTTCCGCACAAATTTTTTGCTATATGAAAACATTCGGATAAGCCGGTGGCTATGTGTTGGCTTAATATATTTATAAACAAATAAAGACTTACACCTGGTTTAATCAATATTTGAAACGGTTAAATAATTATATCAAACAATATTTTAAAATGTGTTGTATTTTGTAAATTGTTATGCTAATATTTATTTACCCGATAAACTATACAAAATGGAGGACTAAATGAGAAAGTTTTTATCACTTATTCTAGCAGTGTTGGTAAGCGCAACTTTGCTTGCCGGCTGCACAACTGAGCAACCTGTGATTACCGAACAAGAAACGGAAAAAACATCCAGTGCAACAACCGAGGCTGAAAATACTGAATCAGATGCCGGCACAGACGAAGTTAAAAAAATAGCATTTGCAGTAAACTCGTTAGATAATGAGATATGGGCCTTAACTTCTGCAAGCCTAACAGCTTTTGGTGAAGAAATGGGCTATGAGGTTACAACATTATCAGCAAACTCAAATGCCTCAACACAGGTTGACCAATTGGAGAGTTGTATAGAAGCCGGTTATGATGTTATTGCTCTTGATCCTGTTGATACATCAGCGGTTGAGGATGTTTGCCAAAAGGCGTTAGATGCGGGTATAGTTGTTGTAAACTATGGACAGGAATTCCAGAATGCTACAACTTCTATAATACTTGATGAAGTTAATACCGGAACAAGTATGGGCGTTGCAGCAGCAGAATGGGTTCTTGAAAACTGGGCTGATAAGGAAAACTACAAGGTTATTTGCGTTGGCTACGATGTTGTTCCGGTTCTTATAACTCGTTTAGATTCATTTAAAGCAGGGTTTGAGTCTGTAATTCCGGATGCTGAATTTGTTACCGACATTAATGGTGGTAGTGCTGCAGAATCTATGACATCCGGCGAGAGTGCCTTACAGGCTAATCCAGATATTAATGTTTGTCTCGCTATTGGTGGTGATCAAGCTTATGGATTTGTTCAGGCAGCAATTGCAGCGGGAATACCGGAAGAAGATTTAGTTGCCTTTGCAATTGATGCAACCGAGCAATCAATGAAAATGTTAAAGTCCGGTGAGTATATAAAAGGCATTATGTCGGTTGGTTCTGTGGATGCTAAGGCAAAACTACTTATAGAAACCATCGACACGATTGTAACCGGTGGAGAGGTACCTGAGAAAACGTACTTCGATGAAGATTGGATAGATGCGACTAACATAGAAGAAAAATTTGTTGAATACGGATTTACCGAATAGCACATTTTGCCTAAAAAATTGTTATGAAAGGCACATATTCGCCTTTCATAACAATAAAGTTTAAAAATTAAGAATTAATATGCAAAACACAAAGGGATCGTTTCATGCAAAAAATTTTAGAGTTCCAAAACATTACAGTTAGATTTCCTGGAGTGTTGGCTTTAAATGATGTAACAATTTCCTTGCATCAAGGTGAAGTTCATGCTCTGGCCGGTGAAAACGGAGCAGGTAAATCAACCCTTATTAAAACCTGCACCGGCGTAAACACTCCAACCATCGGTCAAATAGTGTTTGATGGGAAAACATATAAATCATTTACCCCAAATTTAGCAAAAAAACTTGGCATTGGAGTTATCTATCAAGAGTTAAGCTTGGCGAACAACCTTTCGGTTGCAGAAAATATATTTTTGGGCAACGCAATTAGAAAATTTGGTACTATTGATAAAAAAGCTATGAATAAGCGAGCTAAAGAAATATTTGATGATATGGGCATCGATATAAATCCATCAGCCTTAGTAAGCTCGTTAACTGTTGGATATCAACAGATGGTTGAGGTAGCGAGGGCTCTTTCACAGAATGTTAGATTTTTGGTATTAGACGAACCAACATCACCACTAACAACCGCAGAAGTAGAAATGCTGTTTACTGTAGTGGCAACATTAAAGTCACGTGGGGTTACAATTGTTTACATATCACATAGGTTGGAAGAAATATTTAAAATTTGTGATAGAATTTCAATATTAAGAGATGGCAATTTTATCTGTACAAAAAATATAAATGAAACAAGCCGTGAAGAGTTAGTTTCTTTAATGGTTGGTAGATCAATAAGTGAAGTTTATCCGGCAAGACCATCTGTAAAAGATGCCAGTATAGTTTTAGAAACTAAAAATCTTACCGGTAATGGAGACCATAATGTTTCAATGCAGTTGAAAAAGGGAGAAATATTAGGTCTTGGCGGTTTAATTGGAGCCGGAAGAACAGAATTTGTTCAGATGTTGTTTGGCGTAATAAAACCCACCGAAGGGAAGATATTATTGCGTGGTAAAGCTGTGTCTATAAAAAATCCAGCAGATGCAATGTCTAAAGGCATTGTTTTAGCTCCTGAGGATAGAAAGCAGCAGGGGGTATTGCTTCAAATGACGGTAAAGCAGAATATAAGCATGTCGGTTTTAAAACGTATTTCTAAGGTTGCTGTTGTAATGAAAAAGAAAGAACAGGATCTTGCAGAAACCTATAAAAAATTATTATTAATTAAAACGGCAGACATTAATAAACAGATTGTTCGTAATCTTTCGGGAGGCAATCAACAAAAGGTTGTGTTAGCCAAGGGACTAGCAACTGAACCGGAAATAATAATAATGGACGAACCAACTCGTGGAATTGATGTTGGGGCAAAACAGGAAATTTATAGCTTGATGAATGAATTAACATCCCAAGGTAGATCAATAATTATGATTTCATCAGATATGCCTGAGCTATTAGGGATGTCGGATAGAATAATGGTTTTTTCTGAAGGAAGCGTTACCGGAGAGCTTTCTAGGTGTGATTTTAGCCAAGAGAAGGTATTAGATTTGGCTTCAAAAGGTAAGTTAGGAGTAAATTAAGAATGAAAAGCAAAAACACAATAAATGAGTTACTCAAGGACTATGGCATTTTTTTAATTTTAGTGGCAACTGTGTTAATCTTTACCTTTGCAGCAGACAATTTTTTTACTGTATCTAATGGGTTTACAGTTGCAAGGCAGGTTTCTTTGGTAGGAATTGCAGCAGTTGGAATGTTAATGGTTTTAGTATTGGGGCTGGTTGATCTTTCTGTTGGATCTATGGTTTCGTTTACCTGCGTATTTGGCGCCTACATAATGAAGGCTGGGGTTAATCCGATATTGGCTTGCTTAATCGTATTGGTTGTTGCAGCAGTAATAGGAACAATACAAGGCTTAATTATTTCTAAAATTCATGTTCCGGCATTTATCGTAACACTTGCATTTATGAACATTCTTTCGGGATGCGCCTACCTACTTACAGACGGTAGACCGATATATGATTTTTCCGAAAGTTTTGCAATGTTAGGACAAGGCTATATAGGGATAATTCCTATTCCGGTTATAGTTATGACTATTTGTTTGGCTGTAGGCTGGTATATAATGAATTGGTCATACTTTGGGCGATATTTTTACGCTTTAGGAGGAAATGAAGAAGCTTCTATGTTGGCTGGTATTAATGTTGACTTGGTTAAAACGGCGGCGTTCGCCATGAGCTCAGTATTTGCTGCACTTTCCGGATTAGTTTTACTGTCACGTATACAAACAGGAAATGCGGGTAACGGAACAGGCTTTGAGTTTGATGTTATTATAGCATGTGTTTTAGGCGGAGTTAGTCCATCTGGCGGCAAAGGACGCATATTTAATATAGTAGTTGGAGCATTAATAATAGGCGTTTTAAATAATGGTATGATTATTTTAGGTATGAGTGAGTATATTCAACTTGTAGTTAAGGGAGCTATATTAGCAATAGCGGTTTCAATCGATCAACTGCAAAAGCGTCGTGATGGAATAAAAGTATAGTATAGTAGTAAGCAAATTATAATAAGAAATAAGGAGAAAATAAAAATGATAACTAAGGAACAATTCGCAGCAGTACAAGATCATTCCTGTCTAGGAAACTATGTTTCTCAAGAAACGGTAAAACGTTTTTGTGAAGAGGTGTTGGAATATGGCTTTGCATCGGTTTATGTTAACCCAAGCGATGTAAAATATGCTCGTTCGATTATTGGGAACAGAGCAGCAGTTGGAACAGTTATTGGCTTTCCTCAAGGCGTTAACACTATTGAATCAAAAATTTTTGAAGGTATTAATGCTATTGAACAAGGAGCAAATGAACTTGATATAGTTATTAATATTTCTAAACTTAAAGACGGTGAAACAGAATACTGCCTTAAAGAACTTACCGAGTTTACAAAAGCAATGAAAGAAAAAGACTCAGAGGTTATTGTTAAGGTTATTATTGAGTGTTATTATCTAACACATGCAGAAAAAATAAAGGCTTGTAAAATTGTTGCTGATTCGGGAGCAGACTATATTAAACAAAGCACCGGAACAACACCAAATAATAGTTTTAACCTAGGCGATATTAAACTAATGAATGCTCTTGTTGGAGATCGCATTAAAATTAAGTCTGCCGGTTGGATTATGAACCTAGAGGATGCCGTGGGGACAATTGAGTTTGGAGCATCTAGAGTAGGAAACAGCGAAGCCGTTCAGTGGTTAAAAGAATGGGATGAAAATCATTGGTATGACCCAATTAAGACGCTTTAAATAGCCAAAGCTTACAGCTTAGTTAAAAGTAAAAAAACCGCCTTGTTAGGCGGCTTTTTACTTTTAACTGTAGGGTTTAACCATATTTGCAGTTTTAAACTAAAACATCATGTTATCTACATATGCATCCATAAAAACAGGATCGGTTGAGTTTTCGTAGGTTGTTGCGCCGTCTGCCATTATTTGTGAGTTCTCCCAAAGCGGTTTAGAAAGCAGAAGCATAGAGGCACCGGAAAGTGCGGCATTTCCTAAAACTTCGGCTTTGTCAACAAGTTCAGATGGAATAAGTCCTATCTTTGCAGCATTAGCTATGTTTATATTACTGCCAAATCCTCCGGCAATATATAATCTTTTCACATCCTTTATTTTGATATCGGCACGGGCTAGCAAAGCCTCAATTCCTGCCGCAAGCGAAGCCTTGGCAAGCTGCACCATTCTGATATCCTTTTGTGTAAACAAAACGTTAGCAACGTTATTGCCACTGCTCAGAACAAAATCATCCTCTAACAGCCCCGTTTCGTCCAGCTCTTCGGTGGTGAGCAGACAGGCAATTAAATCAATAACCCCACTACCACATATACCGATAGGCTCAACACCACCTAAAACTTCCGGAACAATTATATTATTATCTATGGCAACACGATAAACAGCACCTGTTTTTCCCATCATTCCGCTACTTAGTGTAGCACCTTCAAAGGCGGGGCCCATCGCGGTGGAGCAGCAAAAGAGTTCGTTGTTATGCCAAAGAGCAAGCTCACCATTAGTACCGATATCAGCAAGTAGTGCAGTTTCGTTTTTTTCACACATTCCGCTTGCAAGTATGGCAGTTGTTATATCGGCACCTATAAACGCTGAGATGCAACGCGGGAGATAAACCTCAGCCGATGGACAGCAGGCAAAAAAACCGGGAGAAAGCCGTTCACCAAATAGTCTATCAGCCTCAAACGGCGCATGAGAAAGCGGTTCTGGGTCATGGTTTGTTAACAGATAGAGCATGGTGGTATTACCTGTTACCACCATCATATCAATGTCGTTTCGGTCGATACCGGATTTTTGTATTAGCTCGTCGACAAGCTCGCAGATTCCATCCTTAATACAGTCGGCAAGAGCCTGTCCGTCTCCGGCAAGACTTTTTTCCATTCTGGAAATAACATCTGCACCAAAGGATGCCTGTGGATTTTTATCGCTCGCCTCGGACAATAGAGAACCTGTGCCATAAAGCTGTAGCGCAAGGGTGGTTGTTCCGATATCTACAGATATTCCGTATCTATCAAAGGAGGGGTTTTGCTCAAACTCCGGCATAAATCCTCCAACACTAACAGCAATCTCACTAGTTGTCGATTGCAAAAGCTCGCAGTCGCCTAAAACATGGCAACAACAGGCAAGGCGAATGCCTGCATTGCGCTGTTGTTCGCTTAATAAAATCATCTCTTCGTTAGAGGGTTTTGAAACATCTCCGGTAATTGTTACTAAACATTTACCACATCGACGTTTTCCCGCACATGGTTGGTCGAAATGCTCGTGAAGATGGGTAATCTCACCAAGTAGAGCGCCCTTTTCACAGCTGATAATGCCGTCTGCGGTTTTTATGTTAACAGTCATTTCTGTTGCCGGTTCCTTTCGTGCTTTACAATTATGTTTCTTTTTTTATTAAATCGGGATACCATTCAATAGCCGTTAAAACCGCCTTGCGTAGCGGCATTCCTTTTCCGGCAAGAAGAACAAGCTGGCCTCCTGCCTTGCCACCCCAGGGGGTTATGGATAGCTGTGGGCCGGTGCAGTCTACCAACATTGCACCCTCGGTGGTCATTATAAAGCCCTTTATTCTATAGCAACTCTCGGTTAGATATGCTATACATCTATCAAGCTGTGTTCGTGATATTTTAGAATCAAATTGTAAGGTTACCTTTTGCAGTGTAATATCCGCAGAGCAAAGAACCTCGTCTAGATATATGTCGGCAGAAAGAAGGGAGAGCCATTCCGGCTTTAGCTCGCCATAGCTACAGTGCTTAATCTTAGCGGCAGGATTAGCCTCTAAAATTAAACCTTCGGTCTGCTCTATCTGCTCCTCGCTTGCAAGATCTATCTTGTTTATCAAGACAAGTGATGAGACTGCAAGCTGGCGGCGGCTAACCTCGGCGGTAGAAAACACCTTAACAAGCCTTGCGGCATCGGCAAGGCAGATACTGCCCTTATAGTTTATCATAGGAAAGTCGGAAAGAACCTTGCGAACATTGGTAGGATCGGAAAGGCCGCTTGCCTCGGTTATAATAATATCCGGCTGAGCCTTAATTGCATTATGAAGCTCTGCCTCAAATTTATCGAGACGGCAGGCACAGAATATTGAACCGTTGTTAATCTCGGCAAGTGCTAATCCAAGCTCTCGAACCAGCTCACCGTCTACCCCTTGGCTTCCAAACTCGTTAATTATAAGGTAGATGCGGCGGTCAGAAAACTGCCGCACCAACCTTTTTAAAAATGTGGTCTTACCGGCTCCGAGAAAGCCGGTAACCAGATAAAAATCTATCATTTTACAGATACTTGTTTATCGCCGCCTCTAATTCCTCCTTAGAAGGGATGATGGACGAAAATTGTAGTTCACCATTGATATAGATAGATGGAAGGTTAGAAACGCCCATCTTTTTGCAACGAACAATGTTTTCTTTGTAGATAAACTTATGCTCAACAACATCAATCTTGTCCCCATAGCTCTCCTTAGCTACGTCGGCTGCGCCCATCATGTAGGTGCAGGCGGCACAGGTAGCGCTATCGAGGGTTAAAACCTCAACAAGAGGCTTTGTTAGAGAAGCATAGTCCGGTAGCTCAACATCAACATCAAGGTCGCCGGCAACATAGTTTTTCACCATTTCGGCAATGGCATCGGTATCTAAAACAGCCTGTGCAGCACCGATGGTATTTTCAACCGGTACATCATAGGGCATATCACAGCCGGGGGCTACAATAAAGTTTTTATACTCAGAAAGCTTTGCAAGCATGTCGATTACATACTTCATGTTATCCTGTTGTGAGCCGTGGAGCATTACCGAGGTTAACGGAATATTTCCGCCTATAACGATGTTGTAACGATCGCAGATTTCCTTTGCCGCCATAATGTCAACATTCTCGTCAACACTTATTGAATCGGGGTTAGTTTGGCACATTACATCTATATTTCGTGTTGCATTACCACAAACGAAGAATGAAGAGTATACCTTCTTCTCGTTGCGAAGATAGCTGAACATTTCGGTATAAGGTTTTGTTAAAAATTCTTCAAAATGATCAGAAGATATCTGAGAAACCAGGGGATCAACCACTGCAATTATATCCATTCCGGCATCGATATACATATCGGCAACCTTTAATGCAGCTTTTTTGCAGAAGTCGAGCAGCTCGATAACATACTCATCATCATCGAACATATCCATGAAGATATCGTTGCCACGTAGATGGCTAGCAAGGGTAAATGGTCCGCAGATAATGCCGTAAAGTGCTGTTGTGTCGCCAACCTCTTTCTTAAGGCGTCGCATACCTGAAAGAACCATCGGAAGACGTCCGCTCTGTTCGGTAGGCAGGGTGCATTCACAGGGTATGTTCATGGTATCTGCAAGTGGATGCGAGGAAACACTTGGAGGGCAGTCTTTGGCCCAACGAAGCTCACAACCAAGAATTTCGGCCTCTATTTGCAGGTCAAACATAACAGGTTGACCGTCCGGTTTATAGAGCTTGTTAACTTCTAACAGTGCGGCTACCATGCTATCCTCATCGGATAAAAACTTTTCGGCATCAACGCCGGTAAGCAGACCTGCATGAACTCCGGCAAACGGTACCCATGGTGCACGAGGTGTAGTCTTGTGGTCTAAGGTTGCAAAAAGCAATTCTTTTGGTGTCATTATAAAAACTCCTTGTATGATTATTAATTTTTTAAGATTTATAGCGTAGCCTACTCTATTTTTGGGTACAGAAATCCGTCCCACGGAGAGAAAGTTCGCCGGGGTCATCATCGGGAGGGATACCTCCCGATGTTAACTTATATATTATGTGAATTATTTTTTGGAATTATGCGCCTTTGCAAATTTCAACAGCTACATCAGCAGCACTTGCAGCGTCAGATGTGTATCTGTCTGCACCTATCTGCTGGCAATATGCATCGGTTACAGGAGCGCCACCAATCATAATGCTAACTTTATCACGAAGACCGGATTCCTCTAAAGCCTTAACTACATCTGCCATTACACCCATGGTGGTTGTAAGTAGTGCGCTACAGCAGATTATATCGCAGTTTTCATCCCTTGCAGTATTTACAAATGTTTCGGGAGATACGTCGGTTCCAAGATCGACAACCTCAAGACCTTTGCCTTCCATCATCATCTTTACAAGGTTCTTGCCGATGTCATGTAGGTCGCCTTTAACGGTTCCGATACAAACCTTGCCGTTAGCCTTTACGCCAGATTCTGCAAGAAGTGGCTTTAGCAGAGAGGCACCCATGTTCATTGCACGTGCGGCAACCAAAACCTCAGGTACAAAAACCTCGTTGTTTTTAAACTTCTCACCAATTATGCCCATACCTGAAAGAAGACCTTCGTCGAGAATTAGCTTAGCATCCATTCCCTCGTCGATAGCCTGCTGAACCAAAGCCTTAACATCTTTTGCCTTACCTTTTTGTAGCATCTCGGAAATTTGTTGTAGTAGTTCCATGATAATAGTACTCCCAATTAATTATTTTAAACTTGTGTTTATTATAATACAACTAAAAGATTAATATTTCTTGCAATTTTCATCACTGTTTGGTAAAATTATGACATGATGATAAATATTTACCATTAGAGGTTCGTTTTGGAGATAATAAATATTGCACGGGAATGTGCCGATGCCTTTAACAAGGCGAGCGGAATAGGATGTACCGTAACCGATAATTCAGATAATAATGTGGCAGAGTTTGGCTACGGTATAAGAAGTTGTGAACTTTGCAGCGCAATGGGTCACAATAAGTCGAGGTGCGATGATGCTCATGCTTACGGCATGAACGAGGCAGAACGATTTGGCGGAAGATATATTTATTACTGCCCTATGGGGCTTGTCTGCTTTGTTTCACCTATTCAGGGGGAGTTGCAGGCTGCAGCCAGAATTACAGCAGGCCCATTCTTTATGGTAGAACGAGAGGATTATATCGACTGCGAAATGGACGACCTTTCGAATGATTGCAAAAAAAAAGCAATTGAGGTTGCAGGTAAAATACCGGTTGTTCCTCCACCGCGAATAGAGCATCTTTCTAAATTGCTTTTTATGTCGGCAAGCTATATGAATAACAAGCTATCCCTAGATATGCTTAACGATAGATTGCAGTCTCGGCAGATACAGGAAAAGATAGGTGGCTATATACATCAGTTAAAGGGGGAAGAGCGAGCAAGCTATCCCATGGAAAAGGAGAAGGCGTTGTTAAAGGCGGTAGAAAAGGGCGATAAACCGCTTGCACAGGATTTGTTAAACCAGCTACTCGGCCATATTATGTTTTCCACAGGCTACGATTTCGAGCAGATTAAGGCTAGAACCTATGGACTTATGGTGCTTATAGGACGAGCCGCAACCGATGCCGGAGCAGACCCGGAATATGCACTCTCGGTAGGGGACGAAGGGCTTAGAGCTATATCCGGCTTTAAAAACGGAGAGCAACTTTGCCTGTGGCTATCAAAAACCGTAAACTCACTGATGGACAAAATTTTTAAATACCGAGAAGCACCGCACGCCTCAATCATCAGACGTTGCACCGAATATATCGAAAAGAATTATCAGGAACACATAACCCTAGAGAGTATGGCGGCTGTAATATATCTATCAGAGGCGTACCTTTCCAGAATATTTCGCAAAGAAACCGGACAAAGCTTCACCGAGTACCTCAACAGAATGAGGATAGAGCAGAGCAAGGAGATGCTTCGATTAAAGAGCAATAGAATTGTAGATGTTGCGGCGGCGGTAGGATTTGAGGATCAAAGTTATTTTACCAAAGTTTTTAAAAAACACACCGGAATAACCCCCGGACACTATCGTGAGCGGATAGGGTAAAAGAGGCTACACTCTTTCTCTTGTTAACTTCTTTGCAAAATCGGTTTTATTTACCTTTACGGCAGCCACTATGCATTTTAACAGCTGGTCTGATTTTAGAAAGAAGAAAACGATTACAGGGTCAAGTTTCCATACATATGCGGCGAGTAGCGAGAGTGGAATAACAATTCCCCACTGAAAAACAGAATCGTTATACAAAACAAATTTTGTGTCGCCTGCACCCCTAACGATACCTACAAGGCATGCCACCTGGTAGCTGGTTCCGACTATAGCTATGCTCCAAACATTTAAAAATCCATCGGTGATTGCCCTTGTCTCACTTGAAAGTGTATATAAACTTAAGATAGGTTCCTTTATAAAAAATAACAAACTGCCGGCGAATACACCTAAAACAATAAATATAACCTGTAAGGTTTTGGTATACTCCTTAAGCTTTTTGAAATTACCCTCACCTACCGTTCTGCCAACTATAACGCCGGTAGCATTAGAAGCACTGTAGGAAAAGACTGAGGATATCTGAAATATGGTTACCGACACCGAGTTTGCCGTTATAACCGCAGGCCCAAGGTGGCCTAAAATTGCCAGCTGAACGCTCATTGCAACGCCCCACATAGCGTTTGAGATAATAACCGGAATGCCTACCTTGATGTAATCTTTAAACAAAATGGGGTCTACATGTCCAAAGGAAGAAAGGGTAAGCTTTAGTTTTTTATCAAACCTTTTAAGATAAATAACAACAACAATAAATTCAATTATTCTAGCTGTTAGTGTTGCTATTGCCGCACCCTGAACTCCGAGTCTCGGTGCACCAAAATTCCCGTAAATTAATATATAGTTTAATAGAACATTGATAATAAGGGTAGACATGGATATATAAAATCCTATCTTAACCGTTTCAACACTTCTAAGTCCTGCCAAAAGGGTATTTGTAAGTGCAAAAAGAATATAGGAAAAAGAGATGATTTGTATATACTTAACCCCTTCGGTAATAACGGCCTCGTCTGAGGTGAAAAGAGAAATGGTGGATTCTGGGAAGATAAATGCAACCGCCCCAACAACAGCCGAGATTAAACAGGCTGTTTTGGTAGCACAGTTTATTATCATCTTAATTGCGTCCATGTCCTTGATTCCCCAATATTGTGAGGACAAAACAACTATACCCTCGCCAACGCCGAGAACGATCATGTTAAGAACAAACTGAATCTGAATTGCAAGCGAAACTCCCGCTAATGCGGGCTCGGAATAGTTTCCCAGCATAACATTATCGGCAAGTGAAACAGCTGTAGTTACAAGACTTTGCAACACCATAGCCGCCATTAGCGAAAAAAAGTTTTTATAAAAACCCGAATCTTTTACAAAAATCGACATAAACCTATATCCTAAAAAAATGCACTGTGCTTATTTTAGCATATAGGTTTAGCTTTGTATACAATAAAAGTATTAATTATTTTGCTTTTTGTCCTATGATTATGTTATTTCGCTTATATCGAAAATTTGAAAATTATACAATTTTTGCATTTAAAACGTTCTTTATATGTTCTATGGCCATAACATGCCCATCTTGGTTAAAACTTGCAACACCATCTTTATGTAAAACAATGTTGTAACCTAAATTGTATGCCTCTATCGCTGTATGTAACACGCAGATATCGGTGCATACCCCTACAAGGTGAAGTTCTTTAACCTGTCGTTCATGCAACTTTAATGCAAGAGGTGTTGCTGCAAAGGCGGAATATCGTTGTTTTTCTATGCCTATAAAACGATTAGGGTTAACATCTAAAACAACTGAATTTACCTTACCGTAGAGTAGACGACCTTTTTCATCGTAGCAATGAGCCGGAAACATATCCTTTTCGCCATTATACTCATCATGTTCGTTATGATTATCGGTTGCTACTACTACAAAGCCATCATCCTTAATAAATTTTTCAACTAAATCAGCAATATAACCCTCAATAGCTTGGCCCGGTTCACCGCATGTTAGTCGGCCATCTGTTGCTACAAAGTCATTAACATAGTCGATTATGATTAAAGCTTTCATCTATGTTGTTCCCCTTAAAAAATATCACAAATCTGCACTTAATTATAAGCCTAAACCAAACCAGTATAAAGATGATGGTATTTTCCATGCATCTCAAGTAGCTTATCATGGCTACCACGCTCTATTATTTTGCCGTTTTCCAATACCATAATACAATCACTGTTTTTAACGGTTGAGAGGCGGTGTGCTATAACAAAGGTGGTTCTCCCCTTCATTAGGCTATCCATGCCCTCCTGAACAAGCTTTTCGGTCATTGTATCGATGGAAGAGGTGGCTTCATCTAGAATTAATGCCGGTGGATTTGCAACCGCGGCTCTTGCTATGGCGAGCAGCTGACGTTGTCCACCCGAAAGACTTCCGCCGTCTGCAGAAAGTACTGTTTCGTAGCCGTTAGGTAGACGCTTAACAAATTTATCTGCATTGGCAAGCTTTGCAGCTGAAATACACTCCTCATCGGTAGCATCTAACCTGCCATATCTAATGTTGTCTAAAACTGTTCCGGTAAATAAATGGGTATCCTGCAAAACCATGCCGAGCGACCTTCTTAAGTCACTCTTTTTAATAGTGTTAATGTTGATGCCGTCGTAAAGAATCTGTCCCTTATCAATGTCATAAAAGCGGTTTATCAAGTTTGTGATGGTTGTCTTTCCGGCACCGGTAGAACCAACAAACGCTATCTTATCACCGGGATTTGCCTCGAGGTCAACTTCACTTAAAACCGTCTTTTCCGGAACATAGCCAAAGGTGACATCAGACAGGGTTATGTGACCGTTTTGTTTAACATATTTACAGTTGCCGCCTTGATCTTTAAGCTTCCACGCCCAAATTCCGGTTACATCGCTACACTCGGTGATATTGCCACCTGCATCCTGCCGGGCATTAACAAGGCTTACCGTTCCGTTGTCAATCTCCGGTTCACGGTTTTGTAGCTCAAATATGCGTTCGGCTCCTGCTAGACCCATAACAACAAAGTTTGCCTGCATTGAAAGTTGAGAAAGCGGCATGGTTATGCTCTTGCTTAGGCTTAAAAAGGCAACCAGTGAACCTACCGTTACACCGGCTATGCCGTTAATTGCAAAGGTGGCGCCGATAATGGCAACCAATACATAGCTTAGATTTCCGAGCTGACCATTCACAGGCATAACTATATTTGCAAACTTATTTGCATTTTCGCTTGCACTTTGAAGCTTATCATTTAACTTGTTAAAATTATCGAGAGAGCGTTCTTCGTAGTTAAAAACCTTAACCACCTTTTGACCATGCATCATCTCTTCGATGTAGCCGTTAACATCTCCAAGAGCCTGTTGCTGTTCCTTAAAAAAACTACCCGAACGTGATATTAGGGTTTTGGATGCAAACATCATTACTATAATCATTACAAACATAACTAACGTTAACGGAACATTTAACATTAACATACTAACAATGCTAACAATAAGGGTAAGGCCACTGTTAAAAAGTTGTGGCAAAGCCTGGCCAATTAGCTGACGAAGGGTGTCGATATCGTTGGTGTAAACCGACATGATATCACCATGTGAATTGCTATCGAAATATTTAACAGGTAACGACTGCATATGATTAAAGGTATCTTCACGAAGCTTTTTTAGAGAACCCTGTGAAACATAGATCATAATTCTTGTCTGAACAAAGGTTGCTATAACACCTACAAGAAATATTAATCCAAGGCTGAAAAGTGCTGCTGCAAGGGGCATGAAATCTGCATTTTCAACACCGATTAACGGGGTTATATAATCGTCGATGAGCTCCTGTATAAAGAGATTCCCCTGCATGGTTACAACACTGGTTATAAGCATGGTTACAACCACTATTATGATATGAGGAGTGTAGCCTTTTAAAACAACCGAGAAAATCATTTTAATTAGTTTGCCGGGTGGTGTTTTTAGCTTGGGCCTTGAGCCAAATCCCCCCGCCCCCGGCCCGCCCCCGGGGCGAGAATTTGCTCTACTTTGCTGTGCCATAATCAGTCCTCCTTGTTTTCGTCAAAGTCGGCATCACCCTGTGTTTGACTTTCATAAATAGAGCGGTAAAATTCGTTTTTAACCAGAAGGTTTTCATGTGTGTCGAATCCATCAACAACTCCATCGTTAAGTACGATTATGCGATCTGAATCCTGTATTCCGGAAATGCGCTGTGAAATAATAAACTTTGTAGTATAAGGGATTTCTTCCCTAAAAGCTTTGCGAATTTTTGTATCGGTTGCGGTGTCTACTGCACTGGTGGAATCGTCTAGTATCAATATTTTTGGATTTTTTAGCAACGCTCTGGCAATACAAAGTCGCTGTTTTTGCCCGCCAGAAACATTGTTGCCACCACGTTCTATTCGGCTATCATAACCCTCAGGCATACGTTTAATAAAATCGTCGGCATGTGCAATCTTACAGGCAGCTTCACACTGCTCAAGGGTAGCGTTTTCGTTGCCCCATCTTAGGTTCTCAAGTATAGTTCCTGAAAATAGTTCGTTCTTTTGTAAAACAACAGAAACATTGTTACGAAGCGTTTCTAGATCGTAGTTTTTAACATCAACACCACCTACAAGTACTCTGCCGCTTGTTGTATCATAAAGTCTGCTAATAAGGTTGATTAGTGTGGTCTTCCCGCTACCGGTATTTCCAACAACTCCAATTGTTTCTCCCGACTTAATCTTGAAATCTATATTAATAAGGGCGGCTTTTTCAGCCTCTTTATTATACGCAAAATCTACATTATCAAACATTACCGAGGCATCTTTAATCTTGTAAACAGGGGATTCGCAATTTGCAATATCTGTCTTTTCGTTTAAAACCTCGGCTATGCGTCGACCTCCGGCTACCGACATAGACAGCATAACAAACACCATTGCAAGCATCATAAGGCTTATCATTATGGTCATTGCATAAATAAGCATGCTACTTAGATTACCGGTTGTCATCTCTTCAGCGGATATGAGCTGAGCACCAAACCAGGCAAGAGCGATGATGGATGAATAGATAGTGAAAACAAGAATTGGCGAGTTTAAGGTTACTAATTTTTCTGCCTTAACAAACAATTTGTAAAGGCGTTCAGCAGAAGATTTAAACTTTTCTTTTTCATATTCTTCTCTAACAAAAGCCTTAACAACCCTAATTGCAGAAACATTTTCCTGTACGCTTAGGTTAAGCTTGTCGTAACCCTCAAAAACTTCCATGAAATATTTAAGTGCAAACTTGATAATTAGCGAGAAAGCAATTATAAGAAAGACTAAAACAACCAAAAAAATTCTTGCCATTTCAGCATTAATTGCAAATGACATTGCAAGTGCACAAACTAGATTTACAGGGGACCGCAGGGCTAATCGCAACAACATTTGATACGAGTTTTGAATATTTGTAACATCGGTTGTTAGCCTGGTAACAAGACCTGGGGTTGAAAATTTATCGATGCTAGAGAATGAAAAAGTTTGGATGTTCTCAAACATAGCTTTGCGAAGATTTCTAGCAAAGCCGGTTGAACATTTTGCTGCGGTTTGTCCCGCTAATATTCCACATGTAAGGCTTAATGCTGCCATAGCAAGCATGATGCCGCCATACATCAGTACGTTGCTCATACTTCCCTTTTGAATTCCCTCATCAATAACCATTGCAGCGACTAGAGGAATTGAGATTTCTAATCCAGACTCACAAATGGTAAAAAATGCTGTTAAAATCGATGGAAGCCTATATTGTTTTATCTCCCTTGAAAGTGTTTTAATCATTTCTATCAACCTTTATTTACACCGATAATAATGCGTTAGGATACCTCGATATTATAACATTTATGAATTTTAATGTAAACAACAAATAAATGTTTTTTATGTGAAAGTTGATTAATGCAGGGGGGATAGATTTTCGCTTTTCAAAATTATTTAATGTAAAACAAAGTAAATTTTTACTATTCATAGAAAATTAAAAATGATTATTTTTAAAAAGTAGTGGATTTTTATCACAAATTTTGTTAGAATTAATATGTGAATAAAAGTTAGAAAGAAAAAAGGAGGAACATTTGAGTAATAAGTATGTATATCTTTTTACCGAAGGAAATGGCAGCATGAAGGAGCTTCTTGGTGGTAAGGGAGCTAACCTCGCCGAAATGACCGGACTTGGTATGCCGGTACCTCAGGGATTTACCGTAACCACAGAAGCTTGCACAAGGTATTATAACGACCAGAAAAAAATATCAGATGATATTCGTGCCGAAATCTTAGAGTATATGGGCAAGATGGAGGAGATGGTAGGTAAAAAATTCGGTGATTCCGAAAATCCACTTTTGGTATCGGTACGTAGCGGTGCACGTGCATCTATGCCGGGAATGATGGACACAATTTTAAACCTAGGAATGAACGACACGGTTGTTGAATCGGTAGCAAAGCTAACCGGCAACATCCGTTTTGCTTATGATAGCTATCGTCGTTTTATCCAGATGTTTTCTGATGTTGTTATGGAACTCCCAAAACGCAACTTTGAGGAAATTATCGATGAGATGAAGGAAGAAAAGGGCATTAAGTTGGATACCGAATTTACCGATGAAGATCTTAAAGAGATGGTTAAAAGGTTTAAGGCGTATTACAGCGAAAAGCTTGGCGGCGAGTTTCCATCGAACCCCGAAGATCAACTGCTTCGTTCCATCGAGGCTGTTTTCCGTAGCTGGGATAACGAACGTGCTATATTCTACCGTCGCATGAACGATATACCGTCTGACTGGGGAACCGCGGTTAACGTTCAATCTATGGTATTCGGTAACATGGGAGACGACAGCGGAACAGGCGTTGCATTTTCTCGTAATCCATCAACCGGTGAGCGTAAACTCTATGGCGAGTTTTTGATGAACGCCCAAGGTGAGGACGTTGTTGCCGGAATAAGAACACCTCAAACAATCGACCATTTAAAAGAAATTAATGCCGAGGTTTATAATCAGTTTACCGACATTGTAGCCAGATTGGAAAATCACTATCATGATATGCAGGATATGGAGTTCACCATCGAAAAAGGCAAGCTTTATATGCTACAAACCCGTAACGGTAAGCGTACCGCAGCCGCTGCTCTAAAAATTGCCTGTGACCTGGTGGATGAAGGACATATTACCGAAAAAGGCGCAGTAATGATGATAGATCCAAAACTGCTGGATGCACTTCTTCACCCACAGTTCGATGATGCAGCGTTAAAGGCTGCTAAGGTTATTGCTACCGGCCTTGCAGCTTCTCCAGGTGCTGCTTGTGGCGCTGTTACATTTAATGCCGAGGAGGCAATTAAAGTCTCTGCAGACGGAACACCGGTTATTCTTGTTCGTCTTGAAACCAGCCCCGAGGATATCGAGGGAATGCACGTTTCACAGGGTATTTTAACAGCACGTGGTGGAATGACCAGCCATGCAGCCGTTGTTGCTCGTGGCATGGGTACCTGTTGTGTTGCCGGTTGCGGTGAGTTGATAATAAACGAATCCGAGGGCTATTTCGAGGTAGACGGTGTTAAGATTAAACGTGGAGATTACATCTCGCTAAACGGTTCTACCGGTAATGTTTACGGTGAAAAAATTGCAACAAAGGATGCCGAAATTGGCGGAGACTTCGGCAGATTAATGGGCTGGGCCGACAGCTTCCGCGAGCTTAAAATTCGTACGAATGCCGATACGCCTGAAGATGCTAAGAATGCACTGGAATTTGGTGCTGAGGGAATTGGTCTTTGCCGCACCGAGCATATGTTCTTTGAAGGCGACCGCATTAAGGCTATGCGTGAAATGATTCTATCCAAGACACATGAACAACGCATAAAAGCTTTAGATAAACTTCTGCCGATGCAAAGAGGAGACTTTGAGGCTATATACGAGGTTATGGGCGATAAACCTGTTACCATTCGTTACCTAGACCCACCACTTCATGAGTTCCTGCCAACCGATCCCAGCGATATAAAAATTCTTGCCGAAGAGATGAGCATGTCTATTGAAGAGGTAAATAATATAATAGACAGCCTTCACGAGTTTAACCCAATGATGGGCCATCGTGGTTGTCGTCTTGCAGTTTCCTATCCCGAAATTGCCGAGATGCAGACAAGGGCAGTTATCGAGGCAGCTATCAGCGTTAAAAAGCGTCGCCCTGAATTAAACCTTGTACCTGAGATCATGATTCCGCTTATCGGCGAATATAAGGAGCTTCAGTTCCTTAGAACCGTTGTTTGCGAAACTGCCGATAAGATTATAGCCGGTTGTGGTATCGAGCTAAAATATATGGTTGGAACCATGATTGAAATACCTCGAGCCGCACTACGCGCTAACGACCTTGCCAAGGAAGCGGAGTTCTTTAGCTTTGGAACGAACGATTTAACTCAGATGACCTTCGGTTTCTCACGTGACGATGCAGGGGCATTCCTTGATAGCTACTATGCAAAGCAGATCTACGAATATGATCCATTCCAAAAGTTAGACCGTAAGGGTGTTGGCCGTCTTGTTAAAACAGCGGTTGAACTTGGAAGAGAAACCCGCCCCGATATTAAGCTTGGAATATGCGGTGAGCACGGTGGCGATCCATCTTCTATAGAATTCTGCCAGCAGATTGGTCTTGCCTATGTAAGCTGCTCTCCATTCCGTGTACCGATTGCACGTTTAGCTGCAGCACAATCGGCAATAAACTACCCAAATAAAAAGTAAAAAATAGCAGAAATTTATTTCCCTTTAGGAATAAAGCTAATCATAAAGAAACAAACTGTCACTATCAAAAATTAACTGATAGTGACAGTTTTGCTTTTTACAGGTTATTACTCATTTTGTGTAGTAGCAATCCTCTGCCCACTTTTGTGGGTTAGTGTTTATGTATTCACATATTTTTTTGCATTCTCGTTCATTTCTTATTATGTGGTCGTGGTATCTTGATTGCCAGATTTTACGTTCGAGTAAATTGTTGATCAGGTTGGATCTTTTTCTTGTAATTGATTTTAATGTACATATAACATCACCAATTGTAGGGCAAGGGCTCTGCTCTTGCCGTTTAATATGAATTATCATATGTATGTGATTTGGCATAATAACATAATTTGAAATCTTAATATTTGGATAACGTAATAATAACGCGTTAATTTCCTCTCTTACAATATTTCCGATTTGCGATAAACGGCAAGAGCAGAGCCCTTGCCCTACAACAATCTCACCAAATAAATATTCACGGTTATGGGCACATATCGTTATAAAATATGCACCGTTTTGGCTGTAATTATAATCTTTTAATCGGATAGATTTTCGTTTCGGCAATTCCATAATATCACCCTATTAAAGCAGTGATGACAATTCATATTTTACCTTTCTAATCATTTCATCCAACTGCTTTTTGGTAGGTTTATTGCTATTATCATACATTTTCTCTTTACCCACCCACCAAACCGGACCTTTTTGAGGAGTATCTCCATCAAATCGCGGAAATAAATGCCAATGAATATGCGTATCGCCATTTCCCAATAATTCATAATTCATTTTGTTGGGTTTAAATGCATTAAATACAGCGTGAGCAACAATGCTCATTTCTTCTAAGTGTTTTATTTTTATATCATGTGGCAATTCATGTAGTTCGATGTAGTGATATTTGCACAAAAACAATGTATATCCTTTGAAAAGTTGATAGTCGCCCATAACAACATATCCGGTTTCCATTTCTTGTACAAAATAAGGATTTATGCCTTTTTCAATCATTTTAATCCTATCACATACCAAACAGCTCATACCCGCTCTTTCCTTAGAATTATATAAAAATTTTTAATAAAATAAATAGATTGTAAGATATTATGTTTACAGCTCTATTTCAACTCCGTTTATATACACCGCCTTGGTGTTTAGCTCGTTATCGGTTATCAGTAGGTCGGCACGTTTACCAACCTCGATGCTTCCGATCTCGCCATCTATTTCGGTTGCAGTTGCCGGGTTTATGGTGGCGGCGCAGATAGCCTCTTCTATAGGAACACCAAAGGCAACGGCACGTCTCATGCAGTCGGCAAGGGTGGTGGTTGAACCTGCTATTGTTCCGTCGGCAAGGGTTGATCTATCACCCTTAACAAATATTTTTTGTCCGCCCAGCATGTATTCACCGTCGGGAAGACCGGTAGCGCTGGTGGCATCGCTTATTAGGCACACCCGGCCTTTAAACCTTTCAAAAACGGTTCTGATAACCGAGGGATGAAGATGAACTCCGTCCGAGA
The DNA here is from genome assembly GCA_964368625.1 of uncultured Oscillospiraceae bacterium. Lineage (GTDB taxonomy): Bacteria > Bacillota > Clostridia > Oscillospirales > Ruminococcaceae > CAYJBH01. Next base: position 51,137 of record CAYJBH010000007.1, read on the forward strand.
TTACCTCAACATATTTAGCATAGTCTGCCGCCGCACCAACAACCCCGGGATCGCGATGTGCAAAAGCCGGCATAGCATTAAAAAGATGTGTAACATGCGTCGCTCCTGCCAGCATTCCGGCAACAGCCTGATCGTAGTTTGCGGTGGTGTGGGCAACAGATACCCTTGAAAACTGCGAAGCCTGACGAATAAAATCAATAGCACCCTCGCATTCCGGTGCAACATCAACAAGCCTTACGGTGCCAAAGCTTACGTCAAACAGGCGGTTAAAGGTCTCGAAGTCCGGCGAAAAGATGCCATCTTCTGCCTGAGCTCCTTTTTTTGCCTTATTAATATATGGACCTTCCATATTAATTCCCCACATGGTTGCCATGCTATCCTCAGGTAGATGGCAAAATTTGCCTGCTCGCTCAAACAAAGGGGTTAAGGTTTCCTCGTTAAATGACATAGATGTACCAAGAAAGGAAGTTACCCCCTGCTTTGCTAGAAAGGTTGCAATGTTCTCTAAATCGCCTTCATTACCGTCACAAAAATCGGTGCCGTTGCTTGCGTGGATATGTATATCCACAAGACCGGGCAAAACCAGACATCCCTCAGCATCATATAGTGTTTCACCACTTAGCTTTTGCGATATTGCAGATATCCGTCCCTCGCTAATGCCGATTTCGGCATTAATAAATTTGCCTCTAAAAAATATCTTTGCGTTCTTAATAATTTTCATAACACTACTCCTTATCAATAATATAATCTATGGCGTGTTGTGCCAACATAATACCTGCAACAGAAGGCACAAATATGCAGCTTGCAGGTGCAGGTCGAGTTGCATTTTTTGTTTCTTCTTTGGCATATCCAGATGCTTCTTCATTCGAATATAATGCGGTTATACCATATATCTCTCTCTTTTTAAGCTCCCTTCGCATTACTCTCGCAAGAGGGCATCCAACAGTTTTATCAATAGTGGTAAACTTAAGCTTTGAAGGGTCGGTTTTGCCGGCTGTTCCGAGACAGCACAATATTTTGGTGTTTGCTTGCCGGCATCCCTCGATTAATAATATCTTAGCGGTTACATTATCAATAGCATCTATAACTATGTCATACCTGCTTAGATCAAACATGCTAATGTTATCTTTGCCAACAAAACAGTCTATTGCCGTAACTTTTAAATTAGGGTTTATCTCGGTTAATCTTTGGGATGTAACCTCAGACTTTCTTTTACCTATGGTATTTATATTTGAATAAATTTGTCGATTTAAATTGCTCTCTTCAAAGCAATCACCATCTACTATTGTTATACTCCCCACTCCACTTCGCACTAATGCCTCAACGGTGAAACCTCCAACACCGCCAAGCCCGAAAACTGCTATCGAGGAACTAATTAGCCGTTCTAACCCTTTTTCTCCATATAATGGTATAAGTCGGGTAAAAATATCACTCATCCTGTTATCCTGTAAATGTTAGATTCATATGGACGGAGCACCGAGGTAAAGTCGCCGTAACTACAGTAGAGAGGTGTCATTCTAATAATTTCACCGCGACGGCTTATAGGGTGCTCTGTGAGGTTGCATTCTATAAAGTATCGCTCATCGCGATATTGCCTAAAGTAGGCGAAATAATCCTTAGCTCTTTTAAAAACAGGTATAAAATCTCCGTAAACCAACCCCTTGTTTTCCTTTCGAAGTTCAGTTAAACTTTGATAACAATCTATGGTTCCGCACTCTATTTCATCGTTGGTTGCTGTGGCACATTCTGTTGACAACCCAAGTTCCTGCCCCTGTTTTATTATCGGGGTTCCTCTCATAGTCATCATTAAAACAGCAAGTAGTTCGGCAACTCTTTCACGGTATAACCATCTAGGTTGAAGACGGTGTAACATTCTGGTATTAAAATCAAAAGCTATACCGCCCCAACTTGAACCGGGAAGCTGTTGCCACCGCAGGAGATAACGCTTTAAATTATAAAGGGAGTAAGGCTTTTCAACGTCTCCAATATGTCCAAATACCATGTTTAGTTCGTTGCGCTCTTTTGTGGTCATAAGTTTTGCACGCTCTAACCCAATATTCGGGATATATCCGATAGATACAACGCCATTATATTTACCAAAGGTATCGGTATTAAGCCGGCGAAGTTCACTATGTATTTCACCATTATCGGTTGGGCAAACCACCACACCATCAATGCCGCAGTTAATCTGATTAATAATTTCATCGTTGTTGTTGGCAGTTACAATAACCTTAATACCATTGTTATGAAGCATTCTGAGAACTATGTTAAACTCCTCAACAGTCCAGATAGTTATATCCGGCCAAACAACATCCACCGATAATGACTTTAACTGGGTAATCTTTCTTAAGAGATTATGATAAGATGAATCGCAAAACCTATATATAACAGCCTCTTTCCACCATGTTGGGGGACACTCTGCGCTAGTAATATCTAAAAGCTGCTCATCATAATCATTAATAATATCTATATATTGTTCAGACCAGCTTTCATCAAAAAGTGGGGTTACAAGTATTTTAAGCTGCTTTGCTGTTAATTTTTTAAGTCTCTCCCTTTCGATAATTTTATCGGGCAATCCCTTATCAATAATAAAATCATTAATAATATCATTGGCAAGAGGGTTAGTTAGAAGTTCTTCCAATCGGCTGTCATGGCTATATTTCTGCACAATAATTTCCTCCGGTTGAGCTTAAACAAAACTCTCGAAAAGGTAATGATGATATACCTTAACAAGAGTTTTTATTGCTATAAATCAATCTCGGCGTCGTTAACACCTATGTCCTGCATATTAATGGTACGCTGTCTCATTCTGTGTTGTTCTGATGTAGAGTGAATAAAATCTTTGATTTCACGGGAATTCTTAATATGTTCAAGTTTTAGGGTGGGGTGGGTTACATCGCCGGTATGGCATACTATGCTCCCAAGACCAAATATACGCTCAAACAGACTTGCTGTTAAAGTTACATCCTGAATTTTATACATATAACAATCCGATTCAGTTCGGTTTAAAAAACCTTTTTGAATGGTTAGTGTTTCAGCATCAATTGTGTAAACGGTAAAAGTAAATGGTAAAGCAAAAAACACCCATCGTTTTCGTTCTCTGTATGTCATAAATCCTCTCCTTTTTTGTTATGTTGAAAATAGTGTTGTACTGAGATATTTTTCACCCCTATCGGGGAAGATAACAACCATGGTTGCAGATTCTCCGGATTTTGCAATTTCGTCGGCAACGGCAAGTGCTGCATACATTGCCGCCCCGCTACTCATGCCAACAAAAAGCCCTTCCTTTTCCACTATACTTCGAGCACAATCAAAGGCAGTTTCACTTTCTACCATAACACGGCGGTCGATTTTACTGCTGTCATAAAGTGCGGGTACGATAGCTTCCTCCATGTTTTTCAGGCCCTGGATATAGTGGCCCTTAATCGGCTGTGCCTCTACTATCTCGATGCCGGAGTTCTTTTCCTTAAGTCCGGTTCCAACCCCCATGATAGTTCCGGAGGTGCCAATTGAGGAAACAAAGTGAGTTATTTCACCGGCTGTCTGTCTATATATCTCGCTTGCAGTTGTTTTATAGTGGGCAAGCTTATTATATCTATTGGTAAACTGATCGGTACAAAAATAGTGTTCGTTTTCGGTGGCCATCTTGTTTTTTACATAACGAATAGCACCATCCGTCCCTTCTTCTTGAGGGGTTAATATAACTTTTGCACCAAAAGCCTTTATCATCTGTCTGCGTTCTACCGAGACAGCTTCACTCATAGCAATTTCAACGGGATAACCCAAAACCTTGCCGATCATAGCGATAGAAATCCCGGTGTTGCCGCTGGTTGCTTCGATGATAGTTTTTCCTTGATGGAGCTCACCGTTCTTTTGTGCCTCGAAAAGCATGTGATAAGCTATCCTATCCTTAATGCTGCCGGTAGGATTAAAACCCTCTACCTTAGCGTATATACGTATATCCTTATGAGGACAGAGATGGTTAATCTTAACAAGGGGCGTGTTTCCTATTGCACTTAAGATACTTCCATGAACCATATCAATCCTACCTCCAATTAATCCTTAATATTTTGATTTATAACCTCTATTGCATGACGTACAACCTCTATATTTGCAACCTTGTGTGCACCGGCATGTTGTCCGTCGATAGTCCAGTCAATCTCATTGTTTGCCTCTATCATTACCTTGGAAGAGGTGAATGCGGTTAAACAATCCACTTCGTTATCTATAGACTCAAGCGACAATAAAACATTAACTATCTTTTGAATGTCGTTAACATTGTGTGGTCTGCTTATAAGAGTAACTTCAAATCTTCCATCGTCGAGCGATGCAACATCCTTAAACATTTTTCTAAAACCTGCAACCGAAACAGTGTTTGTAACCATACAGATAAGATATTCGCCCTCAATAATTCCCCCATCGTGGTGCAATCGTATATGAACCGGGGAAAGGCGCTGTAGATCTTTTAGTCCCTCTATAATATAGGCGGCGGGGCCTAAAATCTGCTTGTTTTGTTGCGGAGTTGAGTAGGTTAAATTGGTGAAAAGTCCAAACGCAGCTGCATAAACAAAGGGGCGGGAGTTAAGTTTTCCTATGTCACAGGGCGATCGCTCACCCTCGCAAATAATCTTAGCGGCCTGTAATGGCTGCTTTGGCATACCTATAGTATGGCTGAAATCATTAGTTGTTCCACTTGGTATTATTCCTAATATCGGTGGCTTTTCTAATTCCAGTAACCCGGAAGCAACTTCGTTAACCGTTCCGTCTCCGCCACAACAAATCACATAGTCATAGCTCTCGCCATTAGTCTTTAAAAAATCGGTAGCTTCCCCTATGCCCTGTGTAGGATGAACTTCTACTCTAAAACCATTTTCGGTAAATAGATTAATTACCGAAAAGAGATTGCTTCCTATTCCACCACGACCTGCGCCGGGATTTATAATCATTAATAGTTTTTTCATAACATTCCAAGCAATAAAAAGTGCTATTATATTATACCAAACTATCTCCGGCCATACAATACGAAAGCAACAAATCTCACAACTATTTCACCGTATAATAATACAAATTTCTATAAGCCCATCAGGTTCTCGGCAAAATCCTCTGAATCAAGGGTTAATCCGGGATTATAAAAACGGTCGTCCTTTAATGAATCACCGTATCTATCATACAACAGTTGTTGTTCGGCAGTGAAACGAATCTTCTTTTCGCCACGAGTATCGAGACCACGGCTTAAACTCTCGTGATGGTAGAGCTGTGCATATGGGGTGTAGACATTATATAAACCTAGCTCAAGCAAACGAAGACAGAAATCAACATCATTATAGGCTACGGCAAAATTCTCATCAAGACCGGATAGTTGACGATATAATCTGCGTTTAACCATTAAACAGGCACCGGTTACGGCTGAAAAATTGTTTACACAACCTATTCTAAACATATAGCCACTTTTATCTGCGGCAAAGTATTTATGGCTGTGACCTGCGTATCCGCCTAGTCCAACTATAACACCGCCGTGCTGAAGCCTTCCATCCGGGTACAGTAGCTTTGCACCAACCGCACCAACCTCGTCCTGACATGAGAGCCCAAGCATCTCACCAAGCCAACCCGGTGATATAACCTCAACATCGTTGTTTAGCAATAGTATGTGTTCGCCTGTGGCAGCCATAGCTCCGGTATTGCATATCTTAGAAAAGTTAAAAGCCCCCTCATATTTTACAACAATAAGGTTATTATAGGTCTGTTTTAAATCGTTATACAGCTCAAAGGTTGCTGCCTGCTTTGAGTTGTTTTCAACAATGATTATTTCAAAGTGCTTATAATCGGTTTTTTGGTAGATTGAGGTAATGCAACGTTCAAGATCGTATGCGTGGTCGCAGGTGGGAATTATAATCGAAACCTTAACTCCGCTTATAACCTTATATTTAACATGACAGGTAGAGGGGAATAACCCTTTTTCTACATCGGCGCGAATTCGACGTCGGTCGAGGCTATCTGCAACAGCTGCCTCACAGCTTTTTTGCACAAATGGCTTTGCCGCGGTTCCACCCGAGGTTGAGCCGGCATGAACCCGCCAATAATATAGAATTTTTTTGACATGGTGAAAGCTTGCACCGGCATCATATGCCCTTAAAATTAGGTCGTGATCCTGGCTACCGTCAAATTCCGGGCGAAGACCTCCAAGCTTCTTAAATAGTTCACTTTTTATTGCCGAAAGATGGCAGATATAGTTGCATGAGGTTAGATAATGAGGCGAAAAATCAGGCTTAAAGTGTGTTGCCGTTGGCATTTTATAATCATTTTCGAAAAGTGCTTCATCGGAATAAATATAATCGGCATCAGTTTTTTCATATGCCTTAATAATATGATAAAAAGCATCCTCAGAAAGAATATCGTCATGATCACAAAAAGCATAAAGTTCTCCCGTGGCAAGGGTTGCTGCTGCATTGGTATTGGCACTTATGCCGCGGTTTTTTACCTTCATGTATCTAATACGAATATCATTTAAAGAGTTTATATATTCACCAACATAGCGATGTTCGGCATCCGAAGCATCGGCGAAACACACCTCAAAAAAACGATAACTCTGTAAAACAATGCTATCACAAAGCTGTTCAAGGTATCTCTCTGGCGTATTATAAAGTGGAACCAATAAGCTAATTAACCCTACATCGATTTGTTCACGTTGCTCAACGAGCTCCTCATGATCGGGAATAAATCTTGCGTATCTACTTCTGGTGCGACGCTTTAAAAATCGTGTAAGTTTTTGCATTGTCATGGCTGGGCCTTCTTCATGTAGACCTTTGAAAAACAGCCCGATTAAAGCCTTAATTCTCAGCAGCTTTTGTGACATTATACGTTAAACCTAAACAATGTTACATCTCCGTCCTGCATAACATATTCCTTACCCTCGCTTCTAACTAGACCTTTTTCCTTGGCAACGCTCATACTCTTGCACTCCATAAGTGCATCAAACGCAACAATCTCGGCACGGATAAAACCACGCTCAAAATCGGTGTGAATCTTTCCGGCAGCACCTGGCGCTTTAGTACCCTTTTCAATGGTCCAGGCTCTAACCTCCTGCTCTCCTGCGGTAAGATAGCTAATTAATCCCAGAAGAGAGTAGCTTGCAGTTATAAGCAGATCGAGTCCTGTTGCCTCTATGCCAAGTTCCTTTAAGAATTCTGCCTTTTCCTCAATTGGTAGGGCGGCACACTCTGCCTCAAGTTTAGCACAGATGGCAATACACCCACTGCCTTCTTTGGATGCATGTTCCTTTACCGATGAAAGATAAGGGTTCTCTTCTCCGGAGATTAGTTCATCCTCCGAAATGTTGGCAGCATATATTATGGGCTTTGCCGAAAGAAGAGGTATTGTTGCAAAAAACTCCTTCTCGTTATCGTTTTCAGGCTCAAAGCTTCTGGCGTTTTTGCCGTCCTCAAGATGGGCACAAAGCCGTTTGAGCATATCGGCATCCAGTAGAGCAGATTTATCGCCTTTTGCTACTTTTAGCTTATTGGATAACCAGCGTTCGCATAGTTCAAGATCGGCAAGGCATAGTTCAACATCAATCGTTTCAATATCCCTAACAGGATCAACACTGCCGTCTACATGAACAACGTCGCCTTCGTCGAAACAGCGGCAAACATGAATAAGCGAGTCTACCTCTCTAACATGAGATAAAAACTTGTTTCCAAGGCCTTCGCCTTTTGCTGCACCACGAACAAGACCCGCAATATCGACAAATTCAATAACAGCGGGCGTGTATTTTTTTGGATTATACATTTCTGCAAGTGCATCAAGTCGTGAATCAGGTACCATCACAACACCTACATTTGGCTCAATGGTGCAAAAAGGATAGTTTGCCGCCTGTGCACCGGCACCGGTTATGGCATTAAATAACGTACTTTTGCCGACATTCGGCAGACCGAGTATTCCGAGTTTCATTTTAATTCCAATCATTAAACTTCTTACTTCTTCAGTTATCATTATAGCAAAAAAGTTAAAAAGGTTCAAGGGAGAGAGGCAAAGAATTTGTTTTTGAATGTTTATATTTTATATATTACGACATTATTTTATGTATAACGCATTATAAGCAACAATAACAACGACACAATCTAAATTTTTATCCTAAGGTTAATGTGTTAACAGCATAAGGAAAGTACGTTAAAAAGGCAAAAAGAAATGAAATGGAATACATTAAAAAAAGAACTGCCGACCATAAATGGTTGACAGTTCTTTTTTAGTATTTAAAAAGTCTGCATTATTAATAACTATTAATCAGCAAGACTCCACCGGATGTATTGCTTGTCGGTTGTTATGTTACATACTGTCTGGTGCAGACACCGAGAGTATCCCCAAAAGCCTTGCCATAACCTTTTGCGTTGCTATACTAAGGGCAAGACGGTTTTTGGCAAGATAATCCTCTTCGCCTTTAATTCTGCAGTCGGTATAAAATTTATGGAATGCCGCTGCAAGTGATAGAAGGTACTTAGGAATCATTGAAACATCATAACTTATAGCAGCTGTATCAATAAGTTCAGGAAGCGTGGCTATCTGCATTATCAGTTGACGCTCGGCATCGGTATTAAGGTATGAAGCATCTATTTCGTTTGCGCTGGCGGCTGTAATACCTTCCTTTGCAAGGTTGGCAACCATATTTGCAATTCTTGCATGAGCATACTGAACGTAGTATACTGGGTTTTCACTGTTAGTTTGAACAGCAAGCTCTAGATCAAAATCAAGGTGAGTGCCGGACTCCCTCATGTTAAAAAAGAATCTTGCGGCATCTACAGGAACTTCCTGAAGAAGCGTGGTTAAAGTTATTGCCTTGCCGCTGCGCTTACTCATCTTTATAGTTTCACCACCGGATACTAATCGAACAAACTGAAAAAGAATAACCTCAAGATCATCTCCGTTGCCGCCGGCGGCCGTTATTGCAGCCTTTAAACGTGCTACATGGCCATGGTGGTCAGCTCCCCAAAGGTCGATTGCTGTATCGAATCTTCTTGTATTTAGCTTGTTAATGTGGTAGGCAATATCCGCTGCAAGATAGGTAGGCATGCCGTTCTGGCGAACCAAAACCTCATCCTTTTCACCGCCACATTTAGAGAAGGCAAAAAAGATTGCCCCATCCTGCTCGTATGCCAGCCCATTTTCCTTAATCTTTTGAACGCATTCCATAACAGCACCGCTATCGTGCAGCGTCATTTCGGAGAAAAAGTTGTCGTATTCAATCCGGTATTCGCCGAGAGCCGCCTTTATATCTGCAACATTCTTCGGCAGCGCAAAGGCAACAAGAACATCACCACGGGTTTTCTCATCAGCATTCAGTAATATATCGCCCTTTTCCTTTGCAAACTCTAGGGCACGCTCGGTTATGTCTTCACCCTGATAACCGTCTTCCGGAAAGGGGTGATCGGAATTAAAGATTTGAAGATATCTTGCAGAAAGCGAGGCGGCAAACTTTGCAATTTGATTGCCCGCATCGTTTATATAAAACTCTTTTGTAACATCATATCCTGCCATTTTAAGCAATGCTGATAGGCTGTCACCCAGTGCGCCACCACGAGCATTTCCAAGGTGCATTGGCCCTGTGGGATTGGATGATACAAATTCAACATTAATTTTTTTACCTTTTCCGGTCTCAGTATTTCCATATCCTTCCTTGATTGAATCTACAACTATATCGGTAAAAAAACTATCATCGCAATAAAAATTTAAAAAACCGGGTCCTGCAACGTCACATCGGGTAAAGCCGTTACAGGGAAGTGATAGATTGTCCTTAATCACTGTGGCAATTTTCGCCGGAGCAAGCCTAAAGGCCTTAGCTCCGCATAGAGCAAGGTTAGAGGAGAATTCACCGTTTTTTTGGTCGGCAGGTCTTTCTATCGTAAAATTAGGTATTTCTGCATTCTGTAACTCACCTGCCTCAGTCGCCTTGTTTACCGCTGCAATAAGCATATCTTTAAGATGCTCCTGAGCTAATTTAATTCTGTATGTTAACATCCTTACCCCGTTTATTGAATTTCATCGTTATTTTTTGCCTGTTTCACTGTAATGTCTACCGTATTACTGCTGATGTTGTTGGAATTAACATCAACGTCGTAGCAGAAAAGCAATCGGCCGCCCTCATCGTTGAGGGTGTTAATTATGTTATTTCCGCTTATTCCAAGCGAAAGAGCACCAAACCCGGTTTCATAATGGCAGATATGTCTTTTACCGGATTCAATGCTAAGCTGGGAGTTAGCCTTGCCGAATCTAATCATGGTAACTATACCACTCTTATCCACCTTAACGGTTGTAGTGCTTCCATCATAGCCGGTGGCCTCGGTTTCCTTATATGTTATAAAATAACTTCCGTTTTTAAGGCGATAGCTCCCTCTCGTCATTAGGGTAACCGAGTTCTCATCATCCTGAGTTTTTTGCGTACCCTCTATCTTAATCATGTAATCTTCGTTCATCTTATTTTTCTTCCTTTCGATGCGAAAACATTCGCTTTAGCTTATTAAATATCATCGGTTGCAACAGTTATAGGGGTTATATCATGCCCAATAAATAGCCTTGCAAGCTCGGCAAATTGCTGCGGGAGATCCGAAACAAGGTAGCTAATACTACCACCGGATTTTCTATCAGTAGTCATATTATTTTCTGCAAGAAAATTTGCAGTATACCCTGCCGCTTCAGCACCGCTATCTATTAGGGTAACTCCTTTGGTAATCTTTGAGAGTATCGGAGCTAACAATGGATAATGGGTGCAACCAAGAATAAGGGTATCTATCTCTCTTTGCAAAAGAGGTTTTAGATATTGTTCAGCAACAAGACGGGTTACCTCGTTATCAGTCTGAACAAACCCTGCTTCAACCAACGGTACAAAAAGTGGGCAGGCTGCCTCTATTGCCTCTGCAGAATATTTTTTAAGTTCGACCTTATAAGAAGCAGAATTAATGGTTGCAGCGGTAGCAATTACGCCTACCTTTTTATTTTTTGTTGCCTTTACTGCTGCAATAACAGCAGGTTCAATAACTCCGCGAATGGGAATATCGGTTTCCAATTGATTAATATCAACTACAGAGGATACAGTTCCACAGGCGATCAACACATATTTAATATCATATCTCTTGAGAAGCGCTATATCCGACTGTGCAAACTTTTTTAAAATGTCACGGCTACGGTTTCCGTAGGGTACCCTTGCAGTATCTCCAAAATAGATAACATCTTCATTTGGCATTAATTGATGGAGAACACGAAGCGCGGATAATCCACCGAGACCACTGTCAAAAACCCCAATCGGGCGGTTATCCATGCTGCTCCTTTAGGGCAAGATCAATAAGTTGCGTTAAAAGCTCCTTGTTGTCTATGCCGCTGTATTCCATCAGCTTTGGGTACATACTAATACTTGTAAACCCGGGCAGTGTATTTATCTCGTTAAGTAGAATTTCGCCATCAGAGTTCCTTAAAAAAAAGTCAACCCTTGCAAGACCTCTACAGTCTAGAGTTTTAAAAACTTTAACTGCATAGTCTTGAATCTTGTTGCGAACATCGTCTGTAATTCTTGCAGGAATATACTGCTCAGGATTATCATTGCTGTATTTGTCGTCATAACTGTAAAAGCTATCACCAGGAACAATCTCACCTATGGCAGAGGCAAATGCCGGATCTGTTCCAAGCACGGCACATTCCAACTCGATGCCGTCGATGCCCTCTTCTAAGAGAATTTTATTGTCATGTGCAGCAGCAGTTAGCAATGCGGATAAAAGCTCGCTCTTACTGGTAACTCGATTAACCCCAACCGATGAACCTGCACAGGCAGGCTTAACAAATAAGGGCAGCTTTAGGGTATCGATTATCTCGGTTATTTTATCTTCAGATAAGGGAAGCTCAAAACGGTTTACCAACATATATTTGCAGTGGGGTACACCGGCCTTTTCTGTTAGAACATTGGTTATGTATTTATCCATGCATGCTGCAGAGGAAATAGTTTTAGAGCCAACGAATGGTATTCCTGCTATGCTAAGTAGTCCCTGCAAAGTTCCATCTTCACCATTCTTTCCATGCAAAACAGGAAACACAACATCAATTTTTTGTCGACGAAATGCTCCACCCTCCTCACAGATGAAGATACCGCCATGTGAGCTGTCTGGAGAAATGAAGGCGGGAAGGCAGTCGGGATAAAACTCCCAGCTACCGTCTAGTAGTCGTTCGGTGCCATCGGGGTAGTATAACCAGTGACCTTTTTTAGTTATACCAATTTTAACCACCTCAAATCGGGCGGAGTCGATACTATTTATTACCATTGCTGCAGAACGGCAGGAAACCTCATGCTCTGAGGAGGCACCGCCAAACAAAACCAAAACTCTTGTCTTAGACATTATTAATCTCTCATAATTATATGCTGTACTTAATTGTATAGTGGTCGTTATAAATATATTCCGTGTTAACTAAATAAATAGCTAAGCAGCTGCATTAAAAACCTTGGAAGTATCATTAGGTAGTATATGCCGATAAAGATAAAACTAACACCAAATACTATAGATGTAACAATTAGGGTGTTTCTTAAAAAAATTGTTTTACCGAACTTCAGATATGCAAATAACACAACAATTATAGCTATCAGTAGGCGAAAAAATATTTCGGAAAACCAATATCCAACCATTCCAAAGGCGGTTAATCCAAAAAACTCCACTTAAAGTTCCTTTCAAGGTTGCTGTATATACGCTAATCCTATCATGCCACTGGCTGTGAAGACGGCTCAGAGGTAACCGGAGCCTGCGAAATGGGCTCGGTTTCTGTTTCGGGGGTAGATGTTATTGCTGCGGGATCTATATAGTGTGGCGAACCCGGGAGATAAGGATTTGTATCGGTATGAATGGTATGAGAAATTAAATAATCTCTAATTTCAATATATCCATCCGGCTTAATATGAAATCCATCCGGCTGAGCAATATCGGCACGAAGGTAACCAGAAGAGTCTGCAACAATTTCGTGTAAATCCAGATAATGAACATTACGCTCGGCTGCTATAACAGCAAGTTTGTCGTTTACACTATTAATATAGCTAACACTGTATCTGGGGTCGGTCGAACGCTCCTCTGTTTGCGGGGGTATACTCATTATATATTTTATTGAGTTTGGCATCTTTGCATTTAAGGTATCGAAAAGCATGGTAAATGAAGCTAAAAGCTGTTCTTCGCTCATCCAAACAAGGTCGTTTACACCTATTAATATATAAATTTTAGCAGGACTGTAGGTTGCCATAAGGTCAATGGGGTTAACCTGAGCACCGTCCGGCCCTTCCACCGTTTGGCTTACAAAGCCATTGGTAGACATGCTTTTATAAGCCGCACTATAAGAGTTTGGGAAAATCTGATATGCCTCAACAAACCCCTGTGCCAGAGAATCGCCCATAAAAACTGCATCGTTAAAATAGGACATATCTACCTTGCCGTTTTCCGGCAACGAAAGCATCTTAGCAGATTGGGCCTGAGCCGGGGCAAGATTAATAGTTCTGTCAACAACATCCGGAACCACAAATTGTTCAATAACTTCGCTGGCTACAGATTGAGAGCTATCTGTAACTTGAGAGGTGATGTTGGTTGATGATTGTGATGTAATTTCGGTTGACTCGGCATGAAAACCGGATTCAAAAAAGGTTATAAAGGTAAAGCTAAATATACCGGTAAACACTACAAACATAACCGAAAGCAGGCTGCGTCGCCTAACATCGTTACGTCGTTGTATTGCCTTAAGCCTTCGTCTTTCACTTAGAGAACGAGGTTGACTGTGGTTACTGCTTTGCATCATCGTCATTCTCCGAATGATTCAGAGATTCTTCCTCTGAAATCAGTTTGTTAGTAATAAAAACCTTTTCGATTACCGGCCAAACATTCATGTTTACCAGAAGGTTAGTGAGTGAGCAATTATAGATAAGTATCAGAATCGGCGCTAATGGAATAAACCAAAAAGCCAAGATCCAAAATGGAACAGTGGTTATAAGTATAAGAGCCGAGCGTGGTAAAAAAGCAACGGTTAGTAATAAGGCGTTCTTAAGCTGAACCTTTAAAGGAAGCTCTACAACCGCAATAAGGGTGAAAAGATAACAACTTGCAATAGTAATAATAACAACCAACATAGCGGTAAAGCTGGATAAAATAAAGTAGGGTAGCTCACCGGTACTGTTATACCATTGGAAATATGTTATAACAGAAAAAACAGAAAATGCAATTAATGCCATAACTATAAGTCCGGCAGGAAGTGCACGCTTAAAGTTCTCTTTAAACGCCTTTTTATATTCATAAATTACATAACATGGAATATCTCTAACACGCTTTGTGATAACAGCGGAAAGCGCAACTATTGCAGGTCCAATGGTTACGATCGGAATGCAACATAAAACAAAAACAAAGTTAAGCTTAATAAGATCGCCAAAATCCCTTGCGATAATCTCAAATAATCGCATTATTCCTTTTTTCTTAGGTTCGTCTTTACGAATGCCTTTGCCTTCTCGTAAATAACCCGGTGTAAAAAATCCCAATTTACATATCTCCTTTAGCTGTTTTATTCTTAAACAGTCCCGAAGCAAAAGCTCGGGCATCTTTTATTTCATTTTTGTACCCACAACTAAGTATTATAGCACAAATAATGGCAAAAGTAAATTTAATCCAAAAATAATTTGTGAAAATTGTGCTAAATATCGCTAAGATAACTACCAATGATAGAGCAATCGTGCTCTTAATTGGATGTTCAACAGTTTTATAGTATTTTTGAGCAATAACAGTCCTAAACACAAACATTAAGATTCCGGATAGAGCAACAGCAAATGATGCACCAATCATACCAAAAGTTGGGGTTAATAAAATACTGAAAATAATTGTGCCTACAAGCGATATTCCAATTCCGACAGTGTCGAATAAAGTTCGTCTTGAAATAGAAATTCCATAAACAGTGGTTTCGCTAATTATCAGGAATAATGGCCCTAACGAAAGGATGGGGAAAAGCTCCATTCCTCCTCGGTATTCTTCTCCTAGTACCATAAATAAAACATCTTCAAACATTACAAGAAGTGCGAAAAATAGTGCTGTTATAAGAACTATGTAGTCGTGAACCTTTGCAATTTCCTTTTGATTTGTTCGATAGTTTGCATAAATAAATGCCGACCAATAGGTGGCAAAACCTGCCTGGATAACTGCTATCACGTTGGAGAGTAATATTACCATGGAATAAACCCCCTGTTCGGCACTGCCAAACAGGTTTCCGATATAGGCTTTAGAAAAAAGTGAGGTAAGCCAGAGCATTACCGGAGTAGGAGCGAGAGCAAATCCATAGGGTAACAGCTCGGCAAGGTTCTTTTTGTCTATCGCAGTTTTATCAGGGATGGGATTATCACGTCTTAATAAGGCGAACACTATCGCAAAGACAACAAGACCTATCGTGAAAAATATTATTGCCATTTCAAAGGTTGGCTGAACAAATGTTCCCAGCACAAAGAAAAATCTTGAGAAGAACTGCATTCCAATGCTCTCTATGGTATAGAGTTTTAGGTTACCCTCCATTCTATATGCAATATTGTAGTATCTTGCAAGCATTAATAAAAAAGCGTTTATGAACAAAAGCGGTGTAACATAGCTTGGCATAGCTTCGCTAAAGAACAGGGCGGTTAAGAAATCGCTAAAAAAAGTTGAAGCACAAACACCAATAATTATTAGGGTACTGCCCGATATAAACAAACAGATGGTAAATAATCGCTTTGCACCCATACCATTTGGTGGCTCATTAAAAAAGCGAATAAATGCCTGGTCTAATCCAAGTATTGCGGTATTCATAATTAGGGTTGCGGCCGATATAAATATATCCACCGGACCAAATACCTCGGGAGGCATTAAATAGGTTGTCATAAGTACCGACAGACCATAGATAATAAAGTTAATGTAGGTTGCTACGGAATAGGAGAGCGCAGAGCGCAGAAAACCGGCAACCGAAAAGCCTTTTTGCATCGGCTACCTACCTCCGTTCTTGTTTACAAAATATTCAACCCTTTTCCTTAGCTTAGCTTCATTTTCTTTGGAGACATAACCTTTTTCTATATAGCCGTAAATTCTTCCTGCAAAATCGGCAAACCCGGGAATAAATTTAAGTCTCGACGGATTAAATCTAAGTGCAAAAAAAATGTGTATACCTATTAAAGCACAGAATTTTATAAGGTTAAACCTTGGCTTATAGCCATCACCGAAAATTTTGCCCCTTTCAGTTTCTTTGTGAACTCGTTCCAAAAGATCAGACATTCGCAGATAGGCTGCGCGGTCGGTAACGCTGTAAAAACTTTTTAAGAACTCCTCGTTAAAGGGGTATATATCCATAGTGGAGTTAACGTCATTTAAAAAACCTTCAAGATCGGTTATATAGTCTGCCTGCTCATAAATAACAGGATCATACTCTGCCTCAATAGGGTAGGGGCGCAATATACCACAACCTTTGTTGGCAAAATACACCTCGGCAAGTGCAGTTGACATCCAGTTGTAAACGCGATCAGACACAACCACCCACTGCTTAACCGAGTGATCTGAAATAACATGAAAATGTTGATATTTGTTCTGCATCTCGGTAAGGCGGGTGCATTTCCATTCGCTGGGGTGGGGTCGGTAGACAATGCTTATGTCGCTGTAACGCTCCATAGCTTCACAAAACCAATCGAGGGTGGTTTCCATCGACTTTTTATTTGTATCTCTAAATCCTCTAAAGTCGAGGCCAGCCATTGTACTAAGTTCAGAAACCTCCTTGTCATCCATATTAGCATATCCAAAGGATGAAATATAGAGAATTATGCGACGCTTAGGATCAATAGAGTAATTATTGCATATCTCGTCGCGATTAAGGTAGTAGCCACTAAATTCCGGCCGTAAAAAGTCAAGCTGCATGGCGCCGGTTATCTCTAAACTTTGTTCCGGTACGCCCTCCGACATCAACCGATGTTTAGTTGCCTCTCCCCAACAGGTTTGGATAGCATATTGTGCATTTTCAAGACAGTTGAAAAATGGGCTTTGCTCCTGCTCACGGGATAATATCTGCTCCCAATGTAGATTTACCACCCTGTTAAGTCTGCCAACGTTATTAAAAACATGACTGTTAATGGATTCATTGTTGTACATGCAGGATGTAACTATAACTCTTGGTTTAGACCAAAAAAAATGCTTTATCTTTTTTCGGCCTAACAGTTGTTTAATTTCTACACTGTAGCCGCGTCGTTTTAGCTCTGTCTCTAATAGTAAAATACATTCATACTCCCTTACCGGGTGTTCGTAAAGTATTAAAAAGTCTAACAATTATTACCTCACTGTAGTTAAATCCTCAGAAAATAATCTTTTGGTAAATTCCGGTAATCCGGTAACAGGGTCAAGATGAAAACCATCATAAAACATATCCTGATCGTATTGTACAAGCTTGTTTTGCTCATAGTCAAGTACGGTAATCCCCTCATCTTCAAGGCGATCTAAAATCTTTTTCATTTCGGTATCGATTTTTAAAGGCTCTATAACATATTCTGTTATAGACTCGTGTGCGGGTGGTAAAACAACGGTGAAATTGATTCCCAGATCTTTACATTCATTTGCAATATCTATAACCCTATCCACAGCCTCATGGTTTAAAACATACCCCTCACTCTCTGCCTTAATCAGCTCGGCATAGTCTATGAGGTTCTGGCGGTAGGGGAGAGGATTTCCCTGCTCATCAACATAATCTTCGCTTAGCCAAACTCCCTGCTCCATCGAAACGCCTGAGCGTTCACCTCTTAGATTTAACCTTATCTCGTTTAACATCTCTATGTTATAATCGAAGTTTGTCATGTATGCAAGAGGATTATTAACAACCTTTTCTATCTGCTCGGTTCTATCTTTATAATAGGCGGTATTTAGAGTGTAAAAAGATAAACTCAATACCACATTTTTAAGTTCAGGATTATTTTGTTCTGCAAATTCGTAAAGATCCATCGCCTCGGTAACCGAAGCACCGCCGAAACATAGGTTAGAATACCGCTCACCTGCAATCTGTTCTACAAGATCCATATCAAGATGTGCAAGCCGTGAGTCTCCAACCAGAATACTGTCGGAAGGTTCTTGAAGATATGCCCTTGTTCTATATATAACGCTGTTGGTGTTAGCAACCTCCTTCAAGCCGAAATAGTTATACGGCTCAAAGATAAAAAACACCACAAAATAAGCTATTATAGGTAACAATATTATAGATATTCGTAAAATCAATTTTTTCATAGATTAAAATCCCGCATAGATAAAGCTTGCAGTACTGCCATAACCACCGTTGTTGAGCAAAAATCCTGCAAGACAAAGCCCTATAAAGGCATAGTAGATGACCCAACGATAGCGAAGATTACAAATTATTTCACTCTCGCTATGGTTAGTTTTATAGCACAAATGGTCTATTGTGATAACCACCGCAAGCGATAACAGGCAAAAAATCAGATATGCCGAGGCGATTAACGGATCAGCATTAAAGGTTGTGGCTGCTTCAAAAAAGCTATAAAAGTTAAAATCTAAGCTGCCGAATATACGCGCAAATACCGAAAGTGCTTGGTCGATATCGGTTGCCCTAAAAAATACAAGACTTGCAGAAAACAGCAAAAAGACAACAGCACGTTTTAGATAAAGCCTAATGGCAGACTGCTTCTTTTTGGGCTTTCGATAATGGTTATGTAGTAGCTCTTCTCCGATTCTGAATACTGCCTGAAGAATGCCCCAGATAAGAAAGGTTATGCCGGCGCCATGCCAGATACCGGATATAACAAACAGGATAGTTATACTGCTATATAACGGCAAACCTTTAAAAAATCTGCCTATAATAGGAAGTTTAGATATGGGTCGATTCCAGATAAGTGGGGTAAATATATAATCCTGTAACCATTTTGAGAGTGATATATGCCAGCGTTGCCAAAAACCGGAAAAATTGGTGCTATAGAATGGCTGTTTAAAGTTAGGTGCAAGGGTAATTCCAAATAGTTGTGCAGTACCTCTTGCGATATCGGTATAACCTGAAAAATCAAAATAGAGCTGAAAAGTGAAAAGCAGACAGGCAACAAACAACACCGACCCTCCGGATTGCTCGTTTGAAAATATTGGGCCAATTATGTTGCCAAGCGGTATTGCGACACAAAGCTTCTTAATATACCCTATCGCTAATATAAGCAAACCTTCTGCAGTTTTTTGGTAGCTGAATGTTAGAGGTTTTGAAAGCTCTAACAGAAGGGTGTCACTTCTCGGTATAGGACCTGCCGACAGCTGAGCAAAAAAACCGATAAAAAGACTGTATCGTAGAAGATTTTTTTCAGGCTTTGCCGCACCGGTAGCTACATCAACGAGATAACCGACGGTAGAAAAGGTATAATAACTAATCCCTATCGGCATAATAAGAGATTCAATAGGCTCCCAAAGATATCTGTATTTAAAGAAGCAAAGAACAGCCACCGCAAAGGTTACCGTAACGGTAAGAATACCTACCACTCTACCTTTTTTCAATGCCAAACCACCGAGATATCCAACGGCAATATAACCCGGCAAAACATAAAACAGTGATGGTTCAAACATGATGTAGAAAGCAAGGCTAACTGCAACGAGATAGCCGCACCGCAGTTTTATCGGAAGAATATAGTAAAAAGCCGCAGCTAGCGGCAAAAATACAAGATATGAGGTTGACAAAAAATCCATATAAACGTTTAAAATTCCTTAGTTAACATACTGTAAAGACATCTACTAGGTTTCAGAATAGCTATAATTTTAGCTTAATAGTATTTATTTCGTTATTGCAGATATACTCCCTCATGTTGGATAAAAATGGTGCCGACATAGACAAGGTATTTATTGAGAGCTCCATATATCTCATTGCTATTTCTGGCTGAGAAGCAGATTCGCCACAGATTGAAACTGGAATTTTTTCCTTTTTGGCAGCCAGCACCGTCATGTTTATAAGACGTAAAATAGCAGGTGATGCCGTTAGAAAATAGCTGTCTACTAACGGGTTTTCTCTGTCGGCTGCATGGGTATACTGGGTAAGGTCGTTTGTGCCGATGCTAAAGAAATCGGCTGTTTTTGCAAGTTCTGGTGCGCAGAGTGCTGCGGCAGGAGTTTCTATCATAGCTCCAAACTTAATAGTTTCAGAATATGGTGTTTTCTCTTTATCAAGGTCGTACTTCACTCTGGCAACAACCTCCATGGCCTCGTTGAAATCACTTACAGTTGCTATCATAGGAAACATTACCGATACCTCTCCATGGGCAGAGGCGCGAAGTATTGCTGTTAACTGTTCCTGAAACATATCACGGCGCAATAAAGAAAGACGAATGCCTCTAACTCCCAGAGCAGGATTAGGCTCATCAGAAATTGAAATGCTACGAACAAATTTATCTGCACCTATGTCCATAGTCCTAATAGTAATTGGGTAGCCGTTTGCGGCATTAATGCAGTTTAGGTAAAACTCATACTGCTCCTCTACTGTGGGAATTGTTTTACCCATGTAAAGACCTTCACTTCGGAGTAATCCTATTCCGGTTGCACCTAGGGTAAGAGCGTTAGATATATCTTCGGGAGTAGCGCAGTTTGCAAATAAATTAATTTTAACATTATTTTTTGAAATAGCAGGCATTTGGGGGGTATCGTGAATTTTCTGTTTATCACGAACAAGTTTATGCATCCTATGGGCAAACCGTGTTTTAACACCTTCGCTGGGATAGAGGAAAATTTCACCGGTATTACCGTCTACCGCAATTTGGTCTCCATCCTTAAGTGTTTCAATATTGATTGGAACTCGAACTATAGCAGGGATTCCCATTGTTCGAGCTATAATTGAGGCATGACCCTGCTTTGAACCTTTTACCGTAACAATAGCAAGAAGCATACTGCGGTCAATAGTAACCATATCGCTGGGGGTAAGCTCCTCTGCAACAACAATGCATGGGGTTTTTAGCGATAATCTTTCACGAGGTGCGTCATCTAAAATATCCACCACTCGTCTGCTAGCATCTCTTATATCTACCGATCTTTCACTGAAATAATCGTCTCCTATGCTTTGCATCTTCTTTTCAAAAATTCCGGAAGCACGCTCTACCGAAGCTGCTGCACCCGCACCTGCATCAATATAGCTGTAAACTTCCTTTAAAAAACCGTTATCCGAAAGGATGGCAACCTGAAATTCAATGATATCCCTATCATCGCCAAGTGCTTGTTCTTTGAGCATAAGAAGTTCATCCTTTGCAAGGAGATTTGCGGCGTCAAATCTCTTTTTTTCCTGCAAAGGGTCTTTCATCTGGCGCATTACAGAAGTTCGAGCCCGTTCAGGTATACGAACACTGCCTATTGCAATGCCGGATGCGGCAGAAATTCCGGTTAAAATTTGCATCGATACCTCCTTACTCGTTAGCTGTTAGTTACCATCATGTGTATATCATTTGTTGCGGTGTCAAGTCTTAATAGCTTTGAAACGCCATCTTCCTGCATGGTTACACCATACAGTACATTTGCTTCCTCCATAGTGCCACGTCTATGTGTTATAACTATGAACTGTGTGTCTACTATATTTTTAAGATAGGAGGCAAAGCGTGCAACATTAACATCATCTAAAGCAGCATCTATCTCATCTAACACACAAAAGGGTGCTGGGTTTACTGCAAGTATAGCAAAATAAATGGCTATAGCCACAAGTGATTGTTCGCCACCGGAAAGACTCTCTAGACTTTTAATTACC
The DNA here is from genome assembly GCA_964368625.1 of uncultured Oscillospiraceae bacterium. Taxonomy (GTDB): domain Bacteria; phylum Bacillota; class Clostridia; order Oscillospirales; family Ruminococcaceae; genus CAYJBH01. Next base: position 72,881 of record CAYJBH010000007.1, read on the forward strand.
TTTCCGGGAGGTGAAACCGATATGTCAATTCCACTTTCCAGAACGTTTTCAGTATCGGATAGAGTAAGGCCTGCACTACCACCACCGAACAGCCGGGCAAATATATCACCAAAGTGGCGATTTATTCTATCAAAGCTTGCAGAGAAGATAGCCTTCATATCCTGTGAGAGTTCATTTATAAGTTTTATTAAGCCGGCTCGTGCCTGCTCAATATCATTAAGCTGAGTTTTCATAAACTCATACCGCTCCGACACCTCTTCGTATTCTTCAATTGCGGCAACATTAACATTACCTAGCCCACGAATTTCTGATCTTAGTTCAGAAACTCTTCGTTTTAATGAAGCTAAACTTTCGAATTCAATTACAAACTCTGAGGCATCGGTAATTCCAAGCTCATAATCTTCCCATAACTTTGTTATGGTTCCATCATACTCGCTTTGGTGAGAATGTTCTTTTTCGATAAGCCTTGTGCGCTCCCTTGTAAGATCTTCCTGCCTAGAGTAAAACTGCTTAACTTCACCGGAAAGGGTTGTAATTTCGCCCTCTCCCGAAAGTCTGTTCTCGCGAATTTTAACAATCTCTTCGCCTAGTTTTTTTGCATGTTCAATGCTTTTCTCACGAAGTAAAGTAGCCTCTTCACATTCCTTTTCGTTTTGCGTCATGGTTCTTTTCAGCTGTTCTAGCTGTTCTTCACGCTGTAATCTCTCCTCGGCAGCCTGGCCTGCTCTAGCTCTTAAAAGATCGTACGACTGTTGTGCCTGTTCTACGTCCTTATGTAGTGCGAGTGAGGAAAGTCTGGCTTCGGATAGCTGTTGTTGTTTTAGCTGAATGTTATCGCTATGTCCCTCATCGGCATGTTGCTTAATTTGTTCGTCTAACCTGTTCAAATCATTTGAAACACTAAGCATCTCGTTAGAAATATTTTTTCTCTTTTCGGCAAGAATTGCAAGCCGTTCACTAAGAGCCTCCTGCCTGGCCTCAGCAGTATCAACACTGCTTTGTGCAACGTTTTTTAGCTGCACCGCAGCCTGTTCCTCGGCTGACAAACGAATTAAATCTTCCTCAGCAGAGCGTCGCTCAGCATCGGCTGCTGTCATATCGGCCTCAACCGATGCAAGCTCTCGGCTATGCAGTAGATGAGACTCCTCTAGTTGGTGCATTTTTTGTGACTGCTTCTCTATTTCGTTTTTTAGGGTTTCTATTTCGGTTTTGCGGCTAAATGCACCACTCCCCTTAGCATGAGAACCACCGGTAAAAGAACCGCCTGCATTAATAACCTGGCCATCGGTAGTAACGATTCTGTATCTATAACCCAGCTGTTTAGCAAAGGAGCTAGCTGAATTAAGATCCTCGGCAATTAGAATTCTTCCCAAAAGGTTTGAAACAACCTTATCGTACTTATTATTTGCGGTAACAACATCCTCAGCCACAACAGCGCCATCAGGTAATCTGTCTCTTATCTCACCGGAAGAACGAACAGTATCGAGAGGTAAAAATGTAGCCCTACCTAAACGGTCTTCCTTTAGCATGGAAATTGCAGCTTTAGTGCTACGTTCATTTTCCATAACTATATTTTGTGCAGCATTTCCGAGTGCAGTTTCTATTGCAAGTTCATATCCTTTTTCTACCGATAATAACGATGATACAGCACCAAGCACTCCACCGAGCCGGCCATTTTTTCCTGCGGTAAGAACTGCTCTAACGCTATTAAAATATCCCTCATTACTGTTTTGTAAATCCTCTAAAAGATGCAATCTATCAGACATCTTACGAAGATTATGGGCAAAATCTTCCTGTTGAGCCTTTGCAGCCTCGGTCTGCTTGCGCTTCGATTCAAGTTTAAGGCGAAGCCCCTCGTTTATATTGTTGTGTCGAGCAATAAATTCCTCGATTTCATCCCTTTTACGGCGATATTTTCGGCAGTTGACATTTGCTTCCTCATATCTTTCCACTGCAACCTTAACAGCTTCCTCGGCCTCAACAATTCCGGTGGTTAGGCTTTCGGTATCGGCAATTATGGTTGCCTCGTTAATTCTAAGGTCGGCTAGCACAGCTGAAAGACTTGCCTGCTTATATTCAGCAGAATCGCGTTCACGTCCCGTTTCTGCTGCCTGTCTTGCCAGTTCATCGATCTCGGAAATAAGAGCGGCAACTTTCTTTTCTGATACAGCACTTTCATCGATAAGCTGCTCGAGTTTTTGTCGCTGTTCATCTATCTGAACAGCCTCGGTTTCACCCTGAGAGCTAAGGCCGTTAAGCTCAGCCTGCAATGCCTCGGCACGTCCTGCATTATGTACATTATCATTTTTAAGAACGGCAATACGGTTAGCATAGGATGCCGCCTGTTCATCTGCAAGCCTTATTTCGGAGTTTTTCTCCTCGATTTTTAGTAATGAGTCACCGGCAAGGCGGCGTAGCTGTTCAATTCGCTTCTCAATTTCGTCGATTTTCGAACGATTTTCGTCGTAGTCGGCAGAAACTACCTCGCGTTTATTTGCCGCTTCTCGCAGTAACACTTTTGTTTTATCTAGTATATCAAGATAAAGGGTTATTTCACAGCGTTTACGCTCGTCGGCAAGAACTATAAAGCGTTTTGCCTTTTCCGACTCTCTAGCAAGTGGGCCAACCCTTGCCTCAAGTTCACTGAAAATATCGGTAAGCCTTACAAGGTTTTCGGCAGTGGCAGCAAGTTTTTTCTCTGCCTCGTTTCGGCGATATCGATACTTTGCAATACCGCTAGCCTCTTCAAAAATTTCCCTTCGCTCGCCGGAACGTGCCGAAACAATTTCAGCAATTCTTCCCTGGCCTATCATGGAATATCCGTCACGCCCAAGACCTGTATCCAGCAACAGCTCATAGATATCTTTTAGTCTAACCTGCTTCCCGTTTATGGTGTATTCGCTGTTACCGCTGCGATAAACCTTTCTACCAATACTAACCTCGGGAGAAGCGATATCTAACCGCCCTTCGCTGTTATCAAGGGTGAGGCTAACCGAAGCAAAACCCATTGCACCACGATTTTTTGCTCCATCAAATATGACGGCCTCCATCTTGCTGCCGCCACGAAGTTGCTTTGGGCTGGTTTCACCCATAACCCATCTCACAGCATCTGAAATATTACTTTTGCCGCTTCCGTTTGGACCTACAACAGCGGTAATACCCGACCCAAAGCCAACCTTTATCCTGTCAGGAAAAGATTTAAAGCCCTGTATTTCGATCTTTTTGAGTACCATTTCACCTCGTTGTAATCTCTGCAAGCGACAGTGTTTATTATTTTTCTGTTTGGAGAAGAAACACTGTATTACCTATATTGTTTCTTTTTTTCGTTTTATCACCTTAAGCCTTGAAAACTCCTCTCTTTCGCGCTCCTCTAAAACACCCTGTATAAAACGAATGTTGCTATCAAACTTCGGTATCATAACATTATCAAGCATGTTAGCTCGACGCTTTGTCTTTCTTATTGCTACTGCTAATCTATAAACACTATTGTCTATACCTGCAAGCCTAGCCGACAGCTCTTTAACCCGATTAAAAGAGCAAAATGCGTTATCGAGTTCCTGGCTAGTTTCATGAAACCCGTAATAGGGGATAAGCGGTTCCGACTTATTATGCGTTGTAGGTAGGTCTACGCCCATTATACTATGGCTTGTCTGTAGAAATCCATCGTCAATAGGCAGATAATCAAGCGTTAAACCGTCTATTCCGTGCATAACATTTGCCTGTTGAAGTGCTGCATAAGCTTCAACAAAGGTGGTGCTTATATCTGCCTCGATAATTGCAACCTCCTCAATACGCTTCATCATCTCTCTCATAAGAACATTGCGTTTACGGTCTAGCAAATCAAAACCTAGCTTAGCAAGCGCTAGGTTTTTCTTAAGCATCATCAGGTTGCCCTTTGTTGGGAATATATCCTGTGCCATAACCGCTGTTGTTCCTTTCTGTTTGATTTAGCTTTTACTACGATAGTGCTTTTCCAGTATCTTTGTGTTAATTCTGGTAAGCTCTTCTTTTGGCAGAAGTGATAATAGCTCCCAACCAATATCTAAACTCTCAGAAATTGTCCTGTTTTCATAGGCATCCTGCCCCAAAAACTCCTTTTCAAACCGTCGTCCGAAATCGAGATAACTTTTATCGGTGGGAGAGAGCTCCTCCTCGCCGATAACCGAAGCAAGCCCCCTTGCATCGGCAACCTTAGCATAGCAGGCAAACAGCTGATTTGCAAGGTCGGGGTGATCGTCACGGGTGAAACCTTCGCCAATTCCGTCCTTCATCAACCTACTTAATGATGGTAGAACTGCTAGTGGCGGATATATTCCTGTTTGGTCGAGATATCGATCTAGTACTATCTGACCTTCGGTAATGTACCCGGTAAGGTCAGGTATAGGGTGGGTAATATCATCATTAGGCATGGTAAGAATAGGTAGCTGGGTAACACTACCATCTCTACCCTTAATACAGCCGGCTCTTTCATATAGTGAGGCAAGGTCTGAATAGAGATAACCCGGATATCCTTTACGACCCGGGATTTCGCCCTTACTACTACTAAATTCACGAAGGGCTTCACAGTAGCTGGTAACATCGGTAAGAACAACCAGAATATGCATTCCAAGCTCAAAGGCAAGGTATTCGGCTGCTGTTAGTGCGCAACGAGGGGTTAAAATACGCTCGATAATAGGGTCGCTAGAGAGGTTTATAAACATGGTAACTCGAGATAGGGCACCAGATTCCTCAAAACTGCGGCGAAAAAACTCGGCAACATCATTGGTAACACCCATGGCACAGAATACTATTGCGAAGTCACCGTTTCCCTCACCCTCAATTCTTGCCTGACGCACTACCTGAGCTGCAAGGTCGTTGTGTTTCATACCACTACCGGAGAATATCGGCAACTTTTGACCTCTGATTAGCGTCATAAGGGTATCGATTCCGGTTACCCCGGTGGTAATTGTGTTGGCCGGATATGCACGACTAACGGGATTTATTGGGTTACCGTTTATGTCGGCAGGTTTTCCGCCGAAGACTGGTCCAAGGCCATCTATAGGTTTGCCGGCACCGCTAAAAATTCGCCCTACCATTTCGGGAGAGAGTTGAACCTCAAGAGGATGTCCGGTAAAACGTGTTCTGGAACCGGATAGCTTCATTCCGGAAGTTCCGGAAAAAACCTGTACCACGGCACGTTCGCCCTCTAACGCAACAACACGTCCGAGCCTAACCTCATCCTTGCCGGTGCGTATCTCAACCAGCTCCTCATATGAAGCACCGCGAACCCCATCCAATACTACGATAGGCCCCGAGAGTTCATTTAATCCGACATATTCAATCATTATCTTACCTTCGTCTTTAAGTTTACAATTATCTCGTCTATATCTTCAATATAGCTGTCGAGCAGGTCTATATTGTCATTCGGAACATCATACTTAATCCGGTTAATCCTATCAAAAATTCCGCTTTCCTTAAGCTCGCTAAACGGAATATCTTCATCTACTAAATCACAAGCGCAGTCGTAGAGATGTATTATAACCTGCATCATCTTTCGTTGTTTTATAAGAGGAACGTAGGTATCATCTTTGTGGTAAGCATTCTGCTGTAAAAAACCGGTTCGTATTGCAGCTGATACCTCTAAAGTTACCTTTTGACTATCCGGTAAAACATCACTTCCAACCAGCTTCACTATCTCCATCAGCTTGCTTTCCTCGCCAAGAAGTGCTACCATACGGGTGCGAAGAACGGTGAAATCGCTGCCTATTTCTGTTGAGTAATAGTCGTTAAGGTCGGTGTAATATTCACTGTAGGAATCGTTCCAGTTAATTGCCGGATAATGTCTTGCATATGCAAGTGACTTATCAAGGGCAAGAAAGCAACGAACAAAACGCTTAGTATTTTGTGTAACAGGTTCAGAAAAGTCATTTCCCTGTGGTGATACTGCACCAATGATAGTAATGCTACCGTTGTCACCGCCAAGCGTTTTACAACAACCGGCGCGCTCGTAGAATTCTGCAAGTCTTGACGGAAGATAGGCGGGATAGCCCTCTTCAGCCGGCATCTCTTCAAGACGACCCGAGATTTCGCGAAGCGCCTCGGCCCATCTACTGGTAGAGTCCGCCATCATTGCTACGTCGTAGCCCATATCTCGGTAGTATTCTGCAAGAGTTACACCGGTGTATATCGAGGCTTCACGTGCCGCAACAGGCATATTTGATGTATTTGCAATAAGAATTGTTCTATCCGTCATCGGTCGGCCGGTTTTTGGGTCGATAAGCTCAGAAAACTCCTCCAAAACCTGGGTCATCTCGTTACCACGCTCACCACAACCGATGTAGACAATAATATCGGCATCACACCATTTAGCAAGCTGGTGTTGAGTCATGGTCTTACCGGTTCCAAAACCACCCGGAATAGCAGCAGTTCCACCCTTAGCTATCGGAAAAAGCGAGTCTACAACCCTTTGTCCCGTTATAAGTGGACGAGAAATGTTCTCCCTCTTTGCTGTGGGTCTTGGTCGCCTTATCGGCCAGTATTGCTTTAGTGATAGTTCATGCCTTGTTCCATCATTGTCGGTTAATACGCACAGCACATCGTCTACCGTGTAGCTACCATTCTCAACCACATCTGAAATTGAACCGGAAAGATTTGGTGGTATCATGCTTCTATGCTCAATGGCCGGAGTTTCGGGACAGCAGGCAAATACCTGACCCCCTACAACAATATCCCCATCGCATACCTTTAAAGTTACCTCCCAAAGGCGCTCCCTGTTTAGGCTTGCAGCCTCGATGCCATTAGATATAAAGCTACCGCTAAGCTTTTCTAATTCGGGCAAGGGGCGAAGTATTCCATCAAAAATATTGGATATAAGACCGGGGCCAAGTTCGGCAGAAAGTGGTGCACCGGTGCCTACAACAGGCTCGCCAACCTTCATTCCGGTTGTACTCTCGTAAACCTGTATGGTGGTTCGGCTATCGGTTACGGTAATAATCTCGCCAACCAACCTCGCATTGCCAACCTCAACACGTTCTAACATGCTGAAGCTGTCGCTGCCGGGAATGGTAACAACCGGACCGTTAACCGAAAAAACAGTATCTTTCATAGTCTCCCTAACCTAATCTATAATAAAATCGACATTTTTATAAAACTTCTCCTTTGCTCGTTCTAACGAGCTGTCGAGAGTATAATCAAAAAGCAATCGGTCGATTCTCAAAATAAAACCTCCGAGTCGAACTTCGGGCGAGGCAAAAATTTCAAGAGGATGGTCGTCCTTAACAAGCTTGCAGAAAAAATCCATATCTGAGTCTCTAACAAGCAGCTGGGTAACATGACCAAAATCGGAAGCTTCGTAAATCTTATCGTTAAGTTTGGTTATTCTTCTAGACATACTTTGACGAAAGGAATCTTCCATCGAGAGATCAACCAACCGTTTTTCTATTCGCTGGAACATCTGCTGAGTAAGCTCATCACGGTAGATAAGGAGTTTACGCCTTAAATCCTGCTCCTCCTTTGCGAGACGATGCTCGTTCTTCTCCTTTATGGATTCGCAACGCTTATTAAGCTCAGAAGCCTGAACCATATTAATGCCCCTGAGGGTATCACTACGATATTTTTGGGCCTTGAGCATTATCTCCTTAGCGTTCTTTTCGGCAGCCGCTAAAACTGATTGTTCAAACTTTGAGCCGGCACCCTGATTGTAAACATTCTGCATAGATAACTGTTCCTTTTAAACCTTAATACCCACAACCTCATAAATATAGCGCTTTATAGCCTCGCCGGCTTCGTTGCCGTGGTGGCGGTCGGGTATCTCTACAATAAGCGGACTTTTGCGATTGAGTTTGTAATCAAAAACAAGGTCACGATTTTGTTGAACCAAAAGACCTGTAATAAGTATAAGCCCAATGTCGGTGCGTGCAAAAGCATCAGATAATGCCTTTGCAACCTCCTCGTTACTGTGAACGACAATCCCCTCAACACCGGCAAGCCTTAAACCTGTCAATGTATCAACATTATCGCTAATCAAAAAATATTTCATAATTATTATGTTTTATCGTATTAGGAGAAAAGTATAAGAATTGAAATTAACATTCCATAAAGCGCGATACCCTCGCCCATAACAACGAATATCAGTGATTTACCAAAGGTGGTCGGATCCTCGGTTAGAGCACCGATAGCAGCCGAAGAGGCATTACCAACCGATATGCCGGCACCAATACATGCAAGGCCGGTAGAAAGAGCTGCACCAAGCATCGCAAGACCTTCAGCAGTTCCTGACGCAGCGGCAGCACTATCGGCAGATTCGGCAAATGCAGAAACCGTTAACACGGCAATGCTGAATACGGAAAGTAGCAATACCTTTAAAATGTTCTTCCTTTTCATAATTATAACTCCTTGATTTTAATTATATGTTTTCGTTATTTATTGTTAGCGGTTTAAATGGAATACCACCCGCAAGATAGAATCGGTTAAACATCTCATAGTATTCGAGCCTCATAACCTGGATGCCTGCAATTAATCCTTCCATTAGGATAACAAAAATGTTTCCGATAATAACAACCGGGATAAATCCTATTTCCGACATGTTAGCAAGAGCAAAAACCACGCTCATCATTCCGGCATGAACAAGTACGAATCCACCAACACGAAGATAGGAAAGGGTGTTTGATACATAGGATAGCAACGTTTCAAAGGTTTCAAATATCGCAGCCGTAACAACATCGCCTACCTTAAGGTCGGCTATGCTGTGGCCCTCGATAATATGGGTTAACGGTTCGTTAAACATAACCGCCAAAAGGCTAAGAACCAAGATAGGAACTGTTACAAATCCCGGTATAATATTACCAAAAACTAAAGCATTAAGAGCCATTACAACTGCCGTTACATAAAAAACTATTCCGGCAATGCCGCTTGGTGAAAATATTCGTTGCTTAAAACGACCTTCCTTATATGCTGATATGAGTGATATTATCATAACTAAGGCAGTCATGAAAACACCTATAGATACAGATACAATAAGGATATTAACAGCCCAATCGGAGGAGAGAACGTGTATAGGTTTACCATCCATTCCAAACTGTTGATATATAGGATCAAAAAGTGTTTCAAAGCCGAACACACTTCCGAAAATCGTTCCGAACACCATGGAAGAGCTTCCACATCGAACGAGTATACGGCCTAATGCATGTCCCTTTTTCTTTGCGATGAATAATCCTGCAAGAAGAAGAACTAATCCCTGCCCAAGATCGGCAAACATAATTCCAAAAAGTATAGTGTAGGTTATGGCAAAGAACATGGTGGGGTCAAGTCCACCTGATTTTGGAAGCCCATACATCTCAATAAAAAATTCAAACGGCTTAGCAAAGCGGTTGTTTTTTAATTTAGTAGGCGGCTGAAGCTCGTTTTCATGAGACTTTTGGCTTATCATGGTTACGCCATCGATGTTTTCAATAGCACTCTCTGCCTCTTGATACTGCTCGCTAGGAATATAACCGGAAAGATAGAAAGAGGCTTCAAGTCTAGTAGCTAGATTGGTAAGACTATACAATCTTTCGTTGTAGGAAAGATATTGAGCCATTTTTCTTAATCGGCTTATCGTACTTTCCTGTAGACCAAAAATTTCAGATAGCCCGTAGAGCTCCTCCTGTAACGTTCGCTCAAACATCTCAAAGATTGCAAGTGCATCCTTCGGGGTTCCGTGAGCAAAGTCCGGAACTCGAATTCGCTCGAAGTATAGGTCTTTAAAAATGTTGTCCACTACCGGTGCATGTGGCGTATCGGTGAAATAGACTCCCCAATAAAATTCCCCATCAAAGTCGTAGTGTTGAAATGTGAATGGTTGATCCTCAAAATAATCAAGCTTTACTATACTGTCTTTCGGAAGCCGTCCGAAACGAACCTTAACAAACTCACACTTGAAAATACTATCAAAGTTGCTACCCATATTAATAATATGGCCAAGCTGAATCTTTGCACGTTCATATTCAGCTATCTCGTCAATCAGCTCGCAACGACGTGTTGCAATCTCATTTACAGTACCGGCAGTATCATCCACAAGCTCATTAATCTCGGATAACTTAAAACTCTCGCCGTCGTATCCGTCGAGGTTAAGCTCCGAGCCAATATCATCAAAAATGCCCACTAACTTTGCAAGCGGAACACGATAGGGACTCTTGTTGATAACGCCGTCACTACCACCGGCCGCGCGGTCGGGGTGAAAACATCCAAGACGACAAAACTCGGCAAGAGTTTGTGGGAGCTCTACATCCGGACCGTAGATGTAGACATGTTTCATCAAAACGGTTGCCATAAAAAATAATCCTCGTATTAGTTACAATCTTGTGTTAGCTTAGTTGCGAAGCAATGCTTCAATTTCGGTAGGAGGCAGCTTATATCGCACTCCCTCAATTACATTAACAATATTTAACCTCTCTAACTTTGAGAGTATAATAAAAGATGCAAGCGAAACTGATGGAGAGGTAGTTAGGTGAAGTCGTAGAAGGGCTCTTTTATATCTTCGGCGTTGCTGCGAAAGAATAAAATCGGGTGACTTCGGGCCGGAATACAGTCTGCCGATTATACTGTTATCTATCATATCACAAAGAAGATTAAAATCCTGAGCTTCACTCATTTCGTTAAGAAGTTTTCGAGAAAGCAGATATCTATGAGGAATCATGTTTTTTCGAATGTCTGATGGGGTAAACGATTTAGAAAAATATTTCTTTATCCTTACTAGCATATTTACATTAATAAGCTCTATCTCCTCTAAAAAGAGAATTTTAACACTTCGTCTCTCCCCGGAAGGAACTTCATTATCAATTGCCTTTAGAATAGTTTTGTAATAATAGCTCCAAAGTTTAGCCTCGGCAGATAGTAATCTGCGGTTTGGATCCATGTCTTTAAGTTCAGAAAGGATATTGTGATAGGGTGTGTGCTCAATTATACGCAACATAGAGCTATAGTCGGTAGCTTTTGCAAGCTCCATCAAATCAAAGCTCAGCTTTTGAATTAAGAAAGAGGGAAGGCTGGAAATATAACGATTATCACCTCCAACCGAGAGAATGGTTATAACGGTTATCAGCTCGGAAATCTCACTTTCTAAAACAAAAAACCTTCCAAACTTAGCTGTACGCGGGATATAATGAGCCAGTCGTTCATACTTTATATATATGTCTTTACGAAGCAACTCCTCAATCTGACCTCGGTGAGGATCTAAATCGGAAAGGGAAGCCAGGCTGTTTTCAAAATAAGGATGGGCTTTTAGAAATCGCGCAACCTCTGCAACCGATCTTTTACGGCAAAGCTCGCCATAACTTTCTTTGCTTATTCGCTCACTAAACATTCCTCTTGCCTTAGGAATAATTGCGGAGCTCACCGAAGAACGAGGCATATCTACTCCTCTCCGTTAATTATTGCACTAACAATACTATCCTCGATTTGTGCTGACTTTGTATTGAATGATGATTGCAGAAGAGACATCCTATCAAGATGAATCTTGTTTATCTGCTCAATCTGTTCCTTTAATTTTTCGTCAGCAGTGCCTTGGTATTCCTTTACCTTTTCATCTAACCGAGAATTTGCCTCTTCTAAAAGACGACTTTTTTCTAAAGCGGTTTCCTCTAAAACCCGCTGTTTTGCAATCTCCGCCTTCTTAATAATCTCGGTAGCGGCTCTGTCGATGGCAAGTATATTCTCAACTATATTGTCCACGAAAAACCTCACAAAATGCTCTATGATTCAAAGTTCAGTATACAACTATATTAATAAACTGTCAATAGTTAACCGGGAAGAAGATCACACAACTCTTTTATTGGGGGTAAATTAGCTGAAGATGAGATAGGTATTCCGCTTTCTTCATATCTCTGAACCAGCTGTGATTCGTTACTAAAGCATACCGCATGTGGTAGAAGAGTTAAAAAGTAGTCCTCTTCATTTGAAAGAAGGCTAGAGAGTTTTTCAGGCTGAATGGTAGTTATTAAACGATTTAAGGATTCTGTTTGTGATATAATCTCACAGGCGTAGCTGCTTTTTCGATTTAAAGCAGCGGTAACTATTAACAAAAGTGTAATAATTGCCAAGAAAATTCCACCAACTAATGGGTCGCTGCTGTTAATAACGGTCATAACGCCCCAACATAATGAAAAAAGAATAACAGAAATTCCAACAAATAGCAGTGGAGCAGGCCTCTTTCGTCGCATAGCAGTTAGGCCGGATCGTAGAAATAATCCGCCAATAACAAAAGGCAAGCCCACCGAAATAGACATTAACAACATTCGAGTCAGTCCAAGGTCGATACCATAATAAAGTCCGGTTAAGCCTCCGGCTGCCAACCCAAGAAGGAGAGTCATAGATATAGACATTCCATAAACAAGATTGCTTTCAAGTTCTATAGATCTGCCGATAGATCTTCTGGCAATCTCAGAAAATTCAGCAGTCATTTCAGCCAATCTGCGCTTATCGAGCAAAAACTGCTCACAGCTGGCAAAGGATATCATCATAATTTCCTGTTGTAAAAGGGGAAGGTTTTCATCGGGATTCAGTTTTTTTGTTACAACTAAACCGGTGTCTCCAAAAGATATTGCAACATATCCTTTTATGGCTAACGCTATAAGCGAACTTAAAACACTTCGCCGTGACGGCTGGCTTCGTAATAGGTGATATAGTTCGGCAGGCGAAAAATCTTCCGGTGGATGCGTAGCTTCACAGGGTTTAATTTTTTTAGGCAATCTAAAGATAATATTGAAAAAAGTAATAAGAGTCAGCACAGTAATAACTATTACATATATAAGGTTATCAAATGTGAACTCCTGCTGTGTGTCATCGGTACTTAGTCCACCAAGAAAATATCCGTCCTGCATAGTTGCCTGCAAAAGCACATCATGTTCCGGAGGGATGCTTTCAAGGTTGTAGCCGGTTAGTGTTGTTCCGGTAAGGGAAAAATCAACAGCTGTTGCTCCTACTGAACTGGAAAGCAAAATATTTTCTGCAGAAACCTCACTAGGAAAATTGAAGGTTAAGCTAAAGCTACCCATAGAGGTTTCTCGACCTCCTCTAATTGGTAAGAAAACTATTTCGTCGGCACCTATAGTATTATCAACTCCGGAATTGAAGGTGTATACAAGCGGAATCTGAACCGCTCCGGGTTCAAAAGAAGCTCCCTGAGTAGTTATAACTAATGTGTCACCATCAACCGAGGTGGTTACATGTCTGTCGTAAAGGCTAATGTCGGAATATTCAACAGCATAAACCAACTCCTCCTCTCCGGAGGCAGTCTGTCTCATTACCGTCTGCTTTAAAGGAAGGGTCATGGTGATGCTGTCTACTTCGTTATAGATATAGGCTGTGTACGTTTCCACTACATTTATAGTTCTGTCTTCGTTAAGTGTAGCTTCTACCGAAACTCCGCTTATAACAACATCGGTGGAAGCATAAACTATTGTTGGAACTACTACCATTAAACACAATAGCAGCAATAAAAAGGTAAAGCGTTTTAGCATTGTAGATTTCCTTTGCAATAATAAAGTATATACAGGTATATTAACATAAAAAGAACAAAAAATCTACTTTTTTTCTAGAAATGCGCCATAGAAAATATTGTAAAAAAGTATGGCGTATGTTATAATTCTACGTGTTTTGTGGTTATATACAATGTTTTTACAACTAGTTGACAACTATAGAAAGGGATGACTGGCATTATAGGCGAAAGCAAAAGCGTACAAAAGATTTCAATGATAAGCAGCTGCAGTAATCGGAAAAATTTTGATGAAAAATACCAGGTTAACTAAATTGATTAATTATCTTGTTGATTTTTGCCTTTTAAATTTAGTATATATTTTAGGAGGTACTTGCAATCCTTTCAGCTATATAGTAGAATTAGGTTATTGTAAAGGCGCTGATTATAATACCTAACCTTTTTGTGGACTTTTGTAGAAGTATGTCGAGTGGAGACATTTTTAATCATCTTAAATTTAAATTTTTAAAACACAACCTTGATGTATCCGCCTACTGTTTTACACATGAGGAACTTCATGAAAAGGTGAAACAACTTGTGCTTAGCAAAAAGGTTGATGGTCTTATTGTTAATCGTCGACAATTTGATGGCAACATTAAAAAATTTTTATATAAACAAAATGTTCCTTTTATACTTTTAAATCAAGCGAACCTACACAACACTACCGACAATTAACATAATACATGTTGTTTTTTATGAAAAACATGAAACGAGTAGAGACATAAAACGATGGTATACCGCAAGGCTTAACGATTTATAAAACCCAGGTTGAATGCTATGAAAAAAATGAACCTTATAATTATTACTCCGGATCAACTGCGTGCGGATTATCTCGGTTGCTACGGCAATGAAGTTGTGCAGACCCCAAACATAGATGCTTTGAGCAATAAAGGTGTGCAATTTAATAACATGTACTGTGCTGCTCCGCTCTGCGGTCCTTCGCGGTGCTCGTTTGCAACAAGCACATATTTTTCCGAGCATAATCACCGAAACTATTGGTCAACTATCAGTCCAGACGTTCCAAATATTGTTGCCTCTCTTAAAAAGAATGGGTATAGAACGGGGATGTTTGGAAAAAATCATCTGTTTACCTATTCACGTTTAAATGAGATTTGGGACGAAATAGATGAGGTGTGCCTCGGAAACTATGATGGGCATCCTGATTATAAACATTCATACAGCGCCTTTACCTTATCAAAAGACCATGAATATAATGTAACTAAACGTCTTACCGATGAAGGCATAGAGTTTATGGGCAGAGAAGATGAACGACCATTTTTCCTATGGCTAAACTATCAGGACCCACACCCTGCGTTTTGCTGTCCACCGCCGTATGATACGATGTATAATCCGGAAAATATTAACCTCTCGCCACGTGTTAAGGGATATGATTCAGATAATACCCCGGTTCGCAACGAGGTGTTCCGTGTTCATTCTGAGATGGACTCCTGCACAGAGGCTGACCTGAAAAAAGCCATAGCACACTATATGGGTCAGATAACCTATGTTGATGATAGCGTAGGAAGAATTATGGATTCACTTAGATTAAGCGGCAAGGAGAGGGATACCGTTATCTTGTTTTTTTCGGATCACGGAGAATTGCTTGGTGATTATGGTATGACACATAAAAACCCAACATTTTATGACTGCCTTTCAAAAATCCCAACAATACTTGTTAGCCCTGATGGGCGCTGGAAAGAGACGGTGTTTGACGGCCTTACAGAGGAGGTGGATATTACACCGACGGTGCTTGAACTACTTGGAATACCAATTCCACCAACAATGGTGGGGCAAAGCTTTGTTGCTGCCCTGGATTCAGGGGATTTTAGTGGTAAGGAAAATATTATCTGCGAGGCAGGCGGTGGCTGTCCAACATGCAAAGAAGCAATCAACGGTCTTGTTATCAATGCCCCATTTGCTCCTACCTCCTTTGGTGTTGGTGCTATGATTAGGGAGGGCAATTTTAAGCTTAGCATCTATGGTGATGATAAATGTGAGCTGTATAATCTTGCCACCGACCCCGACGAGCTGGACAACCTTTATGGACTACCTGAGTTTAATGCAATAGAATCTAGCTTAACATTAAAACTTCTTAAACGCACACTTAGCGTTAAGGTTCGTGATGTGGGTATGGAATGGAACTATCCCGATTATCCATACGACGTTAGGTTTGAACCGCTGGAAAATATTGGTGAAGCCTTAACCGATGTTCGTGCAAGCGGTGAATATAAAACAGAATAACTAATAAAAATAAAAAACGAGTTTACTTTGCTAAAGCTCGTTTTTTGCATATTTTATAAGATGCTGTGCATTTTTCTTTTATTGTGTTACAAAAATATTGTAAAAAAACATTAAATATGCTATAATTTTAAATGTTTGAGGTTATTTTGTATTTATAGTCAAACCAATCCAAAATACATACAATCCGGCTACTAAAATTTCGTTTATCTTCTTTATCATCAATCGCAATACGTCAGTATTGCTCATTCCGGCGTCTTGATAAACAAAATTTTACCGGGCGCCGTCTTGTGCAAATTTTAAATTAGTTCAACTATACAACAATAAATTACTGGGAAGGAATGGTGTTTAATATGGGGTTGAGTTTAAGTGCGCAGAAAATTGCAAAGAGAATCAAGGTAGCTCTCGGCAAGGAGGACGCTGACTTACTGATAACCGGAGCTCGACTAGTTAATGTTTTTACAAGAACTGTAGAAGATGTAAATATTTCTATAGTAGACGGTGTTATTGCAGCTGTTTATAAAAGCGATATAAAGCCACCCGCCAAAGCTGTTAGAGATATAGGTGGGAAATACATTATCCCGGGATTGATTGATGCACATACACATGTTGAGATGTCTTATGTTTCTGGGGTTTCTTTCGCCGAAGGAGTACTGCCAAACGGCACAACAGCTACCATGTTAGATCCACATGATGTTTCCAATGTAATGGGTAATAAGGGTGTTAGTCTGCTTGAAAAAGAATTAAAGGGAACACCGTTAAAATTCTTTCTTATGAGCCCACCCTGCGTTCCGTCGTCACCTATCTTGGAGGATGCAGGATTTGAGGTTACACCGCAGAGCATGGAGCAGAGCTTTAACATTCCTTCAATTAACGGAATTGCCGAGACAATGGATTTTGGAAGGGTTTTGTCCTGCGAGCCGGATATGATGGAAATAATAGCGCTAGGGCGAGACAAAGCACTACTTTTTGACGGACATGCCCCAGAGGTAGCTGGTGAGCAGGCGATGGCTTATTTCGGAACCGGGCCGATAAGAAGCTGTCATGAAAGCGTTAGCGTTGAAGAAATGTATGAAAAATACTCCATGGGTGTTCATGTTATTATTCGCCGAGGCTCGCTTGGTGAACCGGCCTCGGCGGGAGAGTTTATTTCAATGCTTAACGATACATCAAGGGTCCTGCTTTCAACCGATGGATGTATAAACATACCGGATATGCTTAACAGAGGGCATATGAACTATGCCCTTAAACAGGTTGTTGAAGAGGGTGTCGATCCACTGGTAGCGGTTCAGATGGCAACAATTAACGTTGCACGGGCATACCGATTAGACAATAAAATAGGCGCGGTCGCCCCCGGTTATGATGCCGATATGGTAGTGGTTGAAGATTTAAAAGACTTTAAAGTTGTCGACGTTTATCTAAACGGTGAGGTTGTGGATAAAAATCTATCGTTGCCACGATTTGAATATCCTAAAGAGATGCTCAATACGATAAAGTTGAAAAAGGTTAAGGCCGAAGATCTTGTTGTTAAGGGTGATAAGGATATTGTAAATGTTAATGTTATCGAGATGATTGACAAGACTGCCGCAACTGCGCTGGTAAAGGACAGTCTTAACACTAAAAACGGTAACGTTACATTAGATATTGAAAAGGATATACTAAAGTGTACCGTTATGGAAAGATACGGTAGAGGCAAAGGGTATAGTGTAGGTTTTACCAAAGGTTTTGGATTTAAGAGGGGAGCAATAGCCGGCTCTATCGGTCAGGATACCCAAAATATGGTTGCGGTTGGCGCATCTGATGATGATATGGCAACGGCTATCAATGCGGTTATAGAGATGCAGGGTGGAATAGCACTTGTGGAAGACAGAAGGCTAATTATCGGAATCCCGATGCCGATATTCGGAATAATGAGCCAAAAATCGTTTAAGGAGTTGGAATCTGAATTCAACCTTCTACAGCAGCGATATGAGGAGCTTGGAGGAACGCTAAGCGATGTTGCATTTACTCTTTCTTTGCAGCTTGCACTAGCCGTTATTCCTGAGGCGGGTTTTACAAATCGTGGACTTGTTGATGTAGCAAAAAGCAAGTTCATAGATGTAATTATATAGTTAATTTCAAGGAGGTTTATTTTGGTAGGAATTCAGGATTTTTTAGCGGCAATCGGTGGGGTGTTAGATGCGGTAACCCAGGCTATTTTGGCAATGTCTTACGGCTTTGCAATGGCACCTTCCGCACTTGCTTATGCGGTTGGTATTGCAGGATGTTTGGCTTTTGGTTCGGTTGTTCCGATTTCTTTTCAAGCTGAGACAATTACACTTGCCGGAAGTATGGGTAAGGATAAACGCGAGCGTACATCCATTATACTTTTTGGCGGACTTACAATGGCAATTATCGGTGTATTGGGATTGCTCGAGACCATCATTAACTTTGCCGGGGAGGACATAATTAGTGCAATGATGGCTGGTGTTGGCATTATTCTTTCCAGAATAGCACTTAAAATGGTTAAGGAAAATGTTAAGGTAGGCGTTGTATCTATGGTTGTGGCCATTACTACTTATCTATTAACAAAAGACCTTGTTTACACAATCGTTGCCGGTGTTATTGTATCCAGTGCGGCTGCATACTTTATGGGCATACGTCCCGAAGTTAAAAAGACAGAAAAAGAGAAGTTTAAGATAGTTAAGCCAACAGTTAATTTTTCGGTTATACGTGGTGCACTTGCAGTTGTTTGTCTTACCATCGGTGGCAACATTGCATTTGGTGGTATCACTGCCGATATAGCAGGAACAACAGCAAATGCAGACCATATCTCAATCTACTCAGGTCTTGCAGATTTTGCCTCAGCACTTTTCGGTGGTGCCCCAATATCGGTAATAATCTCGGCTACCGCTGCCGCACCTAATGCTATGTGGTCCGGTATTATTTTAATGGCTTTAATGTTTATTATTCTAATTACCGGCCTTTTGCCAAAAATTGCAAAGTGGATTCCGGTTCAGGCTATCTCAGGAACACTGTTTGTTTTGGGTGCTTTTGTAACCACTCCGGAAAATGCTTTTTATGCATTTAGCGAAAATGATGGTCTTGGAACATTAGCATCAGGAATAACTATGGTGGTTACAGCTGTTTCCGATCCATTCTTCGGCCTTGTTGCAGGAATAATAATTAAGATGATAGGCGCCCCGTTAGGATTAGCATAATGAACAAAGAATACCACGAAATTAATATTGCCGGAGTTAAACGCAGATTGCCGTTGGTTGAAATAAAGAAAGGTGTTTTTATTGCATCCTTTGTTATTCTGGGTGATAGCGAGATTCCGTATGTTGCAGCAAGAAAAATTAGTGAAAAATTACCTGAGGCAGATGTGATTGTTACTGCCGAGGCAAAAGGGATACCGTTTGCACATGAATTGGCAAGGACTCTTTCGATGGAAAAATATGTTGTATTAAGAAAATCGGTTAAAAGTTATATGACAGATACCGTAACCGACACCGTAAGCTCTATAACAACACAGCGTGAACAATCGCTTTACCTTGATAGTAACGACATAATGTATATTAAAGATAAGAGGGTATTACTGGTCGACGATGTAATATCATCGGGTGAATCGATAAACGCTATAGCCAGGTTGGTTAGCAAAGCAGGTGGAAACGTTGTAGGTAAGGTTTGCATCTTAACCGAGGGAGATGAGTCACTTCACAGTGATGTAATATCCCTTGGTAACATTCCAATTTTCGATTAAGATAATAAAGCCGAACCATACATGTTTTTATGGTTCGGCTTTATTACTATATTTTATCTTTTAGGTGTTGACAACAGGTGAAAAATAAGATATAATCATATAAGCACTTTTTAGGGGTATAGCTCAGTTGGTAGAGCAGCGGTCTCCAAAACCGCGTGCCGAGGGTTCAAATCCTTCTGCCCCTGCCATTGCTGTTGTAGCTCAGTCGGCAGAGCACTTCCTTGGTAAGGAAGAGGTCGGCAGTTCGAATCTGCTCAACAGCTCCAATCGTCGCAAACTACGCTTAGTTTGCGACGAATTTTTTTGTAAATATATAAAAGTAATCGTGTATAAAGCACCCTTGCTCCTCGTTATTACGAAAAAGGACATTCTCGGATTTAATATTCGGTTGACAAGCACCCTTAATGCATAAATCTTTCGCTGCCACCTTTTTTCGGCTCACGCCTTCGGCGATCTGTTTTTTAAGGTGTTCCTTTTATATATGCAAGCCATTCGCCGCGAACTCCACTCGAGTTTGCTACGATTATTTATATATAATTTCATTTACTGTCTACAGTAGGATACCCATCCACTTTGCTATAAACTCCAGCTAGGTTCGCGAGGCACTGCTACTTATCTAAATCAGCTTCTTGACATTCTAGAGCAGTTTATAATATAAAAAGCATAAGCTATGTACCGCATAAAACCGATTACAATTTTGTTTCCCTTTACGAGATTTATTCGGACGATGCCCAGAAAGATATCATTATAGAAAGGTTACTTCAGTGATTATTAAAACCGATCACATGGTTATAACAACCAAAAAAGCGATTCCCATGACCGAGTTTTATCAAAAGCTCGGTTTCACCGTGCATGATCGTGGCGACAGATATGAGTTATTTGCCGGTGACTTTAAAATCAATTTGCATATCTACGGAAAAGAGCTTTTGCCTCATGCTAAAAATATTGGCATAGGTTGCAATGACTTTTGTTTTGAAATAGGCGAAAGTATTGATAGTGTTTATAATAAGTTGAAGGAAAAAGGACTAACAATTGAACTTGGTATAGTTGAGCGACACGGGGTTAACGGAAGAATGAAGTCAATATACCTTCGCGATCCGGATGAAAATTTAATCGAGCTATCAAGCTATGAATAATCTCAAGGCTTGATAGCTCGATTGCTGTTAAATCTCAATTCTTCTAATAATAAAACGTGATAAAATTAGGCTTACAACGGCGAAAATCATGAAGGTAATCGTGGGGTTAAGCGTTGTTGTGTGGTTATCATAAATTCCAAAGGCTGCGAGCACATTAATTAAAATTGCCGCCATACTCTCGTTTGGCAATATCTGTATTGCTACCATAATAATCGTTATGATTACTAAAATCGACAGTACTATGCCAAATCCAACTATCCTTTTATCAAAACGACTAAACAAAAGGATGAACATGTAAACCACCGATGCAACAGCAAGATTAAAAGAGAAAATCAGGGGCATTGCGTTAAAGACACTAATGCTATCATCGTAGATAAGATCAAACATCATACTAAAGCTTAGCCAGTTAACGTGATCGGAAATAAAAACAGCCGAAAGAACTATAGCAGCCATTAACGCAGAGATTATAACAAATCCGATAACATTTGAAACATAGATCTCAAACCTTGTAAAACAGTTTTGAATAAATAAACGAAACTCCTCGTTTTGTCCGTTTGCTGCCGCAAAACCCATGAAGATCGCACCCGAGGCGAGAATATCAAATCCGCTGTAAACAATCTCGTCGTTAAGATTAAAGGTTATAATCGCGACCCCTAAAAAATTAAGTATTATAATCACCACTG
This sequence comes from uncultured Oscillospiraceae bacterium, assembly GCA_964368625.1. Taxonomy (GTDB): domain Bacteria; phylum Bacillota; class Clostridia; order Oscillospirales; family Ruminococcaceae; genus CAYJBH01. The sequence goes on from CAYJBH010000007.1 coordinate 94,169, forward strand.
CATAAATGCTGGCAGCAATTAAGGCTGGCTTAAGTTGAATTCTTAATAAGCCGAGCTGCTTTGCGCTACTATTCATCCTCATTTCCTCCTGTAAGCCTTACAAAAAGTTTTTGTAAATTAAGTTGAGATACACTAAGTTCATCCGGAATATTTTCATTAGGAGACTCCATGAGATAGGCTATCTTTAGTCCGCTTATGTCCTCGGTATCAATAACATTACGGTCTTTGATATATGCGTTAACCAGATCGGGTCTTCCTGCTATGCTGTGCCCCTTTGAAAGAAGATCTTCAACAGAATCTTTTAGTAAAATTTTTCCATTGTCAATAATTACCACGTCTTCGATGATGCCTGAAATTTCTTCAATTAGGTGGGTTGCTATTATAATTGTTCGCTCACCCTCGGCATAACACTCTAACAATAGCTTGTAGAACAGTTCTCGATGATATGCATCAAGCCCTACAACCGGTTCATCAAAAATTAAATATGGTAAATCTTGGCAAAGAGTTATTATGAGTTTAAAAATGTTTTTGTAGCCGGTGGAAAGAGCCGAAAACTTTTTTCTAAGGTCAAGCTCAAATAGCTTAGCGTATTTTAACGCCCTCTCGCTATCAAAACCGGGGTAAAGCATCGATGTTATTTTTAACAGCTCTTTAAGTTTATAGGTTGTGTAGAAATCCTCTTCACTCATAAAGAAAATAAGATCTTTAAGCCTTGGATTTTCTTCGGTTTTTTCGCCGTTAACGGTAACCTCTCCCTCGCCTGCAAAAGCCCGATTGGTTATAACCTTAATCATGGTGGATTTTCCGGCCCCATTTCTTCCAAGCAGTCCATAGATTTTTCCAAATTCAAAATCGGTAGTAACGTTATCAAGCGCTGTTGTTTTGCCGTATCTCTTGGTAAGTTTGTTAATTCTTATTCTATCTTTTGTCATCATAGCCTCTTTCTATCATGGATAAAAGCTGCTTCTCGTCAACTCCGAGAGCTTTTGCCTCCTTTACCATGGGTTTAATATAAGTTTCATAGTATGCAGCCATTCGTTTCTCTCTAACGGTATTAACTGCGCCATCTGCCACAAACATGCCAACCCCTCTTTTTTTGTAAATTATCCCTTCGTTAACAAGCAGGGTAACGCCCTTTAATACTGTTTGAGGATTAATGTTCAATAAAGCCGACAGCTCGTTTGTTGAGGGAACCTGTGTTTGTTCCTCATATATTCCCGAAAATATTGCATCCTCAAGCTGTTGCGCTATCTGCAAAAAAATCGGAACCTGTGAGGAATAGTTGATATTCAAAAAGCACCTCCATTCAAGTTAGGTGGTTAGTTGCTTAACTAACTAACCATTTCACATCTATATATTAACACAGATGTTTTTTATTGTCAATAGTTTTTTGCAAAAAAAAACGAAACAAAAAACTGTTTCGATTTTTTAATATAAAATATGTTTGTGATAATAATATAATACTAAACGCTACCTAGACAAACAAAGGCTTTGCGTCATATCGCAAACTATTATGCTAAATTTCGCCTCGTCCATCAAGGGCTTTTGCTAGGGTAACCTCGTCGGCATATTCGAGATGTGCTCCTACCGGTAGACCGTATGCAAGCCGTGTAACCTTAATCCCCAGCGGCTTAAACAGCCTTGCAAGATAAAGAGCAGTTGCCTCGCCCTCTACCGTTGGATTGGTTGCCATGATAATCTCAATAACTTCGCCGTCGCTTAATCTTGCGGTAAGCTCTTTAATGCAGAGTTCTTCTACCCCAATTCCGTTCATGGGGGAGATTAAACCATGCAAAACATGGTAGAGCCCTCGATACTCACGGGTTTTTTCAAAGGATGTTATATCCCTTGGATTTTCCACTACACAGATGATTGTTCGATCACGCTTTTCATCAGAGCAGACATGGCATATTTCGCTGTCTGTAAAATTTTGACATACAGAACATCGACGTATAGAGGCATGTAGCTTTTCTATCGCCTTGGCAAACTCGATGGCTTCAGACCTTTCCATCTTTAAAATCTGATAAGCCATTCTCGTTGCACCTTTCCTACCTATTCCGGGAAGTTTTGCAAACTGCTTTATAAGATTTTCAAGTGGCACGGCATTAAAACCTATGCTCAAATGTTTACCCCCAAACGTTCGCGCTCGGCATTGCCGTAATCGGTAACCGTTTTATTAGCGGTGTTAACTGCCTCGGTAACAAGGTCACAAAGTAGCTCGATATCATCCTTATCCACAACCGATTCATCTATTTTAAGGTTGCTAATTTCATATTTACCATTAACAGTAAGGGTTACAAGCCCACTACCGGCTGATATTTCATGTTCTTTTTCATCTAACTCGACATTAAGCTTTTCAAGAACCTCCTGCATCTTCTGTGCCTGTTGCATCAGCTGATTCATGTTGGCAGGGCCTCCGCCTAAACCTTTTGGTAAATTTGCTCTCATAAATTATTCCTCCTTAATTATATCATCAATTTTATTTTAAAACTCTAGCTATGTAAAAAATGCAAAGATATTCTTTGTATGAGGTATTTCCAATAGCTCTTTTGCAGGAAGAGATTATTTGTATTCTATCGGAACGCCTCGTTGTTCCAGCATCTTAATGGTTGTCTCGGCAACACTGCCTTTATCTCCGGTTTTATACGGTCCGAGAGAGTAAACCTTTCCGGTAACTGAGGTTATTGAATCTCTAACTATACGGCTATTTTCCTTTTCTTTACGCATAAATTTTAAAAACATTTCATTGCCATCTATCAACACCCTGTTGTTTTCGATATCGATATATGCCTTGGTGTTTATAAGGCTTGCATGTGCAAGAGGGTTAATATCCTTGATCTGTTCTATAACCTGTTTCCATCCATCAAATTCAGCCATACTCTTATCTTCCTCCTTAGGCTCATCAAGAGCTGGCGGCATTGACGGCTTTGGCTTTGCTACCATTGGTTGTGTTGGTGGTGGCGTAGGCCTTGGCGACGGTGTGAAATTATGAACTGTTGAAGTTGAAGCAGAAGTAGCTGTCAGCTGTTGAGTAGCTATCTGCGGTTGCTGTATAGTTTGCGGCTCTTGGTTAGATTGTATTCTTCCATGCGCCATCTTTAATAATGCAAGAGATAACTCGGTTTCGGCTGATCCCGACTGTGTAATTCTGTCTAGCGCATTGGCTAGCATGTCGCTATACCATAACAGTTTTTTAATTTCGGCATGCCTTCTGTCTTCGTATTCTACATAAGCCTGTTTTGGAAGGTTAGCAAGAAGCTCCATATCTATAGTAGCAAGCATAAGGTTTTTATAGTGGTTCATCAGCTCTTTTATAAGCTGACGCTCATCTAAAGAACCATTTCTTAGCTCGCTGAGTTTAACAATTAACCCGCGGTTATCTCCTTCTTCAACCATGTCTGAAATATCGAATAGGTAACTCCTATCGGCTATACCTGCAAGCTCTGAAATTCGCTCTGTTGTTATCTCATTTCCTCCACTGCTAACGGTATCAAGCAGCGAGAGAGCGTCTCTCATTCCGCCGTCGGCAAGTGAAGCGATAAGCGATGCAGCATCATCAGATAAATCAATACTCTCGGAATCGGCAACATGCAAAAGCCTTTCCTTTATTAGCTCGGGTTCAATTCTTCTAAAATCAAACCGCTGACATCGTGAAAGAATAGTAGCAGGAACCTTGTGTATCTCGGTAGTTGCCAGGATAAAAATAACATATTGCGGAGGTTCTTCCATTATCTTCAACAGTGCGTTAAATGCTGCCTGAGAGAGCATATGAACCTCATCGATAATATACACCCGATAACGAGAGGTTGTTGGTGCAAAGCTAGTTTCTTCGCGAAGTTCACGGATAAAATCTACGCCGTTATTAGAGGCAGCATCAATCTCCTGTGTGTCTAAATTTCTGCCTTCCTGCTCAGCTATGCAGGCCTCGCAGCTACAGCAGGCATCACCGTCGATGGCTGCATTTTTGCAGGATAAAGCCTTAGCAAATATTTTAGCACAGCTGGTTTTGCCGGTTCCCCGTGTACCACAAAACAGGTAGGCGTGTCCTACCCTACCTGTTGCTATCTGATTTTTTAAAGCCGTTACGATCGGCCGCTGACCTACCACGTCCTTAAAGCCGGCGGGTCGGTATTTTCTGTACAACGCTAAATACATTCTACTTCCTTTAATATGTTTCGACAATAGGAGGCAGTGACGACGGTGGGCTGCACGGAGGGCTGTGGCGCACAGGTTAGGCTGCTTAATGCTGCTCGGTTCCCCGCCTGACATGGTTCACTGCCGCCTGTCGCACAGTTCCATACTGCCCACCCTCGTCACTACGATTAGGATGTAACGCTATTATACACCAATTTTTCTAATTGTGCAAGAGCTAA
>CAYJBH010000008.1:0-61641 GCA_964368625.1 uncultured Oscillospiraceae bacterium
GAGATGGAGCAAAACGGTTATATATTTTATGTTCCTTTTAACGAACAGTTTTATCCCGTGCCGGATGACTCTGCCCATTATATAACTAATGTATTCTACAACGATATGTATATAGAGCTATATGTAGATGACGAAAGATATCAGAGTGAGTATAACTCATTATCAGGCGATATTGCAAAGGCAGAAGTAAGCCTGTGGGTTATGGTTGTTGGGATGGTGTTTGTTGCAATAGCCTCGGTGCTATACTGCTTTTTGGCAGGACAAAAAGAGCGTGGAGGAGAGGTTATAGTACTGCCGGTGAATCATATATTCAACGACATACTAACCTTTATTGTTGGCGGCTTCATTATCTTAATAAGCATGTTTATCGGCAACATCTGGTATGATATTATATATAACTATAGCATGGAAGAATACCTGGAACCACGGTATGCTGTGGGTAACCTTGTTTTATATGTTGGAATTGTTGCTCTGTGTTCACTCTGGGTGTATTATCTAAACTGTATAGCAAAACGTATAAAGCGTAAGGAGTTCTTCTCCTATACCACACTTGGCTTTGTTGTAAAATATATAAAAATGCTATTTAGAAGAGTAAAAACAGCCTCAAGGATGGTTACCGATACAAAAACGCAAAGTTATATAATTATGTCGGCCGTTGGATTTGTGCTGGCTACCACTGCTTTTCCACATTTATTAGCAGCTTTATTCGGAACGCCAACAGCTTATATGCTACTTACCCTATTTATAGTACCGATAGTTACAGCGGTAGTTGCATATGGCGCATACCGTCGGTTAGGCGAGCTAGATAGCATAAAAAATGGTTTGGCAGAGATACGTAGTGGCAATACACATTACCGTATACCGGAGGTGAAATCCTCCATGCTAACACAGATGGCCGACGACGTTAACAATCTTTCAGAGGGGCTAGTAAATTCGGTAGAGGCAGCAATGGCTTCGGAGAGAATGAAAACCGAGCTTATAACGAATGTATCTCATGACCTTAAAACTCCGTTAACATCTATTATTGGCTATGTAGAGTTGCTTTCAACTATAGAAAACCTTCCGGAAGAGGCAAGGGATTACACAAGGGTATTGCAGACTAAATCAACTCAACTTTCACTTATAATTTCAGACTTATTCGATCTTGCAAAAAGCAGTAGCGGAAATGCTGATGTTGTAATGGAGCAACTTGATTTAAAAAAACTGATTGAGCAGACTCTTGCCGACCTAGAGGACAATATTGAGGCATCACAGCTCATTATTAAAACAACTCTCCCGGTCGAGGAGGTGTTAATAACTGCAGACGGAAACAAGCTTTCGAGGGTATTTAAAAATCTTATAGATAACGCCCTTAAATACTCGTTAAAGAATAGTCGCGTATATATAAAACTATCAGTAGATTGTGATATAGCTACGGCTGAAATATTAAACATATCTGCTTTTGAAATGAATTTTAATGAAGATGAGATACTTCAGCGTTTTGTTCGGGGTGATGAGAGCAGAACAACCGAGGGTAGCGGGCTAGGACTATCAATAGCCAAAAGTTTTACCGAGCTTTGCAAAGGGAAGTTTAACTTAAAAATAGAGGGCGACATGTTTAAGGTATCTCTATTATTTAAAACAAACCATGATTCAATAAATCTGGAAATGGATTAAATTGCAACAATAACTCCTTGCTAGAAAACAGTGCTTATTTTTATAAGCACTGTTTTAATTTCATGCTTTTATTATAATTTAGCCTAAAGAGCATGGGGTAACCACTAGGTGAAAATATAGCTTGCTTTTTTATACAGAAAATGTTAATATAATAATATATAGAGAAACTCACATGAATATTTATCTCATGGGGTGTTCTTTTGATATAAAAAGAATATATTTTTAGTTGTTGTAAAGAATAATACTCTACACAATGAACGGGGGTTGATGTTGCAATATTTTTCTTATGTGGCTCGTAATTCTGATGGAGTAATAGTTAAAGGTAGTGTTGAAGCGGCTAATCGCAGTGAATTTTTCAGAAGTATTGATGATCGCGGCTTAACATGTATTAACTATTCTGAACAGGAAGTTCGGGTTCAGGAGAATGTAAGAACAATAGCCAAGCTTAATAGCAAGGAGCTAATTTTATTTTGTAAAAAAATGGGAACCATGATTGGTGCAGGTATGAGTATTACCAATAGCCTTGATGTTCTCATAGATTCCTCAACGAATAAAAAATTTGCCGAGGTTTATCGCAATGTTTACGAAGCTGTTAGGGGAGGAACCCCACTATCACAAGCTATGATGCAACAAGGTAAAAGTTTTCCTTCTCTTATGTGCTATATGGTTGAAAGCGGTGAGGAAAGTGGTAACATTGAAGGGATATTCCTAAGAATGTCGTCCTACTATGATAAGCAGTTAAAGATGTCACGAAAAGTTAAGAGTGCCTCGGCTTATCCGAAACTACTTGGAGTGGTTTCCTTTATAGTTATTATTGCACTATTCGGCTTTGTTCTTCCGGACCTTTTCGTTATGTTTGAGGGAATGGAAATACCGCCGATTACTCAGTTTATGATATCCTTTTCCGATTTTATTACAGAGTTCTGGGTCATTATTATTTTTTCAGTTGTTATTCTTTATCTTCTTGCTATGTCGTTATTTAGGATAAGGCCAATAAAGAAGTTTATGGATCGAGTTAAGATAAGAATACCGCTGGTAGGAAATCTCGTTAAGATGATTTATTCCGGCAGATTTAGCTCAACCTTAGCCATGCTTTATGCCTCGGGGCTTCCACTGTTAGACACTCTTAGGTTATCCGGAAATGTTATTGGTAACATATATATGGAGGAACGATTAGAGACAGCGTCAACATCGGTAGGCTCTGGTATTCCTCTTTCTCAGGCAATTGATGAGCTTATGATTTTTGATAAGATGCTTCCAAACATGATAGCTATCGGCGAGGAGACCGGTGATCTAGATGGATTACTTAATACCACAGCTGATTATTATGAAGGTGAGTCTGATACCGCCATTGAAGCACTGCTTTCCATTCTTGGTCCGGTGCTATTAATTATCCTAGCTGTAATCATCTGCTTAATACTGATTTCTGTTATGCTACCAATCTACAGCGGTTACGGCACCATCGCAGCAGGCTAATAGAATTAATAATAAAATAACTTTTTTAGATAAACAGAATTTTTGTATAAACGTTAAGAATAGGAGAGTATCGTGATCTGTATCGACATTTCAGGTGAACACATTGACATTGTGGTTACTAAGGGGTCAAAGAATAATCTATCAATCGACTCCGGCAAGACATTAAATCTGCCTTCAAACGTGTTTTTTGCAAATGGGGACATTAATTTCTCAGTGCTAGAGGAAGCCCTTAGTGAAACATTGGCTAGCTTGTCGGAAAAGAAGGTTGTTATGTCCTTCTCCTTTTTACCGACGGTTTATTCAGTATTGAATCTTCACGTTGAACGTAGTCGCAAAGAGCAGAGAATGGCGGTAGAATCTCAGGTTTATGCTAACATATCTCCTGATAGTTATTATGTTGACTATTTTGAGGCAGAGAATTCTCAAACTGTTGATAATAAGCAGGATTATGTTTCCTACGCTCTACCTAAAAATGTGGTAGACGGAAGTTTTGAAATGTTAAAAAAACTAGGTAAAATTCCTGTTGCTCTTGTTCCCGCTCAGCATGCAGCTGAGAGTTTTATCGATACATTTTTCCCGCAACGTGTTGTATCGCTTGCAAAGCTTGGAGAGAAAAACATAACACTACATCTTTTAAATCCTCCTAACAACATGATAACTCGAAATGCAGTTTTGGATACATCGAATAACTCACTTGATATTCTTGCATCTATGGGTTCGTCTGTAAACCCTGAGACGGTATTTGTTCAGAATGTAGAAAAACTTAACTCCTACCAGTCGATTAAATTTTCCGGAAAGCCGATAGAACAGATATTAATTTTTGGACATAATATTAACGATGAGCTGGTAACACTAGTTAACAGTACTGTTGGAGTGCCTTGTGCATTGCTTTCGAATCTACACGAGAACTTTAATATTTGCCCGGCAGTCTATACCTTGGGTGCTGCACTATCGCTTGGGCAAAACGAAATTAACTTTTATCGAATCGATCGAACAGAAAAATCTAAAAAGGTAAAAAAACCACTAAATATTCCATTACTGGTAGCATTATTGATTATTATTGCAAACATTGGCGTTATTCTTGTTCTTAGCTCAACCGAGTTACAGATAAATAATCTTATTTCTCAAAAAGAGGCAGAGTTAAGTTCTCCCGAAACAGTTGCCCTACTTGAAAAATACGGTGGCCTTCGTGAGGATTATGTGGCAAGACTTAAGAGCGATTCGGCTTTATCGTCGTTAGCTGCCGAGATAGAAAAGCTCGGAGAGTTTGATCGTGCCATCCTTAACAGTACAGTTGCTGCAGCGCCGGAGGGTATAACAGTTTCCTCATTCTCCTATTCGGGACATACCTATAATATTTCTTGCTCTGGTCAAACAGAACAGCAGGCGGCGGATTATGTTGAAGCGTTAACCGGACTTAATATTTATAGCTTTGTGGGCTACTATGGATTTACGGATTCCGGCGAACAGGTAACCTTTACCGTTACCGGTGAGCTATAGAGATAACAAAATTCGTATAAACACTCGATAAGGGATGGGAATTTATTATGAGTAAAAGTGATCAAACAATACTAATTGTTGCAATATCGGTTTTAATTTTATTTCTGCTTAACTATTTTGTAACAGTTCCTACCGTTACAGGTATAGGAGAGGGGTCTGAGAGGGTTGTTGAATTGGACGCCGAACTGGAGGAGTTAGCACAGGACATAGCAAGAGGTGCAGAGCTAGAAACGGCGATAGCAGAGATTGATACAAAGATTGCCGCTATGGATATTGACCGTTATTATGATGAAAACTACAGCGTTCATAACTTTTTTGTTGATTCTGCAGCGAACTATAACCTAACCGTTGGAGCACTGTCGCTAAGCGAGGTTAGCTCCATTAGTGCAAACCTAACCGACGGAGGTACCGAGCTTATTGCAGAAAACCCATTAATAATAAACCAGATGACGATTGAAGAGATAAATGCAATTCTGCCATACTACGAAATAGTTTCACAGTCTACCTCTATCCTCGTTACCGGAACACCCGAAAGTATCTTCGATTATATCGACGGCCTTGCAAAGAACGATATATATATAGCATTACCGTCACTATCACTTACCGATTTTCAAAACAACGAGGTTGAAATTTCCACATCGCTGCAGTTTACACAGTATATGTATCGAGAGGCAGTACAGCAAGCTACAACCGAAATTACGCTACAATAATAAATATTATATAAAATAAAATTAGGCAAATATTGGGCATATAATTAATAGAAAGGAACGGCCTTATATATGGTAGTAAAAAAACGTTTGGGAGATATGCTGGTTGAGGGTGGACTTATAACCGAATCTCAGCTCCAAAGTGCACTACAATATCAAAAAACCACAGGTGGTAAAAAACTTGGAGACATTCTAGTAGATAATGGAGTTGTTGCAGAGGATGCTGTTCTGCGCGTTCTTCAGCAGGCTCTTCATATCGATTATGTATCCCTTAGCGATACCGTTATATCTCAAAATGCTCTTTCGGTTTTACCGAGAGATATTGCGGTTCAGTATAACGTCATTCCATATAGAATTATGGGTAACGAGCTAACTATAGCAACCTCAGACCCATTGGATTATGACGTTTTAAGTGCAATCGGAACGGCAACAGGTAAAAATATCACCCCCTGTCTTGCAACAAAGGATGATATTTCGGCAAGCATTATAAGATATTATGAGAGAAATATTATTGTTTCGTCAGCCGATACGTTAAATACAACAAGCTCGATTGTAGACGAGGCAGAGGCGCTTGAAATTTCAGAAATTGAGGCAGCAGAAAATCGTCTTGGCAATGTTCCGATAGTTCAGTTTATCAATAATCTTATATTACAAGCTCACAGTAGCAATACCAGTGATATTCATATCGAACCTACTGCCGACGATGTTAGAATTCGTTTTCGTGTTGACGGCATCTTATCCGAAATAGTTCGAATGCATTCCAGAACACTACCGGGAATAATAACACGTGTTAAGATTATGTCGGGAATGGATATTGCCGAAAAACGTATTCCGCTTGATGGTCGTTTTTCTGTTGATATTGAAGGACGTGAGGTTTCTGCTCGTGTTGCAAGTATGCCAACCGTTTTCGGTGAGAAGATAGTTATTCGACTGCTTGCAGACAGCCGTCTTGGTGTTCAGAGCTTAGAAGAACTTGGTTTTACCGACCAGGATGCAAAGCTACTTCGCAAGGCGATATCACTTCCAAACGGACTTATACTTTTAACTGGACCTACAGGTAGTGGTAAAACAACCACGCTTTACTCCTTGCTTGCCGAGCTTTCCGACGTTAGCACGAATGTTCTAACAGTTGAGGACCCGGTTGAAAAATATATAACCGGAATTAACCAAACGCAGGTTAATAACCGCTCCGGACTCACCTTTGCAAGTGGTCTTCGTGCTATTCTTCGTCAGGACCCGGATAAGATAATGATTGGTGAAATTCGTGACACCGAAACGGCCGATATTGCCGCGCGAGCCGCTATTACAGGACATATGGTTTTGGCTTCAATGCATACTAACAGCGCGGCGTCAGCTTTCCTTCGTATAGTCGACATGGGTGTTGAGCCGTATGTTGCCGCCTCATCCATAGTAACTACTGTTGCCCAACGTCTTGTTAGGTCACTTTGCCAGTACTGCCGTAAGGAATATACTCCGGTTGATGCAGAAAGAGCATTTTTAGATAGGGTGGGCGTTAAGGAAACAACATTATACCACAGCCCGGGATGCCCACGGTGTGATGGTTTGGGACATATAGGACGTCGAGCTGTTTGTGAAATTATTGTTACCGATTCAACCATACGAAACATGATAGTAACACAGCGTAATACAACCGATATTTCAAAGTATCTCAAAGAGACAAGAAATCAAAAGTTCTTCCTAGATCAGGCCCTTGATCTTGTTAGAAGCGGAAGAATTTCTGTTAAAGAGGCGATGATACTGAGTGAAAACATAGAGTAGAATATATGTATTATATAATTTTACTGTTGAGGAGGGAGGTATTTTCAGTTGATTAATATTGATAATTTAATTAGCTTAACCAGGCAGAATCGAGGAAGTGACCTACACCTTATTGTGGGTGAACCGCCTACTGCAAGGGTTGATGGCAAGATTGTTCGATACGAAATGCCACCGCTGAGTGCGGGAGATGTTGATCAATTAGCAAAACAGCTGGTGAGTTCTACAAAGGTACCCTACTCGCCGGATGTAACCGATTATGACTTTTGTTATGTTATGCCAACCGGAACCCGTCAACGTGTAAACGTGTTTATGCAAAAGGGTGTAAGGGGAGTTGTGCTTCGTATGTTAAACGACACACTTCCAAACTTTGACTCTTTAGGGCTGCCGCAGATATTTAAAACGATTGCTAACCAGCCACGTGGTCTTGTTCTAGTTACCGGACCTACCGGTAGCGGTAAAACAACAACTCTTGCTGCGATGGTTGATTACATTAACTCAACTAAACAGGATCATATCATAACTATTGAGGATCCTATTGAGTATCTACACAGCTCGAAAAAATGTATAGTTAATCAGCGTGAAGTTGGAGTTGATGTAGACAGTTTTTCCACAGCACTTAGAAGCTCACTTCGTGAAGATCCTGATGTTATACTTGTTGGTGAGATGCGAGACCTTGAAACAATTTCTGCAGCTATAACGGCAGCAGAGACAGGACATCTGGTTTTCGGAACCTTGCATACAGTAGGTACGGCAAAAACAATCGACCGTGTTATCGACGTTTTTCCACCACATCAGCAACAGCAGGTAAGAACCCAGCTTGCAACGGTATTAAAAGCAGTTATTACTCAGCAACTTTTGCCGAGAAAGGAAGGTGTGGGACGGTTACCGGCATTTGAAATAATGACGGTGAATGATGCGATATCTAACCTCATTCGTGAGAATAAAACATTCCAGATCAATGCCATAATTCAAAGCAACTCAAAAAATGGAATGATTCTGCTTGATGCATACCTAGCAGCACTGGTAAAGCAGGGTGCGGTAAACATGGAAATAGCCATGGATAGGGCAGACGATAAGAGTACATTCCAAAAAATGTTGGTATAACAGCATAAATCTCCTTTACATTCTACATATGCATTAAATATTTTTGCATATAGCAATAACAAAGTAAAGGAGATGCATGTACAGTTATATTAAGCAGACACGACAAGGTTTTACTCTAATTGAAATGCTAATTGTTATACTGATTATAGTTATATTAATAGCTATAGCGGTACCGGCAATAGTAGGATACCGAAGAAATGCCGAAGAGACAGCCGACATGGCGGCCGTAAGAACATTACAAACGGCATTAGAAGCGGCATCAATCACCGAGCATCCTTCACAGCTGACAGGATCTACAGTAAATTATACACCCGGAGATTTTGATACCGACAACCCACCTGATGACGCATTTTCAACCGAGGTAATGGAGCTACTTGGACAGGACTTTGAGGGAAATTTTAGATTTGGATACCATAAAGACACAGGAAATATGCGATGGATATCATGGTGGGATGATGATGATCCAACCGAAACAGGGGTTATGCTCCACGATATTGAAAGAGGAAATTTTGGATACCTTTCCGATTTAGTAGACGAGTATGATACAACGATCCACTATATGCCTTTAGATAGAGTTTTATAATAAATATTTTAAGAATAATAGATTAAGAGCCCACCGTGAAAGGGAAACAATATGCCATGATTAAAGTATAAATGGGAGCAGAGAGGCTCCCACTACATATCAAAAATAAATTATGTACACGAAAGGAAAAAAATATGCAAAAACTCATGGAGCTAAAAAACAAAAAGGGCTTTACCCTGATAGAGATGTTGATAGTCATCCTGATTATCGTTATCCTAATAGCAATCGCAGTACCTGCGGTAGCGGCTTATCGTAGAGATGCACTCAGAACCCAGGACGAAGGTGCGATAGAGACAATTAGAACGGCAATAGAGTCGGCAATGGTACGTTCGAGACCTTCTGATAATAATACCGATGGCAGCTTAGATGAACATTCTAGTAGCAGACTTACTGCCGGCGGTGTTAGTGGCGGTGTTTTAAACTACGAAAAAATTGTTGCTCTATCAAATGATACAACATTAGATTTTGATACAAGGGAGTTTTATACTTTATTAGGCGAATATTTAGGACCCAACTTCCAGGGTAACTTTAAATTCCAGTATAACTTTGGAAGCACCTATGCCTCAGGTAGCACCTCTTGGTATCTATACTATGTTTCTTACTGGAGAAGCGATAGTGCAACAAGCGATGAAGCCGTTATGCTGTATCATCACCACTTCTTAAATACAAACACAGCCCTTCGTGACCCGGCTTACCTTTCCGAAGCAATTGAAATCATGGAGGCACACGACCCGACAGATGTAGGCAAGTTTAGCGATTCTAACCTTGAGCTTTACAGACCATAACGTAATTTTACCCAGCTTGTGATATAAAAACGATAAAACTCGAAAGGATAAAAATATGCAAAAACTGATAAATTTAAAGAACAGGAAGGGCTTTACCTTAATTGAAATGTTGATAGTAATTTTAATTATCGTAATACTTCTTGCAATTGCAGTTCCGTCTGTAATAGCATATAGAAAAGATGCAACAAGAACTGCCGACCTAGGCGCCGCAAAGACACTATACACCACATTAGAGGCAGGCCTAACAACCTACGGAGAACTCTCACTTCCTGAAACAGGACTATCTCAATCCGGCGATATTCTATATTCTCACCAACTTTGGGGTCCTGCCGGTTCTTTCCCGGGCAATGGATTTGGTAACATGATTAACGGTAATCTTGGATCCGAGTTTGACGGAATGTATAAGTTTGGCTACGACACAACTACCAATAGTATTGCATGGGTTTCTTATCACGATAATCAACACAGCGATGCAAATCATAGAACAACTAATACTGCATATGTAATGATTTATGATGTTGCGAACGGTGTTGAGGGTTATGCAAAAGATTTAGGTTCACCTTACACAGATGCAGGTAGCGTTTATCTTCATAATTATTAAAAGACACCGTTTTTCTTAGAAAAATATAACAAAAACAACAATAATTAAGAAAGGCAATAAAGATGCAAAAACTTATACAGCTAAAAAATAAAAAGGGTTTTACCCTTATTGAGATGTTGGTGGTTATTTTAATCATCGTCATTCTTATAGCAATCGCGGTTCCTGCGGTTGCCGGTTACCGTAATGATGCTCAGGAAACAGCCGATTCCGGTGCGGCAGAAACTGCTTTTAACGCTTTAGAGGCATCATCAACAAAGTTTAACCCGGCGGATGCCGAAAATCAAGGTACAGGAGGACTTCTTGGCATTTCGGCTAATGGAGAAGATGTTTATAGTGCCGGTTTATATATTGAAAAAAGCGAATTAGAGGCAAGCACATCGGGAAATTATTTGAATGCAGTTCATGAGTTCCTTGGTAGCAACTTCGAAGGAACAATTAAGTTTAGGATTAATGCCGCTACCGGAAGCATACTTTGGGTAACCTATATCAGAGAAGGCGCAGAAAAAAATTCTGCTAACACCATGCTTTACCATGCAGTAGACGGAGTAACCGGATATTTAGATGAGGTTGATGCAAAGTATAATCAGGCACCATATCTACAACACTCATAGGAACAAAGCAGGAAAACAAGTAACTTATCGATGAGGTTAGAGATATTTAGTATCTCTAACCTTGCGAAGAGTAAAAAAATGAAATTGTTGAGTAAATATCGGCTTGTAGCAACTTTTACAGCAACTTTAACAGTAGGATAACGAGGTTTTTTATTTGAGACGCTATAGACAAAAAGGTGGGTTCACCGTTTTAGAACTTGTTTTGCTTGTTGCAGTTATTGCGCTACTTGTTGCGGTAATATTTCCAATGGTTCTGCCGTTTGCAGAGAACGGAAAAAATACCGATGCTATGGCAAAGACGAAGACGCTTTATAACTCAATACAGGCAACACTTGTAAACATGACAGATGTTACCGATATTCATTTTTACACAGACACCATGGAGGAGCATCTAGCTCTTGCAGATGAAGGTGAAAAGACTTTTTTGGTACAGCTAGATACCTATCTTCCGGCAGACTACAGCGGTGAATTTGGTTTTATAGTTGAAGGCGCGGTAATTAAAGAAGTTATCTGGCAAAATGATGAGCGAAGTTGTTTTTACGATATGACAGGTGAGTACACTATAACAACCTTTGATGACAAAGAGTTTCAGGTTTTCAACTCAGATCAGGAATTTATTGCTGAAGGTATAGAGGAAGGTGACCTTCCGTGAGTGCTTATGTGACGGTTGTGTTTGGAGTTTTTGGTCTTGTAATTGGTAGTTTTCTGAATGTTTGTATATATAGATTACCTAAAAAAATATCGGTTGCAAAAGGCCGTAGCTACTGTCCACACTGCAATAACACGCTCTCACCCATCGATCTTGTTCCGGTTTTATCCTTTGTTTTTTTAAAGGGAAAATGTCGTAGATGTAAAGAGAGAATTTCACCAAGATACGCAGCTGTAGAACTTCTAACATCGGCACTGTTTGCAGCTAACGGATATGTGTTTGGTATAATGAGAATAGAACAAGCAGTTTTGTATTCTTTGTTTTTTGCTATTCTTGTTGTTATAGCATTTATTGATATAGATACAATGGAGATACCGGACAGGCTACACCTGTTTATAGCGATAATAGCAGTAGCTAATCCCAGTCTTTACAGCACGAACTTCTGGCAATACCTACTCGGTGCTGTTATAATAAGCATACCAATGTATTTAATAGCACTGATAACCGGAGGGTTTGGCGGTGCAGACATTAAATTGATGGCGGCGGCTGGATTGTTGCTGGGAGCAAAAATCATAGTGGTATCATTTTTAATAGCAATACTAATTATGGGGTCGATTGGTATAGTATTAATTATTAGAAAGGCCCTTTTTAGGCGAAATTATGTAAGCAAGGTTCCGTTTTGTCCCGGACTTGCTGTAGGATGCATAATTGGGACATATTACGGAGAGCTGATTGCTAACCGATATTTAAGCTATATTTTATAATTTAGAGGGTTAATGAATAGAAAAGGTTTTACATTAATTGAAATGATAGTTGTTATAACGATTATAGTTATAACATCTGTAATTGCCATACCCTCCATTATAGCGTATGCTCAGCAGGCAGACCAGCTTCATCGAACCGAAACGGCAAAAACAATCTATCTAACTGCCCAAAACCAGATGACGCAGCTGTATGCACTCGGCAACCTAAAGAGTGCTTATTCAGGCGAGGTTTCGGGAAAATATTTTACAACAGATTCAAACGGAAAATACACAGACGAGCTTGATGATACCGGAAGTATGCTTACAGATAACAATGTTTACGAGCTTCTGGGATCAACAAACTATCCGGCAAGCGACCTTGAAAACGGGCAGGAAAATTATGTCCGATACCTTTCAATGCCGGCAGGAAGCGATTCAACACATCCGCTATATAAACTTCTTGCACCGGCTATACGTGATGAAAAAATACTAGACGATAATATTGTTCTAGAATATAATGTTTTAACCGGAAAAATACTTTCGGTGTTTTACAGCGAGCTTGAAGAGGTTACTGAATTTACCTATGATTCAACAAACACGTCTAGTTCCGGCATTTACGGACCACGTGCTGAAGAGTATATCCAGATAGCCAATGATAGACGACAGGGATATTATGGTGTCGACTACACAGGAACTACTGCACCTGATCTCGTTGTTGAGGCATCAATACACCTTTATGATGGATATAACGATAACCAGTCTGACAGTTTAATAGACGACAACTATCTTTATAATAAACCACTTTATAATGTTGGTGAAGCAGCAGAGTTTACCCAAAATATTTTATATGCAGAGATATTGATAAGAGAATCCGACCTAACAAAAGCGTTTGACCTCTCGATAGTAACGCCGGATGGTACCAGCACGGTTGTTCTTAATAATATTGACCTATCAACATTTGCCGATAATGAAACGCTTGAGACGGCAATTAATAACTTTGATATAAACGGAGCTTTAATTTTCCGTAATGATACACCGATAAATTCAGTTGTGGAATCTGATTTCGCACGATTTGTTTGGGTTCTCGATTATGTTGGTGGAGACATGTCGAGCGAGAACCCAGATCCATTTAAATATTCTATAACCGAGATAACAGGATTTGATGTTACAGGAACACCAAATCCTACTCCGATTGCATTTGATCCTAACGGCGATATATTTGTAACAATTGTTGAGGATGGAAGTAGCGAACCGGCATTAGAATCCAACCAAAAGAACCCATTCTTTGCAACTGAGTACGACAGTTTAAACAACACGGTTACAAATGTTCAGGACTTAAACGAGGTTTCAACCGCAAGACATCTAAATAACATTAGATTTGTTACCGATACAGATCATAACTATAATCAGATTGATAATATCGATCTTGCAGAAGAAAACGGTTATATTGAGCTTGCAGACGACGTTCCGGGTGAAGGCTTTGCTTTCTATGATGAAGATGATGTAGATAATCCTCTAAATAATAATTGGAATCTCGTTATGTCACCACTACCGGAGCTTGACGGAAAATATTCAGGATTATATACCGATCCGGTTTCAGGAGATGAGGTTGTATATACAATCAACAATCTTCATGTATATAATATAAATCCTAATTCAACTGCAACACCAACTGCTGATTTTACCGATGTTACAGGTAAGTCTATTGGTTTGTTTGAGAGTATCACAGATACAGGTGAAGTATCTCATTTAACGTTTATAGATCCGCTTATCGAAGTTAAGAACACTAACAGTATTTATGGTTCCGGCCCGAACGATGGTCAGGACAAGGGTAAATATGTTGGAATTGTAGCTGGTTTCTCAACAGGCTCTATAAATCATATAACTGTAATTTCGCAATCTATTTCCGCTCCGTTAATAGATGTAGACGACCCAGATGTTGTGCAATATGATAATAATGCTGTAATATACAACGACTACGTTGGCGGAATAGTTGGAATGGTAGGCCGTACAGAAGCCCCTGCGGACCCGGATACTGCTGTTGCAACAGACTATGCTATTCATCATATTCTTTATCTTGCCGCAGCCCCACATGAAGAGATAACGTTAAGCACAGAAAATGGAATAAGATACGAAAATCCAATTGTTGGAACCAATTTGATAGTTGGAAATAATGGTAATCCTGCGTCCTCCTCAGATGATATGAAAAACTATAATGACGCGACATGGGCGTTAAATGCTATTCATGACGACAGTTGTTATTACCTATCGGGAGAAGTTGTAAGACCATACGATGCTGATCCGGATGAAGATGCAACAACTCCGCCACCTCAAAGAGATAATATCAACGTTGATGCTGTTACCGACGGTCTTGGTAAACCGATAAGTACAAATGATATGTATACCGACATGTCTGATACAGATAGTGACTTTTATAAGAATTTTTTAAAGGAAGTGCCTACTGACACAGACACTGCGTATAACTTTGTAAATAACATAACTAACCCGTTAGATGCAACGACCATTAGTTCAGAGGAATACCCATACCCATACTATGGTAACTATGTTCCTAACTATGACAAAATTGATCAACTCTCGGCTGACAAGAACTTAAACTTTACATGGATAATCGCAGAGTTTGAACCATTTGAAGCTGAGTATGTATACTATGAGTTATACACCTCTTCTGCTGATGAAACACTTTATGAGCCGATTATTGGTTACTACAGCATAGATTCAGAAGGGAATGAAAAGCATAATACCTTAATGGATACAACAGGCACAAGTTATCGCGTTCTGTCTGATGGTTATGCCATAAAGGTTAATCGCCCATACACAATGTTGGAATCAGAGGATATTACTTTTAGTATAAATGGAACAGAAATTACCGATGAGATAGGCACATGGTTATATCGTCATAATGAAAGAAAGCGTGACGATGAGCTAACCGATATGTTCAGGGAAGATCAAGATTCAACATCGATAGAATCGGTATTAACTATTAATAATGATAGGTTTCAATCATATATAAATTCTACTAGCACGGATACAGATCAACTGCTACTTGAAATTACTGATAACAAGATAGATACTCCAATTAGCACATATATTAACCCATTATTCGCTAAGGCTATCTATAATAACGATGACACTGCGGCAATTGATATGACCTATATTGTTCGTTCTCCAAGACATCTTGATAACATAGGAAAGTACAACAATTCTTTATCTCATTTATCAAGCTACGTTCAGGAGTTAGATATTGAATTTACAAACCACGATACAACAAACGCGCTTGGCAGAACTCTAGACAAGCGTATATATTCCTATGCAAACCCATTAACAATATATACTAATATTAAATATAATACAGGATATGTTGGTAATTTCGGGTTAGAGTCAGGCTCGCTTGCAGGTACAGCCCATGCATTTGCAGGGAATTACAATGGAGATGGGCATACGATAAAAAACCTAACTAGAAGCTTATCAGCATACACCTATCTAGCGTTATTTCATACAACAGCATCAACTGCAGTAATAGAAAACGTTAATATTGATAACTTCAACTTAAGAAGTAATGGATTGGTTAGGCCGGCAGCTGTTGTGGGATACAATGCAGGAACGGTTACAAACGTTACAGTTAATAACTCTACAATAAACGCTTACTCCTCAACCTACGATGTTGGCACGCCAACAGAAGGAATAAACAGGCCAGAGGATGTTGGTGGTGCTGTTGCGATTAACGCAGTAACCGGCGTTGTTAATAGGGTAACTGTTAGTAACACCGATATCTACCGTGCAGAGGTCGTGTCTCCGGATGTTTACAATATAAGAACCTATGGAGCCGGAGGAATAATAGGAACCAATAATGGTACGCTAACAGAATCCGGCGCTGTAAACACAACGGTAACAGCGGTTGACAACTTTGTTGGAGGATTGGTAGGCGAAGCAGGAGATGATTCTGTAATTGAAGATTGCTATTTCATATATGATGAGCAGGATTCAACAGGCACACCTATAGTTCCGATTACCTTTGAACGAGACGCTGTAGCAAGAGATGGGGAACCTCTTGTTGATACTACTCCGCGATATTCAATTGGTGGCATCTCCGGCGGAACCGAGTACAATGTTTCTGTTGGTGCCAGCTATGTATATAACCACTCAAAAATAATAGACTCACTATATCTTGCTCCGGCACCATCAGGCGATGATAATGGAATACCCACAGATACTCCTACTAAAATTTATCCTATAGTAGGTGTTGAGAGTAATGGGTATATATTCGCTACTTCCGGTGGAGTACTATCCAATAATATTTATCTATCAGGTCACTATTACTCGAGTAATAACATAAACTGGATCGAATTTGAGTATAACACATTGCCGATGGATAGGCTTGCAGTATTAGGCGGAACTTATACTCAATTTATTGGAGCATATCCAAGCGAAGCAATTAGTGTTACAAATCTTAATAGCATCCATGGGCAGTTAGCCGGATGGCAGGATATAACCCCATATCCATTACCACAGGGTGCCGCTGCCGCTGCCGCTGCAAATGTTCCCTATGCAACGAATCGTCCCTCCACTCAGATTACCACGTACGATGGGGGTACAGGCGAAGTAATAGGTGATGAAATTACAGCTACAATAACGTTTAATGGCGGTAATACGGCAATAGTAGAGCCAAATGATACAGTAGCAGTATCGTTAAAATTAACAGACACATCCGGTGTTGATATAGACTTAGCAAGATTAATGAAGCTTAATATTAACATAGCTGAGTACGCAAGATATATTGATATAACAATGTTTGAGGGTGCATCTCCGGCTACGATAAGTTTTAATGGAACACCTGTGGCATACACTCTTAACACAACCGGCAATGCAAACATTATAGAGATTGATACCACATCTATGTCGGGATTAATTCCAGCCAATGGATCGGTAGAGCTTACCTTTGATGTTACAATGCGTGATGAATTTATAGATGGCTCGGTAACTGTTTCAACATTATATTATTATGCAGCAATGCAGGTTGAAATGGAAATGGATATGTTAATTCCAGACCCCACAAACCCACCAGATCCGTTAGAGACAATCAAGCTAACTTTAACCAGTGGAAAAATATTTATTGAGCCTATAGAGTTGGCGTCATCTGTAATTAATAATGCAGCACCGATTGCTGCCAACAGCACATTCCCGGTAACAACAACTATCAAATTGGCAGATAATCCTATAAATATTCAGTTTGGAAGCTTAGATGAACATATCCCTGCTGGATTTAGCTTATCAGGTTCACCTCAGCTCTCTATTGATGAAGGAGCAGGGCCCAATGTTGTTACCCTTAACCTAGGTAGCGATTATACACTAACAACCAACCCAGATACAGGAACAACAGTACTTCATGTTATGGATTTAGAACTGCCGGTGGGGTCAACATTAATATTAAGCTACCAGCTTAAACATGAAGGGGCAACAGGTGGAACATTTGAAAAAACAAGCGTATTTGTTAAAACGGTAGCCGAAAGCGAGTATTCAAAGGCAATAGCACAAAGTTCACCGTCATGGAAGTCGGTCTTCAGAGTAGACGAGCCCATTGCACCATCAATATCAACACAAGACAGTGTTGAGCCCTCACTGCAACCTGATGAAGAAGCTGAGCAGGTTGTAAATGATGAGCCTCAAGACGACGATGAAACCAAACCGAATGAAGATGATGCTGAGCCGGCAACAAAGCCGGAAGAGGGAGATACACCTAACAATGATGATGCTCCTGATTTAGAGGCTGAGAATGAAGTTTCGGATGCTAAAGATCTTAATGCTGAAGAATAGAATATTATTAAAGATGAAAGGAGGTAACTGCCTTGCAAAAGATAACTAAAATATTAAAAGAAAAGAAAGGTGCCTCCTTACTCATGGTACTTGCCTTGATGCTATTTCTGGTAATCATAGCGGCATCAACACTAACATCGGCGCTTGGTGCAACATCGTCGGTACAAAATCAAAAAGAAAAGGTGCAAATTGATCTTTTCGCCGAATCACTACAGATGACGCTACACACCATGCTTAATGAGACAGGCACAGGAAATTTACAGGACGAATTACTAACGGCTGTTTATGCCTATAGAAACAATCCCGCTCTAGGAATCTATGATGAAGTTACGATTTCATTTGAACACGATTCAAAAACATACAGCTTTAGCTGTATGCTTAATACATCAGATTTAGCAGTTTCTACAAATAATATTGCCGGTAGTTTATGGGTAGATGCAAAAATAAATGTTGAGCCAACAGAGGACCATCCTGCAACAACAGCAACATATAGGATCGGATATAGATTAACCTCCAATGCAGTGATTGATAGCACCTTAGGAACTCCAACGGTGGCAACCTATGGAACATGGGATTTAGTGGGGTATGAAAAAATTGAAAGTTAAAGCTTTACTGAATAAAAGAGGAGAGATGCTAATCGAGACAATTATTTCGATTATGCTGTTTACAGTACTCATAATAGGTGTTACTACAATGATTACGGCCTCTACCAACCGAATAAGGGAAACACAGCGGGAGGCAGAAGCAGTACAGGATACAGTTAATTTATTGGTAACCGGAGATAGCACGATATCAGAAGCACCGATGGAAATAAAGTTTACATTTACAGATAATACTGCAACATTATCAGATGTTACGGTAACCGATGCTGGATTCGTAAAGATACAGGAAAAACTGGTTTATTTTTACCCGCAGCCATAACAAACAACTAATAAGGAATAAGTATATCTATGAACAAAACATGTTTCAATAGTAGGATGAAAACTCGAGGGAATAAGCTTGGGTTTACGCTTATTGAAATGATTACAGGTCTTGCTGTGCTTGCTATAATATTAACCATAGTTCCGGTTGTGTTTGTTCAAACAATCAGAATTAATGATGAGGTTATTAATCTTGGTCAGCTTGAAGTTATTGCATTAGAATCCATGTCGGAACTGCTTGATGATCTGCGTAAGGCTAAGGCAGTTGATGCATCAGATCCGGCCGTTTTAACCGTAACAACCGATAGCTACACTGCAAACTATAGTGTAGACCCAACAACGAATATTTTAATGCGAGAATACGACGGGGCAGAGACACCCGGAGCCAATGAGGTGTTAGCCGAAGGTTTTTACATGGGTTATACCATGGAGCTAAGCTGGGCAGAATCGGGCAATGCAGCTGATAAGGACTATATTGTTACACTTAATCTAACCATTAATGAATCTAACGGAACATCAGTGTTTGATGAAGAATATGCAATTCGACCAACCTATCTAAATGCTAACGGATGATAGATTAATGTATGTAAATACATTAATACAAGAAGGATGTTATCATCGCTTATCATAAACAATAGTAACTAAAAAAGCTCTTGACCCTAAGTGGGACAAGAGCTTTTTTTATATGGTTATCTATCGCAGATTTAGGTAACTTTTTTCATCTTTTTGAGAAGGAAGATCAGTACCAGTCCTATAAAAGAACAGCTGGCTGCAATGGCGAAAGCGGGGAACATTTTATCCATATCACCGCCTGCAAGATCTAAGAAGTAGCCTGCTATATAAGAAGAAATAACCGCTGCAGCGCCAAAACCTAATAATACCATTCCATACTTTGTTGCAACATTTTTTGTTCCCAAAAACTCTCCGGTGAGAGAGGGGTATGTAGAAAGAAAACCACCATAGAAAAATCCAATACATCCTATCAAGACATATATGAAATATCCTTCGGCAAATGTTACTAATAATGCCATGGCAATAGTACCTACCATCAGAATCATAATCGTATTTATTCTGCCGAGTTTATCCGAAACAACACCCCAAACCAGTCGGCCAATAGCATTGAAAACAGAAATCATTAAAACACCAATAGTTGCAGTTTCTGCCATTCCTCGTCCTACTGCTATGGGCTTTGCAAATCCAATCATCATGAGCCCACCCATACATGCAAGCATCATAGAAAACATAATAAGATAAAAAACAGGCTGCTTAAGAACATGGAAAAAACCATCCTCATCCTTATTATCAGTTGATTGTTCTAAAGGCTCAGGAGGCATATACATAAAGAAGGAACCAGCTGTACAGATAACCAGGAAAACACCCGATATGATTCTAAACGCCATTAATTCACCCTGGCCTTCTCCGCCAAAAGCAGAGATAATGGATTCAACAATTGGTGTGAATACAAGACCACCAACTCCTAGAGCAGCAACTACAAGACCTGTAACTAATCCTTTTTTTTCAGGAAACAGCTTTTGAACACAGGCTATAGTAGGCGAATAAGCGAAGCCCATACCGATACCTCCCATTACTCCATAGGAAATCCATAAGAGCTGTGGGAATTCTGGAGTGGTAAATGAGGCAATAAAAAATCCTGCCGAAAGAATAAAGCCTCCGGACATAACAACATATTTTAGTGGTATTTTTCTTGCTAAAATTCCACCAGTAACGCTTCCAACCGTAAGAACAGCTAGCAACAAGGAATAACTCAAGCTTGCAGAAGCATTATTTCCGTCGAAAAGTGATGTTGCTATTCCCGACTGAAAAACACTCCATATGTATGCAACTCCAAGACACAGCTGAATTGCAATTGCAGCTATCAGTGTAAAATTTCTGTTTATAGGTGCTTTATTCATTAAAATTCCCTTTCAACTTTTAACCATTAAACTAAATTATATCATTAAATGCATAATATGTAAATAAAAACAGCAAAAAAAGCTTCACTGTAAAAACAAAACAGGAAGCAAAATTAACCTGAGATAGAATCAGCACTTTGGTTAATCATATTATTAGTTAAGATAAGAATCTGATAAATTCATTAATTGGCAACGGTTTTGAGTAAACATATCCCTGGATATAATCGCTACCGCAATTAATTAAAAACTGCTTAACCTCATCGTCCTCAACTCCTTCCATGATAACCTCTATATCATTATCCAGAGCCTTTACTGCGGTTAGGAATTTGTTGAAGAAATCTCGGCGATCTTCATCTTCGGCTGAACTAACAACTAGGCTACGATCAAATTTTATCATTCTAATAGGTATGCTGAAAAACATACTGAAGTTGGAATATTCAACTCCAAAATCATCTAACTCAAAAACAAAACCCAGCTTAATAAACTCGTTCATTATCTTTAAAGTGTTTTCAATATCGGTTGCTAGTGTTCTCTCCGTGAGTTCAATCTTTATCATATCCGGTGAGAGATTATAGCTGTTAACAATTTCGTATACTTCTTTTGCTGAACCATTTTTCATAAACATAACATAAGGGAAATTAATAGATATTCCCGCAAGCTTTGTATTGTTTCCCAAAATGTTAATAAGCTTTTGATAATCGCAACATACTAGATTTAACATAGTTTTGGTTATTCTTATAATTAAGCCGGTATCCTCGGCTATTGGAATAAACTCTCCGGGGCTGATAAACTCCCCCTGTTCCGGCTTAAAACGAATAAGTGCTTCAGCAAGGGTGAATTCAGATTTTTTTACACAATATATTGGCTGATAATATGCCTCAAAGCCATCGGTGTCGAGTGCCTTCTTTATGCGCTCTATAACATAGTTTCTACGTTTCATTTGTTCGCATATGCCTACATCGTAAACAAAGCTAATATTGCCGACACCCTTCTTAATAAGCGAGAGTGAATAATCAACAGAGGATATAATATCCTGAGGTTTTGTTCCAAAACGAGGATAGTCTACACGTGCATATATAAAATCAACACTGATGATTATTCCATCAACAGTATAGCTTTTATTAAGATTTTCAAAAATCTCATCAATTTTATTAATATATTGATAATCCTGTTCGTGCATTAATACCGCAAATTCATCACCGGAATATCTAAAAACATCACGATGTGGCAATAACACCCGCAATCTTAAAGAAATTTCCTCTAAGAGAGCATCACCAAACATTAGGCCGTTTCGTTCGTTAATGCCCTTAAAGTTGCGTATACTAAAAACGAAGAGTGTGAAAGATGTTCGCGATTTACAAAGTCTTGTCATTAGATTTGTTAGTGCAGCACGGTTATAAAGCTCGGTGAGAGCATCAGAGTTGTGGGATACATTTTGAACATAGAACTGAATTATAAGAACACCGGTAACGCTTGCTAACCCCGAAAGTTGGAGCTGCGGTATTAACAGCTGTGCACAGAAAATGAGGCTGGATATAAAAAGATTTAAACATATAATAAGTAAACTTTTTCTATGCGGTGTTTTAAAGTTTATAACAGTTAAATAGATAATCAGTAAAAAATAAACCAGAGCAATAACATAAGTTATTCTAAATAAACCACCTCTAATATAACCCTCACTTGGAGATATCGTGAATATTAAACGATGCAATCCATTTGTAAGTATAATTATACAATAAATAACATATGGAAGCCAGGCCCATATATATTTCTTAAAAAAATTAATTCTATATGTTTTATGATAGGTTAATGTTATTCCATAAAACAAGGCCAATGGTGCAGCGATTGGCGCTGTTAAAAAATATAGATACTTTAATATGTCGACAACCCATAATGGGTAATTCATATAGAAATCAGCAGTTACAAGTGAACCAATGGTAACAACAATCGAGACAAGAGTACCAAGCTGAAGCCATTTTAATGCTCCATACCTAGTTGTTCCTTTGCTCTGGTCAAGAAGGAAACTTACCGTAGCTAAAGAAATTATTATTAAAGATGCATATTCTGCTGCCAGATTATAATATGCCATAGATAATATATCAACTCCGCGAAAATACTAATGTTTCAATATCTATTTTACACCATAACCAAACTGTTGTCTATAGTATAACCGACAAATTTATATATGAATATGGTTAGTTTTACATAATTGGTGAAAAAACAAAGAGGTTAGAAAGTTAATTCGCCGGAAGGTTTAAGACTCGCTCTTATTGATACGTTTTATGTTTAAGATACACAGAATAGTACCTATCAAGGTTATAATAACCCAACATGCTATATTGCCTCTCCAACCTATAATTTCGGCTATCTTAGCAACGGCATAGGTTGAGATGGTGCTGCCAACATAAACGCAGGCGTTAAGTATGCCGGATATCGTTGAAACTTTCCCATACTTCATAAATCTGGCGGGAAGGTTGCCTATTAAGAGTAGATTAATTCCGTGCATACAGGATGATAAGGTAGTAAGGGTAATTAAGCCAACGGTAATATTATCTACACCAAAATAAAGAGAGGCGCTAGTTATGGTTGCCACTCCCCAAAAATATGTCGACAACAAAATCTCATTACTGATTTTCCTGCTTAACAGCCGTGTAACTATCATTGCAACAATACTAAAAATCGGTATTAACGATGTTGTTAGAATTGAGAAGGAGTCCGACTTATTATAGTTGTCGCTTATAAAAGCAGGCATCCAAAGGGTAACCCCTTCGCGAAGCATGCCAAGTAAAACTATTATAAATAGAATTGGCAATAATTTATATGATAATATTAACTTAAATATTGAACCATTCTTGTTTTGCGGTGTAAGATTGGTATTGCTGCTAATATCCAATGTCATGGTAGCAAAATGCCAAACAGCAACAACTATAACCGCAAACAAGCCGGACAATATAAATACTAGGTGATAGCTAAAGTTGGTAATGAAAAATGGAACTAGAAAATAAATGACAATTGTTGCAACCGACGACGACATTACCACCATAGTGCAACCGGTTTTATAACTATCAATGCTGAAAATTGAAAGCATTATTCTAACAAGAACAGGCCACAAAAGAGCTTGAGCAAAGCCATTTACTGTCCAAAAAAATATTATTGGATAAATGCTATCGCTCAAAGGCACCAAAAAGTTCATAGTTGCAGTTAATAATAAACCTATAGTGATTATTTTTTTGCAGTTATATCTATCGCCAAGGTAGCCGGCTATCAGCTGTCCTACTCCATAGCTAACCAGGCTAAAAGAGACAGGGAGACTAGCTAGGGAATCGGATATATTTAAGTTATCTGAAATATCAATTAAAGTTGCAGAGTAATTAATTCTGGTAATATAGCTGGTAAAATAGACTAAACAAAAGAGTAATACATATTTTCCATCTCTGCTAAACAAGAGCCTTTCCCTCCCAGTCCTTATCACAGGGAATTCCAATGATGCCGGCAATAGTTGGGGCAATGTCGATAATACTAGCATCGGACGGTAGCTGAACTTCTGAGTTAAATCGATCAGACATAAGCATTATTGGAATAGTCATATCTTCAGCCGAATCTGTGCCATGACCTCTTGAATGCCCGCCATGGTCAGCGGTTACCATGATGGTGTAGTTGCTGGGAACACTTTTTAATACCTTCTCCACACAATCAAAAGAGTGGCTAACCGCATCAAGATACTCGCCGCTTTCCCAGCCGAAATGGTGGCCAATATGATCTGTGCTTCCTAGATAGAGAAAAACAAAATCAGGCTCCTTTTTCGTAATATAATCTATAGCAGAATCGGTTAAAATTTCATCCCCCTTGCAGTCGAGTCCTTTTTCGGTAAATAGACTGTGTAACAATCTACCCGGACGTACAATATCTCTAAGTTCATCCCAGTTATAGAACATTGCGCTTGTTTTGTCATGGTTACTAAGGCAGTCAAAAAGCGATCTAACCGGTCGCACCATGGGAACATAAACGTTGCTTAAAATACCATGCCGTTCCGGAGGAACGCTATGAAATAGTGACATATGACAAGGTAGTGTAACGCTAGGCGTAACTGATTGTGCACTCAGGTTTGCTGCATAGCTGCTTACACAGCTCTTAGCAAATTCGTTATTACAGGATAAAACACTATCACCCTTCATTCCATCTACAAGAATTAAAACAACCTTATTATTCATTTTATACTCCTTAAAAACTATTATACTATTTTGATACCATTTTTAGTGTATATATCCTTTACAGATTTTGATAGCTCGTCATCGGATATAAGGGTGTATCGAGCAACCTCTTTATCTAGCGTAATACTTGCGGTTTTTTCAAACTTAGTATTATCAGCCAATACATATGTTTGGTGAGCTTTTTTCATTAGCAGTTTTTGAAGGTCGATTATCTCATAGGTGAAATCTTGAATTCCATATTCATAAGAGATTGCAGAGGGAAAGATGAAAGATTTTTCAAACTGAAGATTGTCTAGCGTTAATGTTGTAACAGCGCCATAAAAGGCTCTCTCAGATGATAGATACCTCCCACCGGTTGAAATTATATTAAAGCCCTCATTAGCTGATAAGATATCCATAACCTCCTTTGAATAGGTTATAACGGTTAATTCTTTGAAATTTTCAACCAGGGCGGTTGCAAAGCTAGAAGAGGTGCTTCCAGAATCTACCGCGATGGTATCTCTTTCAGATATAAACTTCATAGCCTTTCTTGACAATATATCCTTATGTTTTCTGTTTAAAGTTAATCGGTTGTTGAAAAGCGGAAAATCGTTAGGGGAGGCGTTAGGTATAGCGCCTCCATGAACCCGTTTAAGCTTACCCTCTTTTTCAAGGTAAAACAGATCTCTGCGAACGGTTTCAAAAGAGACGTTTAATACCTCGATAAGCTCGGAAACGGTTACCGAGTTATTAGCTTTAATCTTATTCAGAATAATGTCATATCTTTCATTAGGAAACAAATGATTACCTCTCTTAACAAAACTATCGAAAAGGAACAAATAACAACCACCAACTACACACAAAAACACAAAACTAAACACAAACACATTATAGAATATAGAGCATTAAAAGTCAATACTCTTTTACAGGAACATAAAAGTAGTAATAAAATGAGTTTTAATAAGGCGAAAATTGCTTGAATTTACAAATATTTTTAAAATATACTAAAAAAGTATAAATTAGGTCTTGACAAACTTAAGATTTAATAGTATACTCAAATAGTAGACATTAACGAAGCAGGAACTTACAGATGAGAATAACTCATGAAGCGGACTATGCCATTAGAATTATGTATCATCTTAGCAAATCAGGTAAGATAATATCAGCTAAGGAGCTATCTGAAAAGAGTGGAGTAACGTTGAGGTTTACCTTAAAGATACTAAGAAAGTTAAGTATGGCAGATATGGTGAAATCACATAAAGGGGTGAATGGTGGGTACGAGCTCTGTGTTTCATCAAATGAGATTAGTTTTGGCAGTATCATTGAGATTATCGATGGACCTATTAGGATAAACCACTGCCTCGGTGATGGTTTTGGCTGTACAAGGGTAGACGATAAAACATGTTGTTCGATAAGGAACATTTTTCAAAAGGTTAACGATACACTCAAGAAGGATTTGTATAAAATTCGAATTGATGATGTAGAGTAAATATTAACAAACACAATTATTATTGGAGGAAGAAAAGATGAAAAAATTTGTATGTTCTGTATGTGGTTACGTTCATGAAGGCGACTCAGCACCGGAAGCATGTCCACAATGTAAGGTTAGTTCTGATAAGTTTAACGAGCAGAATGCCGGTGAACTTAGCTGGGCGGCAGAGCATTTTGTTGGCGTTGCACAGGGAGCAAGCGAGGATATCATGGCAGATTTACGTGCAAACTTTGAGGGCGAGTGCACCGAGGTTGGAATGTATCTTGCAATGAGCCGTGTAGCACATCGCGAGGGATATCCGGAAATAGGACTTTACTGGGAAAAAGCAGCCCTTGAAGAAGCAGAGCATGCATCTAAATTTGCTGAACTGCTAGGTGAAGTTTTAACCGATTCTACCAAGAAGAACCTTGAGCTACGTGTTGCAGCAGAAAATGGCGCAACAGCAGGTAAGTTTGACCTTGCTAAGCGTGCTAAGGCAGCAAACCTTGATGCTATTCACGATACAGTACATGAGATGGCACGTGACGAAGCTCGTCATGGTAAAGCCTTTGAAGGCCTTCTTGCAAGATATTTTGGTTAAATAGATCCGCTGACTTTATTAATAAACAAAGCCTTCTGTACCGAACCCGGTAGCAGAAGGCTTTGTTTTCATCGCTATTGATTAAATTAATTATCCGTAGTAGTTATAGCTCTCGCTTAGCTTGTTCATTGCAGTAAACATCTTGTGTAAAAAGATAAACGGTCCTACAACTATACAGCTACCAAGCACAGACCACAGCCAGTAATCGGTTGCACTAAAGGTCATGCCGGCATTTCTTCTGTTAAGCTCGTTACCGATTCTGTTACATATTTTGTGATACCAAACTATGTAGCCTATTCCCATGGTGATGGGTCCGATAATAAAAAGCAAAAGGGCAAAATGCATTGTGCGCTTTCCATCGTATCTTCCGGCAATGGTGTTAAGATCGTTTGCCACGCCACAGAATACTATTATTCCGTAGATGCCAAAGGTTATCATGGATAACAAAACAGTCTTAAGCATACTGCGGTTGGTTCTTAAGGTGGCTACCGGTGCACCTGGTTGTGGTTGATACTGTTGATCTACTTGTTGCATAATAAAATCTCCAAACATAACTCTTGCACCAATTATACCACAAATCTTCACAAAAAACAAGCCGTAAACAGCCAAATCTATCTCACAGGAGTATGGTGATAATTTAATTTACTCTTCTTTAGACCGATGTATAAGATATGCATCTATAAATCCATCGATATCGCCATCTAAAACTGCGCCAACATTTCCCATTTCATGATTGGTGCGATGATCCTTAACAAGGGTGTAAGGCATAAATACATAGCTTCGTATCTGATGCCCCCATGCTATATCCTTTTGATCTCCCTTTATATCCTCAATCTTATCAAGATGCTCCTGCTCCTTAATCTGAACCAGGCGGCTTTTTAACATCTGCATTGCAACATCTCGGTTTTGAAACTGGCTCCGCTCGTTTTGGCAGGCAACAACTATACCGGTTGGTAGATGAGTGATTCTCACAGCGCTATCGGTAGTGTTAACATGCTGCCCACCGGCACCGCCACTTCTAAATGTGTCAATCCTTAAATCTTCGGTGCGTATTTCAATCTCGTCGCTGTTTTCTAACATAGGCATTACCTCAACCGAGGCAAAGGAGGTATGTCGGCGGCCACTACTATCGAAAGGAGATACCCTAACCAGGCGGTGAACACCATTCTCACTCTTTAAGAAACCAAAAGCGTTGTCACCTTCGCACATGAAGCTTACGCTCTTAATCCCGGCATCATCACCTGCAAGGTAGTCTAAAACCTTTAATTTATATCCACGCTTTTGAGCATAGCGACTGTGCATGCGATATAGCATCTCAACCCAATCCTGTGCTTCGGTACCACCGGCACCGGCATGGTAGGTTAATATAGCGCTGTTAGAATCGTATGGCCCTTTTAAAAGGGTTAACAGCCGAAGTTTAGAGTACTCCTGCTGCAAAATAGATAAATTATCGGCAAATTCTGAAAAAACCTCCTGAGAAGCCTCTTCATCAGCCTCTTCTGAAGCCATCATAAGCAAGGTTTCACAGTCGTCATAGCTGCTTTTCAAGGAATCAAAGGCAGTTATCTTTTCCTTTGCTGCACGCATCTCGGCAAAAACAGACTCGCTTTTTTTGCGATCATCATAAAAGCCGGGTTGCATAGTCTGCTCCTCCAGCTCCTTCATTCTTTCTGTCAATTTTTCAAGCTCTAACGTTTTAGAAAGATCATTTAACTGTGGTATAAGCGTTTCAAGCTCTCTTTTTTGTTCATCAAATAAAAACATACATCCTCGCTACTTAATTTCGGTAATAGACGGTAAAGCTTACGGCTTCTTGGCTATCTTAATCAAGATTGATTTTAATCTTATAAATACGGTAAGCAAAAAACCTGCTCTTAACTTTAAAAGGGTATGGGTTAACTTTGATGACCAGAATCCCATTGCCGGAGAAGGTTTCGAGGTTGCCTCTAATAAACCCTTTAGTTTGGTATTATCCTTTAAAAGAACACAAATTTCACGATAATGACGGGAAAACCCAAATGTAATATTAACGTTATTAAGGCTATAAAACTTAATAACTGCAACATCCTTAGTTATAACATCACCATCAACATCATAACGAAAGCTATATTGCATTTTTTCAAAAAACTCATTGCGAACTTTAAAGGTGTTAAGTTGCTGTTGCTCATGGTCTTCATAAAATTGTGCCGTTGCATTATCGCCCACTACCTTAAGATAATTATAAAATATTTTATCGATACTAACAATATAAGGGTTATTAAGTAAACAACTAATCATATAGTCGCTATCCTCGCCAAGCTTAACCCCAACCCTAAAGCTAAGCTCATTATCAAGCAAAAATGATCGGCGAAACACCTTATTACAAACTATGAAGGCGCTCCACGAAAGATAAAAATCTCTAAAATTTTGCCCATCAATCTCCGAAGCAAAACAGGAAAAAGGTTTAGTTACTACTTCTGTTATATTTTCACCCGATATTATTTTATAACCAAAGCACACAATGTCAACCTTGTCGCTAAAATGAGCTATCACAGAGGAAATCGTATCTTCCTCTATGGTATCATCTGCATCTATCATAGCAATATATTCACCGGTAGAGTTAAGGATAGCCGTATTGCGTGCTGAAGAAACACCTTCGTTTTGTTGATGTAAAACCTTAATTCTAACATCTTTTTTTGCCCAGGCATCGCATATCTGGGGGCTATCATCGGTGCTTCCATCATTAACCAACATTATTTCAATATCGGTGAAACTTTGATTTGTAAGGCTTAGCAAACACTCGTTAAGAAATCTTGCTGCATTATAAACCGGAACAACGATGGACACCTTTGGCATAAGCACCCCTTATATATTTTATCACCGGATTATTATACCATAAGCATTTACAGAGGTCAAGTTCCACTAATCAACAACTCGGCCAGTGCTGTTGCAGCAAACTCGGCTGCATTTTTAGCCTCCTCTAAGGTGTTGGCATGGCCGCCAACCTCCAGTAGCAGTGCACCGGTGGATAGTTGTTGATTATAGTTTCGATAGTCGAAGAGTATCGGACGAGTAAGGCCTTCGTAACTACCCTCCATTGCCGATTGAAAAGCCGAGGCAAACTTTAGGTTTTCAAGGTAGTTTGGCATTCCCATCTCGCCATCGTCGGCGCCGCTGATTAACATAACCTGTGCGGCTTTTTTTCCATCTATCATAACAACCGGTTTTATTCTTGTGCCGTCCGATTGCTCTAAAGCATCACGATGAACATCTAAAACCACCTTAATTGATGGATATTCCAGAAGATATTCACTAACGGTTTTTAAAGAAGAATCATAGCTTCCGTTATAGGAGTATTGGTCGTGCATGCTTTTATCATGCAGGGTATTAATCCCGGCATCGTTTAGCACATCTACTATAACCTCGCCGATGGCAATCATATTTTCAGCGGGGTCATCGTTGCGGCTGGGTATTGCAGGATCGTAATATCCAACATCATTAGGCTCATAACTCTCGGTAGCATGGGTATGATAAATTAGCACCTGTGGTTCGGAAGAGTATGGTTCAACAATAAAGGAAAACGGCTGTTCTGCCGTTGTTAAGACATCGAGATTAGGCAGCTGTGTTAGGTTAAGAATATATCCTGAACTTGTAAGCCCTATGCTTCGGTTATCATATGTAGGTTTTAAGGTTTGCTGAGAAATAAGTCCCATACCTTCCGGAATCTCTACCACGGCATCTATCGGGAAAATATCCTTAGGTTCTTCATAAATAGATGGTATAGACTGCCAAAACCCCTTCGGCGTAATATTCACCGTAGGGGTAATGACGGTAGGATCAGTTATATAGGTATTAGCTGTTGGAACAGAAAAAAGCATTGTTAAAAGATTTGCAATTGCCGCCATAACGGCAATTAGTGAGGTGGGGAGCAATGCCTTACGGAGAATACGATTTCGGCGCAATTTTTTTTTGATTTTTAGCACATTTAACCTCTTGCATATAATCTGCGTTATAACAAATGTATATGCATAATGGCTAAAAAAAGAACCGCTAGTTTAGCTTATAGTTTCGCGAAGTATAGGGTATTTCATCAATACCCTCCTCCATGTTAAGGAATAACGAGAGGTAAAAAAAGTAGTTAGACATTATTCCCAAAAGATCGTGGAGTAGGGGAGGGACGGTGTGCCCTAGTCGCTCATGCTCATAAACCAGGCGGGAAAGTGCCTTAAAATTGTTTCGTATAATATGCGAAAATGTAGCAGGGGTTGAACCATAGGGAAGGACAAACATCTCACAGCGCCCCTTGGTTTGCTCCTTTAGCCTTGCGGCGGAATCTTTAATTCTGCAAAACTCTTCTTCGGTAACACTTAAAAAGGTTCTTAAAGTAGGGTTTAGGTGGTATAGTGTTTCGGCAACAAATTTTAATTCATCGTTTAGGGAACTTTCCTTTATCATACTAGCGAGATAGCCTATCTTGCTAACAACCTCATCACTCATGATTTCAAAATCACAGGCAACAGACTTGTTTTTATCTTCGGCCAAAAAAGGGTATGCTTCATATTCACTGCGATACATTTAGTCTCTCCAAAGGTTTGTTTAGTTCGGTTAGGTAGTCTACAACATCAAAGCTGTAGGTGGTAAAAAGATCCTCTCGTGTGGCCTCTGAATGTTTTGCATTAAAAATAATATCGCCGTTTTTCATAAACAGACCACGTTCAAAAAAGTTAAGTGCAAGATTAACATCATGTAATACTCCGATAACAGAATGTTTTTCATCCTGAGTCCACTGTTTTAAAAAAGAGAAAAGTTCCATCTGACTTTTTATATCAAGGTGGTTAGATGGTTCATCAAGAAGTATTATCTGTGGCTCCTGTGCTAGTGCTCTTGCAAGAAGCACCTTTTGTAGCTGTCCACCAGAAAGAGTTTGGATGTCACGATCGTGAAGATCAGCTATACCTACCTTTTCTAAGCAATACATAACATACTCTGTGTGCGATTTATCGGGCCGGGTAAACACTCCTTTAGGTAGCTTAACATAGCGACCAAGCATTACAGTGTCAAACACCGAGTAGGAAAAATACACCATAGACTGTTGAGAGAGCATGGCAACAGTTTTACCTATCTGTGAAGGTTTAGTTTCTTTAATCTCATTATCGTTAAGTTTTATGCTACCATTATAGGGTAGTAATCCGCTTATGGCCTTAAGAAGGGTGGTTTTACCACAGCCGTTAGAACCGATAATGCAAAGACTTTCACCCTCTTTAAGAGAAAAGCTCATGTTGCTTATAACAAGTTTCTCTTCGTAGCCACAGCTAATGTTTGATACCTTGAGCATATCAGCGCTTCCTTTGTTTTTTGAAAAAGATATACATAAAGAACGGTGCTCCTATCAGAGCGGTAACAGCTCCCACCGGAAGATCTATGGGATTAAGGATAACTCTTGCTATGATGTCGGCAGTAACCATAAAAATCCCACCGAAAAGCGCAGACATGGGAAGCACCCAGATGTGTCGTGCGCCAAACATCTTGCGAACAACATGGGGAGCAATCAAGTCAATAAAACCAATAACCCCCACAAAGGACATAGCACTACCGGTTAGTGCCGCTGCAATAAGTAAAAGTAGCCATTTGTTTTTCTTAACATCAAGCCCCATAGAAAAAGCCTGTGTTTCACCAAACGACATCATGTCCAGCTCTCGTGAGCGGGTTATGAGAACAAAAATTCCTATAACAGAAAGTATAGTTATGATAAATAATTCTATCGGCTGATTGCCTGAAAAACTGCCCATTTGCCAATAGATAAGCCGCTGCATATTATCTCGATAGGTTGCGTTAAGAACCGTTATCATTGCGTTTAAAAAAAGTGAGATAACCATACCAACAAGAACGATGGTGTAGTTTTGCATATTGCGATCCAGCTTAGCTGCAAACAACACTGCAATAACTACAGTTGCAATACCGCAGGCCATGCCTACAAATGGTATGGTTAATATCCCAAAAAAGCTAAGTCCCAAAAGCATGGTTATACCGGCTCCGAGCGATGCGCCTGACGAGACACCGAGGGTATAGGAGGATGCCAGCGGATTTTGTAATACCGATTGCATGGTGCTACCCGATACTGCTAATGCCGCACCAACAACAAAGGCCATTAAGGTTCTAACTGTTCTCAAATTCCAAACAATACTTATCTCGGTATCGGTAATTCCCTCAAAGGGTTCAACATTAAAAAGTTTATGTACTATAATGCCGGCAACATCCCATGGAGGAATAAGGGTAGACCCTATTCCTATTCCTAGGATGATTACCAGCAGCGACAAAAATATAGAAAATACAGCTTTAATGCGTAGTGACATATTTGTTATCCAACTTTATAGTATTGATATTACTCGCCGTAAATTTCGGGATACATCTGTGTAGCCATCTCTTCAAGCCCTTTAACGATATTATGGTTAGGGAGTGATGTAGCATTATTGTCTACAGCATAAACTTCAGCATTTGCAACTGCAGAAATAACATCCCAGCCATTTCGGGCAATGATCTCAGCCACCGGTTCATCAACGTAGGTTACATTGGTGAAGATAACATCGGGGTTAGCAGAAAGTAGCTGTTCTTCAGAAACGGCAATCCATGATTCCTGGTCGGCTAGCACGTTAACCCCGCCAACAATCTCAATCATTTCGTTTAGGTAGGTACCGTTTCCTGTGCTGTACATATCCGGTGCTGCCGCTATTTCAAAATATACAGTTTTTTTATCGGTTATTTCGGCAGCTTTAGCACGGTATTCTTCAATTGTTGCGTTTAGGCTATCATTCATTGCCTGTGCTTCGTCTACCACGTTAAGAAGAACCCCTAGGAAGGTGATATCTTCGTTTATTTCAGCAATGCTGTTGGCTGTAGGGAAGGTTGCAATGGTTGTGCCGGACTCTCTGAGAACGGTGAATGGATCAGAACCACCGGCAGAGGTAATGTTTGTTGCGAGAACAAGATCAGGCTCAAGTGCAACGATAGACTCCATATCAGGATTCATCATATCAAATCTTACGACATCCTCGGCAAGGCCCTGGGCCATGTCATAGTTAGTGATGGCAACAATTCTGTCAGCGTATCCAAGGTCGATAAGCTTTTCGGTAAGAGATGGTGCGTATGATACAATTTTGGTGTACTCAGCCTTAAGCTCTATTGTGTTTCCGGCTCTGTCGGTAACCTCGATAGATGCAGCAGGCTCTTCGGTTTCATCCTCTGACGGAGTGCTTTCTACAGCCTCGGAAACAGAAGTGGTTTCTGACTCCGGTGCTACATCGGTTGATTCGGAACAACCAACAGCGAATATAGTTAACGATAATACTAATAATAGTGATAAAATTCTTTTCATTTTTACTCCTCGATTTTGCTAAATACAACAAAACCCAACCGTTAAGGCTGGGTTTTGAAATATATTTTTGCGCACAAATATAAATCTTTACCACAACCTCATCATCCTGTGAGAATTGTTGTTGAATAAAAGGCAGGTTTTCCGACTTAATGTCAACAGACTTAGCCTTCCCAATTGTCTCAGTGGCAAATATAAGCTGTTATAGACCTTATTACGGCAACAGGTATTGTTTCGGATTTCCACCGAATTCCCTTTTAAAATATCTGATGTTACAGATATTCACCTTCGATTGAATATTATATATTATTAGTATCTATATGTCAAGTATTTTATTAAATTCTAAGGGCACGCTGTCATAATACACCGTGTCAAGAGTAAGCCCCTTAGATTTAGCAGTGGCTCCACGATGTGTTCGGTCCTTTTTATCTATTAGTATCGGCAAACAATCTACCGACATTCTGCCGGCACCTATCTCTATCAGTGTTCCCACCATTATTCTAACCATCTTATAGAGGAATCCATCAGCAACAACAGAAAAGTTTATCACTTCATCTTCGGTCCATACCTTGCTATCGTAAACAGTACGCACGGTATCAGCAGGAATGCCCTCCGGGCTTTTACCGCAAAAACTTCTAAAATCCTGTTTTCCTATATAGTCCGGAGCAGCAATAATCATTGCTTCAGAGTTTAGAGGTTCCGGGTAGTGCGCCACATATCGTGAACTAAAAGGATCCGCTACCCTATTATTGCATATTCTGTAAACATAACGTTTTGCTACGGCGTGGTATCTTGCGTGGAAATCTTCCGCAACCTCTTCAGAGGACATAATACGAACATCGCCTGGCAAGAAGCGGTTAAGAGCAACCGCTATCTGCCAGGGTTTGATATACTTTGTAGCATGAAAATTTGCAACATAACCCTTTGCGTGAACGCCGGCATCGGTTCTGGAACAGCCAACGAGAGGTAACCTTTCGCCGTATATTTTTTCAATGGCATCCTGAACAACCGAACACACGGCTACGGCATTATGTTGAACTTGAAATCCGTGATATCTCGTTCCGAGATAGGAGATCACCAGCTTTATATTCATCTTTTTTCTTCTCTTATTTCAAGTCCACGATCGATACATGCATTACACCCATCCTTAATTATATCCTCAAGGTTCATGCGATTAAAATGTTCAATAGTTTGTGCAGTAAGGCCGCCGGGGGTGCAAATACCATCTATCAGCTGTTGTGCCGTCCTGTCGCTATTCATTAAAAGTTCGGCACTGCCCTTAAAACTCTGAGCAGTTAGTTGTAAAGCCGTATTATAATCCACACCTCTTGCCGCAACTGCTTTTGCTATGCTGTCTATAAAATAGTAAACATATGCCGGGGTAGAGCCGTTTGCAGGAACAATTGAAAAAAGCTGTTCCTCGGTAACCCTTGCAACCGTTCCCATAGTTGAAAAAATTTCCTCAATAACAGAAACACTTTCCTCGCTAACGCTTTCACTCTTTGCAATTGCGGTAGCGCCCATACCAATTAAAAGCGGAGTAT
Organism: uncultured Oscillospiraceae bacterium; assembly: GCA_964368625.1. Taxonomy (GTDB): domain Bacteria; phylum Bacillota; class Clostridia; order Oscillospirales; family Ruminococcaceae; genus CAYJBH01. The sequence continues at coordinate 36,014 of CAYJBH010000008.1, forward strand.
TTGGCATAACGCAAACAACACCGGTGTCGTTGCCAAGATGTTTTTTTATGTAACTTGAATCAATTCCGGCAGCTATTGAAACAATAACCTGGTGATGACTTGGGCTGTAGCCGGAAAGTTCGCCCAGCAATTCACCAAATACCTGGGGTGGAACAGCCAACAGCAAAAACTCGGCTGTTGTTCGTAGCTGTTCATAATCGTCGGCAATGGTGTAGCCGTCTTTTAAAAACTCGTTCGTGAGAGACTCATTTTTGTCAAAAAGTAATAAGTCCTGTTTTTTAAGCACACCACAATTTATAGCGCCCTTAATTATTGCGCCGCCCATGTGGCCAATTCCAATTACACCGAGTTTATACATTTCACATTACCGATAATATAGTCATCATGGTACCTGCCACCAGGCTAACCACCATTAAAACTGCCAGTATTAACGCTACTACCTTTTTCATTTTTGTTTTCAATTCCTTAAGTTGTTATCAATCAGAGTTCCAACGATATCCAAATCCCCAAACGGTTAATATATGTTTTGGCTCGGATGGGTTTTCCTCTATCTTCATTCTTAAACGGCGAATGTTTACATCAACAATTTTTACATCACCGTAATAGTTATCGCCCCAAACCCCTTTTAATATCTGCTCTCTAACCATTGCAACATTAGGGTTCTTAAAAAATAGCATCATAATGCCATACTCAACCTGGGTGAGATCAATCGGCTGATCATTTTTGTAGAGAAGATGGCTTGAGGGGCATAACTCAAAATCACCGGCTATCAGCTTACCATCCTCTTCCGGAACGGCTTCATCTACACATTCAACCCGGCGACATAATGCCTCTACTCTTGCTAACAATAAAGCCACCGAGAAGGGTTTTGTTATATAGTCGTCGGCCCCGATGGAAAGGCCTGCAATCTTGTCAGATTCCTGTGTTTTAGCCGATAAAATAATTATTCCAATGTTTCGGTTGTCCTTACGTATTATTTCACAAAGAGAAAAACCGTTCATGCGAGGCAACATAACGTCTAGAATTGCAACGTCAAACTTCTGTGAGTTCTGTTCAAGATGTTGAAGAGCCAGCTCTGCTGTTGCAGCTTCAACCACCTCATAACCGGCAACCGAAAGGTTTAACGCAAGCATCTCTCGGATGGAAGTTTCATCCTCTACTACAAGTATCCTTTTCATAGTGCTCCTTTGGTTATAAATCTTTATTATCAATACATCTGTTGTATTCCATCTCTCAAAAAGGAGAGCTCATAATCTGTTAGCTCTTCAAACGTGGTAAGGTATACCCTAAAGCTACCCAGCAACATAACCTGTTGTGTATTGCCCTCGAAAGAAGATACATCCTCACTACTCTCGGCAATATCCACCGAAAATAAGTTAGTTGTTTGATCTGCATTAAAAGCAGTAAAACCACCATCTCGTTGAATAAAATATAAGTTCTCATACCAATGAGGCGGAATTAATATTAAAAATGCTAGCCTTGTATTTACTAAACCTATGTATTTTGGGCTTTGCTGATTAGTTGCTATATCATAATAGCCTACCATAAAGTATCCACTGGAATCAAGGCCGTCTGGCTGTGGGAGAATCGTTGGTTGTTCAACAACTCCATCACCATCAATATCTGCAGATAACAACAGCTGAGTATTATGGGTTAAAAGACTTTGATCTTCTAAAAGGCTGTAAAGCTCTGCGTTGTTATAATAAAACATGTCGGAGGTAAAGTTGTTGTTGCTGTCTATTCCATCTATTGCAATATATTTGGCATCATCATGTTCCGAAAGGCTTAGCTGCTTTGCTTCCATGATGTTTGGATTTGGTGCACCATAATATAGCTGTGTTGGGGTGCCGCTAGCGAGTGAAATTATACGAATATTTAAAGCCCCTTCACGGGTTGAGGGTAGAGCAAAAATCAATTCCTGCTCCTGAGTGTCTACAATATCTGCACTTAACATTGCTCTGTAATCCTGAGCAAATACCGATTCCATCTCCTGAGTTTCAAGATTATAGCTATATATAGCAAGATAGCGCTCGTTAGATGTTACCCCGGAGTAGCTTACCATAAGATAGGTTTTATCGCCCCGCTCAAGATGTGAAAATTCTACGCTTTCAACATCGTTTCCAAGGCCGCCAATAGCATATTGAACGGTAAGGATATCCTCATCTTCTCGCAATAAGGCAATGTTGATATCGGTGCCAGAATTGTTATTGCTGTAGAAGGTTATAACCGACTCCTCACCTGAAAAGCTGCCATCATCAATTATCAGTGCCCCGGTATCCGCACCTTCTGAAGGTGTTATTATAACAGCTTGGTCACCAGCATGATTTTTTATTGCATCAAATGCAGCACCTTGAAGCTCGGTTGGCTGAGGTGCAACCAACAGTTCCTCAACATTGGTAACATCAAAATCTGATATACACCCTGTGAGTAAAAACATAGTAACAATTAGAAATGTTAATCTTTTCATAAAGCATATTATAGCATTTTAAGCTCATTTTTGCAAGCGAAAAACCTGTGAAAACAAATAATGTCAAATAATGCTAGGTTATTACAACTTTAAACCGTTAATAATGATAAACAAAAATGAATACAAAAGTACACATGCTTATAAGGTTTTGTTAACAGCATGTGTACATTTTTCAACAAAGTAAAGTAAAGTAAAGTAAAGTAAAGTAAAGAAAAGAAACAACAGGGTAGCTGTTAAATTTAAGGTTAATTTTGTGATGGAGTAATATTGGTGGTGTTTACCTTAACAGGAACCTCCGGCATAAGCTCACCGGAAATGATGCTCAACATCTCTTCTAATTTATCAATATCTTCTTTTGGAAACCTATCCTGAATTCTATGCATAACATCGGATAGATAGTTGTAGCTAACGTTATAGTATTCAAAATATTTTTCGGTTGGAGCAATATGGAATTCACGCCTATCGGTTGTAGACTGAACCTTTTTTAGGTACCCCTTAGAAACAAGGTTGTTAATCTTATAAGCGGCATTTGGCGGAGATATCTGCATAAACTTTGCAAACTCATTAACCGTAGGAACCGACAATGTATGAATAATTTCCATGCAAAAGGTTTCTACCATGGTTAGAGTAGCCTCGCGATCACTAAACCTCTTAAATACCATCTGGTAGAAATGCAGCTTAAATTTTGCATACACCTCCGAAAAAGCCATCTGTAACATGGTTTAACGCTCCTTTGTATCAGTATTGGTGGAAGAGTTGTCTATGGCAAAGGTAAGTTCAGCTGTAACGGCAACCTCACCGTCTACCAAAGCAACAGCTTCCCCAAAGCCTACAGGTCCACGGCGACGAATAATCTTACAACTTAAAGTTAACACATCACCGGGAACAACCTGCCGACGAAATCTTGCGTTCTTTATGCCACCAAAAAGGGCGATCTTCCCCTTGTTTTCTGGCTCACTTAAAATTGCAACAGCACCTGTTTGGGCTAGAGCCTCTATAATTAGCACGCCCGGCATAACAGGTTTTTCCGGAAAATGTCCGTTAAAAAACTCTTCGTTTGCAGTTACACATTTAACAGCAACAGCACTCTCGCCCACAACAAGCTCGGTTACCTTATCGATTAGCAAAAATGGGTAGCGATGTGGAATAATTTCCTTGATCTGTTCAATATTTAGCATTCATCATACCTCTTGAAAATAACGCTTGCGTTGTGACCGCCAAAGCCGAGAGAGTTGGACATACCATACATAATTTCAACTTCTTTTCCAACATTTGGGGTGATATCAAGATCACATTCGGGATCTACTTCGTGGTATCCTATTGTAGGCGTTACATAACCCTCCTGCAGTGTGAACATAGTAATTATACCCTCAACTGCACCAGCGGCACCGAGAAGGTGACCGGTCATGGATTTACTGGAGGTGAGTGAGATATTATATGCATGCTCACCAAAGGCAAGCTTAACCGCTTTGGTTTCGGCAGCATCGTTAAGTGGGGTTGATGTTCCATGGGTGTTAATATACCCAACATCCTCTAACGCTATACCGGCAGACTCAACAGCCATCTTCATAGCATGAGCAGCTCCAACACCGTCCGGTTGAGGCGCGGTTATATGATAAGCGTCACAGCTCACACCGTATCCAACAACCTCGCCAAGAATTTTAGCTCCTCTTGCCTTGGCATGGTCGTAATCTTCAAGTATCAAGGCACCGCCGCCCTCGCCCATAACAAAACCGGAGCGCTCGGCATCAAAGGGGATGGAGGCTCTTGTAACATCCTCGGTCTGGTTGAGCGCTTTTAATGAGGTGAACCCACCAACTCCGAAAGGAGTAATGCTTGCCTCGCTTCCACCGCAGAGTACAACCTCGGCATATCCATCTGCTATATACCTCATAGCGTCACCGATTGCATTGGTGGCAGAAGCACATGCTGTAACAGGGCAGGTACAAAGGCCTTTAAAACCTTGTGAAATAGCAACATTACCGGCAGGCATATTTGCTATGCTCATCGGTATAAAAAAAGGTGATACACGGTCATACCCCTTTTCTTCGCCCTTAACACACTCCTTTTGAATGGTATCAAGTCCACCTATACCGGTAGAAAAAATAACGGCACAACGATATGGATCTTCTTTTGTTATATCAATTCCACTATCCTCAACAGCCTGTTTTGCCGCAGCAATAGCAAATTGTGAACTGCGGTCGATGCGACGAGATTCCTTTTTGTCCATATAAAGTTCGGGGTTAAAGTCCTTAACCTCGGCAGCAAGCTTTACCTTTTGGTTAGAGCAGTCGTACCCTTCGATGGGCGATACTCCACAAACGCCATTCTTAGCGTTTTGCCAAAGTAGCTGTGTGTTTTTTCCAAGCGGAGTAATGCTTCCAACTCCGGTGATTACAACCCTACGACGATTCATAAATTCTCCCCTAGTCTTTTTTCGATTAAATACCCATGCCGCCATCTACATAAAGAGTTTGACCGGTTATGTAGCTTGATGACGGTGATGCTAGAAATGCTACTGCATTTGCTATATCATCTGCACTTCCCAACCTTCCAACAGGTATAGTTGCCTTTATCTGATCTTTAACGGTATCAGATAATACATCGGTCATATCAGTTTCGATGTAACCGGGTGCAACAACATTAACGGTAACTCCTTTTGTGGCAAATTCCTTAGCCATCGACATAGAAAAACCAACAATACCTGCCTTGCTCGCAGCATAGTTACACTGTCCGGCATTTCCATGGCCGCCAACAACGCTTCCGATGTTAATAATTCGTCCAAACCGTTGCTTCATCATCGGGCGACAGGCAGTTTTGGTGCATAAAAATGCGCCTTTCAAATTAGTATTAATAACCTGGTCGAAGTCCTCTTCGCTCATACGCATTATTAAGTTATCACGCGTTACACCGGCGTTGTTAACCAGTATATCAATACTGCCAAATTCAGAAATACATTTTTCAATCAGCTCGGTTGCCTGTGCAGCTACCGAAACATCGGCCTTAAAGGTTACAGCTTTAACACCTTTAGCTCTACAAAGTAGAGCGGTTTTTTCAGCAGATTCGCTGTTGCCTGCATAGTTGATAACAACATTGGCACCAAGTGATGCAAGCTGTAGACATATACCGCTTCCTATACCGCGACCGCCGCCGGTTACCACTGCATTTTTACCTGTCAGCATTTTGTTCCTCCTTAATAACCGTTATAACCTTTTCGAGATCCTCAGCAGAATCTATAGAGTAACATTCGATGCCGGGTGCTGTCTTTTTAACAAAACCCGCCAGTGCTTTGCCGGGGCCTATTTCGATAAATCTTTCAATTCCGTCAGCAACCATGTTTTCTATAATATCCTGCATATAAACACTGCTCATTACCTGTAGACGCAAAACCTCTTTTAAACTCTCACCCTCGGATAGGGGTTTAGCAGTTAGGTTGTGGTAAACCGATATTTTAGCTTTGCCTGGCTCTATATTGCTAAAATATTTTAGCAGTTTTTCGGCTGCAGGCTCCATTAGCGATGTATGGAAAGCACCGCTAACCTTTAGTGGCAAACAACGCTTTGCACCGGCTGTTTTAGCAAGCTCGCTCGCCTTATTAACAGCCTCTGCCTTGCCGGCAATAACAAGCTGACCCGGGCAGTTATAGTTTGCTATACTAACATCACCAACCTCATTGCAAAGCTCGTTAAGCTTGTCCCGGTCAAGTCCTAATACGGCAGACATTCCGCATTCTATCCCATCGCAGGCGGTTTCCATTGCTTGTGCCCTAAAACTCATCAACGGAATTAATGTTTCTATGTCGAAACATCCTGCTGCATATAGAGCGGAATATTCACCTAGGCTAAGTCCGGCAACTGCAGAGGGAATAATGCCATGTTCTGCTAGTAAATCGGTAACTCCTACGGCAAATGTTGCCATGCATGGTTGGGTGTATAAAGTTCTTGAAAGTAGCTCTTCCGGACCGTCTTTAAACAATCCTAAAAGATTAAAATCAAGGTGTTTCTGTGCTGAGTTAACAGCCTTTGCAAAGGTAGGATGCTTTTCGTAAAGATCGATCCCCATGCCTATATGCTGGCTTCCTTGACCGGCATATAAAAAAGCAGTTTTCTTCATTAGGTGTTGCCCTCGATTTTGAGGTTTGCGGCCACCTTTTTAGCATCCTCATACATCTCTTCAAAAATTACACGCAGCGGACGAATTTCGGTAAGCTGACCAGTTGTTTGTCCCGCCATAAGGCTACCTGTAGCAGTATCGCCATCAAATACCGAACGGCGTAAACTTCCAAGCGTAAACTGTTCCAGCTCCATGAGGGATGCTCCCTCCTTTTCTCTTTGAATATATGCCTTAGACATCTGATTTTTAATAATACGAACCGGTGCACCGATACTTCTTCCGGTAACAACGGTGTCGCTTCCCTTTGCCTTAATAAGAGCCTGTTTATAGTTTTCATGTATTGGGCACTCAACACTTGTAAGTAGGCATGTTCCAAGCTGAACACCACAGGCACCTAACGCAAATGCAGCTGCAAGTTGTCTGCCATCGGCAATGCCACCTGCCGCAACAACCGGTACGTTAACGGTATCAACTACCTGAGGAATCAACGCCATAGTTGCCATCTCGCCAACATGGCCGCCGCTTTCGGTTCCCTCGGCTATAACAGCATCTGCACCATAATCAACAACCCTCTTTGCAAGGATAGGAGCAGGAATAACCGGCATAACAAAAATTCCGGCTTCCTTCCATTTTTTAATATATTTTGATGGGTTTCCTGCGCCGGTAGATAAAAACTTAACACCCATCTCTATAACAAGGTCAGACATTTTCTCAGAATCCGGATTCATAAGCATGATGTTAACACCGAAAGGTTTGTCGGTTTTTTCACGACAAATATTTATCTCTTCCGCCAATTTTTCTGCCGTCATTGCCGCTGCACCAATAAGGCCGAGGCCGCCGGCATTAGTAACCGCCGCCGCAAATTCTCCGGTTGCAATGTTTGCCATTCCACCCTGAATAAACGGAAACTCGGTGTTTAGAATATTGTTTAATCGCATAGTTAGTCCTTTCGATCCATATATATACCGCCATATGTAAGGCCGGCGCCAAAACCTATTAAAAGTATGCTATCACTGGGTTTTATAAGCTTTTTCTCAAACATTTCATCCAGCGCAATTGGTATGCTTGCCGCCGAGGTGTTACCGTAACGATCGATGTTTTTATAAAATCTCTCGGGGGGCAGTCCTGCTCTTTTTGCTGCAAAATCAATTATCCTTGAGTTCGCCTGATGGCAGATAATGTGGTTGACCTCGTCGGCAGTTTTTTCGGCTTCTTCCAACAGTTTTTTTAGTGTAGAGCTTAAAACTTCGGTCGCAAAGCGAAAAACTTCCTTACCATTCATAACCACCTTTTCTATCTCGGCACGCTTGTTAGAATAAAGAACATCGCTGTTTCCTCTAGCTCCAAAATGGCTAAGATATCGATGTTTATCTGAAAGCTTGATAACGGCCGCCGATGATCCATCTCCAAATAATACACAGGTAGAGCGGTCGGTAAAATCCATAATACTGCTTAGTTGTTCGGCACCAACAACTAATGCATAGGTTTTTTGATGTGCCATAAGCAGTGCTCTTGCAGTGTCCAGCCCATAGATAAATCCGGTACAGGCTGAGTTTATATCCATGCAAAGTGTGGTTTCAGAAAGCCCTAGTGCAGCCTGAATCATACATGAGGTAGATGGGGTAGAGTAGTCGGCTGTAAAGGTAGCCACTAAACAGATAGATATATCCTGGGCTGTTAAACCTGAACGTTCAAGAGCTGTTTTAGCAGCGGCTATTGCAAGGCCGTTACAACTCTCATCCTCATTGCAAAGATACCGTTGTTTTATTCCTGTTCTCTCGGTTATCCATTCATCATCGGTATCAACAAACCGCTTCATATCATCGTTTGAAAACACATTTTTGGGAAGACTACGCCCTGTTGAAACAATCTCAATTCCCGGTAACATTTGGGTTTTGTCCCTTTCTTATAATTGTGATAAGTCACGCTCGGTTACAAACTTGTTGCCCATAGATCTAAACTTGCGATATCGATGGTTAGAGTAGTCTGAAATCTTCGATAACCGGTCTAAAGCGGTGGCTAGATGATCATCAAGTATTTCAAAAAACATCTCGCTGTCGGTGTGTGCTCCACCGTCCGGTTCGGGAATAATCTCATCAACAACTCCAAGAATCCTTAAATCATCGGCTGTAAGCTTCATATATTTGCTTGCCTCTTTTGCTCGTGAGGAGTCCTTCCAGAGTATCGAGGCAAACCCTTCAGGCGATAGAACCGAGTAGATTGCATTTTCGGCCATTAAAACAATGTTGCCAACTCCGAGTGCAAGAGCGCCACCACTTCCGCCTTCTCCTAAAATCACCGCAATTGTTGGCACACTTAGGGCGCTCATCTCGGCAATACATCTTGCTATGGCGTTGCCCTGACCGTTCTCCTCTGCCTCCATGCCGGGGTATGCACCCGGTGTATCGATAAAGGTTATAATAGGTCGCTTAAACTTTTCGGCCGCCTTCATAAGCCTTATGGCTTTTCGATAACCCTGAGGGTTTGGCATACCAAAGTTATATCGAAGATTTTCATCAAGTTCTCTACCTTTACAATGACCGATAACGGTTACCGGTTGACCGTGGAAGGTGGCGATTCCTCCTTTGATGCTTGCATCCTCAAGCGATAAACGGTCGCCCTGTTGTTCAAAAAAATCTCCAAAGAGCGCTTCAATTATCTCGGTTATGTTAGGTCGCTGTGCATTTCTTGCAAGAACAACCTTTTCCCATTCGGGGTAGTTATGTTTATCCACCTTTGCAACGGCTCCTTTCGTTTTATCTTTAAGATATTATTTTAACCTCATTCCGTGAGACTTACTATGTAGTCTCAGCAGCTGGGTAATCGTCGTCTTCATATTATCACGTTCAACTATCTTGTCGATATAGCCGTGTTGTTGTAAAAACTCAGAGCGCTGAAACCCTTCGGGAAGTTTCTGGCCGATTGTCTGTTCAATTACCCTCGGGCCGGCAAAACCAATAAGTGCATTTGGCTCGGCAAGGGTAATATCACCCATCGAGGCAAAGCTTGCGGTAACTCCACCGGTGGTCGGATGGGTAAGATAAGATATATAAAGCCCCCCTCCATTTAGGAACCGTTCAACCGCAGCACAGGTTTTTGCCATCTGCATAAGGGAAATAATTCCCTCCTGCATCCTAGCCCCTCCGCTAGCTGAAAAGATGATTAGCGGAAGCTGGTGTTTTGCGGCACGCTCAACAGCACAGCTAACCTTTTCGCCCACAACAGCACCCATGCTACCCATAAGAAAACGGCTGTCTAACACAACAACCACGACAGGATAACCGCTTATTTTGCCGTTGGCGGCAACAACACCATCCTTTAAACCGGTGGTGCTTTGAAGTGAACTTATCTTTTCCCTATACTTTGGAAAGGAGAGTGGGTCGGCACTCTGCATTTTAGGCTCTATCTCGCTAAAGCTCCCGCTATCCAGCAAAATACTTAGTCGATGATAGGCAGATAAAGGCAGGTGGTGACCACAATTTTTACAAACCATAAGGTTGTCGTTAAGCTCGCTGCTTTCAATATCTACCTTACAGGTAGGGCAGGGAACACCCTGTTTTGTTGACGAGTGATCGCCAAGTCGCTCCCTTTTGGTTTTAAGCTGTAGCATCCGCTCGCGGCGATTTGCAAAAATCCCCTTCATGATTCTCCTTTAAAATCTATTTTGTCTCACACCATTCAAGCAGTGTTGCAATGTTCTTTTCAATAAATCCGGTATCATATCTTCCACGAACAAACTCGGGATGATGCATAACCTCATGTAAAAAATCGGTGGTTGTGGGATAACCCTCGATAATAAGCTCCTCTAAAGCTCGGCGCATCTTACGAATAGCCTGTAGCCGTGTTGGTGCATGGGCTATAAGTTTCGCCACCATGGAATCATAGTAGGGACTAAGCCTATAACCTGTGTAAAGTGCGGTATCAACCCGAACACCGCATCCACCTGGCAGGTGCAACATCTCGGTTTCACCCGGTCTGCCGGCAAATCCGTTAAAGGCATCCTCAGCATTAATCCTGCACTCTATCGCATGTCCGGTAAACTTTATATCCTGTTGGGAATATTTGAGTCCAACCCCTGCCGCAACCTCTATCTGAGCCTGAACCAGGTCAACTCCTGTTACCATCTCGGTTACCGGATGCTCAACCTGAATTCGGGTGTTCATCTCGATGAAATAGTAGTTGTTATCCTTGTCCATAACAAACTCGATGGTTCCGGCACCACAGTATCCTACCGCCTTTGCAGCGGCAACCGCGTCGGCTCCGAGACGCTCCCTCAGCTCGGCTGAAAGCCCTTTTGCCGGGGATTCTTCAACCATCTTTTGATTTTTACGCTGAATCGAACACTCTCTTTCGCCAAGATGAATAACATTTCCCTTGCTGTCGGCAAGTATCTGAACCTCGATATGACGTGGATTGAGTATTAGTTTTTCCATGTAAAGTTCACCGTTGCCGAAACAGGCTATTGCCTCCTGCGTTGCCTCGGTAAACTTTGCGGCAAGCTCCTCCTCGCTAAATGCGGCTCGCATGCCTCTGCCCCCGCCGCCGGCACTCGCCTTAACCAAAACAGGGTATCCTATATGTTTTGCAAGCTCGATTGCCTGTGTTGCATTGGTGATAATGCCGTCTGATCCGGGAACAACCGGAACACCGCTTTTTTGCATAATACTTCTTGCCGATGCCTTGTTTCCCATGCTGCGAATAACATCGCCGGAAGGGCCGATAAAAACAATGCCGTGTTTATCGCAAAGATCTGAGAACACATCGTTTTCAGACAAAAAGCCATAACCGGGATGTAAAGCCTCACACCCGGTTTGCAGTGCCGCGGTTAATACCGCCTGCATATTTAGGTAGCTGTCTTTTGAGGGGGCCGGTCCGATGCATACCGAGTGGGTTGCGATCTGAACCGGAAGGCTATCGGCATCAGCCTCGGAGTAAACCATAACGCTTTCAACGCCCATCTCGCGGCAGGCACGAACAATTCTTAGCGCTATCTCGCCACGGTTTGCTACTAATATACGTTTAAACAAGGCTATACACTCCTCTTTACCGAGAACAGGGTATCTCCATATCCCACAAGCTCGGCATTGTTTGCATGAATCTTTAAAATTTCGCAGTCGTATGGCGCTGGTAGCTCGTTTAACATCTTCATCGCCTCAACTATGCAAAGTGGATCACCCTTTTTAACCTTGCTTCCAACCGTAACAAACGGGTCGGATTCAGGTGAAGGTGCCGAATAAAAGGTTCCTATAAGCGGAGCGGTTATAGCTTCGCCCTCCTGAACCTCTTCAGCTACCGCAACAGCAGAACCGGCCGCAATCGGAGTGTTAACAACTGTTGCAACAGGAGCAGCACCGGCGGCCATTACAACAGGAGCACCAGCTTTGGATAAAGACAGTTCAAATTCACCGTCTTTTATCGAAAACTCGCCGATGTTTGATGCCTGAAAATAGTCAAGCAGGGAGTATATTTCTTCTCTTTTCATTATTGATTCTTCTCTATGTAATCTACTATGTCTTTAACGGTTTTAAAGTTTGCAAGCTCCTCGTCCGGAATTGTTAGTCCGAATTCTTCTTCTAACGCCATGCTCATCTCAACGGCATCAAGGCTGTCAGCACCAAGATCATCTGTGATGTTAGCCTCAAGAGTTACCTCGTCTGCGCTACATCCGAGTGTGCTTACAATTGTGTCTTTTACCTTTTCAAACATATTAATCTCCTAAATATCGTCAAAAATACTTACAAATATTTAATTAAATTATTTTAACTAAATATTTTTAACTTATTTTAACCGCAACAACGGTTTTTGTCAAGAGTTTTTTTAATAAAAAACTTCTTTCTTGACTTAAGATTATAACTATGGTATAAACAAATAGTTGATAACAACAGCTATGGAGTTCATAATGAAACAAATAATAAAATTATTAGCTATATTAGCGCTTATTTTAACACTGCTTGCATCTTGCAGTAAATCCCCGGAAGAACTTTATCAAGAGCAGTATGAGCTTGGTATGAAATATTTAACCGAGGCAAACTATGAAGAGGCTATAATCGCCTTTGAAGCAGCTATCGAGATTGAACCGAAAAATGTTGAGAGCTACATCGCCTTAGCGGACGTTTATATTGCAAACGGTGATATTGCTACTGCAATTGAGGTATTAAGCAATGTTCCGGAAGAGCTTCAGGGCAATCAAGTTTTAGCAGATAAAATTGCAGCGGTTTTAACCGAAACGGTAATGAATGATGATGGCAGCTATCATGTTATACAATACGATGACAATGCAAATATAATAACAATCTCGTATTACTTTGCTGATGGAACGCTGGATATAATAGAAGAATACGACGAAAGCGGAAAGGTTTTTAAAGAAAGCAGCTATCTTTCGGATGGAACACTTTATTATTGGCACTTCGTTGAGGAATACCATGAAAATGACATCAGAGCAAAAATAAGAGCCTACAATGAGGGTTCGCCGGGGTATCATATTAGTGAATTTTATGAAGATGGAAAAAATTATAAAACTGCTTGGTATGGTTCCGACGATACGGTGAGTAGTTGGCATATTTATGAGTACCACGATAACGGAAACTATGCAATAACAACAACGTACAATGCGGACGGAAGTGTGCATAAGATTGATGAATCCAACGAAGATGGCGTACATATTAAATCAACACTTTATAATTTGGATGGGTCGGTGAATAGCTGGCATATCCCGGAATACGATGAAAATGGGAATAATATAAAAACAACCTCTTATGATGCCGACGGCGTGGTGTATAATTGGACCGTTTATGAATATGATGCAAATGGTAACAAGATAAAAACAACGGATTACAACGGAGATGGCTCGGTGAATAGATGGTATGTTGACGAATATGACGAAAACGGAAAACATGTAAACAGAACAGCTTATAATGCTGATGGTTCGGTTCGAGACTAACGCGTTGCGTGCAACACATACCACGACAACAAAGAGCATGAGCATTTTATTGACAGTTTATGTAGCAGATAGTATAATTAACAAATAGATTATAAAAAGGAATGGCAAAAACATATGAGGTACGTGCTTAGTGATGCAAGGCGTGTTGTTATAAAGGTGGGCTCATCTACCTTAACACATGATACCGGAAGGATGAACCTTGCAAGGGCAGAAAAGCTCTCCATGGTTATCAGTGATCTATCCAACAGCGGACTTACACCTGTTTTGGTTAGTTCCGGCTCGGTTGCTCTTGGTGTTGGCAGGTTGCAGATATCGCCCGGCAGTGAAAATATACGGTTAAAACAGGCAGCGGCGGCTGTGGGTCAGTGTGAGCTTATGAGCATGTATGACAGGTTTTTTTCTGCCTACGGAAAACAGATAGCCCAGATACTGTTAACCAAGGATGTTCTCGATCATGAGAACCGTCGAGAAAATGCGATAAACACCTTTGAGAGCCTTTTTGAGATGGGGATAATTCCGGTTGTTAACGAAAACGATACCATATCATACGAGGGAATTAAGTTTACCGATAACGACATGATGGCATCATATGTTGCAACAATTTTAAACGCCGATGCCTTAATAATCCTATCCGATATAGATGGGCTTTACGATAAAAACCCAACCCTGCCTGATGCAAAGATAATTAATCGCATAGAGGCGATAACCGAAGAGATAGAGGCGGCGGTAGCCCCAACAGGAACCAAACGAGGCACCGGCGGAATGGCAACCAAGCTAACGGCGGCAAGGCTGGTTACCGAAAACGGAATACCGATGGTGATAGCAAACGGAAGTAAACCCGAACTGCTTTACGATATTTTAGGCGGCAAAGAGGTGGGTAGCTTTTTTGTGCCGATTGATAGGTAGCGGTAGCAAGAATATAAGCGGCAGTAATAATACAATTTGTTAGGAATACCTGATGTTAATGAAAGAACTTATTAGCGGCGATATAAAAATTAGACCTATAACAAGGCAAGATACCGAGTTGATTGTTAGCTGGAGAAATAATCCCGATGTAAAAAAACAATTTATTTTTCAGGGTGATTTTACAGCTGAACTGCATAATAACTGGCTTACAACACAGGTAAACACCGGTAGGGTAGCCCAGTTCATTATTGAACTTCTACCGGAAAGCACTCTGATAGGAAGTGTTTATCTGCGAGATATTGACATGCTACATAATAAGGCAGAGTTTGGTATTTTTTTATCATGCAAAGAGGTTATGGGCAAGGGGTATGGTACTATTGTAACTAACCTGATACTACAATATGCATTTGAAGATTTGCAGCTGAATAAGGTGTTTTTGCGTGTGCTTTCTGAAAATAAGAGGGCGGTAAAGAGTTATTTAAAGTCAGGCTTTCAGCTTGAGGGTGAGTTTAAAGAGGATGTTAGGATAAACGATGAATACAAGGATGTAACATTTATGGCAATATTTGCCGATGAAGGAAGGGGTAAAACTTAATTATGAAACTTTCGTTTGTTATCCCTTGCTATGGCTCGCAGGACAGCTTGGCCGGAGTGGTAGAAGAGATAAAAAATTTTGTATTAAAAAAAGATAAAACGCAGTATGAAATAATACTCGTTAACGATAATTCACCGGATGACGTTTATTCGGTTATTCAAAAATTAGCCGCTGATGATATTAATATTAAAGCAATTAACATGGCACAAAATTTTGGGCAACACTCGGCATTAATGGCGGGGTACAATCATGTTAGCGGCGATATAATTATTTCTGTAGACGACGATGGACAGATACCCATAGAGGACACCTATAAATTAATAGAAAAGATTGAAGAAGGATATGATGCTGTTTATGCTAACTATCCCGACAGTGAGAGAGGGGAATTTCGATCTTTCGGCAGCAAAATAAATGATGTAATGGCAACCTATATGCTATCTAAGCCAAAAGGAGTTCGGATTACCAGCTATTTTGGAATGAAAAAGTTTATAGCAGAGGAGATTTGCAGATACAAAAATCCATACCCATACCTTGGCGGACTTGTATTCAGAGCTACAAAAAATGTGGCCACCGTAGATGTTAAGCTTAGGCCAAGGCAGACCGGAATCTCAGGTTACACCTTTAAAAAACTAATTTCACTCTGGCTAAACGGATTTACATCATTTTCTATTAAACCTCTTAGAATAGCATCGATAATGGGTTTTATTGTTGCCCTTATAGGTGCCGGATATGGTATTTATATAATTATAAATCGATTTACTAGCCCTATTGTTCCAATGGGCTACAGCTCAATTATGGCGGTGTTGCTGTTTATTGGCGGAGCAATTATGTGTATGCTTGGACTGATTGGGGAGTATATTGGCAGAATCTATATAAGTATAAGCGATGCACCACAGTATGTTATAAAGAACACTATCAATCTAAACAAAGATAAAAGCTAAATTTAAAGTATATATTAGCTAAAAGTTAATTTTTAATGGAGTTATTGGTGGGAAAGAAATTAATAAAAATCAAGGATACAGCTATAGCATACTGTTTTTTTCAGGTTATATTCTTGTTAGGAACCACTTTATTATTCGGAACTCGTTTTGAAATAAACGACGATCCGGGTATATCGGCAGTTCTTGCGGTTTCAGACAACAGCTTTTCACCATTTCAACATTATTTTTTATCTAAAACATTAAGCTTTTTTTATGCAAATTATGCCCTGCCATGGTGGACGATTTTTTCAATATTAACTATAATTGTATCTGCCGTGTTTCTTGCATGTATTTTTTATCATGTTGTTCAAAAACAGTATAGAGTGTTATTATTGATAATAAACACATCAGCAATTTACTTATTTTGCCTTAGCGATATTAACTTTACAAGAACAGCAGGGGTTGCTGCAATCGCTGCTGTTTTATTGTTTATCAATATGCTTGAAGAGGGCAGAAAACATTGGGTAATTAAGTTGCTTTTTTCGTTACTTTTAACGATTATTTCGGTATCAATTCGTTATGAAAGCACCTTGCTAATAGCAGGTTTTGGATGTGTGACAGTTTTTGCAAAATATATTAGTGAGTGGAAATTTTCTGCTCAATACCTAATCGGATACATAAAAAAGTATTACGCATATCTGTTTTTATTAATCTTCATTGTTCTGTATCCTCTTACCAATAATCTATTGTTAGATGTTGATGAGAAGGAGTTTCTGCAGTATAATTCTCACAGGGTTACCGTAACCGACTATAGTTATAACGATATCAACGAGTCATCAAATATGTTTGATGAACTGCCGATAACATATAGTGATTATTTAGCATATAAAAATTGGGTAAACGAGGACTTTGATACATTCAGCTACGAAAATGTAGAATTGATTGCAAAGAGCTTATCTAACCGGCAGACTGCACCAAGCTTATTAGTACTTCAAAATGACCTTCTGGCACTCATTATCATGATATTTGTATTAATATCGGTGCTTGCAATACTAATAAATCCCAAAAGGAACATAAGAATAGTCGTAATACACTGGTTGTTTTTGTGCATTGTTGCGATATATCTTTCGATTACGGGACGACTGCCGTCACGTGTGTTTGAAACTATGCTTTTATATTGTATTCTTGCCGTTTGTTATACAGGTTTCTGCCGAGATAAAAACATAAAGACGATAGAAAAGGCAACATTAAAGCAAAGGATTATTATAACTTTTTCAGTGTTAATACTAGCCACATCTAGTCTCACCGCATTAATAAAAACTGTTGAGGCTAATCAAGAATATGATAGAGTAGGTAATTTCTACCCCTATCTCGACTATATTAATAACGATAAAGATAACATATACTTTGCAACAACTAGCTTTAGCAGACATAATAGATTTGACATCGGTTATGTATATCCCGGTAACGATTGGCTTAGCAATTTATTCTATCTTGGAGGATGGGGTTCAAGGATGCCGTATATGGTTGATCGTTTAGAAGATATAGAAATCGATAATCCATTTAAAGCCCTATACGAAAAGGATAACGTACTGTGTATTACAAACGATTACGTAACGTCATTATTGCTCGAAAATCATAATCCCGACATCACCTATAGCAAGGTAGACGACATCGGAATATATGATATCGTGAAGTATACAGCACCATTAGATGCAAGCTATGAGGAACTTTTAGGGGTGAACTATAGCATAGAGATAATTGAGGACGAAGATCCAACCGATAGCTATACCCATCTCGTAACCGGACAGATTGATGATGCTAACATTAAATATCTCTATATTAATATAGAGGATGATGAAAGGGTATATAGCTATCAACTGCGTATTAAAGACGATTTAAGTTTTATAGCATATTTATCGGATGCACCTATGGAATATAATGGTTATAGCTTAATTGCAAAGCTAAATGATGGAACAAACAGCTATTACAGCGTTAAAAATTGACAGAGTACGGTAAAAACAGTAGCGTTTTTAATAGCAAGAATATAAACACAAGGATAGCTTACAGGAGATTAAATGAAGCAGATTATACTGTTTGGAACAAAGCAGTTTCCAAGACTTATTAAAGAATATATAGAACGCTTTACCGACGATAAGGTTGCCGCATTTTGTTGCAACAAAGAGTTTATCGACGTAGAGGAGATAGACACTCTGCCGGTGGTAGCGTTAGAGGAGGTTGAAAAACACTACTCACCGGACAGGTTTTTGGTTCTGCCTACCGTTGGCTATACCAAGATGAACAGCCTGCGCAAAACTATTGTTAATATCTTTAGAGATAAAGGGTATAGCTTTTACAGCTTTATCCATCCAACGGCTACAATCTATGGTGATAAAATCGGTGAGGGGAACATTATATTAGAGCAGGTTAACATAGGAATGCACACCGAGTTTGGAAGCTTCAACATGGTTTTTAATGGCTGTCAGCTTTCTCATCATGGGAAAATAGGTGATTATAATCATTTTTCACCTGCGGTAGCACTCGGTGGTAATGTTACCATTAAAGACAGATGCTTTTTTGGAATAAATTCGACAATAAGGGACAGCATTGTAATAGAGGAAGCAACCCTTGTCGGAGCAGGATGCTATATAAACAAATCAACAACAAAAGGCGCTGTAATAACACCTGCTGCCACAATACATCGAACCAAAAACAGCGAGGAGTTCATATGAAAAAAGCGGCTCTGTTTCAATCAAACTATATTCCGTGGAAAGGTTATTTCGACATTATAAACGATGTTGATATATTCGTGTTTTACGATGATGTTCAGTATACCAAGCGTGATTGGCGAAACCGAAACTACATAAAGGCGAAATCAGGCACCATTCTTTTAACCGTACCGGTGCAAAACGATGATCTTCGTAACAAAAAGATTTATGAGGTGGAGATAGACCAAAAAACCGACTGGCAGGAAAAACATTTAAAAACCATACTGCTCTCCTATGCCAAATCGCCACATCTAAATGAGTATAAGGACATGTTAAACGAGATATATGTTAATAATCGCTGGGAAAACCTCTGTGAACTTAACAGGTTTTGCACCAAGATAATCTGCGAAAAACTTGGCATAAAAACACAGTTTTTAAACCTTGAAGATATGAATATAGAAGGCAATAAAAACGGCGAGCGAATACTAAAGGTGTGCAAGGAAATCGATTGTGATTATGTTTTAAACGGCCCTGCGGCACAGGAGTTTGTAGACGACGATTATCTTGCGGCAAACGGTGTTACCATTGAGTATAAAAAATATGATTACCCACCGTATCGTCAGCTGAATTTCCCTTTCGAGCATGGGGTTTCAGTGCTGGATCTGCTTTTCCAAACCGGTAAGGATGCACCAAAATATATCTGGGGTGAGCGTAGCGAAAAAATTGACGAATAGATATAGCTATATATTGACAAACAAAAGCAAGTAAAGTAAACTTAATTGATAATAGATTATAAAAAGGTGATGTGATATTTATGGGAAACAAAAAGAAAATTTTAGTAACCGGGCTTGTGTCGTTACATTGGGGTAGGATAGAATTTGGAAATAACGGCAATTATTATATTATGATGCCGTTTTTTAAAGAGCTGCACCGGGTGTTTCCGGATGCCGATATCTACACCACCTTTCAGCTATCGGATGAATTTCGTGATATTGCCGATATTAATATATTGCCTTTAAGCCAGTATTTTTCGTGGCGCGAAAACGATGAGGATTTAACCGAGGCGCTAAAAGAATTTGCAGTAGCAGATATTTACAAAAAAACAGGTGTGCTAACCTCAACAACACCGTTTATAGAAACCTTAAAGACAACAGACCTTCTCATATCCTATCATGGGGATATGTGGGGTGATAACAGAGAATCTACAAATGCAAATCGCTTTTTAGTTGATCTGTTAAAAAATGCCACAGCACAAAAAATGGGAATACCAACCGTTCTTTTTGCAAACTCGCCAGGTCCGATAGATAACATAGATATGCGCAAGGTAGCAAAAGAGGTTTACGAAAATTTTGACCTTGTTGTGAATCGTGAGGCTATATCAAAGACTATTTTTGAGGAATACGGTTTTGATGTATCCAAAACCACATCTAAGGCTTGTCCTGCCTTTTTATTTAGCGAGGAATACTATCCAAAAAAGGTAGAGTTAAACTCTATTTTAAAGAGCGAGGGGATAAGAGACGATGTTCCGCTTGTAGGCTTTATAGTTACAACAAATTCACTCCCGGGCGGCGAGTTTTCTGATTGGGAGCGAGACGATGAGGATTTTTTAATCCTTGCAAAGCTGGTAGAATATGCAGTAACCGAGTGTAACGAATATATAGTGTTGTTTTCTCATAGCGATGGCTTTGTATTAGAGCCCGAGTTTAAGCGCGTTCATTGGAGAGACTACCGAATGGTTTGTCAGCTATACAATCTACTTGAAAAGCGTGGCATTGCAGACATGAGCCATGTGTTTAAGGTGGATGGTATATACCAACCGTGGGAAACTCATGCACTGATAGGTTACTTCGATAAGTTAATATCAGGTAAGGTTCATGGTGCGGTAGGTGGAATGGAACAACATGTACCAACAATGCCCATTAACTATCAAAACGGACCGAATGCGCATAAAATGCAGGGAATGTATTCAATTATTGGTATGGATAAATACATTGTTCCAAGAGGAACAGAGGACATGATACCTTACTATAAGACTGTTAGCGAGAACGCTTTACAGGTAGGTGAGGATCTAAAGAGGAATATCGTTGAGGTTCGCAACATGGTTCATGAAGAGTTTGATATGTTGAAGGACTATATAAAGTAGACTAATTAATAAGGAATATTATGGTTACAGTTGTGATACCCTGCTATCGCTCAAATGATTACATGCCAAAGGTTGTGAGTGGAATACAACATGTCTTTAACGGGCAGGAGTACCAAATTATTCTGGTGTGCGATGGCTCGCCGGATAACACTTTTTTAACAATAAAGGATCTGGCCGAAAAAGATAAAAATATAATTGGGATTAACCTTTCGAGAAACTTTGGGCAAACCTCTGCTAGATACGCTGCGATTCCCTATATAAAGGGAGATACGGTGGTTTTTATGGACGATGACGGAGAACACTCGCCCTCAGATATACCTATGCTAATATCAAAACTAAATGAAGGATTTGATATTGTATATGCAGAGTTTGCCAATAAGACACATAGCAACTTTAAACAGCTTGGCAGCAACCTAAATCAATTTATGATGAGGAAGCTTTTGGGAATGCCAAAGGGTGTTAAATCTTCAAGCTTTTTTGTTGCTAAGCGTTTTGTTGTAGATGCCTTAAAAAACTATAAAAGTCATGCGCCATACAACAGCGGATACATACTTCAGGTTACTAAGAAGATGTGCAACGTTAGGGTGGAGCATCACTCGAGAATCGGCGGACAAAGCGGATATTCACTAAAAAGTTTAATCTCTATTTGGCTAAATGGATTTACAAGCTTTTCGGTTGTGCCGCTTCGCTTCGCATCATTATGTGGCATTCTTACTGCGTTGGCAGGTTTTATTTATGGAATATATACTGCAATAGTTCGTATAGTAAACCCTGCTGTTCCAGCCGGCTATTCTTCACTTATAGTGGTTATCCTTTTTACATCCGGCATTTTAATGGTTTTACTAGGTCTCCTTGGAGAATACGTTGGTAGAATTTTTATGTTGCTTAATAATATACCGCAGTATATTATTTCTGAGGTTGTAACAGCTGAAGAAGTAATAAATGATTCTGAGGTGTAACAAGAATATGGAGTTAAAACCCGAAAATAAACCTCAAATAAAGTATATATTTGCGCTACAGCTAGCAATCGTTATATTTTCTTTTACCGGAGTATTTCTTAAGTTTTCTGCAAACTATGAATTTTTATCGCTTGGGTACTTTTTTATGTGTGCTGTTGCGGTGTTTTTTTCGGGCGTGTATGCAATTATCTGGCAGCTGCTACTAAAAAGAATTCCGCTACAGCTTGCCTATTCTACTCGCTCTTCCACAACTATATGGAATTTAGTTTGGGCAACACTTATTTTTGCTGAAGATGTTACAATAAGTATGTTGATTGGAACTATATTAATTGTAGCGGGTGTAATTATTATGGTGACCGATCATGAATAGTTATTTTTTTGCAATAGCTATACAACTGTTTGGTGTAACAGTTGCTTCGGTTTCCCAGCTGCTGTTAAAAAATTCTGCAATTAGTACGCATAAAAAATGGTGGCATCAATTTGTTAATGTTCGGGTGATAGCCTCATATGGTGCTATGCTGTTTTCGATACTATGTTCATCGATATCATTAAAAGTTTTACCGCTCTCAATGACCCCGGTTTTTACCGCCTATGGACAGGTGTTGGTGTATATCCTAAGTATAATTATTTTAAAAGAACGAGTAACGCGACGTAGCGTTCTGGGTCTTTCGCTAATAATAATCGGTATACTATTATTTATGTAAAATAAATAATATATAGCGCCTTTGACATCTTCTATTGTGTTTATAATAGGAGGTGTTTTTTAGTTGTGCAAAATGATAATCCAAACAATGCAAAGAATATTATTTGCTTAATACAGAATGTTAAAGTTACTCTATTTTGGTTAAAATATTATAAAGGTGGAAGTATGACAATGAATTTTCAAACCAAAAGTTTTGTTCCTTTCAAACTAAATACGTTTAGATTTCGCCACCACGTGGCCAAACCGGAATAAATATCAAGAAAGGAATGGTCGTAATTGTGAAAAAAAAAGAAATTAAGGCTATGGCTGACAGAATAAAATTCTCACGAAAAAAACTTGGCTATACACAGGAATCATTTTGTGAGGTAATCGGTATTTCTATCGGATCGTATGCAAAAATTGAAAATGCTTTTCAAAAACCTTCGTTAGACACATTAATTAAGATATCTGAGCGATTAAATGTATCGTTAGATTATCTGGTGTTTGGCGAAGGTGATAAAGTTAATACATCAAATATAGATGTTGTTAGCAGTATTATTGAAAATGCAGATATCGATAAGCTACAGTATGTTGGGAAGTTTTTAGGTCAGATATCAAAGCTGAAATAGCGCTTTAATATGATTGGAGAAATATGATACCCTTTAATCTGCCACCCTCGGTTGGAACAGAATTACTGTTTATCGAGGAAGCAATTAAACTAAATAAAATAGCCGGCGATGGCAAGTTTACCAAGCTTTGCAATTCATGGTTTGAGCAACAAACCGCACGAGGCGCATTGCTTACTACATCGTGTACACACGCACTAGAGATGGCAGCACTGCTTATAGGTATAAAGGAAGGGGATGAGGTTGTTATGCCCTCCTATACCTTTGTGTCCACAGCTAATGCTTTTGTGCTTCGCGGCGCAAAGATAGTTTTTGTTGATATCCGACCCGATACCATGAATATTGACGAAACGCTGATTGAAGCGGCAATAACCGAAAAAACAAGGGCTATTGTTCCGGTTCATTACGCTGGGGTTGCCTGCGAAATGGATAGGATTAACGAGATAGCTAAAAAGCACAACCTCTTTGTTATAGAGGATGCGGCGCAGGGTGTATGTTCTACATATAACCAAAAACCGCTTGGAGCCCTTGGGGATATTGGCTGTTATAGTTTTCATGAAACGAAGAACTTTGCAATGGGTGAAGGCGGTGCACTCATACTTCCTAAAGGGAAAATGTTCGAGACAGCCGAGATTATTAGAGAAAAGGGGACAAACCGAAGCAGATTTTTCCGTGGTGAGATAGATAAATATACCTGGGTGGAGTGTGGGTCATCCTTTTTACCGAGCGATATAAATGCCGCATATCTTTATGCACAGCTACTAAAGGCACAGGAGATAACCGAAAACAGACTAAAAAGCTGGCTGTACTATTACGATACCCTTGGTGTGCTAAGGGAACAAGGGGTTATTGAGCTACCGCATATACCAAAAAATTGCATCCACAATGCACATATGTTTTATATTAAGTTAAAGGACTTAACGCAGCGTAGCGAGTTTATTAGGTACATGATTTCGCGCGGCGCTTATACCGTGTTCCACTATGTTCCGCTACACTCAAGCGAGGCAGGCTTAAAATATGGTCGTTTTAACGGTGAGGATATTTATACCACCGCTGAAAGCGAGCGACTGGTTAGGCTACCGATGTATTATAACATGAAGGAATCCGACCTCGAACATGTTACCGATTGTATTTTCGACTTTTTTTCAAAATAAAAAATATATAAAGGATAGTTAATGCTAAATAAACGAGATTTTTTTTCACCATGTGAACCGAGAGTTCGGATAAACAATAAAGATGCCGGTTATAGCTCAACAATTTTCTATATTGGACTTTTTGTATTTTTTCTTACCAACTTTTTTTTATACTACCACCAGCTAATAATGCCAGAAACCTATAATTCGGATTTTTTTATACATGTAACCTATAAACTTGAAGACCCCGGCTACTCGTTGCAGGGGTTAATAACTTTGTCTACCGCCTGGATGCCGATGTGGTTAATATTTATAGTTAACTCGGCATTGCTTGGAATTTGCAATTGTATGACTGCGGTGTTTTTAAGAAGGCTTACGTTAAAGCTTTTAAACCTTGAGTACAGTAACTACCGTATTGATATTGTTATCCTCTGTATGATGATAGTTGGTAATATATTTTTGCCAACTGATGAGGTTTTTTTAATGTATGCCGGCTCGCCTAATATCTGGCATAACGCCACAACAAACCTATGCAGACTATTTGCGGTTTTATCTGTTGGTGCATATTTTAGTGCTCTTGAAAGCTTTCAACACTTTAGGGCAGGTGCTGTAGGTAAAAACGAGGTAATTCGGCAGTATGTATTGCTAACCGTTTATGTGTTCCTTTGCATGTATGCAAAGCCATCGTTTTTTATGGCGTTTATGCCTGCTTGTTTTATAGTTCTTTTAATAAAGCTATTCACCACCAAAGGCCGTTCTTTTGGGCCATCCTTTTTTATTGGTGTTTCATTTGCTATATCAATGCCGGTGGTACTGTTTGTAACCACAACGGTAAATGTAGGCGCACATGGTCCGGTGTTTGAATTTTTAGGTTTTCAGCAGGCATGGAACCCATCCATCACACACTTTTTTGTAAGGTTGTTGTTATGCCTGCTGTTCCCAATTTTTGTTGTGGTTACAAACGTAAAAAAGTTAAGCTCTTTTGAGTGGTTGTTATACCTCTCTCATCTTGTTGCATTGATTATTTATATGTGTTTTAACGAATCTACAGGCCCTGCCGGCAACTTCTCTTGGAGCCACATAATGTGTAGCTTTTTATCCTTCTTTATTGCTGCAGTAAGGTTGCTAGACGAGGGAACATCAAAAAGGATAAGATATATAGGCTTTACCATCTTTTCCCTTCACGTGGTTTGCGGATTTATCTATTATTCAAGCATGTTACTGGGATATAAGATGACCTATATTTAAATTATCTCTGCCGAAGGCAATGGCTACGCCGGAGATAATTTAGATAACACGAGCCTAACAGTATGAGAAATATTGTGGTTTTGTGTTTACACAAATGACGACATAAGTCGGCAAACAATATTTCCAATATCTCTGGCTACGCCGGAGATAATTTAGATAACACGAGCCTAACAGTATGAGAAATATTG
>CAYJBH010000008.1:61741-96601 GCA_964368625.1 uncultured Oscillospiraceae bacterium
ACGACATAAGTCGGCAAACAATATTTCCAATATCTCTGGCTACGCCGGAGATAATATATTAAGGCTTGATTAATCGGTTAATCTTTGTTATAATAACTTTATTGTTTTATATTACGATTCAATGGAGACGGTTATGTTAAAAAATTGGAATGTTGATAAAAGTCAGATAGAAGCCCAACAGGAGGCACTTAAAAAGAAATGTAATTTTGCTTATGTAGGGCATGGACCCAAGGCAACGGGCTTTTTATCTAAAACCTTTAAAAGAAAGCCGGGGCTTTATGCTCGCTGTATTCAGTGTGGATATTATATGCCGCTTGATGCAAACGGCTCTGAGGACTGTCCATGTGGAAACCTCCACCGCGACAGCCAAAACTTTAAATCAGAAATAAGCCCTAACGAGGTTGAGATATTTAAGGCAACAACCAGATAAACGTATAATCCCTATTTAAAAAATTTATAACTATTAAAAAAATAATACTAAAAGCCCGGAAAAGATTTAACTTTTCCGGGCTTTGCTTATCTTTAAATGTATTTAAGCTAAAGGTCTATATTGTTTTACCCCTTGATACCGCTACTTGCAACACCGGCAATAAAATGCTTTTGGAATATTATGAAAACCAAAATCATGGGAATAACCGTCATAACCGCGCCTGCCATCTGCGATGGGAACTCAATGGTAGACGAGCTTGCAAGCCTTGCAAGGGTAGGCGCAAGTGTCATCTTATCGGGCGATGTTGTTATGATTAGTGGCCACATAAAGTTGTTCCATGCATACTTAGATGTAAATATAATAAGTGCAACTATGCCGCTCTTGGTTAGAGGTAGCATGATGCGAAGGTAGATGTTAAACCTGTTACATCCGTCGATAATTGCCGATTCTTCAAGCTCAGCCGGTAGCGACATAAAATATTGTCTCATTAAAAAGGTGCCGAAAACGCTGAATAAGCTTGGCAAAACAAGACCACCCATCGAGTCGAGCAGACCTAAGTTTTGTATGATTAGATACTGCGGAATAATAAAAATCTGCGAGGGGATCATAAGTACCGACAAAAGAACAACAAAGATAACATTTTTAAACGGAAAGTTAATCCTTGCAAATCCATAACCTGCCATACTACAAAAGATAAGCTGTCCTGCCACGATTATCAAGGTGGATATTATCGTATTGATAAACGATGATACAAACGGAAGAATGGTTATAACCCTTTCGTAGGCATCAAAGCTAAAGCTATCCGGCAACATTTCGGGTGGAACCTGCATAGATTCAAGCGGAGTTTTAAAGCTGGTTAAAATCATCCACACAAAGGGAAACACGCTAATTACAATTCCGGAACATAAAACAACATGTAGAATTATTGAACTTGTTAAATTTTGTTTCTTCACAACAAAACCTCCTATTAAACTACCTAACAATTATGGATAACTTAATCGACTGAACTAATCTTTATCAGTGCGATAAGCTTAGCTATAATGTACCCATTTTTTCTGGCCGTACATCTGCAACACGGTAACTCCCATTATAATTAAGAAAACAACCATGGCGATAGCCGATGCATAACCTTTGTATCCGTAGTTAAAAGCTTCGTTATAGAAAAGAACAATAACCGTTTCTGCCGACTCGAAGGCAGGGCTGGTGGTCGGTATCATCATATAGATAACATCGAAAATCTGAAATGCACTGATAAGTGCGGTAACGATAACGAAAAACAGCGAGGGGCTTAGCAGTGGTATAGTAATTTTGAAGAATTGTACAATACCGTTTGCACCATCGAGCGATGCCGCTTCGTACATCGAATCCGGAATATTTTGTAGACCTGCAAGCAGGATAACCATGCTGTGGCCGACTGCCATCCACACGCCTACAATAACTATCATCAGCGGTGCCGTTTCGGCATCAGACAACCAGCTACGTCCCTCGATACCAAAGAAGGAAAGGAAATGGTTAAGGATACCAAAACTTCCGTTAAATATCCATGACCAAACTATAGCAATAGCCGCCGGCATTGTTACCGTTGGTATAAAGTAGATGGTTCTGTATATCGAGCTTCCGCGAAGACCTCGGTTAAGCATTGCTGCAAGAACAGTTGCTAAAATAACCTGTGCCGGAACTGCAAGCAAAACATATCTAAAGGTGTTACCCAAAACCCTGTAAAAGTCTTCATCGCCGATTAACTTTTGATAGTTGTCGGGACCAAGCCATTCCATCTGGTTAAAAACGTCCACCTCAGAAAAGCTGAACACAATGCCCTGCAAAAACGGAAAAATATAAAAAACGCCAATACCGATTGTGAGAGGCAGGATAAAAAAGAAGCCCCAAAGTGCATCTGCTGTTCTGTATGTAAATTTCCTCCCATTCGAAGATTTGGTTTTCGTTTTACTCATATCACTCCACTCCTCTCCACAATTATTAATTAAAAAGTATAGCCGTTAGGCGATGAAGAAAACACGCCTAACGGCTATACTGCCGGCATATTAACAAACTAATAATATACCGACAGCAAAACTTAAAGTTTAGCCGCCAAGAACAGCGTTACCATCGGCTTCGATAGATGCAAGTGCATCAGCAACGGTGATATCACCGGCATAAGCCTGTTTTAGGTATTCTGTCTGGATATCGTTAATCTGGGTTGCAACATCGCTACGCGGTAACATTGTTGCAATTCCTGTTTTGCTTGTGTAGGCAGCAGTGTTATACTGCGGATATGCTTCTTCATAGATAGAAGATACTGCAGAGTGAGAAGCAATGAAGGTAGCTCCGAATGCCTGAGCACTCATGCCCTCTTCTGTTGCGATAAATGCAAGGAAATCGCCTACAGCTTCAGGATTCTCGGTGTTTGCATAGGAGCAGAAGCCAAGTCCGTTAATAACATTGCCTTCGTTTCCGTTAAATGTTGGAAGCTCGATACAGTTAACCTTGTCGCCAAAGCCTTCTGTAGTGGCGTATGTAGGTGTAACCCAAGCGCCGGCCCAGTTCATTGCAAGCGCACCGGACATAAATAGCTGGTCAGCCGTTGTGTCGGTCAGAGTTTCAAGGGTAGGTGAGATACCGTCAGCGATAAGATCAACCCAAGCCTGGATTGCTTCTTCAACCTCAGGGGTGTTCATTGCAATAGACATACCGTCGTCGCTTAGAATCTGTCCGCCGTTAGCGTAGACTGTGTTGTAGTAACAAGTCTGGTAGGAGAGCGGAGCTGCCATGCCGTATATACCGGCATCGGTATCGGTTAGACGACCAGCGATGTCAACCATGTCTTCCCATGTCCAGTCTTCCTGTGGGTATGGCTCGCCTGCAGCGTCAAAGATCTCCATGTTATACCATACAGCGATTGTATCATAATCCTTCGGGATACCATACTGAACGCCATCGTAGTTATAAAGATCAACAAGAGCCTCTGGGAATACCGACATATCAACACTGTTATCGGCGATAACATCGTCGATAGGCATTAACATACCACCCTTAGCAAAAGGAACAATGTTGTTAACGTTTAGCCAGAAAACGTCAGGAGCTGTTCCGCCTGCTGCGGCAGCCTGTAACTTTGTGAAGTATTCGTTACCGGTGTAAGGTGTACTCTGAACCTCGATAGTTACACCTGGGTTTGATGCAGTGTAGGTATCAACAAGGTTCTGCATTGCAGGTATCTGTGCTTCGTTCCACATACCGAGAGCTAGAGATACCTCTTCAGCAGGCTCTTCTGCGGCGCCATCGTCTGTTGCGGGCTCTTCGGTGGTAGCATCCGGAGCAGGTTCAGTTGTTTCCGGCTCGGACGAACAACCTGCAAGAAGCGCAAAGCTCATTACGATTGCCAGTAAAAGCGATAGTAATCTTTTCATAGTTTCCTCCATAAATTTTTCTTATCTTAAATTAACAACAAAGGTTAATCTAATTCGTTATGCATTGGATATTCTGGGCATAGATTTGCACTCTCTATCCAGCTCGGCGCAAACGTATCTATGTAAAACTTCTGCCCTCAAATTGGCATATTTATCATTATACCATAGGTTGTCAAGTTCTTTAGGGTCATTTTGCAAATCGTATAGTTCGCCCTGCGATTTATCTAGGTAAACAACCATCTTATAACGCTCATCAACATATGCTCTAAGCTGAACGGTTTTATGTTCATGATGGTGCTCACAAATTATACTATCGCGAGCAGCAATACCGTTGCTACCCCACGATTCTCGCTGGCTTACTCCGGTCATATGGTATGGGATTTTAAGGCCTAAAGCATCCATGAAAGTTGGGGTGAAATCTACAAGAGACTGTAAGCTATCGTTAATTACCCCCTCGGCAACAAGTCCCGGGCAACGAGCTATCATCGGAACCTTGATAAGGTCCTCGTAGAGGAATGGGCCTTTTGCATGCAGTCCATGTTGTCCAAAAAAGTGTCCGTGGTCGGTGGTGAACACCACCAGGGTATCCTCTGCAAGTCCAAGCTCGTCGAGACGATCTAAAATCTTGCCAATATATTTATCCATCATGGAAACCATTCCATAATAGGTCTGCATATTTTTTAAAGAATCATTTTTTGGCGTATTGTGGCTGTGCACACCATGTAGATAGTGCCCCGAACGTTTATATTCGCTAAAGTCAGCATCTGGTTGCTGGGTTAATTTATGCATCGCAGGGCTATTTTCGTGCTCACCCTCAACAACGTCAGGCAACGATAACTTTCGCTCACAATACATGGTGTCCCACGGAGAAGGAACAAGATATGGTGGATGTGGGTCAAAAAAGCTTGACCATAAAAAGAATGGCTTATCCTGCTTTTTATAATCCTCCATAAGGCAACAGCTACGCTCGGCAATCCAGTTGTTGTAGTGAAACTCTTCCGGTATATCCCAGTGGTGTAGCGCGTCCCTTGGCATGGTGCCGGTGGGCGTCATATAATAGTCTCTCCAGTTGGATAGTCCCTTTTCCTCCATCCAGATGGCATAGTGCTGACCTACCAAAAACTCATTTGTATGGTTGCGAGCAAGTTCAACATGGTCAAAACCATAAAATGGGCCATGAAAGTTTTTCCAGTAATCAAGATCCTGTAATAACGGCATAGACTCTATCGAGCTATACTCATCGGTAGATTTTACCGGTTGAAAATGGGCTTTTCCAACAAGTGCGGTGGCAAACCCCTCTTTATTAAGATAATCGCCAATTGTAGGAATATTTTCAGGTAGCTTTGTACCGAGAGTCCAGCCACCGTGTTGCGAGGGATAAAGGCCGGTGATTATACTGGCTCTTGTTGGTGTACAGGTTGGATTTGGGCAGTATGCTCTTGAAAATAATGTTCCCTGTTTGGCAAGCCTATCAAGGTTGGGGGTGTCTATCTCGGGATTGTTTAGGCCAATGGTATTAAAATGTTGTTGGTCACTTGTTATTAGCAGAATATTTTTACAGCTCATCTTTACCTCGATTAACTATACGTTACGAAGAGTATCGGTATCGATAACCTTTCCGTTTTGCAGGCGAGATTGTTCTGCGGCCAGTGCAACATAGTGGCTCTCAAGCGAAACATTTAAACTGGTTAGAGAACTGCTGGTAGGCTCGCCTTTCATTAAGGCTATAAACTCCTTAATTATACCGGCGTCACCTCCACCGTGGCCTGCATCCAAGTCTTTGCTAACATTGTATTTTTCAACTTCTTTACCGAATGGGTAAACAGTTATATCACCGGTGTTCATGTCGATAACCATTTCACCCTTACCGCCCATAAACTTTGCCTGGCGGGTATTGTACTGTGTTAAAGCACTCATTGTAAAATTCATTGCACTTCCATCGGTCATCTCAACATTAACAACCTGGTAGTCAACAACATCGTTATCACATCTATATACACATCTTCCGTAACGAGAAGTTTTAATTGATTCGTATATACTTTCAACGGTAGGGTTAAGAGAAAGAACAACAGTTGGCCAACCTGTATTACCATGACGTATGCCGCGTTTTGGATCATCCATATATATTTTTTCGGCATCGTATGGACAGGAGTCCTTCGCCTTACATCCACCGAGACACATTGCAGTACTTCCCTCGGGAGCATTTGATTCTTTAAAATATTGAGTGCGCCCGAAAGATGAAACCCTTTTGCTGGTCTTGTTTGCAAGCCATAGATATAAATCCATGTCGTGACAACATTTTTGAAGTATCATCGGGCTTGCTTTTTCGGTTACGCTAAACACTCCCCTAACAAAACTATGAGCCTGGTGCCAATAACCAACATTTTCTATTGCCTGTATGGTTGAAATATCTCCGATAACCCCTGTATCAAGTATTTCTTTAACCTTTTTATAGAATGAAGTATAGCGCAAAACATGACATACAACAACGCTAAGTCCTGTCTCTTTAGCCACCTTGCTTATTTCCTGACATTCTTCAATATCAGGGGATATCGGTTTTTCAAGTAATATGTGATATCCAAGCCTTAGTGCAGAAATTGCCTGCTTTACATGCTGCCTGTCCATGGTAGCGATAAGTACGGCGTCTGCAAGTTTAGGTTGAGATAGTAGAGCTTCGCCATCGGTAAAACACATATCGCCACTTAGTTTAAGCATTTCAGCAACCGATGTGAGTTTATCAGAATCAGGATCAGCTATTGCAACGATCTCTACATCATCAGAAGCTTTTAGTAATTCAGGTAGATATGCATCCTTACCTCTATTTCCTAACCCTATTA
The DNA here is from genome assembly GCA_964368625.1 of uncultured Oscillospiraceae bacterium. Taxonomy (GTDB): domain Bacteria; phylum Bacillota; class Clostridia; order Oscillospirales; family Ruminococcaceae; genus CAYJBH01. The sequence continues at coordinate 68,413 of CAYJBH010000008.1, forward strand.
TAGCAATCCTTGTTTTAGTAGACATTATAAACTCCTTTTTTATAGTTACTACAGCATAATCAACAAATTATGTTTAAAATTATATAAAAACAACACTTTTATTAACAGTATTAATTGTCCGAAAAACTTGCATTTTTATCCAATAAATGTTACAATATTGTTACAGTGAGATAAAACATTTATTACGAGTGAGGTGATTTTGTGCAGTATTACGGAGTTAAGCTGGATAATTTGTTCAATATTGATGAGTTAATAATGATTCACTATTTTGAATATACACAGGATTTTGAATTTGATGGTGAAAGCCATAACTTTTGGGAGTTCGTTTATGTTGATAACGACAGCATCATGGTAACTTCCGATGGTGTAGAGAAAACTGTGGAGGTAGGAGAGGTTATATTTCATAAACCTTACGAGTTCCATGGGTTAAAAGCTTTTAAAGGAACCAACCCTAATCTGATAATAATATCATTCAAATGCAGTGATTCAGCTATGAACTACTTTAACGGTCTACACACTAAGGTGGGCAGTACAGAAAAGGTGTTGTTACATAAAATACTGCATGAAACAAAGCTAACTTTTAAAAATATAATACATCAGCCAGTTGAAATAGCTCGTATGGTTAGGCGCGAAAATCCCGTTCCGGGAGGGGAGCAGTTAATAAAATCCTATCTTGAGCAATTTCTTATTGAGTTATATAGATTTAATGCAATTGAACATGAAGATGGTTACGATCATACCGATCTCAGCTTTATGTTGCCCCAAAGTAAAAATGCCTATATATCCGAGACACTAGTACTTATGAACAATAAAATTACCAGTCAATTAAAGGTGTCGGAAATTTCGCAGGCTATTGGGATAGGCCGCTCGAGGCTTCAGCAACTTTTCTATGAGGAGTTTGGTTGTGGTGTTTTAGAGTATTTTAACACATTAAAAACAGTTGCAGCAAAGAATATGCTAAGAGCTACATCGGTTAACATTGATGATATATCAGATAAATTAGCATTCTCTTCTGCCGCCTACTTTTCCAGGTGTTTTAAAAAAACTTTTGGTATTACACCATCACAATATCGTAAGTCTGTGTATGACGCTACCGAGGGTGCAAGTGACATAATAAAGCTTACAAAGCAGGTTGGGGGAGATTCGAATAAGCCGTAAAAGGCTGCCGAATACATATTCAACAACCTTTTACGGTAACTATCGGTAGAGCCTACTCATCTTTATCCTTGTCTTTATAAAGTTCAGGGTAACGCTTTTTTACCGCCTCGGTAAGAAGGTATTCTATCTGTCCGTTAACCGAGCGAAACTCGTCTTCGGCCATTCGGTTAACCCTCTCGTACAGTTGCGGCGGAAGTCTCAGCAAAAGCTGTTTTTTTTCGTTTTTTCCGGCCATCTTAGTAGATGCTGCCACTGTTTACTATCGGCTGTGTATCCTTGTTTGCACACAGTACTACAAGAAGGTTGGATATCATCGCTGCCTTGCGCTCCTCGTCCAGCTCAACTATTCCGTCGCTATCCAGCTGTTCAAGCGCCATCTTAACCATTCCAACCGCGCCCTCAACAATCTTCTGCCTTGCATCGATAATAGCCTTAGCCTGTTGACGTTGCAACATTGCAGCGGCAATCTCCTGCGCATACGAAAGATGGGTTATTCTGGCCTCTATTATCTCGATACCTGCAATGTTTACACGTTGCTGAAGCTCGTTGATAAGCTCGTCGGCAACCTCTTTGCTACTGCCTCTTAGCGAGCGTTCATCCTCGCCCTCGGTAATATCGTAAGGATATTTTCTTGCAACCTGACGTATTGAAGCGTCAGCCTGGGTAGAGACGTATTTAGAAAAATGTTCAACCTCAAAAACCGCCTTGGTAGCATTAACAACACGGTAAATAACAACCACACCTATCTCTATCGGGTTACCCTCGCTGTCGTTAACCTTTTGCTTTTCGTTGTTAAGGGTTATAGCTTTAGTAGAAACTTTTTTGTTCACAATAGAAACGCTGTTGGTAGAAACCTGAACCGTAGCGTTGGGATTAAAGGCAACGCAGAATGGGTTGATAAAGAAAAAACCCGGTTTATTTACGGTGCCGTAGTATTTACCGAAAAAGAGGTAAACCGCCGCTTCGTTAGGGTTAACAACCTTCAACCCGCAGTATAATATGATGCTAATGGTAAAAACGACAGAGGAGGAAACAATGCCTATAACCGCCAAATAGGGTGCAAGCCCCATTGTGGTTATACCTATTATGCTAAGAACAAAAACAGCCGTTGCAATGGTGGTGAGAAAAAGTGCAAAGAAAAGCATCGCCAGCCCGGATTTAGGGTTTATAATCTTTTCTTCACCATAGTTATTATTTATTGTACTCATTTTTATTACCTCCTTTGTTGATAGCTTTATGATATCATAATGATATCATAAAGTCAAGCGTTTTTTAAATCTGTATTATAATTATTAAAATGGATATACTACCTATTGCAAACAGCGTAAGAGGTGGTGTTGATGAAACAAACAGTATTTAAGGTGATTAAAGGGTTTATAACCGCGACAATGATTATTGCTTTATTAATAATCGGGGTGGTGGCATTTATAACCCAAAACCTACCCGACAGCTTTACAACAGTTGCAGATGAAGAATTTGTGTTGCAGAGTATGCCTTTTTTAACGGCAGAGCTACCATATGAAGAGCTGACCGAGGCCTCTGCTACCGAAGACGGATCATATAATGCCGAGCTAAGCTTGCTCGGCATTTTGCCAATAAAGACGGTGAGATTAATTCCACAGGAAAGACAAACCATAACAGTACTTGGAGAACCATTTGGAATTAAAATGTTTGCTGATGGTGTTATGGTAGTTGGCTTTTCTGATATACCGGCGTCAACAGGCTATAAAAACCCGGCAAGGCTGGCCGGTTTACAGCTCGGTGATATTATTCGCTCCATAGGTGGCAACAAAATGCAGGATAACGATGACGTTAACAAAGCTATAACAGGATCTCAGGGTGATCCATTAAAGGTTGTTTATAGCAGAGACGGCGAGGAGTATAGCTGTTACATTACAGCTGTAAAGGATAGTGTTACAGGAAGTTACCGAAGTGGGATGTGGGTGAGAGACTCATCTGCCGGAATAGGAACGTTAACATTTGCAGACAACGTTAACATGGTGTTTGGTGGACTCGGACATCCGGTTAGCGATAGCGACACCGGGGAAACCATTGAGCTTTTATCAGGTGAAATTGTGCCGGTTATTATAAATGGATCATTAAAGGGAGAAACCGGTACAGCAGGGGAATTAAAGGCAGAGTTTATAAATAATGAACTGCTGGGTGAAGTTTTAAAAAACGATGAAACAGGGGTGTATGGAGAGTTATATTCTCCGATAATAGGAACAGAATACGAAGTGGCAACTCCGGCAGAAACGGTAACAGGCACAGCCACAATAATAACAACAGTAGATGCAGAAGGGCCAAAACCTTATCGAATAGAGGTGGAAAGGGTGTTTCAAAGCGCAGACAACTTTACAAAAAACATGCTTATAAGAATAACGGATGTAGAACTTTTGTCAAAAACAGGTGGGATAGTGCAGGGGATGTCGGGAAGTCCGATTATTCAAAATGGCAAGATAATTGGGGCAGTGACACATGTTTTAGTAAACGACCCAACAAAGGGGTATGCGATTTTTATTGAGAATATGCTTGAGAGTGCCCAGAGTATAGGCGAATAGGATAAAACGCTGATGAATAAAGGGTTTTGCTTGTTATAAGTTCTTAGGAAATCTTATAAATTGTTAAATGAATGGCGTAAATTTGGCGTAAAACAAGATTAGAATTGGCGTAAACTAAAAATTAAAATGGTGTGACTAATGCACCTACAAAAACAGCGGCAAGTAATAGAAAACTTCCAATGGGAGATGAGTTGTATTCCTTGTTAATGCTTCAAAAAGAGCATAAAGCTAGAGCGAAATTTAGAAACAAAGGTCTATGGAAGCCACGAGAAGGTTTTGAAGATTTAGTATTTGTTGGAACAAAGGGACAACCACTAAAAATTGGTGCTCTAAACGAAGCAATTCGTGGCATTGTTCAAAAAATCAATATTTATGAAAATGAGCTTGCGACAGAAGAAAACCGAGAGCCTAAGAAATTCAAACACTTCACCTGCCATGCATTCAGGCACACATTTACAACCAGATGCTACGAGCAAGGTGTAACGGACAAAGTGATCCAAAAGCTATTAGGACATGTGAATATTGAAACAACTCTCAATATCTACACACATGCCTCAAGGGAGCTACAAGAACAAGTAATGGCAAACATTAAAATAATGGCGTAAAATTGGCATAAATCATTTTAGAGTATCTTAAAGGTATTGATTTTACTAGGATTTTGGCACTTGTGGCAATCTCTATTGAAAACATGTTAACATCAGCAGAAAATATATCGGAATAATTGTAGGGGCGAGCTTTGCTCGTTCGAATAAAAAACAAAAGTGTTAATCCTTAGCTAGCTCGCAGGTTTAGGTTTTGTCTCGAAAACCTTGAGATATAATAGGACTAACGCTTTTTATTGACGGGCTATAAAGTGAGCAGTATAATATAGTTATTCAGAAAATTCTTGTTATCCTGTGGTGGGGTTGGATTGTGGGTGATGGGGAGTATTTATATAATACGGAGAGGGATTAAATGAAAAAGAAATTGAAATGGATTGTGCCATCCATACTGGTTGCAATTCCAATAATTTATTTCACAATGACACCAATAGGTGCATTGAGATTTGAAATACTTACATTGGGGCATCCAATTAGTGCATTTACGTTTGATATTATGGATGAACCATATCATATGGCAATAAATGAAAATCAAATCGGCTATTCTTTGGAAAATCCACCATTTGAAGAACCTACACAAAGTGAATTGATAAACTGGATTGTTACAAAGTGTGGACTGTTTTACAGTGCAGACTATTATGGTTGGGGATAGCAACTATTATGAGCATTTGTCGGTGCGCATTAACATTTTGTTTCAATACAGAAAAATCTTGTTATCCTGTGGTGGGGTTGGATTGTGGGTGATGGGGAGATTATTTGCATTTTACTTAGAAAGTACTTGACTATCACCTTAGGTGTTAGCTTATTATTATATCGAGGTGATAAATATGTTAATAAATGAAGTGAGCAAACTTACCAAGTTAACTAAAAAAGCAATCGAATACTATACGGTGCAAGGTCTGATTTTTCCGTCTGTTTTAGAAAATGGTTATAGAAACTATAATGCTCAGGATGTTGAAAAGCTAAATAAAATCAGTATATTGAGAAGGTTAGAAATTTCCACTAAAGAAATTCAGCATATTTTGAATGACACAACAAATACGACATTACAAGTAATATCTGTAAAAAAAGAGTTAGACTTTGAGCGTGATATAGTCAGAAAATCTATTCTGCACAAACTCTGTCAGGGAGCAGCCTATGATGAAATAAGCATAGAGTTGCGTTCGGTTGAGCAGAGTAGAACTATTACAGATAAGCTGTTGGGTGCATTTCCCGGATATTACGGCAGATTTATTTGTATGCATTTTGCACAATTTCTAAATGAACCAATTCAGACAAAAGTCCAGCAAACTGCATATGAAAGGATTTTATCATTTTTAGATAATCTTCCCGATTTAGATATTCCAAAAGATTTAGAAGAATATTTAATTGAAGATACAAATCATATGGGAACACAGCAGATTTCTAAACTGCTTGAGTCTACTAAAAAGTCAATTCAAAATCCAGAAGAGTTTTTATCCAATAATAAAGAGGTGTTGGATAAATATTTAGAATACAAAAGGTCAGATGAATATAAAGAGTCACCTGCTTTTAAGTTAATGGAATTGATGAGACAGTTTAACAATTCGAGCGGTTATAATGATGTATTTATTCCTGCTATGCAACAGTTGAGTTCCTCCTATGCAGAATATTGTAATCAACTACAAGTTGCCAATAAGTTTTTTTTGGAACAATATCCTGAAATTGAAAAGTTTTACAACCTAAGCGAATGAACATTTGTAGGCGAATAATACAAACTTATTTCCATATAGATAATATATATAACCCCGAACCTATTTCCCATAGCTCCACCGAAGGTGGAGATTATATGCATTATCTCAGCATATCAAGGAGCATAAAATACTTTTAAGGCACAGCTTCGGCTGTGCCTTATTATTTGCAAAGGATGTTAGTTTGTTTAATATTATAGACACTTTTTCGTTGACATGGCTACAAAGGGAGATGTATAATTATTATGTATAAATAGTGATGGATAATTATTATGACTTATAAAGAAAATTATTTAAAAACAGTGAATTTCGATACACCGGATTACATACCGATGGATTTTCATATTAATGCATCTTGTTTTAATAATTACGACCAAGACAGCTTGCTTGAGTTAATTGAAAATCACAAACTATTGTTTCCTAATTTTAATAAAGAAGTAGAATTTAAACCTCGTTATGCTAACTGTTCAAGAAAGGAAAAACCATATCTTGATGATTTCTCCTGTCTTTGGCAAACTGCGGAAGATGGAATTACAGGAACAGTTGTAAAGCACCCTCTGTATGACTGGGAGGATTTTAAAGACTATAAATCACCTGATCCTGAGATATGTATGGGTATAGGGGAAATAAATTGGAACGAGGTTGAAGACAAGGTAAAGAATACCCCCGGCGATTTACATATAGGTGGCTTAAGGCACGGGCATACTTTTTTGCAGCTGTGCGATATAAGAGGATTTGAAAATTTAATTTTTGACATGGTGGACGAAGAGCCTAGGTTGTGGGAGTTGATAGAGCTTATAGAAAATTTTAATATGCATATAATTAATAAATATGTAAATTTTAAAGTAGATGTTATGTCTTATGCTGAGGACTTGGGTATGCAAATTGGGCCAATGCTTTCGCCTGAACACTTTGTTAAGTACATTAAACCAAGCTATACGAGACTTATTAAGCCGGCAAAAGAAACAGGGATAAAAATACATATGCATTCCGACGGAGACATACGAACGCTTGTAGACGATATTATCGGAGCAGGTGTTGACATTATAAACTTGCAGGATTTAGTAAATGGAATAGATTGGATAGCAGATAAGTTTAGAAATAAAACATGTGTGGAACTTGATATTGATAGGCAAAATATCACTGTTTTTGGAAATGAAAGAGATATCGACGAACTAATTCGTGATTCTGTTACTAAAATTGGAACAAAACAAGGTGGATTAATGATGATATATGGATTATATCCCGGAGTTCCTCTTAAAAACATCAAAAGTTTAATGGATTCAATGGAAAGATATATGTTGTTTTATTGCTGATTTTGCTCCTTAGGTAAACAAGTGCTTAAGTGGAGCGGTGTATCATGGTAGTATAAGTTAAAATTAGCTTTAAAGAAGTTATACATTAAGATAAATGTTAAGCCTATAGCTGTGGATGCGACCGATTATTTCTTTTAAATGGTTATATGAAAAAATGAAGCTAACATATTTTTGTTGACACCATTGCAAAGAGAGATGTATAATGAATATATAATAGTGAAAAGAGTGTTATTATAAGTTAGATTTTTGTTGCGGGTAACAGGTTGGGATAATTTCCGGGGATGCCGAAATTATTGGAAATGCGTCTTGCAAAGACTCTCTCAGGCAATTAGGTTCGTGTTGTTCGTAAAATCTATTAAAGGTGCTCATGAATGTTAGAATATAATCTATTGGCAGAATATGCATCACTTTTTATTTTAACGGCTATAATAATCAGCTTTAGGCGAGATTATGAAGCTAGAAATTTAAGGTATAAATTTTTAAAAGGTATGTATTATACTACTTTTATTAGTGTTGTTTTAACTATCCTATCTATTTTAACCACAACTACCCTTGCAGCATATTCAAATTACTTTTTATCTTATACGTTAATGCTTTTGTATTTTGTGTTTTTACCTTGTTTGCCTGTGATGTTTATACTCTATTCAATTACATTAACCGAGCAAAACTCAACTATAAAAGACCATTATAAAAAGCTGTTCCCTTATTGTTTGCCATATATACTATACTTATTAGTTGTATTATCTAATGTATTCACTGATATAATATTTACCATTGATGAAAACCTTTATTATGTTAGAGGTGATTGGTATCAAGCTCCTTTTGTTGTGAGTGCATTTTATATATTAGCGTTATTACTTCTTACAGTTAAAAACTCAAAAACTGTTTATAAAGAAATAATGCAGGTGTTAAGCTTTACCTTTATTTTTTCTTCAAGTATAACCATACTTCAATTTGTTATGGATGATGTTATCTTAACCGGTACAATTTATACTATAAGTGTTTTAGTTGTTCATCTATATATTCAAAACGTACGAAAATCTGCCGATCATTTAACAGGTGTTAACAATAGAATTGCGTTAACTCACAGAATAAACGAGAGTATTAAAAGCAACGTAGATTTCTCATTATACATAATAAGTTTGCGCAATTTTAAAAGCGTAAATAAACGATACGGTCTTGAAACAGGAGATAAATTATTAAGACTAGTTTCTGAAAACCTTTCAAAGAAATTTACTATATATAACACCTATAGATACAGTGGTGATGAGTTTGCTATTCTTTCAAAAGATTTAAGCGAAAAATATTTTAACGAATTAACTACGGTAGTTGATTCATTAAACCACCCAATTTCCATAGATGGGTTTGATATGGTTATTGACTTAATTTTTGTTAGAGTTGATTATCCTACTTTTTCTACTAATTCTAAGGATTTAATTTCAGCTGCCGATTACTCGGTGCGTACTTTAAAAGAAAAATCCGGTGGGGATAGATATTTATATGATATCTCTATTATAAACAATATGTCTCTACAAAATTTAATGACACAAAAAATTAAAGATGCTCTTACTAATGATAATTTTGTAGTTCACTATCAGCCGATTTTTGCTATTGACAAAAAGTCATTCTCTCAAGCCGAAGCATTAGTAAGGATGCTTGACAGCGATAAATTGTTATACCCAAATAGCTTTATTGACCTAGCTGAAAAAACCGGTTATATAACAAAAATCACCTATAAGGTTTTAGAGATTGTATGTAGAGATTTAAGAAATTTATTAGATAATAACCAGTTGAATCCGCAGTTTGAGTCTGTTTCAGTTAACTTTCCATACTATCAATTTACCTTGCCTACTATGGTTGAAGATGTTTTAGCAATTCTATCAAAATATAATATCCCGCCTTCCATGATTAGAATTGAAATAACAGAAAGAGTTCTTATTTCAGATAGCTTTAACATGAAAGTTGTTATGAAAGAGATGCAGGAAAAAGGATTTATTTTTGAACTAGATGATTTTGGTATTGAGTATTCAAATATGAGTGTGCTTTTAGATTTGCCGCTTGATATAATTAAAATCGACAGAAGTCTTCTGCTTTCTGCAACTAAATCTCAAGAAAACAGAAAATTCTTTGAACACCTTATCTTAGGAATAAAATCTACAAATAAGAAGATTATTGTTGAAGGGATTGAAGAGGCAGAACAAAAAGACCTATGCGTTTCCTGTAAATGCGATTATATCCAAGGATACTTTTTCTCAAAACCCACTTCTATTCATAATGCTCTCCCGTTAATAGGATTAAATAAAGATTAATTGGTTTTTCTAAGAAGAGGTAATTGATCAATAATATCATGAATTAAATAGTGAAATCATTAAGGCACAGCTAAGGCTGTGCCTTTTGTTGCACACCGTGCTAATAGCTGAATCTTAAAAACAAATTTTTTTGAAAGCGATAGGCTTTGCTTGTGATCAAATCCTTAACTGAAATGGGATTAACACTATCAAAGATTAAAGAGTATTTTAAAAACAAGATCCGCCCTAAACGGTATTACACTTATAGAAGAGCATGAACAAATATTAGAAGAAATTAAGAATTTAAAAACTACTTAAGAGCGAATTAAAGTAAAAAAGATACAATCAAAATTTTTTTACGATATAATTACGATGGGACTCATATCTATTTCGAAGAACAAGAGATGCCCTTTATTACCGCGAGTGATGAAAACGATTACTACACCGCGCTTACAATATATATTACAAGAGCCAATGAAGTAACACTGAACTTTCCTTTTGCAGTTGGGCATATAATTATTAATGAAGATATAGAAAAGAAGGAATATTTTGATTATTATTTCAGTAAAACAAAATCTAGGGGGAAGTCTACTTTAGTTAAACCTGTTGGGAATTATTTGTTCTATTACCATGAAAATGGATATTTCACTATTGATAGTACTTATGAAAAACATTACATTATGCAAGCGAGAACGACATAATATGGGGGTGAGCACATGATTTTAGACGAATTAGCTGTTGATGGAATTGATAATTATGTTATTAAAATTTCTGTTGAGGTAAAAAATAGATAACATTCGTATTTATATCACAAATTTTCTTGATATTATACATTTTTTTTGTTATAATTGATTCAAGATTATGTTGCTGTATAGGGAGGGTGTGCATGCTTAGATGGGTAGAACGCAGCATAATACCTGTGTTCTTTTTTATTATTTGGATAATTATGAACGAAGGGTTTAGCTGGTATAATGCTATTTGCGGTGTCATTGTTGTGGAGCTAAGCTTGCGTTTAAGCTCTTATCTACTGGGGTTCAATTATGTTGAGGTGTTTTACCTGCCAGTTTTTAAGTTTATAAAGTATCTAGTATTTTTAATTGGTAAAATATATATTTCAGGCATAAGCGCCACCTATATGATAGTTACAGGTAAAACCAATCCCGGCTTTATTAATTATAACATTGATAAGAGAATAAAAAATGTTTTACTACACAATTTAATTGCCTCTTCAATAACTCTTACGCCGGGAACTATCACTGTGGAAAACAAGGGTGGTGAGCTTACCGTGCTAGCACTTCACTCTGAAAATGAACACTCGGTAGAGGTGTTTGAGCCACTGCTGATTGCAATAGAAGATTCGATGAATAATGATGAATAATGGTGTAGCTTATGTTTATACAGTATATGATAATAGTATTAATTGTGGCAAGCTTTGCAAGCTGCGTACGAATAATAATTGGGCCATCATTATGGGACAGGCTACTTGGCTGTTCTTTGCTTTGCAGTAAAATTATTGTAATAATAATTCTGTTTTCTTTAGTGCACGGACAAACATATTATCTAGATATCGGAATAGTTATTGCAATTCTGGGATTTGTTGGCACAACCTCGGTGTCAAGATTTTTAAGAAAGAACAATCGTAACGAGACAAATTTATGATAACTTTAGGCTATGCATTAATAGTTTTAGGAGCTGCGTTTATTTATATTGGTTTATATGGTATATATAAATTTAATAACTTCTATGCAAGGCTATTAGCAGCTGCGGATATAGATACATTTGGTGTGATTAATATTTTATTAGGTGTAATAATTATAAGCGGCATAAATTCATTTTCATTCAAGGTGGCGCTGTTGATGTGTATCATACTAATAATTAATCCAATTGTATCCTCCTCAATTGCTTCATCAGCTTATTTTTCGGGCTATAAAATTAAAGAGAAGGAGAAGAATGATGACAATAGATAAACTTGTTTTTTTATTGATGTTAGCCACTGCTTTGTTTATTGTTAGTAGCAGAAATTATAAGCGAATAATAGTAGCACTTTGCGCACTTTCTCTTTTGGCGGCGTTTTGTTATTTAATATATCATGCTCCGGATGTTGCTATTGCAGAGGCGGTAATAGGAAGCGCACTCTCTACAATTTTATACATAGTGGCACTAAAAAAACATCGCAACTTCTATCTGTACTTTTCATCTAAAACGCAGGAGAAGTTGAGCGATTTTAAAGTAAAGGCACAGATGGAAGAGATAGTTTCAAAGATAAGAGACTATTGCAGTGAAAATGATTTGGAAATGCAAACGGTTTTCACCAGTGAGAGTCCTGCTGATATTGAAAAGGAACACCTTTATGATTTAATTTTAGAAAAAGAAAACGATAAGATGGTCGTTTATGGTTCTGATATGGAAAAACATGTTATGACGATTAAAACTATACTCGGAAATAGCGTTGATAAAGAAAAGTTGGAGCTAAAAACCTTTGATAACGTGGAACTTTACACGGCAGGAGGAGAGGAGGTTTCGTGAGAAAGATTAGGGTTTTCGGTTTGTTTTTAACAGCTGTTTGTGCAGCTGTATCCCTCTATCTTTCAAGTGGAGTAAAAGTAGTAAATATTCAGGACCTATATGATCTTGTGCTTGCAAACTACTATGGAGATACAGGAGCACACAACTCTGTTGCAGCAATTTATTTGAACTACAGGGTTTTTGATACTATATTTGAAGCTTTAATGTTACTTGTTAGCGTTATGGGTGTAATACATTTTTCAAGATACGATCATGAATTGATACCCAAAACTGCAGCTGAATATGAGTCGCATTCTGTCGTTAACAACGCTAAAAACAGTATAGCCATGGTGGTTCCAATGATAATTATGCTATCAGCATATCTCATTATTAACGGACACAATACTCCAGGTGGAGGGTTTCAAGGTGGTGCGGCACTGTCTTCCGCCTTTATATGTGTTTACCTTGTAAGACCGGATAGGATGATTAATTTCTATTTTTATGAGAAGGTTGAAAAGATACTGTTTCTCTTTATTGCATTATTTGCACTAAGCTTTGCTGTGTCTAACCTGTATATTGAGTATGCAAGTTATAACTTAATTTACCTAATTATTATGAATCTGCTCATAGGCTTAAAGGTGTTTTGTGGGCTTAGTATAATATTTTATAGGTTTGTTCACTATGAAGATGCATGAAAGGAGAGAGCATGAACTTCTTAACAGGAGAAAACGTAGCAATATTGTTGTTTTTTATAGGCCTATACGGAATTTTCAGTAGCAGAAGAATGCTAAAAACAATTGTTTCAATAGCAATTATGGAGGTGGCTGTGGTTACTTTTTATTTAACGATGGGAGCTACCCCAGAAGATGTTGCACCTATCAATGTAACAGCCGCACAGCAATCACTTGTTGGCGTTGCCGATCCCCTGCCACAGGCGCTGATGATTACGGCGATAGTTATAGGTGTTGCCGTAACAGCTACAGCACTTTGTATGTTTATTCACCTATATCATTTATATGGAAACTCCGACTGGAGTCAAATACATAAAATGAGAATAGAGCAGTCGTGATGTTGTTGCTATATTTCGTTGTAGTGCCAATTCTTGTAGGTGTTTGTATTTATACGATACCAAAGGTATCGATAAGAATCCTTGTGTTTTTGGCAGAAATATTTTTAATTACATTGTTTTTTATAACGCTTGTTGACATAGGTCAAAACGGTGTTATGAAAAACATTTTGGGTGCGCAAAATTCTGTTATGGGAATAGTGTTAATTGCGGATCGATTTAATATTATCCTTGTAGGGCTTTCTGTAATGCTGTTCTTTGCTTGTTTTGTATACACAATGAAAGAGGGCTTTTTTAATAAAAAATTTGCAATGCTATTTTTTATACTTCAAGGTCTATTAAGTGGAGTGTTTTTAAGTGATGATCTATTTAACATTTATGTTTTGCTTGAAGTTGCAACCATAGTGGTGTCTATACTAATCATGTTTAAAAAGGATAGCCGTTCAATGTACGACGGGATGGTTTATTTATTATCCCAGGTGATCTGCATGGTGTTTTACCTTTTTGGCGTGGGCTATCTATATAAAATATTTGGCATGTTATCAATAGTGAGAATTAAAGAGCTTATAGGTTATGCAGATTCACAGTCGTTGATTCTACCGTTTGCTTTTATTATGACGGCGGTTTGCTTAAAGAGTGCATTTTTTCCGCTCTTTAGCTGGCTACCGCGCGCCCACGGAACACCCAGTGCCCCCTCAGCGGTTTCAGCAATACTTTCGGGGCTTTATGTGAAAAACGGTATATACCTCTTTTATGTATTTACAAATTTGTTTGGCGAAGCAATAGATTATCATTTGTTTTTTATTTTGATAGGTGCAATAACTTCAATTTTAGGCATTTTTTTTGCATTAACCCAAACCGATATAAAACTTATTCTAGCATACTCCACCGTATCACAAATAGGACTCATTGCAATAGCACTAAGTGTAGACAATCAAATATCAAACATTGGAGGAGTTTATCACATAATTTGTCATGCAATAAATAAAGCACTACTTTTTTTATCTGCTGGAATGATAATAAAAAGGTATAAAACGAGGAATATTCAAGAAATTGTTGGAGTTTTTAAAACGATGCCTGTAACATCTGTTATAACAATAATAGGAATATTAGGTATTACGGGCGCCCCACTACTCAATGGCAGCGTATCAAAGTATTTTATTCAGTATGGGATGCATGGAACATGGGTTGAATATCTGTTGATAGCCATAAATGTTGGTACTGTTTTAGTTTTTACGAGATACTCTTACATGTTTTTAGGTAAGGGGGGGAAGATAGAAGGCGGTGTGCTTTTAAAAAGAATAGTAATACTTATATTGGGGCTAGCTTGTATTGCAGGAGGGGTATTTGGTACCAACTTTATGCAGTTTATCTTTTTGGAGAACCTCAGCATAAATGCAGCTGTGTATCTTCAAAAATCTGCTATATACTTTGTGTCAATTATTCTAGCATATTTTGTAAATAAATATTTTATTAAGGATAATTGGTTGCTTGAAAAAATGGGCAGAGTATCACTGAATTTTCAACAAATAATTATTGCAATGCTAATGTTTTTCATTGCGATAACTATGGTGCAAATTTTTATCTGAGGGATAATATACTAATCATCTTTAAAGGTTGCAGAGGTTGATTAATTAGTATTCTGGTTAACACATTGGTTGATAAAAAACAGCTCATCACTTTTAATTTTGTTAACAACAATAGGTAGTGCGGATTTATGGTTTATTAAGTAACCTACCCCGTTTAGCAGATTCCCACGTGATAATGCATCGGTAGGTAAAATATGCTCTAACCTATCGTAACGTTGTTCGGTGTCCTTAAAATTATGCCTTTTATATTTGAAGCTAATAGTATCGCTATTATAGTCTTTAATAAAATATTCTGTACTATCATTTTTTAAACAATAAATAGCCCCGGCTATTTCCTCAGCGCCATGAACAAAGGTTGAAGGCTTTAAGCCGCAACCGAGCATAAGAATTTTACCATCAAATTCACCAAGCCTTGAGATAGGAGAGTTTGTACCTACTGGGGTGTTGTCGTGATGATGCCTTGCAGTGATTTCAGCTGCATTAGCGCCAAGCGCACACAGGGAATGGGTAGGGTGCAAACTTCTTGTTACAGCGTAGTTGTTTCTAAAAAATTCTGGTATTGCTCCTACGCATGAAGGTGTGGTTTTTACATCGAAATATGGGCTGTCATCAGTTACAAATCTATAAGAAAAGGCAGGTAATATTAGGGTGCCGCTTTCACCTAACAGGTCTAAAAGTGAATCTATAATTTCTTTGGGAGAAGTAGTAGTATTTAATCCCTTTAGTGAGCTATGCATTAAAATGGTATCACCACCATTTATCCCTAGTTTTTTTAAGTCGCTCTGAAAATTATGGTGTATCATAGTGATGTTCTCCAAAAAAATGTTAAGTTAAATGTTAATTACGAAAATGATAACATAGAAAAAATTTTAAGTCAACAGCTACGTCTTTGCACTATGGTTCCATAAGCGTAATAAACGAAACAAAACAATTTTTTTGTTAAATATGTCAAAAAATCACAACAAATACCATGAATATTTGTGATTACTATTGACATTTTCGACAAATTTCGCTATAATAATGAAAATTTGTTTATGGAAATAAGAGGATTTAGTAGGGCGATATTTGTAATTTAACAGGAGCTTTTAGTATGAAGAGGTTATTAGTTGTTATCATTATAGCGTGCGTATTACTAACCGGCATTTCTACCATAGCAACATTCGCAGCAGATGAAGTGATTAATTCTTCTGCACAGGGAGAATCTGAAACCCACAACCAAACCCCATTTAACTTTGATAAGGTTATAAAGGTTGGGTATTATGCAGCGTTTAATGATTTCATAATGGATGAAGATAGCTATAACGAAATAGGTTATGGTTACGAAGTTTTTGAAAAAATCGAAGAAGTTAGTAATCTTAGATTTGAATATGTTCCCATAACGGGAAGAATGTTTGATGCGGTAAATGATGGAACCGTTGACATTGGTGGATTTGTAACTAAAACCGATGAACGAGCTGAAACAGTTTTGTATTCAGATACTCAGTATAGTAAAACATACGTGGCATTAATGACCGATGATCCTGATATACTTTATGCCGACGCCGAATCAATAGATGGGAAAACGGTTGCCACTTATGGCGATAACATAGGTATAGATAACCTAGATAGATATTGTGAGGCTAACAATATATCTGTTAATTATGTTTATGGTACCGAGAGTGATTACACATCTTTGGATGCAGATTTTTATATAACTTACGTTGAAGATGCTTATTCAGAGGTTGGAAACAACGTTCTTAATCTTGGAGTTTATAGCCTGTTTATGGTTACAAGTTTTGAAAATCAAGAGTTAATGGATAAGATTGATACTATTTTTTTAGACGTAGTTTCAACCGAAGGAAACTTTTTCTTAGAACTGGAAGAAAAATATTTGGCGGAGAGCATCGAGATTAATCATCGCTCGCTAACAAAAAATGAGGTGGAGATATTACGTCAACGTCCACTTGAAGTAGGTTATGTTGATGATTATCAGCCTATCTCCTTTAAAAACGATCAGGGTGTTGCTGATGGAGCTATGGTAGAAACGCTTAACAAATTTGCAGAGCATTACGGATTTCAAATAAATTATCACCCTTATAGTCTCGATGAAGACATGGAGCTTCACGAAAACTATGATGTACTCTTAACTCTTTATGGTAACAATGAGCACAATTTGGAACATTATGTTGCAACCGACTCCTATTTTGACCTTGCAATGGTTGCTCAAATTTCTTCAGATATATATAGGTCGAGTGATACAACAGCACAGCTGATAGAAAACTGTAAGGATATAGGCCTATTACCATATCTTGCATTAGGATCTGAACAATTTATTAAGGAATTTCCGGATACTAATTTAATAAACTATAACGATTGGCATGATTTACTGAATGCTTTTGAAAGTGGTGAGGTTAATGCTTTAATTTCAACCGAAACGGGTGCTGCATATGCACAGATGTATCTAGATGACAACGATAGCGTTTCGGTTCATACCGACTTAACGGTTCCCATGCAGATGTTTATTTCAAAAGATATTTCCGATGAATATCTTTCTATCTTTAACGTAATGCTTGATAGGGTGTCAAGTGCAGAATATAGAACTGTTATAAATAATCATGCAAATGAATACTATCCTGAAACAACACCTTTTGATGTTTTTAGGGACTATTGGTATATGTTTGCCCTCGCTGTACTCATTATTTTAGGTGGCTTTGTAGCGCTGTACTTCCATGGACAGATTAAGAAAAAAGAAGCTCTTCTTACATCTTACAACACGGATGTGTTAACAGGCCTAATGTCGTTAAATAAGTTCTCAACTTCTATGGCTGAAATTTTAAAGGGCGCAAAGCCAAATGAATATGAACTTGTAACCTTTGATATAGATATGTTTAAAACAATCAATACCCATTTTAGTACAGACAGGGGAACAGCCGTGTTGATGGCTGTATCACAGTCGCTGAAAAATGCATTTAAAGACACCTCAGCTCTGTTATGCCGTCGGACTGCTGATCAGTTTCTAATTTTTAGACGTGTTACTGAAGGCGGTCCTATGCGAGAGATATACAATACCGAAATTTTACCGTCAATTCGGGACAACATTACCGAAAAATACAACGTTATTTTATCCTTCGGTAACTTGATTGTTGAAAATACCGAGGAAAAGATATCGGCTATTATCGGACAGGCAGATACAGCAAGAAAGCATGGTAAGGATTATCATAAAACAACCTTTATAACTTTCGACCAAAAAATGCGTAAGATGTATGATGATAAGGTTAACATTACATTTCGTATGGAGCAAGCTTTAAAGGATAAGGAATTTTTTGTTGAATATCAACCTAAGATTTCCTTCAACACCCTTACCATTGGTGGTGTAGAGGCCTTGGTTCGTTGGCGTCCAACCTTAGGGGAGACAATATATCCGGATGAGTTTATTCCTGTGTTTGAAGACAATGGATTTATATCTTATTTAGATTTATATGTTTTAGAAGAGGTGTGTAAATTCATAAAAACCTGTGGTGATAAATATTCGATACCACGTATATCCGTAAACCTATCAGCACACACGATCCTTGCAGATAACATTGTGAGTAGGTTGTTTAATATCGTTAACTCGTATGATGTATCGCCACAGGCTATTGAGCTAGAACTTACCGAAAGTGCTGTTGAAAAGAATGCAGAGCAATTCCTTAATGCAGTTAAACAGTTTAAGAAAATCGGCTTTACAATTTCTATCGACGACTTCGGTGCAGGCGTTTCTTCGTTAAACAGACTTTCGGCAATAGACGCCGATGTGTTAAAGCTGGATAAAGCTTTTTTCGATCTTAAAGATCAGGGCTCGAAGAGTGCGACAGTAGTTTCGGATGTTATTACTATGGCAAAGCATCTTGAAATGAAGGTAGTAGCAGAGGGTGTTGAGACGTTTGCTCAGGCCTTATGGCTGAAGGGTATAGGTTGCGATTATGCACAAGGTTTTTATTTTGCTAAACCTATGAGCCTAGAAGATTTTAAGTCAGCCATTTCAGAAAACAAGGTGTATGCGCTTAAGCTGTAAATTCAGTAGTTTTTTACATTAAATAGTAGCTGTTTTTCTTTCATGCAAGCAGAGTCGTTAACACCTGGTTATGTTAATGACTCTGCTTTAACAGCTAATGTTTTTATGTGTTTTCCCACAGCTCAAAAGTTGTGAGAACTTTGGTAAACTTATATGGTTGTTTATTTTTAAAACATCTGTGTCTTTTTGGAATAATTCTGTTTAACTGCGTTATCGTCAATCGCTACGCACTAAGTATTGCTTAAAGCTCTAGCTTGATAAGCTAGGTTTCTGTTCGGCAATCTGTATTGTTTATTATTATAAATAAATTTAAATGCAAATTGTAATGTTAGTATTGATGAAAACAAGGTGGTTATATATAATAATGGGTATAGCAATAACGAGGGAATACAATGAAAGAAATTGTTTCAAAGAGTATTATTAATGCAAAAAACAGCATGAACATTTATCGTGGTTGCACCCATGGATGTATATACTGTGATAGCAGAAGTGAAATTTATGGCAAGACTTATGATTTTGAGAACATTGAAGTTAAGGTAAACGCCTTGGAGCTGATGGATAAAGAACTATCCAAAAAAAGGGCAAAGGGAATGATAGTAACAGGCGCAATGACCGACCCTTATATTCCGCTTGAAAAAGAACTTCTATATACAAGAAGTTCACTTGAGTTAATAGAAAAGCATGGCTTTGGTGTGGCCTTACTTACGAAATCGGACTTAGTTTTACGAGATTTAGATATACTTAAACGCATTAATGAAAAAACAAGATGTGTTGTTCAGATGACCCTCACAACATTTGATGAGGATTTATGCAAAATTTTAGAGCCAAATGTTTGCACAACAAAATGTAGAGTGCAAGCACTAAAAGAACTTAAACTAGCCGGAATTCCTACTATAGTTTGGTTAACACCAATTTTACCGTTTATAAATGATACCGAGGAAAACCTTGTCGGGATCTTAGAGTATTGTAAAGAAGCTGGAGTTAAAGGAGTTGTTACCTTTGGTGTAGGTATGACTCTTCGATTTGGCAATCGAGAGTATTACTATAAAAAGCTTGAAGAGAATTTTCCGGGTATTAAGAGAGAGTATATGCGAAAATATGGCTCTTCTTATGGGCTTAAAAGCCCTAATAGTGCTAAATTGGCAAGGCTTATTCGTAACTTTTGTAAGGAGCATAATATGCTTTGTGGTGAAAAGGAAGTTTTTCCCTATTTATGGAATTTCCCTCTAAAAGATAAACAGATAACATTTTTTGAATAACTAAATGATAGCTGTTTTGCCGGATAGAACACAATAAAAATTCATTTTTGTTTTAATCAGAAAAATCTACTCTTTGTATCCATAATAGCTTTCTCAACAATGCGAGTTTATCCGCACATATTAAGCATAATAGATTTTTATGGTTACGAGAAACTCTAATTTTTTTTTACTGTTAATAACATTAATATGCGTTAACCTTCACAAAGCCTTTGGAATAGCTATGCTATCGATGTTACGGCGTATGCTGTTCAATTTATGGCTGCAACCTATATTGAAAAAAATGGAAATATATGTTACAATTTTATTTAAATAATTGGATATATGCAAGATTTTTGAGCCTTTAAATTTCTAAATTAAGCTATAAGTTAAATGTAAGAGGGAATAGTAATGACATTTGAGTTTACCGACGTTGAATTTTTATATATATTGAATTTATGTGAAGTTAAAAGTTTTACCGGCGTTAGAGATACAATGGGACGGATAGACTCCTCAAAGCTATCTCAGATGATTATTGACGCCGAGATGAGCCTTGAAAAAAAGAAGTTAATAAGAATAAACTTTGATCAAGCTCCAACAATTTCGGATGATGTAAAAAAGTTTTTAATGGCCTGTGTAAACAGTAGATGCTGCTTGCTTATAGAGTGTTATGAGTCCAATGTTCCGACAAATCACCTAGCAATTTATTATCACGACGGTAGCTGGTATCAGATATCTTGCCTGCCCGGAAACAATGTTTCTGTTAGTATCATCGATGCACAAAGTATAAGCGAACAAATAATGTGCATGGTTAGGAAATATGAATTTTCTTACGAATCAATAAAGCCATTCAAAATAAGTTGTTCTGATGCAAAACAGATATTCGAGTTGGTAAACGGTGCAGTATCAGATAATAAGCGCATTGAAGAAGTTAAACTCAATTATGAGTGCAATATGTTTTATAATATTATTAATGAAAACCTACAATCGATACTCATAACAATGATAGATAAATCTAAATTAAGATCTGAAGGTAGCATGGTGTTTGTTAATGATAGCTCTATGTTAGAGGTTAAAAATATCGATGATAATAACGTAGAGGGATATATGGTTGTTCAAATAAGT
Organism: uncultured Oscillospiraceae bacterium; assembly: GCA_964368625.1. Classification (GTDB taxonomy): domain Bacteria; phylum Bacillota; class Clostridia; order Oscillospirales; family Ruminococcaceae; genus CAYJBH01. The sequence continues at coordinate 89,597 of CAYJBH010000008.1, forward strand.
AACAATGATTTAAGAGTTTCGATAGAGAAGCACCTTGAAGATTCAGCATGGAAAGAGTGAGCTACAGCTGTGAAAGGAGTTGTATAAATGATTATTATAGATATAAATAAAACTAAGACCCAGATAAATAAGCTAAGAAATTCAGCCGGTGAAATTAGTGATGCAAATGCAAGGGTTAACAGTATATGCTCGGATATCCAATCTTTTTGGCAAGGTGATGCAGCATTAGCGTATGAGATGGAGTTAAAAGAGTGGAATGCTAAGATGAGCAAGACAGCGAACGATATTTATAATATAACTATGGTTATTGAAAGGGTTTCGGAAGAACTGCGCAAGGCGGATGAAAAAATAGCAGCAAATACTACCAGCTTTGTTTAATTTAAAGGATAATTTCGTTGTACTTAATGAGGTGAGATAGATGCCAAAAATAATGATGAAATCACATGGTGCTTTTGCGGTTAAAGTTAAGTTGAAAATGGAGGTTAGCAGGTTAGAAGATGCCATATCTGTAATTGTTAAAACTAAAAATGATCTTGATTTTAGGGTTGCGGCTAAAGAAGATATTCTACAACAGTTAACTAATATAGAATCAAGCTTAATATTACGGTTAGAAGAACTAAATACATTTGTTGCTTTATTGGAAGGTGCAGTTCAAAGATACACTGTTTGCGACCAAAAAACGGCAAGGATGATAAATGAACTGGAGCATATGTTATCCAAGACAAAATTCAGTCTTGATTATATTTTATCAAACAATGAGTTTCTAAGTAAGTTGTTATCACCGTTTAAAAGAGACTTTGCGCTAAGCTCGGCCAGTGAAGAAGATTTGGAATATGCACTTTATCTAATAAGACAAGCATATCTGGATAAATATATTGGTAATACAAACGACATAGGGGTTTTAATTTATAACTCATTAAACGAAATGGATGAAAACGACTATATCCGCGCCTTTGGAAGCTATACACATATTAATTATTTTATGCAAAATACTAAAGGAACAGACGTGTTTCTATTTGGGGTATCAAATTGGTGGGACACGGTTGTTGCCGGAGCGCAGAGCATAGTAACCGGTGAAAATGTTGGAGATACATTTTTAGATAACCCCGAAATGTGTAAAGGCGTCCTGCGTAGCGTTATAAATAATCTTATGGGCATGGAGGATGCAGGCTATATAAATGGTGACTTTGAAGTTATTAGTGACACCTATAAGAGTCTTTCCGAGCGTCTTGGATTCAAAGATAGTGAGACACTTATAGACTTAACCAAATATGTTCTTATTGGTGCAGAAGGGTCTCAAAATGCAGTTGTAGATTACGCTCAAAATGTTGCTATGCTGGAGTCGATAAAGCAAACAGCTCCAGGAAACAGTACGCTTAGCGAGGTTATTGACGACTTGATTCAAGATTATGAAAATCAATTTGTTGCAGAACTAAAAGGTATTGGAGTTACTGCAGCAGAAGATATAACCAAAGAGGCGCTGAAAGGAACTCCGCTTGTAGGATCGGTAATTAAAACAGAAGAGATGCTTCAAAAAATAGTTAATGCAGCGGCTAAAGACGAAATTTCTGCTATAGAGACGGCACTTTATTCATCGGAACTGCTGTACAGTGGTGCAATACCGGCCTTTAGAGAAAATGCTGAAATTATGATGTCGGGCAACTTTACAGATGAAGATGTAAATAACTATATTAACTCCTTTAACGTGGCTAAAGGTTTAACACTAGAAAACTATAATGCCATGCTCGACTATTGTGATGCCGGATCTAATGAGGCGAACTATTTGAAAGAGCAGATTGATCAGCTTGAAAATTCTACCTATGATAACTATAACTTTGGTTCTCCGTATGACCCGGATTCTAAATACTAGTTACCTTTATATTTTTCTATCTTCAGGCTTTATATACTTAAAACAGCATTCTGAATGATTATTCATTATACCAACAGCCTCTAGGTAAGAAAAGCAGGTAACTGTTCCCATAAATTTAAATCCACGCTTTTTTAAATCCTTTGAAATCATATCCGATAATTCATTTCTAGTGGTTACGCCATCGAAAGGGTTATAAACAACATTATTGTTGGTAAAACCCCACAAATAATTTGAAAAACTTCCAAAATCCTCCCTAACCTTTAAATATGCTTTTGCATTTTGAATGGTGGCGAGGATTTTGGCTTTGTTTCTTACGATATCTTTATTTGAGAGCAAGTACAAAATTTTATCTTGGGTGTAGCCTGCTATTCTCTCGGCATCAAAATTATCAAATGCTTTTCTAAAGGCATCACGCTTTTTAAGTATTAATAACCAGGAAAGGCCACAATGAAAACTCTCTAAAATAAACATCTCAAAAAGGTGCTCGTCGTTGTGAGACGGCACACCCCATTCATAATCATGATAATTTATATATATTTCTGAATTTTCAAGGTTTGGCCAGCTACATCGCTTCATATAATTCTCCAAAAAGGTTATGTTATAATATTAAACTACTTTTAAGTATATCAAAATAGGTGAGATTTGTAAACAACACTATCCAGTAAAAATGTTAATTAATTTTATAAGATTTTCACAATTTTACTTATGTTAAATTATTGTGAAAATCACCAGAAAACAAGATAATTTCCTGTTTCTAATTGACAATATTGTTAGAATTTGGTATAATGATAATGCAGAACAAAGCTAATTTTTTTAGCTAGAGTTGTCCAGGAAAACAGCAATATTTGCAGTAAGGAGTGATAGTTTTCTATGCAGAGATTTATAAATTGGCTCAATAATGCTGCGATTCAAAAAAAGTTTATTCCGTTACAATGCTTCATAATTGCCTGTGTCATATTAATTAGTGCATTTTCATTTTTTTCTGTTGCTACAGTAAACATCTCATCAAGAAGAGTAATTGATGAAAATGTGAGACACAAAGAGCAGTTGAGTAGTATTATAAGAACTATGTACGTTTGCCGAGTGTTGGGGCGTGATATTTTATTTCAACAGGATGAGGAAAACAGAAATGCTCTTTATGAAGAGTATATTAATGCGTTTAACGATCTTGATTATAAAATGGACGAGTATACAAAATATTTATCCGGCTCTAAGCTTGACGAGTTTGAACGAATAATTCAGGAAAAAAACGTGTATAAAGATAGCATGATTCTCTCGGCCGATATCTGGATTGGAGAAGGTGACTATGATGAAGCACTTTATGCGTTGCAGATTGTTACTCCTATTGCCAATGAATTTTTTGGAAGCATAGATGAATTCTCAAATCAAGAAGAACAATTGCTTAAAGAAAAGCTTGAAAATAACAATAACCTTGTACTAATCATCTTAGTTTCGGGCGTTATAATAAACGTTGTTCTAATTTTAGCTGTTGTTTTGTTTATAAAATTCTTTTCTAAAAGCATGAGTACGAGCTTAGTAAAGCTGGAAAAGTCTATGTCGAAAATTGCCGAAACCGGTAATATGAAGACTGACTTTCCGCAAGAACTATATACTAATGATGAGGTTGGTAGAATAGCCGGTGTTGCAAACAAGATGAAGGATATGCTACTTGAATATTCTTTTAACGATACCTTAACAGGTGGTTTAAATGTTAAGGCGTATCATGAAGAGTTAAACGACTTGTTTGCAGACGAAACAGAACAGAAAGAGATATGGTGCGTTATCTCAGATATGAACAACTTAAAACTTTTAAATGATCATCTGGGTCATATGGAGGGCGATAACGCAATCAGAAACTCTTGCTACTCATTAAATAACATTTTTAATCAATATGGTAAAACATTTCGTATTGGAGGAGATGAGTTTGTATCTTTACTAGCCGGCTGCACAAAGGATGAAATCGAGACGATGATTTCTAAGATTGTAGATCAGATAGATAAAGCTAATAACAATTCAGAATTTAGATTTTCACTTGCTTTTGGGTTTGATCTGTTTATAGGTAATACTATTTTGGAATATAAAGAATTTTTTAAAACTGTAGATAAAAAGATGTATGATAATAAACTGGCGAGCAAACAATCAAGACTTAACGCAAGGGTGGTAGAATTACCGGAACATGAAAAGTAATATATATTGTAAATTAACGGAGGCATTAGTAGGTGAACGAAAAATTATTGATAAATTTAAATGAGGTTGACCCTGATTACAACGTTTTTCGTTACGAAAAGTTTAAGATAGACGTAGAAGAACGAAAAATCAATAAAATTTGCATGACAGAGATTATCAATGCTGATATGACGATAGCTACATTTGGCGCAAAAGCATACTCTTTAGGTTGCAAAGAAGTTTTAACACAGGGCAAAGAGGATGTTAAAGCCGCTGGTCTTGAGAATTGTCTTATTCATTATACCTATAACTATAAGAACTTTATTGTAGCCGGAACACAAGACATAAGCGATGATGATTTTAAAGCAATAATGCAAAAAACCTATGAACAATTTGTTCATTCCTCTTCTAAAGAAGCTGAGCTTAGTGCTTTATCAAGGTTTGTATTAGTGTTTGGGGACGATTTGGTTGATCGTGCAAAAAGCGCATTTTATATGCACCGAAATTCACAAAACAACTATATAATAGCCTCAAACGAGCGAGAATTGTTAAATACCGAGAATAGAGCCGCAGTAGAAATTTTTAACCTTATTAATTATGCAATAAACGAAGATAAGATTATACCATACTATCAGGGAATACATAATAATGAATTAGGTATGATTGATAAATATGAAGCCTTAATGCGCATTTCTGATGCTGAGGGGAGGATTTATCCTCCAGGTGCATTTTTGGAAACCTCAAAAAAGTTTAAATTATATCATACCTTAAGCAAGATTATGATTAACAAAGCTTTAAATGATTTTGAAGATCGCATAAGCGAACTTTGTATTAACATTTCCCTTTTTGATGTTGAAAATGAAGAGTTTGTTAGCTGGTTTTTAAACCGAGTAAAGGAGTATAAGCGGCCGGATAAACTCACCATCGAGTTCGTAGAAACAGAGAATTATAACTGCGGTGAGAAGTTATATGGCTTTTTAAACACCATGAGAGGTTTGGGCTGTAAAATTGCGGTAGACGATTTTGGCGTAGGGTTTGCTACGTATACATCAATAATATCATTAAAACCTGATATTATAAAGATTGATGGTCAAATAATTAAACGTTTGGATACAAATGAAGATAGCAGAACTATTCTTGAATCAATAAACTATATGTCAAACCTAATAGGAGCTAAAACGGTTGCTGAGTTTGTTGAGAATAATGAAATTCAGGAAGTTTTATTAGCTGAAAATGTAGACTACTCACAAGGTTTTCATTTTGCAAAACCACAGCCTATTGAGGAGCTTTTTTAAAAGCTATTACACCATGTTATAAAATATAGGTTTAGCCGAAAAAGGAAGTGTCCTTTCTCGGCTAATTTTACGTAAAACCACTAGGCTGTTTGTTTAGCAAAAAGCTATATCTACCCCTGCCGCGCCCTGATAATTTAAGCATTCGTGGTGGTTATAACTCACCCAATAAAGCTTACTTTTATAGCTAACGTGTTTTAAAGTTGTTATCATCGGTAATAATGGATGGTTATCATGCAATCCTATCATAATAAGTTCGGTTTTGTTATAGTTGGATAAAACCTGCCTAAAGAGGTAAAGCAGCTCCTTTTCGGTAGCTGTGTTTTCATGGTATATTGACATCGAGGCAAGGCTAACTGTATCATTAAGCTTTGGGAATGATGGGTAACCTAGGAGAGCAGTGGGTAAAAAACGAAGTATATTATAGATTCCGCTGTATTTTTTAACAATATACTGTTTGTATTCTCGTTGATCTAATACCGATGCAACTGCAATAATTTCCTTGCCTCTATAAAGAGCAAAAAAACATGAATTTGCAAGATCATTTTGTGTTGCATTGCTAACACTGAAAAGGTGTTTTATTGCTCTGGTTTTATAGAAATTTTCGGCAACATCATTATCGCAAATCTTAACCTCTAATCTGTGGTTTAGTCTTGCTGCTCCACCTGCTTTAAAAATTAATGTATGGTACTCACCGATGTTATTGTAAAGCGGCATGCTTTTTCTTTTTTTCTCAAGCATCTTTTGAACATAAATATTATCGGCAAGAATGGTTGTGTAATAGTAATCAACCTTGCCCTTTGTGTTCTCATAAATCCACTGGTATGCTTTAGATATTCCTAAAAAATTCTTGTGGTAATCAGGATGAAGCTTAAGCCCTGTTAGGTATCCTATATTGCAGATTATACCATTTACATATCCTTCGCGGATAACACAGCTACCCATTCCTATAATATTATTATCTGCCTGTGTATCACGAAGGATAAGGCAGACAAAATCATCGCCCTCTCTCAGAAAGGATGATATCGGATTATCACCTCTTAAATATTGTACAGCTATATCGCCATCAAAATTCTGTGATGAAAATAATTGCCGGATACCTTCAACATCCCCCGGACTTGCATTTGAAAATATGTATCTATTTTGGTAGCTCATCTAAATTCTCGCCAATCGGTATATTCATTTTTTGATCCACTTCGCCGCCTATTTTTAGGTTCATACCCCAAAAAAGCGACCAGATAGCGGGAGAGGCATGCCCCATTGCCTGAAAACCACGGGGTATAACGTTATGAAATTTAGAAAATTCTCTGCGAGCCTCAAAACAGGCTTTACTTAGTGCGTCAGGAGAGAGTTTTTTTGGATTAAAAGAAAGTTCTCCGTAGTTGTAGTTATCCTGTAACCACCAAGCATCATAAAGCAATCTATCCTGCTGTTTTAACCGCTCATAAAGTGCTGTTCCTGGAAAGGGGAGAAGATGGTTAAAAGCGGCGGTATAGAAACGATGCTTTTCTGAAAAACGCAAAGCCTCCTCAACCGTACCTTCATCATCTTCGTCATACCCAAAAACAAAGGTTGCATATATTCCTATACCGGCCTCGTGTATTCGGTTTACCAGCTCATCTCTTTGGGTTTTGGTAATGTTAACCTTTTTATTCATCTGTAAAAGGTTTCCCTCGT
>CAYJBH010000009.1:0-92534 GCA_964368625.1 uncultured Oscillospiraceae bacterium
AAAATGCCGAGGAATCGAGGCAAGAAGTATTTCCAATAGCTCCGCCAAAGGCGGAGATTATATATTCATCCGAACCTACCACCCTGAGAAATACATCGTTTTTGCACAAAGTGCAAAATGCCGAGGAATCGAGGCAAGAAGTATTTCCAATAGCTCCGCCAAAGGCGGAGATTATATATTCATCCGAACCTACCACCCTGAGAAATACATCGTTTTTGCACAAAGTGCAAAATGCCGAGGAATCGAGGCAAGAAGTATTTCCAATAGCTCCGCCAAAGGCGGAGATTATATATTCATAATAGCAACAGCATCAAGTATTTTTTTCTCAAATGCTTCCTTTCCATATTTATCTACCTGAGCATTATCTTTTGGTCCATGAGTTAAACAACCTGCGCCTCCAATACAGCCGTCGACGCATGCCATGCCTTCAATAAAATTAGCATCAATAAGCTTTTTAGAAGATTTAAGCAGCGCAATCTTACAGGCATCAATGCCGTTACATCTCTCGGCTTTGAGATCAAATTCAATTTCCTGCTCCTTTAATGCCTGAGCAACTGCATCGGAAAGGCCACCGCTTCTTGCAAAAATTCTACCAAAATATGATGCATTATCTAAAACATCTTCATATAGCTGAGAAAGGTCTAATTCTTTGCTATCGAATAAAGCTTGCAGCTCTTCAAAGGTTATAACACAATCAACATATGGCCGTACACTTTCTAGCTGAAACTCCATCTTTTTAGCAGTGCAAGGACCGATAAATACTATTTTTGAGGTTGGGTCGGTTTCCTTAATATACTTTGATATTCTTGCCATAGGGGATAAATTGTGTGATATGTGCTTTGAAAAATCGGGCATTTGTTTGTTAATATACATAACGAATGCAGGACAGCAGGAGCTTGTTAAAAATTGTTTTTCTGCTAGCTCTCTTGATTCCTCTAAAGCAACAGCATCTGCTCCCAGCGCCGCCTCGATAATTGAATGGAATCCAAGCTCTTTAATACCGGCTACCACCTGACCTAATTTTGCATGCTGAAACTGGCTGGAAATTGATGGCGCAACAACAGCATAAACCTTATATTTTGTGTTATTTTCACTTTTTTTCAGCATATCTATCGCGTCTAAAATATATGATTTATCTGCTATCGATCCAAAGGGACATTGATAGACACAAGCGCCACAAGCGATGCATTTTTCATTAATTATCTCGGCGCTGTTATCGGGAGCTTTTTTTATTGCTTTAACTTTGCATGCAGATTCACAGGGCCTTTTACTGCTTATTATGGAATGATAGGGACATGTTTTAGCGCAGGCACCACAGTCTACACACTTTTGACTATCTATCTTTGCAACATAGTTTTCGTTAAAGGATATTGCGCCAAATCTGCAGGCGTCAAAACATCTGTGAGAAAGGCATCCACGACATGATGATGTAACAACATAGCCGGAGGCAGGACATTCATCACAGGCAATATCTATAACCTCAATAACATTAGGGTTTGAGCGATCGCCACCCATTGCTATTTTAACACGCTCTGCAAGAATGGCACGTTCCTTGTAAACACAGCAGCGCATAGATGATTCTTTCCCCGAGATGATGCTCTTTGGTATTTCGGAAACATTTTCTAGCAAGGTGTTTTGCCAGGCATGCTTTGCAACTTCTCTTAGAACTTTATATTTTATATACTGCACCTTAGTATCAAATCTTTTCACCTAATCGGTTCTCCCTTCTAAAATGTACACATTGCTTTTAACTAAAAATAACTTACCTTTATTTTTTTTCCAATTTTTTTCAAGCAATGTGATAGCTCCTCTATCAGCTGCATCTTAATGTTAAAATTAATTGGAAGATTTGGGTTTTGATGTGCCGGATTAACCGCTTTGCCAACATAGAAATTTATATCGGTTGCCTGTTCGAAAAGTAGCCTTGAAATGGTTGAGGCACCATCCTTATTATTACTCCAGCTGGAGTATAACTTATTATCATCAAGATAGTCTTTTGCATATGATAAAACCTTATTTATAGTGATTATCCCCTCGGTAACTAAATCAACACCTTCAATATGTGCGGTTGGGGGAACATCAGAATCAAAAAAGTCTAACGATGGAACCACTTCCTTACCTAAATACCTTGCTGCTAATGATGAGGTAGTGCCACCGCAAACAATATGTTTTCCTTCCTTTGAAAAGAATAACGACATCATTTTATCGGTATCATTTTCATTTGATGGCGGCCCAATAATTAGGTTCATTGGCTGCCTTTTTCTAATCCTTACCATGCATGAAGTAGTATCATCGCCCGGCATAGCACCATATAGAGAATAGCACTCATCCAACAATATTGTGTTTAATGTTTTTGCTGTAAACCCTACATCGGTTAAAGGGGAGATATATTCAATTATTTCTTTTCTATCCCATCCAAAGTTAAGGGTGCTTCCAACACCTGCATGGATACAACCGTCACTCATAATGATAAACAGATCATCCTCCTGTAGATCGATCTTTGATATTAAAACATTTTTTCCGCCTATTATCATTTCATTATATGGAATTTCAAAGTTCTCACCGTTACGTAGAAGTATAACCTTTGGATTATCGTATTGAATTATCTCGGCCTCTCTATTACCGCTTAATATTCTAAGAATAGTAAAGGTGGAGTAGGCTATCCCTCTTGTAGCACATACCGGTAGGGTTTCAGCTATGGTTTCTACACAATCGGTTATACTAAGACCTTCTGCCATCATGGTAGATATGATTTTTGCTGTTAGGGTTGAAAGTATATTAGCCTTAACGCCGCTTCCGAGGCCATCTGCCAACACCAAGGTGGTTGAACCATCGATGCCCTCAATCATTTCTATCTGATCGCCACACAGCTCCTCTTTATACTTGTTTAAACTGTTAAAGCCTATATCAGCGCATAAGTTAATCATCCCTTATCGACTCCTTTAGCTTTGTTAGTGCAATTTTTGTTTCAGCAGCAGTCTCTCCTAGTAGCGATGCAATCTCATGAACTACCCTCATCTGTTTTTCTATAACCTTATCGGTTGTTTCTATTGTTTTTTTGCTAATTGCTTCTTTTTTAGAACGCTCCTCCTCCTCTTCGGTTATATTGCGCATAATGCAGATTAATATCTTGTTATGTTTATCAAAAATAATTGATTCTTCAGCAAATTTATTATATTCGGCAAGGTAGGTACGTTTGTTTTTTATTGATTTACCGCTTGTTTTAACATTAATAAAATCTGTAGGGTCTAATATCTTAACAACCGGCTCTCCTAGAACATCGGTTTTTCTACGTACATTAATTAGATCTAGAGCAGCGGAATTTATACGTTGAACCTCTAAATCGTAATTCAAAACGATAATTGAATTTGGCGAATTATCTACAATGATATCCGAAAAGGTTTCGGCTTTCTCATATAAAGAAGGAAGGCACATTGTTAGGTCAGCCTTGCCATAATAAACAGCTGTTGCCTTTTCTCTACATGAATTATATCCACAGGAACCGCAATCTAACTCGTCTTCCTTTTTTTCTTTACCTATCTGTTTTAAGATGTTTTCAATTTCTATCTGCGAAGGGCTTGAGCCGTTTAGTTTAAGCGGTCTAAAGCTTTTATGCATAAAGAGCGCATCTAGTTTATTTACCTCAAAATCTTCGGTGCCGGCATACCGATGTATGCTCATACAATCTATTAAAGGCTTTTTACGATATTTTTCCATTACCGGCCCACCGATGCAGCTGCCTACACAGGCAGACATCTCGATAAAACATTTACTTATTTCGCCCTGTTCAATTTCTGAAAGTGCCTTCATACAATTTTCAACCCCATCAACACCCAGATATGTGTAGTTAGGATTTTTGTTCTGTATAGTTTTAATAATTCCGCCGGTAGTTGGGAAAAACCTTGCAAGACTTTTTTTAATACTGTCATGTGGCTCATTGTTTTCGATGGAAATATTTTCTTTGTTTAGCCACTCGGTTAGCTCCTCAAATGTTAGAGCTGCATCAACTATACCCTCGTATTGATAAGCTTCATCTTTTTTAGCAACACAGGGCCCTATAAATACAACCTTAGCATCCGGATATCTTTTTTTTATGTCTATAGCGTGTGCCTGCATAGGCGAAACTATATCGGCAAGGTGACATAATAATTTTGGATAGTATTTTTGAATTAGTAGATTAACCGAATGACATGATGATGTAATTAGTATATCTCGGTTGTCTCGATCAATCATCTGTTGGTATTCATTTTTTACGATAGTAGCGCCAATTGCGGTTTCTTCTGCAGAATGAAACCCGAGAGATTTGAGTGCATTTTCAATGCAGGTAATCCCAACACCTTCATAATTTGCGATAAAAGAGGGTGCAATAGATGCAATTACCGGAACGCCCGACATTAGCAAAACCTCTACTGACTCCACACTGTTACTTATCTCTTTAGCATTTTGTGGGCAGTTAACAAAACATTGGCCACACAATATACACTCGTTTCCAACGATTATAGCCTGGCCCCCGGAAAATCTAATTGATTTTACCGGGCAACATCTAATGCATTTATAACAATTTCTGCAGTTTGACTTTTTTAGCTTTAAAAATTCATTCATAATAGCAACCTTTTTCCATTACCCTAAACGGGAGAAAACGTCTTTTGTAAAAAAGGTCTCTACCGTCTCAGGACATACAGAAAATATCTTATCATCAATTGTTACGCAAACCCCTTGTTGGCATTTTCCCATGCAAAATGCACCTGAAAGTTCTATATCTCTTGAAAGATTGTTATTTTGTATCAAATCTTTGATTTTTTCAACAACTTCTCGAGCTCCTTTTAAATGACATGAACTGCCTATACATACCTTAATTTTCAAGCTAGCCTCCATATATCTTTGTTAATTTTTTAACAAAGATATTATAGCATATTTTATAATGTTTGTAAAGAGAGTATTCATATATTTTTAACTTTGCAAAAATACTCGATGAAACAACTAATCATTTATAGCATTTTATCAAGTGTTGCTTACAAATTTAGATGTTTGACAATGGTTTATTGCTGTGATAAAATGATAATATTTAAAGGTAATAGAAGCAATAATTAAGGGTAAGTGCAAACTAATTTAAAAGATTTTGCAAAACATATCTGATCTGTTATAGATATAATAACAAACTTTATTTCCCGGTTGTAGCTTTTAAGAGACTGTTGTTTGTTAGTGAGTTAAGATTAACGTAGGGGACAATAACAAACCTAGCTATGAATTAGGTTAAATGTTATAACAAAGAAGCATTAAAAACGGAGTTACTTTTATATGTTACAAGGCGGATAGAGGGAATCATCTTTACGATCAAGCACCGCCAGAATAGAGGCCTTCTTGGAACAAATAGACGAAGTACACCTATTGTTGTTTGTTAAAATTAAAAGAGCTAAAATGTTGATTGAGATAACGTTCGCCTTTCAGTTAAATGAAGAGATTACAGTAGGCTCAGTTGGACTATACACAGTCGAATCTGTGCAGATATAGATGATTTTTCCACCATCATTAATATAGAGGCCGAAATAAAAAACCTAGAGAAACTTTAACAACTGAAAGGATAAAGGATGAAGAGACCCAACATATTATATATTATGTCTGATGATCACAGCTACAACGCCGTTAGCTGTTATGATTCTATTCTCGCACAGGTATTTTCCACCCCTAACATGGATAGAATTGCCAGCGAAGGGGTTCGCCTTGATGGATATTATTCCACCAATGCTATCTGTACTCCGGCAAGAGCAACACTAATGACAGGTCAGTATGGGCAGGTAAACGGGGTTCGTACCCTTAGTGATGAGTGGGATAGATGCGGTGAGTTAAACCTAGCTGCACTAATGCAACAGGCAGGATATCAAACCGCACTTTTCGGTAAATGGCATCTCGGCGTAGAACCGCAGGGATTTGATGTTTTTAACTATCTTACCGGCGCACCCCACGAGACCGATTTTCATTATGGTCAACAAGGATTGTATCGTGACCCATATTTTAAGTCAAATACAGAAGGTATCAAGCAACATAAGGGTTATGTTACCGACATTATTACCGATATGACGATTGACTATCTTGAAAAAAAGGATAAAGATAAGCCCTTTTTTATGATGTGCCATCACAAGGCACCACATGATTTTTGGGATTATCCCGAGCGACATGAGAATCTGTTTGACGGTGTTGATATTCCTGTTCCGAAAACATTGTTTGAAGATAAATCTCACCGTAGTATAGCTTCACGAGATTATGGAAGCAGTGTCTCTCCTCGCAACAAAATTCGTAGCTTATATGAAGATTTTTGTGACCCTAACTATGTTACCGGTCCATTGATTTGCGATGAAAATGCAAGCTTTGAAGAAAAGGGAAAGGCGGCATATTTAAAGTATGTAAAGGACTACCTTCGTACAGTTAAGGGAATAGATGATTCGGTTGGAACAATATTAGATCACCTTGAGAAAATTGGTGAACTTGATAACACCATAGTTATGTATACCTCGGATCAGGGTATGTTTCTTGGTGAACACGATTATCAAGACAAGCGCTGGAGTTATGAAGAAAGCCTTAAGGCACCGATGCTGATAAGATATCCGGCTGAAATTAAGGCAGGACGTATCGAGGGAGCGTTGATGGCAAATATTGATATTGCCCCAACCCTTCTCGACTATGCAGGTGCAGCAATTCCAAAGGAAATGCAGGGAGAATCCTGCAGAAGGATGATTTCAGGAGACTATAGTGGATTTGTTCGCGACAGCGTTTATTTCCGCTACTGGATGCACCGTGCGCATAAGCATGATAATCCTGCACATTATGGTATTCGAACTAAGGACTATAAGCTAATATTTTATTACGGACTTCCTTTAGATGCGAGTGGAGCCTCCAACGAGGTATCGCCATCCGGCTGGGAGTTATATGACCTAAAAAACGACCGTTTTGAGACTAAGAATATATATGAAGACGAGAGTTACTCTGAGGTGGTAAAACAGTTAAAACAGGAATTACTCGATGTTAAAAAGCAATATTGTGACACCGATGATATATATCCTGAGCTGATAGAGTTATTAAAAAACGATTTGTAAAGGAGTACTAATGGAGCAGGATAAAAAGATATTAAGAGCACTTGCCGCAGAATATGCATCTCTATTGCAGAGTGCTGATAATGCTGAAAAATATCGATTGCAGCTAGCGGTTAACGATAATCGCATGATTCGACCGGTAGTTCTTATAGGTGAGTTGCCCTGGCATGAACTTCAATATAACGATGAGCTAAATTTGCGTTGTAGCGATTCTTTTTTACAACAAGCAGAGAATTACCTTAGGCAAAAAATATATCAATATAAGTATTTTCCGGCAGATATGATGTTGCCGCCATTTATGCCGGTTTCCAAAATAATTACCCACAGTGGAATAGGGGTAAGCATTAGCGAAGAAACTCTGGCTCAAGGAAATGGAAATAACATTCAATCCCACGACTATTTTGATAATTTTGAAGAAGATGATTCGTTATCGGCTCTACATAACCAGAAGGTCGAATATGATGAAGCTGAAACGTTAAGGCGAAAAGAGCTTCTGCAGGATATTATTGGCGACCTGCTGCCGGTTAAGATTGTTGGGGTTGATTATGCATTTATCGGGACATGGGATTTAATTGCTGAGCTTCGTGGAGTTACACCGTTACTGGTTGACCTTGTAGACCGACCGGAGTTTACACATGATCTTGTAAGAAGATTAACCGATATCCGTTTTGACACCTTGCTTCAATACGAAAAGCTAGGTCTTTTTGAATCAGAACCTTTATCGCTACACTGTACTTCGGCACCGGTATCTGACCTTTTAAACCCCAAAGAAGGAGCGCCTCGCTCGTTAGACAATGTATGGGGACGTGGTGTAGCACAGATTTTTGCTTCGGTTGGAAAGGATATGCACGAGGAATTTGACATAGACTACATGAAGGAAACTATGGGAAGATGTGGACTAGTTTATTATGGATGCTGTGAACCGTTAGACAAAAAAATTGATATAGTAGAAAAGATTCCAAAGCTTAGAAAGATATCTATTACTCCTTGGGCGGATATAAATGTTGCAGCAGAGGCTATAAATGGCCGGTTTGTTATTGCTTCAAAACCAAACCCATCTTCGGTAGCACCATCGGAGTTAAACATACCGGAACTTAAAAAGGAGATTATAACTATATTAGATGCTTGCAGTAGATATAATTGCAGTGTAG
The DNA here is from genome assembly GCA_964368625.1 of uncultured Oscillospiraceae bacterium. GTDB lineage: Bacteria > Bacillota > Clostridia > Oscillospirales > Ruminococcaceae > CAYJBH01. The sequence continues at coordinate 8,240 of CAYJBH010000009.1, forward strand.
AGCTTACCTTAAAGGATATTAGTACTGCCGGTGGTAATCGAAATAATATTATTAACTGGGAAAAAACGGTTATGGATATCGTTAAAAACTACTAAATCATAATAAAAAACGGCTAAAGACACAATGCTTTGCCGTTTTTTTATGCTCATAATTATGTTAGTATTTTAAATAATATAAATAGTATTATCTAGACCTAAGGGCAATAAAATCTCTTTCTACCTTTGTTTTTTCATATGGACCGTCACGCCAAACCCCACAAAATTCGTCTGCATTCATCATTCTTACCTCGTTATAATAAGGTTCGTAGAACAGTAAGGTGTAACCTTCAAATTCGCTCGGAGTTTCTACCGTAAGATAGTTTAATAAAACCATCCAATGGGAATAGTTTACCATACTCTCCAGCATAATAAAATAGCCTTCCTCCATTAGAGTAATTATGTCGTCGAAGGTTATATCCGTTTTATCGCAACCGTAGATAACATCAAACTCATTTAGCATATTGTATGATTTAATATTTTTGGAATATTGAGGGCCCGGCTTTAAAGAATATTTCTCTACATAGTAACTCTCTGGGAGCACTTGTGTTCCGGTGCCGGAAAGCATGGTTCTAATGCATGCTAATGCGCAAGTCCAATCCTTTTCCTGTCGATAAAGCTTTTTTGGCACCATGCCAACCGAATTGTGCTTCTTTGTTGAACTCTTTTCAAAATATTCAAACTCTCTGTTGCAGGACATATATTCTCCCTTCCAAATATAATTAAATGTAATAAAGCTTAAACCTTTATTTTTTCTTCTTTATTTTTCCTATTAGCACAAGGAATCGATAGATACAGTAGGAAAAAAATACTACTGTAAATGCAGCTGAGTAGCTCTGCACACCACCGGTTAGATCCTGCATTATGGAGTGTATCATCTGGCCAATAGTTCCAACCGTTGCAATTGCAGACAATAAAAAAAGAAAATAATTTTTTATCTTTTCCTGCCGTGCATCTATCTTACGCTTATTTGACTGGATCATGGAAGCTAACAGTTCCTTGTTAGCTTCATATTTTTCAAAAACATACTCTATTCCAAAATTTTTAACTACGTTACGTGCTGATATACGAACGGTAGGGAAGTTAAATTGTTCGTAGTTTGCAAAGGCGGAGGCCTGCGACATATCAAAGCTGATCTGCTCGTATTTTTCAGCCACCTTATTTATCTTTTCTTCACTGTCAAGAATTTCATCGCTTCTAAGATCGAGATACACCTTATCGATAGCGGCATCCTGAAATAGCAGTAGCTCAACAAAAAATATCTCTATGGCATGATATGAAATTCTTTCTTCAACGCTGGTGGTTATAGTTTTACATGCCTCTATCATGGATACAATGGAAACATAAACCCTTGCAGTATCATACTGCGCAATATTTTCGTGTTTTAACTTTCGTTCAAACTCCCCGCCGATTTTTCCCATCGGAAACTCTTCATTTGCTAACGCATTAATTATTTCGGTATCGCTTACATCTCCATAGGCAAATATCATGCTCCGCTTTTGTCCATATTTAATCATTCCGCAACGCTGCAACAAACCGGTAGTATTAACAGTTTCATCATCGAAAACATACTGCAACAATTCGCCGCAGTAATAGTTTAAAAGCTTGTTTCCACCAACGCTACAGTTATATACAAAGACCTCTAAAACACAAAATCCGGTTTCATGTTTTACAGCACAAACAATGGCATCCTGGGTATATATTCTATCCGACATATGCGTAGCATCTAACCGAAGGCGGACCTTGCCGAAACATTTTCGCATCAGCGTTTTAGAGAATGCTGAGCTATATTCAATTTCTACGCAGTAGTTAATATTTTCCTTAAAAATTGAGAAAAGTTCATCAGAGCAGCTATCAACACTCTCCCAACCTTCGTTGTTCTGCTCATCAACAACCTTACCCGGGATGAGTAGATATATGTCACATCTCGGTAGCTGAAGTTCCTTTGCGTTATACTCAACGATATCATTAAGAGAATTGCTTATATCTAATTCGGTATAGCATTTTTCTTCTCTTTCAAAATACGCAAAACAACAGTTTTCGGCTTCATGACTGGTATCAATAGTTATAGTACCACTCTCTTCACATATGCAGATATATTTTTTTGTATACAAAAAACAGCTTTGAAATTTATCAAGCTTCCAAAGATTCTCATCATCCATGCTAACAACAACTGCAGAAGATAGCTCTGTACCATCACACCGATTTAAATAAAAATTCCCGTTTTGCTCATAGGAAAAACTATACTGTTTTAAGTTTGTCTCGCAAACCCGCTTATATTCGAGCTGCATCTTAATAAAAACTGTGCTTAATACGGCCTCGTCGACCAGTAGGTGCATATTACTATCCATACCTTTCAAGAATTATGATATAAGTTAATGATTATTGTTATAATTATACCATAATATTAATGTGAAGTAAACGGACTTTTTACTATAATCTGCGACTTTGGCACAGGTAGAGCAAATTAATAAAACATTAGCAAGGCCGTATTGTGCAAAGATTGTGGTTTTTGAAAAACGGAGGTAGCTTTTTCAAAGTTTTGATATGAATAACGGGCAAGATTACCTATAATTATTCATGTAAATAACCCTATCCAATTAGAAACTAAAATAGATAGGGCGCTAATAAAAGTTAGCCCTATCTATAAATTGTATCAGTTTTTTGCTAAAGATTTATTAACTAAAGTGAAGTTTATTCAAAGTCTAGAGCTTCTTCTTTTAATCTGTATAGCTCTTTCTTTAACTCTTTAACAACATCCTGATAAGCCGAATCATTATAAACATTCATCATTTCATGTTGATCTTTTTGAAGATCAAACAACTCCCAGACCGGTTCTTTAGGCTCATCAATTGCTCCGGAAGCACCAAGGGCCTCGCCATAATAGTATATTAGCTTATAATCCATGGTTCTAACACCGTAATGCGACCAAACATAGTGATCGGCAAGATGCATCCAATAGCGATAATACATAGAGTTTCTAACCGCAGGGGCATCTTCATTTTCTAAAATATCTCTTAATGAATAACCTTGCATATCTGATGGGGGTTCAACACCGGCATAATCTAAAAATGTTTTTGCAAAATCCAGGTTCAAAATCATCTTTTCAGAAACAGAGCCGGCTTTAATTGCCCGTGGATACCTAATAACAAATGGCATTCTTAAAGATTCTTCATACATAAATCTTTTATCAAACCAGCCATGGTCACCAAGATAAAATCCTTGGTCTGATGTGTAGATAATGATGGTGTCCTCGGCTAATCCCTCCTCGTCAAGATAGCTTAACATATTGCCGATGTTATCATCTACACAGGCAACGCATCTTAAGTAATCCTTCATATATCTTTGATATTTAAAGTTTTTTAACTCGGCATGAGATTTAAACGATATGGGAATACCGGTTTCTGTTGGCGTTAGGGTAAATTCCTCAAGGTTTTCAGGATACGGAACCTTATCGGTTCCTTTCTTTCCTTCGGGAATAACTAGCTTTAGGTCGTTGTAATTTAGATCAAGTGTAATTCGCATCTGGGCTTCGCGAGCAGCATCGGAACGATTTTCATAATCATCATCATAAGTTTGGGGATGGGGGATGTCTTCATCCTTAAACATATCACGATATTTATCGCTAACCTCCCAGGAGCGATGGGGAGCCTTATGGTGGCTCATTAACATAAAGGGTTTTGATTTATCTCGGTTCTTAATAAAATCTATAGATAAATCTCCAACAATATCGGTAACATAACCCTGATATTGTTTTTCAACCCCATTCTCTCTTAAAATAGGATTAAAATATTCTCCGTGTCCGTGATGGGTTACTAAAACGCTATAGTGATCAAAGCCGGTAGGATTGCTCTCCTCAGCAGTACCTAAATGCCATTTGCCAATAATTCCTGTTTGATAGCCGGCACCTTGCAACAGCTTCGCAACATTTTGCTGTCTACCATCAATATTATCCGAAAGGGTTTTTACGCCATTTAGGTGGGAATGTTTACCGGTTAAAATAACAGCTCTAGATGGGGCGCATATAGAGTTAGTGCAAAAACAATTATCAAATCGCATACCCTCCTCTGCAATCCTGTCCATATGAGGAGTATTATTAATGCTACTTCCGTAGCAGCTCATTGCATGTGATGCATGATCATCAGTCATAATAAAAATAATGTTTGGTTGTTTTTGTAACATTCTATTTTCTCCATGATATTATTTAATCTATTATTATAAAGTATGTTGGAACAGATCCAATAAAAATAACTTATTCTATTGCAAGATCAGCAAAACATTCAGGTTTTGCATAATGATAGCCTTGCGAATAATTTATTTCATTTTCTAATATAATACTCTGAATTTCGGCATTCTCAACGAACTCAGCAACAGTTTCAGATTTTATCAGGCTTGCTATGTAGCAGATAGAGCTAAGCACTATTCTACTATCTTTATTAGTTGTAAGAGTTCTTATAATATCACCATCAACCTTTATTATGTCCGGCTTTAGTGAAATAATTGAACTATAGGTTGCATAACCAACGCCGAAGTCATCAACGGCAATAAGGCAGCCAATTTCGCGAACCTTAATTAAAAACTCGAACAGCTCATTATCCTTGCTATAATTTTCTGATTCAACAAATTCGATTATAACATTTTGCGGCGTTGGATGCTGTTTTAACCGTTCTAACAACCAGCCCCTAAAAGATTCTGTTTGAATGTCGTATAAAGATAGATTTATGCTAACAAAGCTTTTTTTGCCAACAAAGCAGGTTAAAGCCTTATCTATAATAACCTTGCTAAGTGAAAGATATATCTTTAGCTTTTTAGCTGCATCAAGAAAATAGCCGGGGGCATAGATTTTACCATCTTCACCAACAACCCTCATTAATGCCTCATACTTGGTTATCTTGCCAACATTGTTATCGTATATTCCCTGAAAAAAAGGAACTACCTTATCATTCTCAAGTGCGTGTGTTAGCACATCTAAAATTACAACTAGTTGTTCTCTTTCCTTTCGGAGCTGTTCCTTTTCATTGGTAACCTCGATAAAGTTGTTTTGTAGATCGCTATTAAGGTAATAGGCGCTTAGGCAACGGTTAACTAGATCGTCTCCAAATGCAATTGCAAACCGAGATACTCCGCTAAGCCCTGATTGCTGACCTCTAATAAGTTCATATTGTTGATGATTTGCTTTCATTAACTGATAAAAATCTTCATCGCTGATAGAATCGTTTGCAACCGCCATAAAAGTTTTATAAGAGTGGATATAAACACGTATAATATTATCGATACCTATTTGTTTATAGGCGGCATTTCCCATGGCCAGGATTTCGGAACTGGTGTTATAGTATTTATTTTCATCAAAACTGGCCATCATCATATCCGCATTAACAACCTCGGTCATACAAATTTTATTAAATTTGTATGTCTCGTTATCTATGAGGAACTGTTCATAGCTCTGGATGTTAAACCTAACATCAATAAGTGGAGTCTTTTCAACTGGACTATTCATAATTAATAACACCTCAATATTTATTACTATGTTTAAAACTTGATAAAAGAACTTAGTTAAATAATTTTAATTGCTGGAAATAGTTATAGATTTTATTATGATACAGTTTGTTTAACACAAACGCTTTTAAATGTTGCTTTGTGTACTTTGTGGTGGAATTCTGGCATCTATCCTTGCCTGTTTACTGGCTGCTTTATTAGCGTACATCCTCTTATCAACGGCTTTGAAAAATTCGTTATAGCTTGATAATGATTTACCTACAAATCTATCGAACCCAAAAGCAAGCGAGAATCGATAAACTTCATGGTTATTTGCTTTCTCTAGTTGATTTGAGATAGTTGACAACATTTCTTCAAGCTCTTCTTTTGAACATCCTTTAAGTATAGAAACAAACTCATCTCCGCCCACTCTAAACGTTTTGCCATACTCTTTAAAGTTTTGGTTTAGAGAGTAATACGAATGTCGCAGAGCATTATCGCCCTCCATATGGCCCAAAAAGTCGTTAATTTTCTTTAGGTTGTTCATGTCGGAAACAACACACCAAATATCTTTTTCATCTATATCGTTTGCAAAAATATCGCTAAGCTCTTCGTGATATGCCTTAGCGTTTAATCCACCTGTAAGGGTATCGTTAAAGGAATATTCAAGTAGCATAGTTTTCATCTGATTTGCTACTGTTGCAATTCTACCAATTTCATCATTGGTATATAGATTACTGGGTATCTCGATCTTCATGTTTCCGGTTTCGGCTATTTGGGACATAGACTTTTCAAGACTAATTAGGCTAAAGCTCATATGCTTAGTGAAAAACCTTGTAAACACCAGTACTCCGATAATAATAGCAATGCAGATAATTGCACCGGAAATGAGTATGGTTATAACAAGACCATCATTTACATCTAAAGCAACATTCATAAGACGCTCTTCTTCTGTAGAGAAGGTGTCGATGCTGCCGAAAAATTCGTTTGCAATGGGCGTTACTACCTGTAAAGCATAAAGGGCCTCGTCATAATCACCGCCACCAATCCAGATATCAGCCGACAAAATCATGCTATCTTTATAAACGTTTTTTTCCTCTATTATTCTCATAAACTCATTTAGTTGGCTCCCACTGAGATTTTTTGAGAATTCATCCATCGTTCTGTCGAGCTCGTTAAAGGCTGTAATGTAATCATCATAATAATTATTTTTAACCGACTCATCGGTAGCTAATAATATATCTCTTCCCATAACTCGACAAACATACATTGTTCTGATGATAGAACTTAAATCTTCCTTGTTTCGTACATTTTCATCAATGATATTTTCTGAGGAAACATTTACCGCCCAAATAGAAAAAAATGAGAATAGGCTAATTGCTATAACGTTTATAATAATAAACGCTTGAAGTGGGAGAAATTTTTTTCTAATGGTAGCACTATTAAGCCAGTTAATAAATCTCTTCATTTAACACCTGTCTATTATTTCTTGAAATATTTTTTGCTAAGCTTAATCTCGATTTAACCTAGTTTGTAATACTATTCTTAAACTGAAATGTAAAAAATAATTACTATATATGTTAATACTCTTATTATACCGAATAATATTCTATAATACAATACGAAAAGCAAATTAACTTATTTTTCGACCAGCTTATTTTGCCACTAAAAAACTTGTTAAAAGAAAAAAACTATTAAAGTATAGCATACCATGAAAATATGCTCAAAAAAATCTTATATTTCGGTGTTGTAAAAAACTATTATCTTCTGACATGCAAAGGTAAATGGGCGCGGCATGCCCGAAATCATAGCTTATTAACACAAATATTATTGTATAAAATCTATGATTTCGGACATGCTAAATGTTTTTATTAATATGTTTTATTTAAAGCGCTGCAAAATTGATGCTATGTTTGTGTTTAAAATTAATTCTTTGGGAAAGTTAATTTTATTCAACATATTAATAGCAGGGGTTATCTCCTCCATCTCAAACTCGGAATGAGCATCTGAGTTAACAACTATCGGAACTTGATGTTTAGCACAAAGCTTAGCAATAGTTATACAGTTATTAATAGACTTTTCTCTGCATATAAATGTGTGCGCATTTATTTCAACCAACTTATTGTTTTCCTTGAAAATTGGAATAACACGCTCATAATCATAAGGGAAATCAACGCTTCCAGAGTGACCGATAATATCAACGTTTGGGTTATTAGCAAGTTTAATATAGCTGTTTGTATGTTGCTGCATGTCTGCCGGTTTAACAGCTGTTGTATGGTAGGATGCAACAACCACGTCTAGCTTGGTTAGTAGACTGTCCGGCATATCGATATTGCCTTCATGGTCCATGATGTTTGCCTCTACACCCTTTAATATTCTAATACCGTCGACATAGTTTGGAAGAGAAATAAGGTTATCAAAATAGCTTAGGGGTGGAGAATCATTAACACCTATACCATGATCTGTTATAGCTATTGCCTTTAAACCAAGCATCTTCGCCTTGTTAATACATTCACGAATTGTGCTATATGCGTGTACTGAGGCGATGGTATGACAGTGAAGATCCGCCACAATGTCTGTTACAATGAGGCTAGGCATTCTTTGCTCCTCTCGAGGCTGAGAAGAAAATTATCAGCTGTTGATGGGAAAACTTCAAACAGATAAAGTCCAGTATAATCTATGTCTTTTAGTGCTTTATAAAAGGATTTAAAATCAATGTCGGCCTCTCCTACTGCTAGATGAGAGTCGGTGTTGCCGCGGTTATCATGAATATGCGTATGCTGCAAAAGCTTGCCACAGGTCTTTACCGATTCAACTATATTTAAACCGCAGTAGTGGGCATGCCCTACATCATATATTATAGAAACGTTATCCTCACCTATTGCATTAACAAACGCAACAAGCTGTTCGGCAGTCTCGGTTACAGTTTCGCTGTTTAGGTTTTCGGTATAGATATGTATGCCGTATTCTCTGGCAATGTTGCTACAAATCTTAAACATGTTAACCGATAGATCAAAAGCACGGGCATATTGCTGTTCGCGGGTAGGATGTGCCGACTGCGGTATTTCTATTGGTGAATGAGAGCCAAATCCTATATAACCGCTATGCATTATTATCTCGTTACCACCGAGGCTTTTAACATAGCGACAGCAGTTGATAAATTCATGAATAATTGCACTACGAAGCGAGATGCATTCTTCAGAGGTATTAAATCCCATAATATGTACAAGAACTTGTGGGGAGTATTTTTTAACCAGAGTTTTAATAGCATCGTTGTAATCACTGCTGTCAACGCCCATTAGATTATCGGAATATGTAACCTCTATTGCCTTAAATAGTCCGGTTGCAAGGCATTTTTCACCTACCTCTAATATCGTTTCGGGTATATCCCTCATGCTAAGATTAAGTCCAAAATTATTCATATTTTTCTCCTTTATTTGTTTTCTATTTTTTTGTTATATTTTTGCGTGAAATACAGCGTTAGCGATGAAATAATCATCAATACTACAATGTATACAAGGCTATTTGCCTCAATATTTGGATCAGAGCTTAACTCGGGAGAACGTAGCACTATTCCGAGAGGAACATTATTTACATTATATAAAAGTGCACTTACAGTATACTCTGATAATAATCCGTTAAATGTTATAGCACCAACCGATATGATAGTTGGAAATATAACCGGAAGAACAACCCTTCTAAATGTATAAAATGCTGAGGCTCCGAGGGAACGAGCTGCCTGCTCGTGAGAATCGTTTATGAGAAACATTGACGCTCGAACAAGTCGCATAGACGCCGGTAGGCTAAACACGACGTATGCAGCCGGCAACAACCAAAAGCCTCCCAATAATATCTGGTTAAAAACAAGGGGTTGCTGTTGTGAATAGGTTGTGATCATACCTACCGCTAACAAGGTTGCCGGTAAAACCCAGGGTAGAAGCAACGTAAGTTCTAAAATTCTTGTGGCTTTCCCCGGGTGTTTTTTTATTGCAAAGGCTGAGGCAACACTAATAAACAATACAACTAAAACAGCTATAGCACTAAGTTGGATACTATTTATAAACGGTTTTAGTGTAACAGAATTGGTTAGAACTCGTATGTAGTTATCGAGAGAAAAGCTTTTGGGGAAGGTGTAGGTGTTTATGCTTTCAACATCACCAAGCGAGATAACAACAAGTAACAGAACAGGTAAAAGATAAACTGCAGTTAAAAGATATGTAAGAAGATGAACTAATACGTTAAGAATAGGATTTCGAATTTTAGTTTTTCTTAGCTTTGTTGGAACTTTAGATACCGATATATATGAGCTTCGTTTTTCTAACCAGTTCATTAATAATAGCAATGCAATACAGGTTATTGCAAGAATAAGGGATAGCAACGAGGAGAGATCATAGCTTCTAAGTCCATTAAGGTTAAGAATCATGCTACTTATCATATAAAAATTCTTCCCGCCGAGCATAGAGGGAGCCGCAAAGGAGTTTAATGAACCCAGGGTAAGCAATATAGTTGCAGTAAATATAGCTGGTTTAACAACGGGTATTGCAACCTTAAGGAACGCCGAAAAACTGCTTGCGCCAAGACTTTTTGCAGCCTCAATTGTTGAATAATCAACCCGCTTAAATGCAGACTTTACAAACAGGATATGAAAAGTTGTCATAGTAAAGGTGTGAACAAATAGAACTCCTGTAAAGCCGGTAAACCAGTTTTCATTAAATGCAGGATAAATGCTTTCTATAAATTTTGTGATTGTTCCGGTAGATGAATAAACATACTTATATCCGGTAACAACCGAAATGCTACTGTATATTAACGGTGTCATAAATATGAGTTCGGAAAAACGTGATCCTTTAATTTCAAAATATTCTGTAACCATTATCTGAAAAAATCCTATTACCGAAACGGTTACAACTGTACAAATTGTCATTATATAGGTATTGGATAGAGCATTTCTTACCCTTGAAGATGATGCAAGCTTAGCGAAAGCATCAAAAGTGAATGCCCCATCACTAACAAAAGTGGTTGTAATAACGCTTATGATTGGAGCTATCATAAATGTAACGAGAAACCATCCAATTAAGGTAAAAACAACTGCGTTTTGCAAAATGCCAAGTTTTTTTCCTATGCCCATTGTTTTATTATTATGTATTTTCACATTAACGTCCATTCGCAAGCCATGTTAATAAGAAACACGGTTAGCGTTTTCCTTTCTTTTTTAGTTATAATGATACTAACCATGTAAAGCTAAAACATCATCAAGGCATACCGAAACCGAAACCTTCTCACCTATTGAGAACTCAGTTTCACTCCCGAAGCTTAGGGCTGTGAGAGCAAACCCATCTTCGGTTCTTGCAACCGTAACGGTATATGAACCAAGATACTCATAGCTTTCAATGGTAGCATTAGCATAATAATAATTGTCTTGTTTTATTATATCCTTATGAATATTAAGTTTATGGGGCCGAGAAAATAATTTTAGTTCATTGCTTGATGCTAAAATAGCTTTTAGCTCCTGCTCAGCCTTACCTTCAAAATAGTTTATGTCTCCAATAAATCTTGCCACAAAGCTGTTATTAGGAGAGTTATAAACCTGCTTTGGTGTACCAACCTGCTCTACCTTTCCAACGTTAAATACTGCAATCCTGTCTGAAATAGCCATTGCTTCTTCCTGATCGTGTGTTACATAGATCGTGGTAATTCCAAATTTACGCTGAAGTGCGCGAATTTCCTCTCGGGTAGAAATACGTAGCTTTGCATCAAGGTTGGATAGAGGTTCGTCCATAAGGAGTATTTTTGGTTTTAGAACAAGCGCTCTAGCTATTGCTATACGCTGTTGCTGCCCTCCCGAGAGCTCTCCTATTTTTTTGTTTAGATGTTGAGTAATATCAGTTTTTTCAGCAATATCCGCTACCCTCTCGGCTATTTCATTCTTTTGAACCTTATGTGCCTTAAGGCCGAAAGCAATGTTCTCATAAACATTCATCGACGGAAAAAGAGCGTAGTTTTGAAAAACGAAACCGAGGCCACGTTCTTCCGGTAGAAGCCCGCCTAAATCTTTATTATATGCGAAAATCGATCCGTTGGTAGGGTGCTCAAATCCGGCTATGGCCCTTAGCGTTGTAGTTTTTCCGCAACCGGATGGTCCAAGAAATGTGAAGAACTCGCCATCCTCTATTTTTAAGGAAAGATCTTCAACCGCAGTAAATTCGCCATATTTTATCTGCACGTTTTTTAATTCTATCATTAGTTTATACTTCCTTAATCAGTTAGTTTCCCGAATAATTAATTAACAAATAAATTATTCGGGAAACCTGTGTGTAATGTTAATATTCAGCTATTAGGGAAGAATTTCAAGTTCGATTTTTTCAAGCCACTGATTTAAATTTGCGGCGCAAACTTCCCAGTCGATATCCTGTGCAGTAAACATTTCGGCATCTGCCTTTATTTCATCGTTACATAGTGCGATAGCATCGGGATGAGCCGGAGCTTGTCCAAATTCATTTGCGTATGCACCCATTGTTTCAGGGTCGCCCCACCAATCGATAAACTGTTGTGCCTGCTCTTCCTGTTCTGTTCCGGCAACAATGGCAACTGCCTCTGCAACAACCGGTGTTCCATCTTCAGGAATAACATACTCTATTGGTGCTTCATTTAATTCAGAATTCATCTCTGCGCCACCAAACCAATCAAGCTTAATTGGAAGCGTACCATCTTTGAATAGCAACCAACCATCTGTATCGGCGGGTAGCTGGTAGGAATTTGCAAGAACAGCACTGAGGTTATCCCAACCCTCCTGAGTTATCTCTGCGGAAGCTTCATCATAGTAAGGCCAGAGTAGTCCGATTAAATACATGCGGGTGGTTTGCCATGCAGTTTCGCCAACAAAGAACTGCTCTTTAAACTCAGGATTTGCAAGGTCGTTCCATGAAGTAGGTGGGGTTGAAACAAAATCAGGATTATATCCAATGATTATAGGTGTTTGCCAGAAACTATGGAACATTGCGTCCTTATCCTTATAAACCTCGGGTAGTCCCTGAGCCCAGGAAGGAGTATATGAGGTGAAAAGTCCTTCAGCTTTTAGCTGATACATAAATGGCTGTGTTAATCCAAGCACAACATCAGCTTGCGGATTGCTTTTTTCAGCTATTAGACGATCGGTAAGCTCGCCACCGCCGGCATTAAGTAGTTCGATATCGAACCCAAGTGCTGCCTCTGCCTGCTCGATAATCCATGGGCCACGCTCGGCATCACCCTGAGGGGTGTACACTATAAGTGGTTCAGATGAGGTTTCCTCATTAGCGGGAGTCTCTTCTGCGGTTGATGCAGGTGCTGTTGAATCTGTTGTCTGTGCAGTGCTAGCGGGAGCAGATGAACATGCAGAACATAGTAACGTGATTGCTAAGATAAGTGCTAGAGAGAACTTGCTTCTTTTCATACCTTTTCTCCTGTTAATTAGTTAAATAACTTTATCGTGATTTTATTATATTAATTATTTACTAAATAGTCAACACAAAAATTATTTTTTTACTCAAAATTTACTATATCTTTACATTTGTTGCAGTTTTTTGAGAGGCTAATTATCCTGTTAAGAATAATTAATTTTACTAATTTATTAAATTATGGTTGCTTATTAGCACTATAATGTGGTAAAATGATATTTAGTAAATTTAGTAAATTTTAAAGGAGTTTAGCCAGATGGTAAAGGTTAAAGATATAGCACAGGCTCTTAATCTATCACAGGCTACTGTTTCGCGTGCACTGAGAAACGATGAAACATTATCTATTGCGCCTTCAACTCGTGCGGCAATTCTTTCTACTGCTCAACATATGGGCTATGTTGCTAAAGAGAAGGCAGATAAGAAAAAGTCGTTTAGAATATTGGTAATTCACAAGCAGCAAACATTTAGAAATCAGATTGATTCATCCTACTATTTTTCGGTTAGGGCCGGTATTGAAAGTGCTTGTTCCAAGAAAGGCATAGCCTGTTCTTTTGTTGCAATTGAAAATATAGATGGTCCTCTTGAGAGACCCAGCGGAGTTATAATTGTTGGTAACTATCTTAAGGAACAGTATGATAAACTACAATCAATACTACCGGATATTCCTGTTTCGGTAGTAGGTATTACGGCATATTGGAACGACAACTACGACCATATCACCTTTTCAAATAAGGAGTCGGTTAGATTGGCACTTGAACATTTGTTTCTAAATGGGCATAGCGATATAGCCTATCTTGGGGTGGAGGAGCTTCCCGGCTCTGAGGAATTTGGTTCTCGTAAGTTAACCTATATTGAGCTTATGCAGGAGAAAGGGACGTATAACCCTAAACGATTATTAACGAGCGATCATGGGAGGGATAGGGTAGAGCAGGGATACAATCTTGCTAAAAAAATGTTAAAGGAATCATCTTTACCTACTGCCGTTTTTTGTGCTAACGACCCCGTTGCACTTGGAGTAATTAAGGCATTTTGGGAGGCAGGACTTAGAGTGCCTTTGGATATATCAATTGTATCACACGATGGCTGCTTCCCGGTAGAAATTACTACACCTCCGCTAACTACCATAGACGTTCATCCCCACGAACTTGGTATTGAGGCAGTTCATTTTTTAGATCACCGCATGAAGAATAATGTTAAATATTCGAGAACACTCTGCTTAAGGCCTTCTCGAATAGAAAGGGACAGCGTTAAAAAAATCGATAAATAATGTAAGTATAGAAAAAACGTCGTGAACTAAAGCATAGTTCACGGCGTTTTTTATTAGTAGAGTTACTCCTGACCAGGCCTAAAACGACTGTTTTCTTTGCGCGGAACCGTGTCGCAGGTTTCTACCATAAAGTAAAGTACACGGTTTTTTAGCCGCTCTATCTCCTGTTTATATTTTGGAGAGTCTATTAGGTTAATCGTCTCGCCGGGATCATTTACCATGTCGTAAAATTCATCATTTTCGTATAACCGATAAACATATTTATATTCCTTGGTGCGGCACATTACCGCTTTGGTGTGTTCAGGACCTTCCTGCATCTGGGTTGCTACCTTTGGGTAGTAAAGCCCCGACGGTTCAACAAATCGAGGATCAGCACTTTCCATGCACTGTATCTCACCATGCCTTCTGCCTCCTTCGCAAAAAACAGCGTCTCGGTGGTGTTGTTTTCCGGCAACACAGTCGGCAAGGCTTACACCAAAATGGTCATAATCCAGCTCAATTCCGGCATAGTCGCATACGGTTGGAACAATATCAACAAGTTCAACAAGTGCTTCATTAATTCCGGGTTTAACTTTTCTGTTTTTTGGAGGCTTTATCATTAATGGAACCCTGCTTAAACAGTCGGTAAAAACATTTTGGGCCTTTTCTACCAGGCCATACTGTCCGGTAAAGTCTCCATGGTCGCTAAAGAAGAATACTGCACTATCGTCGTACATTTCTTTTTCCTTTAGCTTTTCCATTATAATACCGAACTGCGCATCGGTGCGGGCACACATTGCGAGGTAAACCGCCTGAATTTCTATCCATTTTTCTTCCGACATTCCCTGCAACCGCTGTCGTTCATAGATTCCTTTTATCATGGAAGGAACATTCTCCCAGTTCTTAAAGGCCGGTATCGGCATGTCGATAAGTGATCTATCAATCATGCTATACCACGGGTCCTCTACACCATAAGGAGGGTGTGGGAAATTTAATGGTAGATAGAGGCAAAAAGGCTTTTCCTCATCGTAGTTTTCTAAAAATCTAACAACACCGTCGGTAACTGACCAGTCGGTACAGTAGTATCTATCGCCTACCGTGGGCTTTAGTTTACCTGCTAAAAATGAGTAGTAATCATCGTCTTGGCTAGAACTTCTCCAGCTTTGATCTCCATGTGTATTAGAAACGGGATGATCCTTTTCAATGTGAAGTTCATCGCAGTATCGCTCAAGCGAGTTTTCGCCGGGTATTAAATCATCTTTACCACCCCAAAAAATGTGGTATCCCTCTTTTTTAAGATACTCTAAAAGAACCGGCTCGTAGTACTCCATCATGTTTGTGAGGGTTCTGTGCCCGTTAACATGTGGGTAGTGGCCGCTCATAAAGCTACAACGACTTGGGGTACATATAGTATTCTGGCAGTAGGCAGAATTAAAAGAGGCAGACTCCTGCAAAAATGCATCAAAATTTGGAGTGATTGCCGCCTTGTTTCCCATATGTGCAAGTGCATCGCCACGATATGTATCCGGAACAAAAAGAATAATATTAGGCTTTTTCATTTTTCCTCCAAAACTTTAAGGGGGACATGCCCCCATAAAGTAATAATTATTATTGTAATCCTTCGTTAAGCTCTGCTATAATTTCATCTGCGGTTGGTTGCATTTCGGCAAGCCAGCTGTTATAGTCGCTTTCAATGTCGTCGGAGTTAAGTATCAGTTCAATAACCTTCTCACGGTAGTCGTTAACAAGGTTGTATTTATCCTTTGTAGGTGCACTGAAAGCACGGATTTCACGCTCTAACGGTATAACCTCTGCCTGCTCGCTCTGCATGTATTCAACAACTTCCTGACCTAAAATTTGTGCATCTTCGGGAAGAGTGGGCATGGAGTAGTTAGCTGCCTCGGTAATCTGGAACATGTTTAACAAACGATCGCTTTCCGGCTCGTAAGGAGAGATGTATACACCGTTTTCATCCTTCTCCCAAAGTATCTCATATTCATCGCCATTTTTGTTGTAGTCGACACCTTCAAGGCCGTAAGTTCTAAGCTCTAAGCCCTCGGGAGAGTTTAACCAATCGTGCATTGCAAGGAAACGATGCATTTCTTCATCCTCTATTGTAGAGCTGAAGGATATTGTTCCCCAGAATTCTGTTGTTTCAATAACCGGATATGTTCCCTCGTCGGATACTATTTTCATAACGCCGATTGCATCATTAACATTGATATCCGGATTTGCCTGTTTAAATCCATCTATAGTTGTAACAACATTGTTGGAGAATAGGTTGTGGTATAATATACCAACCTGTCCTGCTTGGAATTTGCTTGGACCATCGAAGTTTTGGGCTAATGCTTGCTCACGCCAGAATACATTTTCATCGTATAATTCTTTTGCCGCCATAATACCTTCAAGTGATTCAGGTAGGGATGCGCCCCATACATAACCGTCGTCGCTAGCGGTAAAATTAGCCATGGTTGGGTTAAATCTTGCTACGATGGTGTTAACAGGATATGCCCAACCGATTGCTGCCATACCTATGGTGTTGCCAGCACCGTTACCACCCGGATCCTGCTCGGAGAAAGCTTTTGCAAGCTCAATCATCTCTTCCCAGGTGTATTCATCTTGATACATTCCAAGTTGTTCTGCCCAGTCTTTGCGGTAGATATACATCTCAGGACCGGAAAAATTCATCTCTTCTAGTCCGCGACCACCAAGGTAGAAGTAATCCTTGCCGTCTACCTGTAGATATTCGTAAGAAGGAATAGTATCTTTTATTGCTTGAAGGTTTGGATAACTCTCAAGGCTTGGGAATTCTTTTAGTACTCCGCCTTCAGCCCACTGCTTTAGTTCGGAAAATAAATTAAGGTCCATGTCGGTCCACATGATATCCGGCATGTCTCCACCGGCAACCCAAATTCTTGTTTTTTCCTTAACATCATTAAGGCTACAGGCAACAAGATCGAAATCAACGTTAAACATTTCTTTAACATAATCGTATCGTGGATCAATATCCTGTTTCTCGGTGAAGATAACATTTAAGTTTAATGTAACTTTTTCACTAAAATCATCGGTAGCTGCTTGTTCTGTTTCGCCTGATTCTCCTGTTGGTGGTGTTTCTGTTTCCGGCTCAGAGCTACAGGCAGCCAGTGTACCGGCCAGCAGGGTTATTGCCATTAATATTGATAGCAACTTCTTTACCTTTTTCATTTTTCCTCCTAAAGTTAGTTTTCTGTGGCGGTAGCCGTCCGCTTTTTTAGAACGGTGCAGTTGGCGAGCTGCCCGATATTTTAATGGGTAAAAAAGTACCCGTTAAAAACTATAAGCTATTCCTTAACTGCACCAACCACAAGGCCGGATATAAAATAGCGCTGTAGGAATGGGTAAACAAGCATAATTGGCAACATACTAACCACCGTGCTTGCCATCTTAACTCCCTCGCCAAAAGGTTGGGTAAGTGCCGAGGCACTGCCCTCCGAGAGGGTACTTGCCTCCTGAATTATATTTCTTAAAACCAGCTGTAACGGCTGTTTTTCGACCGATCTGATAAAGAGCATACCGTTCCACCACTCATTCCATCTATCAACCGAGTAGTATAGTGTAAACGTTGCAAGAATTGGAAGTGAGAGCGGTAGTATAATTCTAAAAAGTATTAACATCTCATTTGCGCCATCAATTCTTGCAGATTCTTCAAGTGATTTGGGAAGACTTTCAAAACTCTTTCTGATAACTACCATGTAAGCAAAGGTAATGCCTGTTGGCAAAATCATGGAAAAGATGTTGTCCATTAAATTTAAATCTCTTATCAAGAGATAATATGGTATAAGGCCGCCGGAAAAATATACTGTAAATACTATGAGGTAATTTATTACCTTTTTACCCGGAAACTCTTTTGTTAATATATAGGCGCAAAGTACAGTTAGCAGCATGTTGTATGCGACGCCAATTATAGTTATAAGCAGGGTTACTCCCATACCGCTGAAGATTATACCTGAATCAAATATATATCGATATGATTCAAAGGTGATTTCTTGAGGATACAACAGGAATGGGTTTCGTATATATTCAGATTGTGTAATAAGTGAAATAAGCACCGAGTTGTAGAATGGGTATAAAATTAGCAACATAAATGCACTTAATATTACTACAAGGACATAGTCGACAATCTTCGGACTGTTTAGTTTTTTTGTTTTCATAAAAATAACGCTCCTAATATGTAGATAAGCAACAACAATATCGCCAGATAATTACATAACACCCTTTTCGCCAAAAAGTTTTGCAACCTTATCAGCAATCAACAGCATTATACAGTTGGTAATGCCGGTAAACAACCCTACTGCGGTACTTACTCCAAACTGTGGAGATGTTTCAAAGCTTATTCTGTAAACATAGGTATCTAAAATATCTGCCACCGAATATACGGCTGGGTTATAAAGATTTATTACCTGCATGAAACCTGCCGACATAACCTGTCCAAGACGAAGGATTAACATTACAACAACTACCGAGCGTATGCCTGGCCAGATAATATGGAGTATTTTATCTAAGCGGTTTGCACCATCGATGGTTGCAGCTTCATAGATTGATGGGTCGATTGAGGTAATAGCGGCTATATAGATTATGGTGCTCCAACCCGCCTCTTTCCAGATATCAGAGAAAACCAACACATATCTAAAAACTCCGGTATCGGTTAAAAAATTAACGGTATCAAATCCTAACGATCCAAGAATACTGTTAACCGCACCGGTACTTGATAAAAGGTTAAACGCAAGCCCTGATAGGATAATCCAGGAGAGAAAGTGAGGAAATGTAAACACTATCTGCGATATTTTTTTAAATCGCATAAAAACAACTTCATTAATAGCTATTGCCAGCAAAACCGGTATAGGGAACCCAATAATTATCTTTAAAAACGATATTATTAATGTGTTACCAAAAGCAGTCCAAAATTCTGCCTCGTTAAATAGATATTCAAAATTTTCAACGCCGTTAAAGGGGCTTTCGGTTATAGTTGAGCCAATAGCAAACTCTTTAAATGCCAGCTGTAACCCGTATATCGGCACATATTTAAAGACGATGTAAAATATAGCTACCGGTATTAACATTAAATAGATATAGCGGTTGTATACCAGCTCTTTCCATAACTTGCTTTTGCCTAAACGCTGATTTTTCATCTCTCACCCTTATTATATACGACACAAGCTTGACTTTTGCTATTATTATCTTATAATAATCACATAAAGTTTCTTGTCTTTGTTAACATACTATAACAATTTAACAGAAAAAGAAATGTAGTAAAATTTATTAAATATGTAATATTTATAACTCATTTGGTAGAATAGTACAATATTTATTTTAAAAATTATAAACAATGTTTAGTTGTAGGAGAGAACATGTATTCTGTTGTACTTATTGATGACGAAAAATTTATTCTTGAAGATATTAAGGCAACCTTTCCTTGGAAAGAATATGGATTCTATGTTACGGAGGCTTTCAGCTCATCGCAGCTCGCACAGGAATACATTCTAAATTCTCCTCCCGATGTGGTGTTGTGTGATATAAAAATGCCAAGAATTTCCGGCCTAGACTTAATGACCCGTCTTCGCTCGCTTGGAAATAAGTCTATATTCGTAATAGTTAGCGGATTTTCTGATTTTTCCTATGCACAGCAGGCTATACGTTGTGGGGCTTCAGATTATATTGTTAAACCGGTTGGAGACCGTGAGGCGCACCGAGTATTAAAACAGCTTAAGGTTCAGCTTTCCGGTGGGGACGCTGCTTGTTATGTTCCTCAAAGCGAAACTAATCAGGATCTATTTAAAAAGATACTTGTATATATAGATGATAATATATTAAGCGGGTTAACGCTAGGAGAGGTTGCCGATAAACATTTTATTACAAAAAATTATCTCTGTATCCTGTTTAAGAAACATCTAGACACAACATTTTCAAGTTATGTAAACAAGATAAAGATAACCCAAGCGGTTGAGATGATAAAGAGTAGCGACAATAGTCTTGAGTGGATATCACAAAAGCTTGATTTTTGCGATTATTACTATTTTAGTAAGGTGTTCAAAAAGTTTGTGGGTCTATCTCCTAAATCCTACAAAAAATATTGTCAGGAAAAAAGTTATGAAAAAAATCGTTGATTATAATCTACATCACCAGCTATTAATTTATATAATTGTACCTATTATACTGCTTTTTCTTTTTCAGTTACCATATATCTTCTATGTTTTAAGGATGAATGAAGAAACATCTGCAGACTATGTAGAGTCAAACCTTAATATTACATACGATAATATGAGTAGAGAGTTAAATGCGATAAAAAGGGCGGGTGATTCGCTGGCCTACAGCATGGCGCTTACAGATTTTTTATATGAGGAAAACTATTATAAAAGATTTGAAGCACTAGATAGTATTAGCGACATTTTTTCTACCATAGAGAACTACAGTAGTAGCATTGAAAGTGTGTTTTTAGCAAACAAAGAAAACTCAATTGGACTTTTTCATGGAATAACGTATTCTAATCAGCTTGGCGATATCGATAAGATATATACCGAGTTGTTTTTAAAGCAGGAAACTTCAAACAATGGTGATTTTTTTCTGTTCCACAATAGCGATGATAAATATGTTCTTATCTATGTTACCGGCGTTGTGCCGATTGATGGCAACGACTATGTTGGAGCATATCGAGAAACCTCCGATATGCTTATCTTTTTTATTAATATAAAGAGTTTAATGTTAACCGGCGACGACGATATTACTTACTATCTAGCGGATAGCAATGGTAATATTCTTGTTAATAATGAATTCATTTCACAGGAAGATTTTAAAGAGAAAACCGTAAGCAATAAATATTTAATGAGCCTAGAAAATCCTGAAAGTGGGATTAAGTTGTATGCTTCTTCCAATCTTTATCTACAAAACGACTATATAGTTAGTACCGGACTGTTATTAATGCTATCCATTCTTGCCGCAATACTTTCTATAATTATTATTGGATACATGTGGAACAGAAATATTGTAAGACCGCTTGTTACGGTTTCAAAGGAGATAAATGAAGACACAACAATACTCAATTACAACTTTACAAAGGGCCCTGATAATCAGATAGGCAGAATTATAGAAAAGCTTAACGAGATGATGGAGCGCAACCGAACAGCAACATCTAACCTTATAAACATGCAGTCACAGATATTTGAAGCCGAAATTGCTGAGCGTGAGCTTAGGTATATTGCCTTAAAAAACCAAATCAATCCTCACTTTTTATACAATACCCTTGCATCAATTAAGGGCATGGCTCGTATCTATGATGCACCAATTATTGCAGATCAATGTCAAGCGGTTTCTGATATATTAAGATACTCGCTAAAAGGAAAAAACATGGTTTCGTTGCGTGAAGAGCTTGAGATAATAAAGCAATATATAAGCATAATGAGCATCCGATTTGAGGGTAAATTCATTATGAATTATAATATTAATACAAGCTGCCTTAATGAGAATATCGTAAAAATGTCGCTGCAACCTTTAATAGAAAACTGCATTAATCATGGTTTTGAGGATATTGATGAAGGTGGCGAAATTTCTATTAGTGTTTTGTCGGATGATGAATATATGACGATAACAATTAGCGATAACGGTTGTGGTTTTTCTGATGAGGAATATGAAAAGGTACATAGAATGTTACTGCTAGGTGTAGAAAATGACACCGAGGGCTCAGACAGTATTGGAATAGCAAACATCGACAGAAGATTAAAGTTGGCACTTGGAAAGGAATATGGGCTAATTATAGAAAAGCAGAATAAGGGGTCTACCATAAAAATGCGCTATCCTTTAAATATAAAACAGAGTTCTGTGAGTATATAAGTTACGTATTGTAATTACTTCATATATTAAGAGTAGTTTTGATATGTTACATGTAATATCCTAACGAACCCTTTAAGGTGCTATTGCTCTTTAAAAACTTCTCCTTTACATTGCTTCATCAATATGCTAACATAAATTTAGTATTCATTTTCGGGGGTGAAATTATGAAAAACGAATTGGAAAAGCGCTATAACCTATTAACTGCAATAGCTATGGTAATAGGAATAGTAATAGGAAGCGGTGTTTTTTTTAAAGCCGAAAAGGTTCTTAATGCAACCAACGGGGATTTGAGCTTGGGCATTTTCGCCTGGATAATCGGTGGCGCTATAATGGTTATCTGTGCATATGCTTTTGCCGTTCTTGCAGCAAGATATGAAAAGGCAAACGGAATTGTAGATTATGCAGAGGCTGCAGGTGGCAAAACCTACGGATATGCGGTAGGTTGGTTCATGTCAACCATTTATTATCCTTCTCTTACAGGGGTGCTTGCATGGGTGTCGGCAAAATATACAGCAGTATTATTTAACTTTGAAGACATTAATTCCGGAGCCGAGACATTCGTAATTGCAGGATTATACATGGTATCTATATATGCACTTAATGCTATGGCACCGGTGTTATCCGGCAAGTTTCAGGTTGCCACAACGGTTATCAAACTTATTCCGCTTGCACTTTTAGCAATTTTCGGAACGATATCAGGAATTGCAAGTGGACAGATTGTTCAAAATTTTGCTACAGTTACCGCTGATGTGACAACATCAAATCCATTGCTGACCAGTATAGTTGCGACAGCATTTGCATACGAAGGCTGGATTGTTGCCACCAGTATTAATTCAGAGCTAAAAAACTCAAAGCGTAATCTGCCGAGAGCGTTGATATGGGGAACAATTTTAATTGTAATCGTTTACATAGCATACTTTGTAGGACTTGCCGGAGCAATGCCAACAAGCGAGTTTATGACTGGCGGAGAAGCAGCGGTTAAATTAGCCTTTACAACAGTTCTCGGACAGGTGGGAGGAAGTCTTCTTGTTGTGTTTGTTGTAATATCCTGCCTCGGCACACTCAACGGGTTAATGCTTGGATGCACACGTGGAATTTATTCTCTGGCAATGCGTAACCTCGGACCTAAACCGCAGGTGTTTAAACAGGTTGACCCGGTGACTAAGATGCCGACTAATTCATCGGTGTTTGCACTGTTGCTCACAGGGGCATATCTGTTTTTGTGGTACGGTAATTTTGCCGGATGGTGGGGAATATTTCTTGATGTTTCAGAATTGCCAATTGTAACAATGTATGCTTTGTATATACCTATATTTTTATGGATGATAAAGAATATTAAAGATGCGGGTGTTTTTTCACGAATTGTAGTTCCTATATTAGCTATAATTGGTTCTCTGTTTATGATTTATGCCGCGTTTATAAGCCACGGAATAGCCGTTTTCGTTTATCTTGCTCTGTTTGCAGTTATAATGTGTATAGGAATGTTTATTTATAAAATGAAATTAAAATAAGTAGCTCCCCCCCACAAGATGTACCAACTCCAATGTTAGACTTGATGGTATAGTTATTAAATAAAGAAACAATCTGACTCTTGTTTGTGAAGTGTCAGATTGTTTCTTTAAAGAATATACTCATTTGGAGGTGTACAATTTATCCACCAACCAAAGCAGATTCCTCTCTTACCTGCCAAAGTTCATTGGCGATATAACCTGAGGGTAACGCTTTAGGTTTTACAAATGTTGAGGAGATTGGCATAACGCAAGAATTGTTTGAACTTTGCAATAGTGCATGGAGAGTTTCAAACACATGATATGCCATCTCTTTTGAAGTTCGATGTTCTCGGTTTTCTCGAATTGCCCATGCCATTTCAGCTGCGCCCACACCGCGTGACTGCTCACTGTAACCATGCGTGTATGGAAACTCAAAAATCTCTCCGCTAATTTTTTTTAGATATACCTTGCTATTAAAACAGTTTGGGTCTCCCGCATAGAGTATACCCTCTGTTCCGTAAATCTCCAGCCGTGTTGTTTCCTCAATAATTGAGTCTGAATTCATATGAAGTGTTCCTACAACCCCACTTTGATATTGTAACGATGCAACAACAACATTTTCTGTTTCTATTTTATACTCCTCGCCGAATGTGGCACTGCCCATGCGATGCTCAACCCTATCGGGTTGGTGTAGCTGCGAAAATGCGGTTACCGCCTGCACATTTCCAAGCAAACTGCATAGTGCTGTTATATAATACACACCCATATCAAAGGCGATACCACCGCCTTTTTTGCGAAGATGAGGCAACAGCTCTGCACACAAACCATAATCTCGATTGAGTGATGCAACAAAAGATAATGGTTTTCCTATTAGTCCGGAATCTATAATATAGCGTGATGTTTGTAACGCTGCGCCTAAAAAGGTATCCGGTGCTACGCCTAAGTATAGATTTTCTCTTTGCGCAATTTCACAGAGTTCGGCTCCATCTTTTAAATCAACTGCAATCATTTTTTCTGAAAACACATGTTTGCCTTGCTCTAATGCCTGCTTGTTGATGGTGTAGTGGGCAATGGGATTGGTGAGATTGATAATCATCTCAATTTCATCATCCGCTAATATTTCATCAAAGGTCATAGGTAGGATATTAAATTGTCTTGCACAAGCATTCATGCGCTCAACATCAAGATCGGCACAGGCCTTAATGTCTAAAATTGAAAAGTTTTTTTGAATTGACTCTATGTAGATACTGCTAATTACACCACATCCAACTATAGCTACTTTAACCGGTTTGTATTTCATGAGTTTATTTCTCCTTCAAGTGCATCAATAGCAAACTGAGCATAAACAGCCGCCCCGGTAGGCAATACACCCTCTTCTATTTCAAACTTTGCATGATGAGAAGGATACCGTCCGCCTGCTCCAAGCGTGAAAAAAGCTCCGGGGACCTTTGCTGTGTATTCAGAAAAATCCTCACTTCCCATAAAGCGGTCGCCATCTTTTAAGTTCTCACGCCCAACGATTTTTTTAGCCGCATTTCTGGCTATATCCACAACCTTATCATTATTGATTAGAACGTCGGTTAGCTCAATATATTCAATTAAAGCTTTGCATCGATAAGCAGAGGCAGTGTTTTCTACCAAGCGATAAAAGGCCTCCTTCATTTTTTCACGTATATCACGGCTGTAGGTGCGTATTGTTCCCTCTAAAACGGCTTCTCCTGAAACAACATTATGGCTACCGTCACTCTGAAAAGAGCCCACAGTTACTACCAATGGCTCCAGTGCATTAAATTCCCTTGATGTAAATGACTGTAAGGCAGTAACAATTGAACTTCCTGCCAGCACAGGGTCAATCCCGCTATGAGGAAAAGCGGCGTGACACTGTTTGCCTTGAACCACAATTTTAAAACGATTTGCCGAAGCAAAAATCGGCCCTTTTAAGCTCATTACATAGTTGCTGGTTGCACCAACTCCGATATGCAGTGCAAAAATACACTCTACATCTTCAAGAACGCCCTGCTCGATAATGCATGCCGCCCCCTTGGCGATTTCTTCGGCAGGTTGAAAAATTAAGCGAACAGTACCACTCCACAAATCGGTAGTTTTCGAAAGCAGATTGGCGGCTCCTAACAGCATTGCCGCATGAGTATCATGTCCACAGGCATGCATAACGCCATCGTGTTCACTTGAGTAGCTACAGCCGGTTTCCTCTTTAATCGGCAATGCATCAATATCGGCACGTAGGGCAACGATTTTTCGATTTTCTGCACCTTTTTTGTTGCCGTGTATCTCTGCAACAACGCCGGTAGGGTTTAATCGGCGGTAGCTAACGCCCATTTCATCCAGCTGTTTTGCAATAACATCGGTTGTTAAAAATTCTTGAAACCCGAGTTCGGGGTAGCGGTGAATTTCACGACGGATATTAATAATATAATCCTTATTTTCTTGTGCTAGCCTTAAAAAATCCATTAGCCTGGATTCCTTTCTGTTTGTAACATCATCTCTAATATTTCCATATCAGCTTGTTTTAATCCAACGCTACCAAGGCGAGCAATATTCTGCACCGTTTTATCTGCGTTTTCTGCAACAATTCCATCGCCCACACAGAATTTCTGACCGCTTAGGCACATTTCATAGCTAAAAATTGCCGAGTCTACCGAGGCTGCAATCTTTGCCGCACAGGAGGCTTTGGCGCCATCACAAATCATTCCGGATAAAATTCCCACCGAGTTATCAATAGTTTGAGCAATTTCTTCTTTTCCCTTACCGTCTAAAAAGGCTATACCACAAGCGGCACCGATACCTGCGCACAGAGCGCCGCAAAATGCTGAAAGTTTACCCATGCCATGCTTTAGATAGATAGCAAAAAGATCAGATAATGCAACTGCACGAATAAGTTGCTCCTGGCTTGCATCAATCGATTTAGCATACTCAACAACCGGCACACAAGCTGTTATGCCTTGATTACCACTACCGCTTACAACAACTACAGGCAAGGTGCTGCCGCTCATACGCGCATCAGAACCTGCCGCCGCCCTAGCCTTAGCCCTAACGCGAACGTCTTCGTTGCCATAAAGCGAAATTAATGTTTTTCCGATGTTTGCTCCATATTCTTTTTGCAAACCTTCTTCTGCTATGGTTACATTATATTCTATTTGTCGTAAAATAAACTCACTTATATCCGAAATATCTGCTTCCTGTGCAAACGAAACAATATCAGCTACATTTAGGTAACCATACTTTTCGTCGGTTTGTGTTTGCTCTGCATTCTCAATATTAAGCAAAGTGTCACCATTTTTTTCTTCAAGTACAATATTGGTATGTGAGTCCTGCATTTTTACACGTACGCAATCATCTCCTGCATACGCAGTAATATCAATTAAAAACACATGATTACTGTGTGATGTTTCGATTTTAATGGGGCAGCTGTTTAAATAGTTGCCGATTTCATGCTGTTGCTGCTCGGTTATAACCGAGAGCGCCTCTAACATAAGGTCAGGCCGTCCTGCTATAACCCCGGCTGCCATAGCCGCTTTTATGCCACATCGTCCTCCTGTGTTTGGCACAACGGCACTCTTTGCATTTTTAATAATATCTCCGCTAATAATGGCATCTATTCGTTCAGGTACACGACCTAACAATACCACTGTTCTAGCTGCAACCAATGCAATTGCTGTTGGTTCGGTGCATCCTATTGCAGGAATAAGTTCTTTCTTTAAGATGTCAATATATGCCTGGTTTTTATTGCGATTCATAATATCCTCAAACTATTTTTATTGTGTTCACCATGCTTTTTATTGAATTCAGGTGACCGTAAACCAGCCACCTGAATACATTAATTTATTTATAAATTATCTGATTATTCTACAGTCCACTCATAGTACTTCCAGTTTTTCACACCGAATCCTGATGTGTCAACATTAGAAAGTCGGTCAGACACAACATAGGTTTGTGTTTTGAAGTAGAGGTAAATCATAGGAGATGTTTCTGCTTGTAGAACCTGGAACTGTTCGGTAAGTGCATAAGCATCTTCGTATGTTAATGCTACCTTTACCTCATCCCATAGATCATTGATGGTCATATCGGTCATCTGGTTCCAACCATTTTCAATGTAGTAGAATGTAGCGGTGGTTGGGTCGGAGTTAGATGCGGCAGAACCCATTACGGCGAAGTCGCATTCACCGGCAAACAGTGCGGCTGAGATTGTTGCCATATCTGCCTGAACAACCTCACAGTTAATGCCTGCCTCAGACCATATCTGCTGTAATACTGTGGCTGCCGAAACGCGCTGTGCTTGGTCGGATTGAACGTGAATTGTGTATGTTTTGCTAAAATCAAATCCTGCATCTTCCAGCATTGTAATACCGGCGGCTTGGTCATATCCAATTGCCATTTCGGCTGCAACGTCAGAGTAGTATGGATGTGAAATGTTGAATAGGCTATCTGCGGCTTCTGCATATTTACCATAAGCGGCCTCGGCCAATAGATCTTTATCTACAAGGTAGTTTAAAGCAAGACGGGTATCGGTATCAAATTTTTGGTTGTTAATCAGTAAATGGTCGTGAGAATAACCTTCTGCAACGGTTACGCTAAGGCCTTCTGCTTCAGCAGCCATATCAAGGTCGTTAGCAGATAGTGCAGATGAGTATGCCGTAACATCAACATCACCGGACATTAAGGAGGATAAGAGAGCAGAGCTAGCAACAACCTTAATAATTAAACGATCGATATCTGCTGCACCTTTGTAGTAGTTTTCGTTAACTACATATTCCATGCGCTCGCCGTCGATGTAGCTATCAAACATAAACGGACCACTACCTACCGGGTTTTCCCAGAAATCGATGGTAGCTAA
Source organism: uncultured Oscillospiraceae bacterium (assembly GCA_964368625.1). GTDB lineage: Bacteria > Bacillota > Clostridia > Oscillospirales > Ruminococcaceae > CAYJBH01. The sequence goes on from CAYJBH010000009.1 coordinate 36,637, forward strand.
ATCTGCAGGGGCAACATCAGCTAAGAGATGTTCTGGGAAGATGTAGCTGTAGCGCAAGGCGTAAAAATATGTATCAGGTGCAACACCCTGCTTTAGTGTCATTTTTACGGTCTCTTCATCAACAGCTTCAATGCCAAGATCGTCTGCGCTGTTTACCCATTGTCCGGATTCATCTGTACCTACAATATAAGGATCGCCGAATTCATCTTCAACCTCAGGGTTAAGTAGGAATTTGTAGGTGAATACAACGTCGTCTGCGGTAACTTTTTCGCCATCATGCCAATAAGCATTAGGGTCAATTTTACAGATATACTCAGAATATGTATCGTCTGTAGCCTCCCAGCTGGAGTAGATTGCGGGCTCAAGTACGCCCTCACCGTTAACAATAGCTAGGGTATCAAAAAGTGGAGCTGTAAATACCTGCTGTGCATCCTTTGACTGCCACATTGCATGTGATAATGATAGCCATGCACTGGTTACACCCATGGTTACAACTTTTTCTTCGCCATCAGCTGTGCCTGCGTCTTCTGTTGCGGCACTATCCGGTGCATCACCTGTAGATGTGTCTGTCGCAGGCTCTGGAGTAGAGCATCCGGTAAGCAACATCATTAGTGCTACTATTACGCATAATAGCCTTTTAAGTAAACTTAAACTTTTCATTAATTACTTCCTTTCAAAATTCATATTTATTTTCTCTGTCTTAAGTTTGCAATAAAGAGAATTTAGTGATCAGCAGAATATTACAAAACCTATTTGCCTGCTGCCATCTCTTCGATAACTTCTTTTAAGACAGGGAAACGCCAGTTGGTTTCACGATCGCATTCGCATCCGCCGGCGATAATTAATTTTTGTCCGGCCTGTTTAATTGCTTCTTCGCATTTCATGCGTATAACTGCTTTTGATTTTTCACGAGATGGACCTTGGAAATCTGTTGTTCTGTCGAGTCCACCCATTAAAATTTTGTCGGTCATTGCACGAACTTCGGCAAGGGATTGGGTCATCGGGAATTGGTCTTCCCAGTTTAGTGCATGAACATCTAATGACGAAATTTCTTTTAGTCTTAGGTTTGCAGAACCATGAATATGTGCCATGTTAAACCATGTTTTATTCTTAATAGCGCTTAATACTTTATCGTCGTAAGGACGTAAATATTTGTAGTATCCAACACTATCAAAGGTGTCCGAATTATAACCATTTGTATCGGGACGGAAGGTGTCGCCGGCCGGGCAGTAGAAGAAGCCTGCGGCCCCTACATCGATGTAAGCCATACAAAGAGCAATAATATGCTCAGTTAGCTCGTCCATAAAGTTAAAGTAAACCTCTTCGTTGTCCATGATAAACTCTTTGCTGCTCTTATATCCTAGATCTTCAATAAAGCTACCATGCGAGGTGCTAACCATGCCGTTAAAGGTTCTTCCCGGTCCGAAAATGGTTGGAAGAATCGGCACAGACTCGCCAAAATGCTCATGTAGGTTGCGAACTACGCGAACCTCTCTGCCTAAAGTTCCTTCAAGGGGATTAGTTCTTTTAAAGTTCACCATGTCTTCGATGCTGTTAATCGGAGCACGCAGTGCAAGGCGATAACCTGCATCATCAGAATGTTGCGGAAGTGCAAATTCCAGTCCAAAGTCTTCTATATTATAAAGGCCGTTAGACATTAACTTTAACACATCAAAATCGTATAGTGTCTGGTAGGCAATAACTGCCTGTGTAAAATCCTTTTCGTTGCGATCCACCAGGTTCATGTGTGGACCCCAGCAGGCAAAAGGGATGCGGTCGGTTGGTTTTCCCTCTAATACCGCTTTTATTCGCTCGGTATGGGTCATTGGTTTCATACTTTTCCTCCTCGTTATTTTCTACATTTATTTTTTAATTAATAAATTAATTAACCGACTTAATTTTTTTATCTGATAACTGCATTAATCCATTTCATATATCAAAAATCATGGTACTAATCTTGATTATACAAATGGCATGCAACCATATGTTCTTTACCTAGGTTCTTTACCTCAGGACATTGTTGTTTACATATAGGCATTGCATGAACGCAGCGTAGGTGAAACGTGCAACCGCTTGGTGGGTTGATAGGGCTTGGAATATCACCTGTTAAAATAATTCTCTCACGTTTAATTCCAACATCCGGAATCGGAATAGCAGAAATTAATGCCTGTGTATATGGGTGTTTTGGATTATCATATAGCTCATCTACCATTGCAAGTTCAATAATTCGTCCTAAATACATAACTGCAATGCGATCGCTGATATGTTTTACTACACTTAGGTCATGTGAAATAAAGAGGTAAGAAACACCCATTTTTTCTTGAATTTCATTCATCAGGTTAAGCACCTGAGAGCGCACAGAAACATCAAGCGCAGAAACCGGTTCATCACAAACCACAAATTTGGGGTTTAACATAAATGCACGTGCTATAACAATTCTTTGGCGTTGTCCACCTGAGAACTCATGCGGATAGCGATAAAGATAGCTATCGTCTAGTCCAACCACCTTCATAATTTCTTTTACACGTTCAACACGTTCTTCTTTAGTGCCGATGTTAAACACATCTAAAGGTGCTTTTACACTATCCATAATGGTCATTCTGGGGTTAAGAGAAGAATATGGATTTTGGAAAATCATTTGAAGTTGCGGGCGCATCTGCCTGAGTTGTTCTTTAGTAAGCGCAGTGATATCCTGATCTTCATACTGCACCTTACCTTCGGTAGGTTCAATAAGTCGCAAAATGCACCTACCAAGCGTCGACTTACCGCAACCGCTTTCTCCCACCAGCCCGAGAGTCTCGCCTTCTTTAACAATTAAGCTTACATTATCAACAGCCTTAAGCTTAACCTTGCGTGATAGCTTAAATTCTTTTGTTAGGTTTTCGACCTTTAACAATACATTATTATTGCTCATCCAATCGTCCCCCTTTCCGGTTCTTCATACTTCCAACAGCTTACCTGATGATCTTCGCCATATTCATCGGCAACGGTAAACAGAGGAGGGATTTCTTCACGGCATCGCTGTGTAGTATAAGGGCATCTGGAGGCATATTTGCATCCCTTCATATCAAGGTGCAACTTCGGCACGGTTCCGGGGATGGAGTACAGAATATCCTCGTGTTTATCCAAACGTGGAATGGAGGCAATCAAACCTTGAGTATACGGGTGAAGTGGGTTTTTAAATAGTTGCCAGCTTGTTCCATATTCCATAGAATTACCGGCATACATAACAAGTATTTTATCTGCGATATCAGCAACTACACCAAGGTCATGCGTTATCATTATAACCGATGCGGAAATCGACTCTTTTAGCTCTAACATCAACTGTAAAATCTGCGCTTGGATTGTAACATCAAGTGCGGTGGTAGGTTCATCTGCTATAAGAACCTTAGGGTTGCAAGAAAGCGCCATGGCTATCATTACACGTTGTCTCATTCCACCTGAAAGTTCGTGAGGATATTCGTTGATTCTCGCTTCGGGAGATGGTATTCCGACCTTTTGGAGCAACTCAATTGCAAGGTTTGTTGCTTCTTTTTTTGTCATAGAGGTGTGACGCTGAATGGTTTCGGTCATCTGCTTTTTTATTGTTAAGACAGGGTTGAGCGAGGTCATCGGATCCTGAAAAATCATGGAAATATCATTTCCTCGTATATCGCTTAACTCTTTACGTGATAAGGTGGTGAGCTCTTTTCCATCCAGCTTTATAGAGCTTCCCTCCATAATACGACCTGAATGGGCAGGAATTAAATTTAAAATTGAAAGACTGGTAACCGTTTTTCCGCAACCACTTTCGCCAACAATACAAAACACTTCTTTTTCCAGCACATTAAAACTAATACCGTCAACAGCAGGAACCGTTCCACTCTTGGTTCTAAAATATGTTTTTAAATTGTTTACTTCTAAAACTACTTTACGCTCCACAAGTGTTTCCTCCTAAACCTTCATTTTGGGATCTAGTGCATCACGCAAACCGTCACCTATAAAATTAATTGAAAGTACCGTTGCTACAAGACATACCCCGGCAGGAACCCACAACCACGGACGAGACGTTAATGTGCTGAGTGACTGTGCTAAGTAAATCATATTACCCCAGGTTGCTTCAGGAGGTTGGATGCCTATTCCCAAAAAACTTAACGACGACTCTGCAACGATACAACCTGCTACGCCCATGCTATATGCAACAAGCAACGGAGCAACCGAGTTTGGTAGGATATATTTTAAGATAATTTTGTGGGTAGGTGTACCGATGGCCCTTGCCGCCTCAACATACTCGTTTTCCTTAACCGAAAGCACACGGCTATATGCTAAACGACAGGTTCCTGTCCAACCTAAAAAGCCCAGAACAGCAACAACCGTCCACATAGACGAACCAACCACCGCAACGATAAACATTGCTACTATAATATTAGGCAATGCCATAAAAACATCTGCGAGCCTTAAAATAGCTGAGCGAATTGGTCCTTCATAATAACCAGCAATCATTCCAAGCGGAATACCTATAACGGCACCCAGTGTTGCGGAAGCAATTCCAATCATCAGTGAGTTTCTACCACCGTAGATTAATCTTGAAAACACATCTCGTCCAACATCATCCACCCCGAGAATATGTTCTGCGCTCGGTGTGGCGAAAAATTTTCCCGCATTAATTCCATAAGGGTCAAGATCCATAACCAGCGGTAAAATAATTACCATTAAAATCTCGAATACAATAAAAGTTAGCGATACCATTGCCAGTTTATGTTTCTTAAAATTATTAACCACATCTCTCATATGAGAAGAATGTAAATTTGATACCTCTTTTGGTTTCCAAAACATATTGCCTCACCTCCTCTTCTCAATCTTAAGCACGAACTCTGGGGTCTAACAAGCCGTAGATGATATCTACTACCATATTAACAACCAAAACTGCAAATGTGATATATAATGTTATACACATAATAGTAGGGTAATCACGGAACTTAATGGATGTAATTAATAATGTACCGATACCGGGCCAACCGAAAATTTGTTCTGTAACAACAGCACCACCCACCAGGTTTAACACCGTTAATCCTACCTGTGTAGTAATTGGGATTAACGCGTTTCGTAGTGCATGCCTAAAAATAACCGTTCGGCGATGCATACCCTTTGCCTCTGCAACACGCACATAGTCTTCGTTTAAAACCTCTAACATAGCACTTCGTGTCTGTCTGATATTACTGCCCGCCAATGAAATGGCAAGTACCATTGTTGGCTGTATGGTGTGCAGTAAAATATCTCCTAACTGCATATTTGAAGCAGAAGTAGCCATTCCGGAGGTAGGCAACCAGCCCAGCTGTACCGAAAAAAGATAAATTGACAGTAATGCCAAAAAGAAGCCTGGAAAACCGGAGCCTACAAATGCAATACCGGAAGAAATGTAATCAATCGGTGAATAAGGCTTGCACGCCGCGCTGATACCAAGACATAGGCTGATAACCAGCGAAACCGAAAGAGCCATTGTAGCGAGCAACAAGGTAGGACCGATTCGGGAAACTAAAAGCTCAGCAACCTCGGTTCCTGTTCGGTAGGAAAAACCAAAGTCTCCTTGCAGGCAGGAAACTAACCAATTCCAATACCGCACATAGATTGGCTGGTCTAAACCAAACCTTTCCTGTAACCTAATTATGTCTTCCGGGGTGGTTGTTTCTGTTATGTAAGCATCAACCGGAGATCCGGGTATGAGATTAGATAGAAAATAAATGACTATAGAAACACCCAACAAAACGGGTATCATAAGTAATATTCGCTTAGCTGTGAATCGTAAAATCTTCATAAGCACCTTACCCCTTAAATTGTAATAGATTAGACAACATATATTAATTCAATACCTTGCTATAAATCAAATCTGTAATTCTGGCAAGTTCTAATGTTTCCTCTAATGGCATAACAGAACTTTCTATTTTTCCCTGTATGATACACTCCATCACATGCTCAATTTCAAATTGCAAGCCGTTTCCCAGATAAGGAAACTCTATAGCCTTTGGCTTTTTATCTTTACAGGATTGTATCTCAATTTTGTTTGGATGAATAAAATCAAAAACCACAACGTTGCCCTTTTCAAATGCTATATTTGCAATGCTGCGAGATTGTCCTTGAAATCCTGTGTAGAGCTGTGCGGTTGTTTGGCGCTCTCCTTCAAACTGAATAATCGCGGCGGTACGAAGGTCTACACCGTTTCTAATTTCACTAAATGCCTCTACCTTAGTGGGTATTGATTTAAAAACCATACATGCATATGCTAACGGATATATTCCGGCGCTTCGCATGCTACCACCCCCCAATTCTTTGTTAAACATGCGATAGTTCGGATCGTATGGGCATTCAAACGAGAATTCAGCGTTAACGTTAAGCGGCTCTCCAAATTCTTTACTAGCAATAAATTCTTGCAACCAAACAGTAGCAGGAAAAAAGCGTGTCCACATCGCTTCCATTAAGAAAACCTGTTGCTCTCTCGCGGCATTAATAAGCGATTGTGTTTCTTTATAAGACATTGCCATGGGTTTTTCACATAATACATGTTTGCCGTGTTGTAAAGCTGCTAGCGTGTGTTCATGGTGAACAATATGTGTTGTTGCTATGTAAACGATCTCAATATCTAAACGTTCGTATAGCTGATTGTAATCGGTATATCTATTGGGGATATCCCATTTATCGCAAAAGGAGTTTAGCTTTTCTTGGTTTCGGCCGTACGCTGCAATAACATTCGCATTTTCCACATGCTTAATGGATTCCATAAATGCTTCTGCAATATTGCCTATGCCAACCAACGCCCAGTTCATAAACTTCCTCCCTAAAAACGACAATATTTGCACATGCTTGTAGCTTTAACTTGAAATATGCTTTTTGACTTTATACATAAAATATGTTATATTTAGCTAGATAATAAGTTGTTGTTTGTTTAATACTATTAGTTTTATATGTCGTTAAGAAACAATATTAAGTAATGCTAATTAGGTGTATTTTTGTATACGATGTTACATATATTACACAGTTTATTAATGTTTGTCTACACATAAACTGCTAAACAATACTCGTTTTCTGCTTTTTGAGGAGATTTTTTGTGGAGAATTACTATTACAATCATTTATCTCATATGTTTGAACAGGATTCCTTAGTGTACACTATTGGCGTTTTCAACACCATGTCGCATGTTCATGATGATCTTGAATTCGGCTGTGTATTGCAGGGGACTTTACAAGTTAAAATCGGTTCGCAGGATTACCTTATCGAAGAGGGTGGCATGTTTTCGGTGAACGCAATGGAGCCTCACCGCTATCAAGCTGAAGAAGGATACTGTATATGCACCTTTTTTGCACTCAAGAAAAGCTTTTATCAGCAAGTGATTCCTCAAAATCGTCAACATAATCTTCACTTCATCGTAGAGAAACCTGATTCGACATGCGGGTTAACAAAAAAAATTCGTACTATGTTTTTGGCTATTTATCGAAACATCTTATTAGAAGAAGAAAATTTTCACTTGATTAATCAAGCATGCATTTCGTACACACTTTGTTTAATTAATAAGATAGCAGAAAAAACCACACACGACCCTTCTATAACAGCAGAAAAACCTAACTCCAGCAAAGATATAACATACTATATTATGCAAAATTACAAAAAAGAAATATCCATTAAAACTCTTGCCGAGCATATGCACCTTTCTCCTGATTACACCGCACATTTGTTTAAGCAAATATTTGGTACCAGCTTTAAACAATATATAAACTATATGCGAGTTTCTCAAGCACAGCAACTACTGCTGTCGTCAGACGATTTTACCGTAACTGAGATTTTATTGGATTGTGGCTTTAATAATCACACCTCCTTTATTCGTGCCTTTAAAAAATTTACCGGTGTTACACCCTCAGAATATATTGTTGCTCATAAGAAGCAGGATGTGAGATTAATGTCCTACTTAGAATCAAATAGTTCACTTGCAAGAAATCAAGTGTCTCCTTTTCCTAAAAATTCCCCAACCTTTCCGCTGCTTCTTGATAACGCAACTCCCGATGGCAAATATAAAACCTTTAGCGGAACCTATATTAATCTTTCCAACGACTTTAAAACAGAACATCTGAAGAAAGCTTATGAGTATTTTACACAATCAGATATTATCGATATTGGACTATATGAACAATTTTCATTTTAATATATCTTAACTTGCTTAACTACAAAATAAGGCGCAGCAAAGCCGATAAAAAAGAAAAATTTTTATAGAGAATTATCTACCTTATATCAAGCATAAGCCATAAGGGTAGGTGCATTATGATGCATAAAAAGTGATATGTTGAAGATGATGGAGCAGGGAAAATTGCACACAAGGAGCGCAGATATTTATTAACAAAACCAGACATCGCTTTGTTAATCGAACTAGCTAGCCTATAAATAATAAAGCAACATAAATTTTGAGACTATATGTTATTTTACCTGTTGATAATATATTTATCGTTAGGAGACAAAAACAAATCGTTTTGTTTCTTGACATTACTCAAACTATGTGTTATATTTTAATTAGCACTACTAAGTATATTGTGGTGCTAATTTATTAACGTCGATTTACTTAGCAGTGCTAATTAAATAAGAAGGGGGAATTTATTATGAGTGACATAGATAAACTAAGTAACCGATTAGAAGATCTGCAAAAAAATCTACACAGGTTAAAAAAAGCAACAATGAATAGTGAAGATTTTTTACATTCCGGCGAGATGGCAATGATACGGTTTGTAGCGCACTATAATCAAAGGCTAAAAAAGGACCCCACCCTAGTTATAATAAGCAATACGGTAGGTATATCACAAGCGACAGTTACAACGGTAGCAGACAGGCTGATTAAAAAGGGTTTGATATCGAAAATATCCTCACCGGACGACAAACGAGCAAAGCTTATCTCACTAACAGCGAAGGGACAGGAATGTTATAATTCTAATAGGCAAAGACAGCTAGAACTGTTGACCGAGTTGACCGATACTCTAGGAGAAAAAGACAGTCAAGAGCTGATTCGACTTATTGATAAAATCAACAACCATTTTAATAAAAAGGGGCTAAGAATTGAGTAAAAATCTTGAAAAATTACATTCACTTCCTGCATGGAAGTCGGTGATATCTAACTCTATACCGGCAATGATAGCGATGATAATGATGTTGATTTACAATATTGCAGACCTCTTTTTTGTAGGTCAGACAGGTGATACTCTGCAGGTAGCGGCGGTTTCACTAGCAACACCGGTGTTTTTATTCTTCATGTCGTTTGGCAATGTGTTTGGAATAGGAGGCACTACCGTTTGTTCCAAGGCATTCGGTAGAGGCGACAGCGAAAGTGTTAAAAAAACATCGTCTTTTTGTATTTGGTCGAGCATTGTTATCGGTGTAGCGGTTTCGGTTTTTGTGTTTTTCAATATAGATAGTCTTGCAAATCTTTTGGGAGCAAGTAACGAAATAGCGGATATGGTGAAAAATTATATTCAAATAATTACAGTAAGTGGACCGTTTATAATGCTGTCGGCTTGCTTGTCTAATCTACTAAGGGCAGAGGGGCGTTCAAAAGAGGCAATGTTTGGTATGATGCTTGGTAACATAATTAATATTATCTTAGATCCCATCTTTATCTTAGGGCTAGAATTAGGTGTTACCGGTGCGGCTATAGCAACACTAATCGGAAACACAGTGGGAGGCTTGTATTTTATCTTTTTGATTTTTAAGGGTGATTCGTCGTTAAGCAGTAAACTAAAAGATTTTTCTGTTGAAAAAAGTATGGTTTTTGCCGTATTAGCGATAGGGATTCCTGCATCGTTTGCCACATTTTTAATGAGCATATCCCAGATTATACTTAATGCACAGATGTCAGCATATGGCGACTTGGCTGTTGCAGGAATCGGAGTGGCAACAAAGGTATCTATGATGACCAGTATGATTTTTATAGGTCTGGGTCAAGGTGTTCAACCGCTGCTAGGTTTCTGTATAGGCGCAGGTAATCAGCTGCGCCATAAATCAATAATTAGATTTTCGCTTGGATTTGCCTTTTGTTTGAGCACCTTGTTAACAATTATATGTTATCTGAACATAAATACCATTGTAGGAAGTTTTTTATCAGATCCTTTGGCGTTCGATTATGCTCTCAATTTTTCTTTGATTCGTATGCCGACAGCAATACTTTTTGGAATGTTTTTTGTGCTCATAAATGCCTTGCAAGCTGCAGGTGCTACAAAGTCTTCGTTGGTTGTAAACATTAGCAGGCAGGGTTTGATCTTTATTCCGGCAGTTTTTATATTGGGAGGACTTTTTGGAGAATTTGGCCTTGTGTTGGCACAGCCGGTTGCCGATATTATGTCATTTATATTAGTATCTATACTCTATATTATCATATCAAAAAATCTTTTTCCGGCCAAGATAAGCACATAACGAAAGGAATTAACTATGAAAACCAACAGTAAACACTAATTAGTAAAACTTATATCAATCTGTGGACAGATTGCCGAGCATAAAAGCGAAAAAATGCAACAACATAGTAGGGATGAGGGAGAAATAGTATCGATATTAAGCACAGAAGAGCAAGAGAAACTTACCGAGCTGCTCACCAAGCTACAACAAAAATGGGTTTTTGACAAGAAAAAAATGATGCAGGAAAAATAATAATCTTTATCATAAAAAAACAACCGATTGACATTTGCCATATCGGTTGTTTTTTATAATATTTTACTATGCTATTGCATCTTCGATGCACTTAATCATTGCATCTAATGCGGTTATACCGCCGTCTACAAGATACCAGTTGTTTCCGGGTGTTAAGAAAACTATGTTTTCGTTTTGGTATGCGGTAGTCTGCTGAATAATCTGGTCGCCTAAAATGAGATCCTCGGCTGTGGTGGAAACTTCGTCACCTACCGCCACGTCTTTATCAAGAACAAACAGATAGTCGGGGTTTTGCTGTAAAATAAGGTCGGTTGAAGCGATGTCACCATGGTTTACGTCCTGGTCGGCATCTAGGTTGTTAAAGCCCATCTCGTTGGTGATGATAGAGCAACGACCGCCGTTTCCAAGTGCATTGTACTCACCACCGGTTACAAGTCCGAGAAGTGCGGTTGCGACCTCGCCCTCTGTTGCAAATGCGTTGATAGCGGCAATTCTCTCTTCATATCCTGCAATAATTGTGTCAACTTCATCGGTTAAACCAAACATGGCGGAATGTCTTGCGGCAAGATCCTTGTAGCTGTTCATATAGCCAGCCTCATAGTCAACAAACGCACAAAATACCGGTGCGATAACCGAAAGGTCGTCGTAATGAGATGCGGTGCGGTCGCTGGAGAAGATAACGTCGGGTTGTAGCGACATAACTGCTTCAAGGTCATAGTCCTTCATACCACCAAGCTGCACGATGTCGGGATCTTCGTAGTATTTAACCAGATGTTCCGACATAGTTGGGTCCCCGATGGTTCCAACTATGCGGTCGCCAAGTCCCATTGCGTCAAGGAAATCAAGTGTTTGATAGTTTAGCACAACAATACGCTGTGGATCAAGCATATATTCAACATCAATTAACTCGTCGGTGGCATTTACGGTTTGAATAACAACGGTTCCGGCTGTTGCAGGTTCCTCTTCGGTAGTCTCTTCGGTCGATTCTTCGGTCGATTCGGAAGCAGGTGCTGTTGAGTCTTCTGTTGGTGCGGCAGCTTCTTCTGTCGGTGCACTACAGGCAACCATAGATACTGCCAAAACACCGGCAAGTATTAAGGTAATTATCTTTTTCATATTTTCTCCTCATGTTTGTATATATATCTATCGCTGTTAGAATAGGCTAACTGATAGCTGCACCCCTGCAGTGGGTGGCCTAGCAGCGATATATAACTAATAGTAGATGGAAATCGGTTTTCCGTTTATCATCTGAATGTCAAAGTCCACGTTATAAAGGTCTTTAAGCACATCCTTTGTCATTATCTCGGTTACTTCGCCGAATTTATACAGCTCGCCATCCTTAAATGCGGCTATAAAGTCGGAGTATGCCGAGGCAAAATTTATCTCATGTAGCACAAGTATAACGGTTTTTCCAAGTTCCTCGCTAAGCTTTCGTACCAGCTTCATGAGGTTGGAAGAATGGTAGATGTCAAGGTTGTTGGTAGGTTCATCTAAAAACACGAACTCGGTATCCTGCGCTATTACCATTGCAATATATGCACGTTGTAGCTGACCACCTGAAAGCTCATCGATAAACCTATCGGAAAATTCATCCAGTTCCATGTAATCGATAGCCATATTTACTTTTTCGTCATCCTCCTTTGTAAGATTGCTTCCGCTATAAGGGAAGCGACCAAATGAGACCAGCTCCTTAACGGTTAACTTCATCTGTATGTTATTTGTTTGGGTGAGAATGGCTAGCTTTTTTGCAAGCTCCTTGCTTTTCCACTCCTGTAAATCTTTGTCCTCAATGTTAACCTTGCCACTATCCTGTGCAATAAGCCTGGTAATGATATTTAAAACGGTAGATTTGCCTGCACCGTTGGGGCCTATAAGCGAAATCACCTTGCCGCGTGGCAGCTGAAAGGTAACGTCCTTAACAACGTGTTTTTCGCCGTAATTTTTATTAATTGCTTTTATCTTCATTAAGATTAAACCCCTTTACTTCTAAGAATAAGGTACAGGAAATATGCACCACCAAACAAGTTGATAAACACCGAAATAACAACGCTAAAACCAAACACGTGTTCTATTAATATTTGTCCAAACATTAGTACGATAACGCCGGATAAAAATGCACCTAACATAAGCTGTTTGTGCTTATAGGTTTTAAGTAGTTCCCTTGATATGTTTGCAATGATAAGACCAAGGAAGGATATGGGTCCAACAAGGGCGGTAGCTATGGTTATAAAAAAGGTTACACCGATAAGTAATCTCGATATAGTTTTATCGTAATCCACACCAAGATTTATCGCCTGGTTTTTGCCAAGGGTGATTACATCGAGGAGTGCAATTTCCTTGCGAAGCACAAATATGGTGAGTGCTATTAAGAAAAGGCACAGGTAGATGATTTCGGAGTTAACATGGTCAAATCCTGCAACCAGGCTGGATAAAAGCACGTCGTATTCGTTTGGATCCATCATTCTTGTTAACGTGTTGGAGATGCTGGTAAAAAGTGTTGCAAGAACTGTTCCGGCAAGAAGTACATACAAAACGTTATATCGTGTCTTTTTAAAAAGTGTGCTGTAGACAAAGGTTGCGACAACGCCCATTATAATTACATCAACCACAAAGGCAATATTTTTGTTAGCAAGCATAAAGCTGTTTGCGCCAAACACAAAGGATACGCCGGTGTGAACCAAGATGTAAAGCGAATTCATACCAAGCAAGCAAGGGGTTACAATTCGGTTGTTAATTATGGATTGGAAAACAATACTCGCAGTGCCAATACAAAATGATGCAATGATCATTGCCATTAGCTTTGGCAATCTCAGCTCCATAACAAATGCAAAGAAGTTCATGTCTACCTCTATGAACTGGTAGCCAAGTGATAATATTACCGAGAGGATAAACATCAAAAAGAGCTTAGTTCCACTTTTAATTTTATTTTTTTGCATCCGCTATCTCCTTTTTTGCTTTGGGTTTTCCAGGATTTAGTCGTTTAAACAACATGATAATAAACAGCGCACTACCTATAACACCGGATATAAGGTCAACCGGCAGTTCATACGGATGAATAACAATTCTTGCAATAATGTCGCATATAAGCACGAAAAGCGCACCGAACAACGCCACATCCAAAATGGTACCTCTTATCTTATCTCCACGAAACATGGAGACAAGGTTTGGTATTATAAGTCCGATATAGGATATAGTACCTACCGTCACAATTATGGCAGCAGTTAACACAGCAGCGATGGTAAGGCCGCCGAATAGCACAAAATTGTAGTTCACACCAAGGTTTTTTGAAAAGGTCTCCCCAAGACCTACAATATTAAAGTAGTTCGCGAATATAAATGCAATTATAACGAGCGGCACAACAATAAACACAATTTCATATCGTCCTGCCGTAACCATGGCAAAACTGCCGGTGAAGGTGTTGGACATCGCCTGCATAAGGCCATATTCATATGCAAAATAACTGTTTACGCCACCGATAACAGTTCCAAACATAATACCGATAAGCGGCACCATAATAATATCTTTGAACTTAATTCGCTGTATAAACCAAACAAACAGCCATGTGCCGAGTATTGCGGTAACAAAGGTGATAAGCGTCATTCCCATTAGGCCTGCAGTAGGAAAAATGAGATAAGTCATAAGCACGCCAAATTGAGCAGACGAAATGGTTGCTCCTGTTGTAGGGGAGACAAATTTGTTGCGACAGAGATTTTGCATTATAAGACCGGCAACACTCATGCCAACACCGGTGCAAAGTATGGCGAGCACACGGGGTATTCGACCAACGGTGAGGACAAGAAGTTGGTTAAAGTCGCCTGCCATCAATCCGGTTAAATCTATGTCATATGCCCCAATAAATACTGAAACAAAAGAAAAAATAACTATAAGTACAAAAAGAAGTATAGTGTATTTATACTTAGCGATGGGAATACCTCCAGAGGGTTTAGCGTGTAAGTTAGTAATTGCTAACCAGCGTATAAATACTAACATTAAACAGCTGTAAAGTCAATGAATTTTGCCCTGAAAATAGAAAAACTGTTATAAGTTACATAATTATACAAACAATAGTAGTTCGTACTGGTTAGAAAATACTAACCTTTGCTTGTCAACACTGCTATTGTCTATTGATAAGAATCTTGATGTGAAACTAGAAAACTAAAATTAAAATAAGGAGCAAATGGATTATGGACTATACAATTGTTAATCATCAACACATATTCGATTCTGCAAAATTTTTTCCTCAATGTCATGCTTCAACCATTGAGGTGTTACCGGATAATTCTGTCGTTGTCGCATGGTTTGGTGGAACACATGAAAAGGCGGATGATGTTTGCAATGGCTATCACGTAGGGTTAACTCTTACTGGAGCAAGCCAAAGTTAGTTGTAGCTGCAAATGGTGCACCTTGCTGGAACCCCGTGTTGTTTTATACCTATAACCGTTTACAGCTTTACTATAAAAGAAGTAAAGAAATCGAGACCTGGCAAACATTTATAATAGAGAGCCTTGACGGCGAGATAATAGCCGAGATGAGCTTGGAGCAGAAGGTTAACCAGCTCTCGGCTGATGTTGAGCCGTGGGAGCTTGAGTTTGAAAACCCAAGATATAACTTTACCCCATTTTATGCAGGCGAGGATACTCAGCTTAATATCCCGGCAATTAAGTTTACCGATGGACCGACAGGCGTTGTAATGGGTTACGACTCCACCGCCTTTCCGGTATCCATCGCAAGGGGTGCAACCTTTGATACCGAGCTGGAAAAAAGGGTTGGAGACATTATCGGCAAGGAGGCATGCATAGGCGATGCCAACCTGTTTGCCGGAGTTTGCATAAATCTGCTTCGTCACCCTGCATGGGGACGCGCTCAGGAAACCTATGGTGAGGATAGCTACCTTCTCGGCGAGATGGGCGCCGCACTTGTAGACGGCGTTAATGAACATGTAATCCCCTGTGTTAAGCATTTTGCCTGTAACAGCATGGAAAACGCAAGGTTTAAGGTTAACGTTAAGATAGACGAGCGTAGCCTATACGAGCTGTATCTCCCCCATTTTAAAAAGACTATAGAGGCCGGGGCAGGCTGTGTTATGAGTGCCTACAACCGTGTTAACGGCGAGTGGTGCGGACACAATAAGGAGCTACTGCGTGATATTTTAAACGATAAATGGGGCTTCGACGGCTTTGTTATGTCTGATTTTCTTT
Source organism: uncultured Oscillospiraceae bacterium (assembly GCA_964368625.1). Classification (GTDB taxonomy): domain Bacteria; phylum Bacillota; class Clostridia; order Oscillospirales; family Ruminococcaceae; genus CAYJBH01. The sequence continues at coordinate 52,485 of CAYJBH010000009.1, forward strand.
TCGGGATGCGCAACACGGTGGATGCTATAGAGGGCGGGCAGTGCCTAGAGATGCATATGCCACAGTATTATGGCGAAAAACTCGTAAGAGAGGTTAAAAACGGCACCGTGGACGAAAAGCTTGTTGATGAAGCCGTGCTTCGTATTTTAAGATATAAAATTAAGTATGCAATTAAAAAATCCGGCAATTTCACCGCTTACAGGTGTAGACAGTCTCCAAACAGGCGCTAGCGCAAACACACCTCTGTTTATTGCTTTAATGCTTGTTTCGACTTTGGGAGCATTGTTTGTGTTTAGGAAAAAATTACTGCCCATAAGAAAAAGATAACTACCACTACGTACGTTGATGGATTTTGTGATTAACAATCGATTAAGCTGTCATAACCAAAGCTAACTAACAGCGTGAGCGCTGACAAGCAAAATAACGCCGAACCCAACCTCACGAAATTGGGTCCAGCGTTACGCTGGTACGGATATTCATAACCAAAGTTAACCAACAGCGTGAGCGGTAACAAACAAATAACGCCGAACCCAACCTCACGAAATTGGGTCCAGCGTCACGCTGGTTGGGATGACACGACTTCGCAAAGCTAAAACTTTTGCCGGTACGCAAAAATTTTACTGTCGCTTATCGATCCCATGTCGCGGATTGCACCCACCTTGTGGGAACAACCCGCTTCACGCCGGTCATTTCCAATAAAATAATAAATCCGACAGTCCACCGGACTATCGGATTTGTGTTTTTTGGTCGGGATGACACGACTCGAACGTGCGGCATCTTGGTCCCAAACCAAGCACTCTACCAAACTGAGCTACATCCCGTTAATTGGGGCGGTCTTAAAAGACAACCCCTTTTTCTATTGTTCCGGATAAACGCTTACTCTTTTGCGTCCTGCACCGAATTTTTCAAATTTTACACGTCCGCCTTCTAAAGCAAATAATGTGTAATCGCTTCCGCAACCTACATTATTTCCTGGATGGATATGTGTTCCACGTTGACGTACTAAAATATTTCCTGCTAATACTGCCTGGCCGTCTGCACGTTTTACGCCAAGTCGTTTTGATTCTGAATCACGTCCGTTCTTTGTTGAACCAACACCTTTTTTATGTGCCATTATAAATTCCTCTCAAATAGGTTTATCTCTTTTAATACTATGAGTTAATTGCGGTTATTTCCACCTTAGAATAGGGCTGACGATGTCCGAGTTTTCTTGCAGAGCCTTTTTTAGGACGATAGGTAAATACAGTTATTTTTTTTGCTTTACCGTTTTTTACAAGTTTTGCCTCTACCGTTGCACCTTTAACTGTTGGTGTTCCGAATTTCACTGCGCCTTCCTCACCTATTGTGAGAATTTGGTCGAACACGACCTTGTCGCCGTCGTTAACGTTAAGCTTTTCAATGTAGAGTACATCTCCTACCTGAACGCTATACTGTTTTCCTCCGGTTACTATTGTTGCTTTCATAATTTTCCTTTCTCTTGTCTGTCAGAGCCACGCTGAATTCGGCGGCATTTCGCACTTGAAGGCCGTTTCCAGGCGGGGTTGATTTTTATTTTAACATATCTACACTGCTATGTCAAGTAATTTATTATACACTTATTAATTTTATTACCAAATATTACATTAATGCCGGTTGTTAGATTGTATGGTTCCTATTTTTTCTTTACAAATTGTAGCATATCTGATATACTTTAAAAAATTAACTTGTGAGATTATGTGGAATGAATAATATTTACAATCGTGATATGGAATGCTTAAATAGAATCGATCTTGAATCTTTACAGCTTGAAAGATTAAAGTCGCTTGTTGAGTACTGTGAGAAAAATGTTCCCTTTTACCAGGAACGTCTTTCAAAGGCCGGTGTTACTGCCGACAAGATTAAAGCTTTATCAGATATTAAATATATACCTTATACAACTAAAGAAGATTTAAGAGATACTTATCCTTTTGGTCTGTTTGGTGTTAAGCCTAAGGAACTTGTTAGACTTCATGCTTCATCGGGTACCACAGGAAATCCAACTGTAGTAGGTTATACTAGGGATGATTTAGATTGCTGGGCCGAGCAGGTTGCAAGAATTGTAGTAGCTGCCGGAGCTTCTGATGAGACTATGGTTCAGATCTGTTTTGGTTACGGCATGTTTACCGGTGCACTTGGTCTTCATTATGGGCTTGAACGCATAGGAGCTACCGTTGTTCCTACGTCCTCGGGTAACACCGAAAAACAGCTTAAATTTATGAGAGACTTTAAAACAGATGCTATTGTTGCCACGCCTTCATACTGTTTATATTTAGCTGAGGCAGCCCAAGAGATTTCTTCAACACATCCTATGTCTGAATATTCAGTTAAATTTGGTATTCTTGGTAGCGAGAGCACCACAGTTGCTATGAGAAAACGAATTGAAGAACGGTGGGGCGGAGGGTTATTTACTACAGATAACTATGGCATTTCCGAGCTTAACGGCCCCGGAATTTCTGGCGAGTGTCATTTAAGACAGGGACTTCACATCTGTGAGGATCATTTCCTTTGCGAAATAATAGATCCAAACACTTTAGAGGTAATGGATCGAGGTGATACCGGTGAAATGGTTATAACAAACCTAACTAAACGTGGACTTCCAATGCTTCGCTATCGCACAAAAGATATTACCTCTATAAATTATGATACCTGTGAATGTGGCCGCACTAGTGCTAGAATGGTTAAACTAACCGGTCGAAGTGATGATATGATTAAGGTTAGAGGTGTTAATGTATTCCCGACCCAGCTAGAGTCTGCTTTAATTGAAACACCTGAGGTTACTGCCCACTACAGATTAATCGTAAGAAGTGAGCAATTTTTTGATTCACTTGAAGTTCAGATAGAACTTGCCGATGAAGCTTTGTTAACGAAGCCGCTTGCTCTAGAAAAAATTAAGAGAAAGCTAGATAAAAAGGTTCACGATACCCTTGGAATAAAGGTTGAGACAACACTGGTTGCACCTAAAGCCCTAGAGCGTTTTACCGGAAAGGCTAAAAGGGTTTATGATATGAGAAATAAATAGCTTTTTGTCATAGTTTAATGGTTATTACTGTTAACTTTTAGAGCTTATATGTTTAAAAAATAAATAGTGCATAAATATTGTATAATTCCCGAAGAATCACCATTCATTGGGAGTTATATTTTAACCTTTTATTGACCGATATGGTCAATTATTGCTTTATATATTTGAATTTTATACCTAAAACATTATGGCTAAATTGAGTTTTACTTTTATTTTAATAGCAAGTCCTTTTTGTTTTTTATCATTGTTGTTTATTATTATTTTCAATTTTTTATTTACTCTTATTGTTTTTTATGTTCTTGTTAGCCCGAGCAATAGTCAGTTTTATGCCGATTTACTGTTCCACGTGGAACATATCAAAATATGTCTAAATTTGACTGTTAATACTAATATTGCATTGTTAGTAGGTGGAGATAAGTTTAATATTTTATTCGACTTGTAAAACTAAATTTTAAAATGAAAAAAAGATGAGAATTTAAAATGTGACTAACATCATATTATAAATTAACGTTATCACAACACACCCGCAAGAGGTTAATAATAATTTATTATATATCAATTTATTTGAATAACGCTAAATAATAATTTGTGTTTAGAAATATATACTGAGTATAAGTATTAATTTTTATATTTGATAAAGAAAAAATTACTTATGTAAAGGAACTAAGTATAATATTTGTGAAATGAACCTTCAAATAAATCAATAAACATGATACTACTACAAAATTTAGTTAACAATATTACGTTTGAAAATAATATCTAGTTAGCAGTAGAAAAAATAATCATAATACTTTAGTTTTAAATTTCAAGTAATAAATTTACTTGTACAAAGAATTAATGTATTATGAATTAAATATATTAACTAGTTTTCTCACTGTTAAATATATAAGCTAAAACATGTTCCACGTGGAACAAATAATCATTAAAACAAAAATATGTTAAGCCTAGATGATGTTATAAAAAGATGCAAAATAATATAGCTTAGTTGAAAACATAACTCTTTAATAAAGCAAAAGCAAAAAAAGCCTTTAAACATAACGGTTTACAGAGATGGAGGCTTTCAACAATAAGATAAAGTTTTCAACAAGACATAAATAAATACATTTTTTAAGTTAACTATTAAATAAATTAATTGCAAAAAATATAATTATGATATAAAATTGAAAGTAGATAAATATAAACATGTAAATATATGTGATTAGTAATTGAAAGGTGAAAACTTGAAATCAAACGAAATAATTTTATGTGGTGTAAATTCACGTTACATTCATTCGTCGTTAGCAATTCATTATCTTGCTGAAAATATAAAAAATGATGTTGACCTAATTGAGTGGACAATAAATAAATCGGAACAGGAACTATCTGAATTACTTATTTCTAGTTCAGCTAATGTGATATGCTTCTCATGTTACATATGGAACATAGAATATATAACAAATGTTATTAGAGCAATTAGAATAAAAGCAGGTGATAAGATAATAATACTAGGCGGGCCGCAGGTTAGCTATACGCCAGATATGTATATAGAAAGTGGAACAGCAGACTATGTTGTAAGTGGAGAGGGGGAATTACCTTTTGCTATATTAATAGAGCAAATTTTTAGTGGAGAAGTAGAAGATCGAAGAATGATAACATTAATTGATGGGGTTAGCTGCAGAGGTTACATATCAAAGCCGTACTTTGACAATAGTATCCCAATTAGTCCGTATAAACAAAGATACATAAGGATGCTTGAGGGAAGAATAAGCTATATAGAAACAGTTAGAGGATGTCCGTTTGGCTGTACATTCTGCTTATCAGGGAGAAAAGAGCCGGTTAAGTATATGCCTATGGAACAGGTTAAGAGAAATATACTAACATTAGCGAACTCCGGAACAAAAACAATCAAATTTGTTGATCGAAGCTTTAATGCTAACGAGGGCAGAGCAAAGCAGATTGTGAAGTTTATAATTGAAGAATATAGTACGTATCCGGTCGGTATACAGTTTCACTTTGAAATAGCTGCAGATGTGATGTCGGATGACCTGGTAGAAATGTTTTGCACATCACACAAGGGCTTATTTAGGTTAGAGATAGGTATACAAAGTTTAAACCATGAAACCTTAAGCGCTATTAATAGAAAAATGAATATAGAAAAGCTAAAAAGGAACATAAGAAGGCTGCAAGAGAGTGGGAGTGTACATCTTCATCTAGATTTAATTGCTGGTTTGCCATTTGAAGGTGTTGAAAGCTTAAAGAATAGCTTTAATGCTGTTATGCGATTAAAACCAAACGTTATGCAGCTAGGATTTCTTAAGCTTCTACCGGGATCACCTATGTCGTTGAATCCAATGGGAGAGTTTAGAGCATCTCCACCATATGAGGTAATTAAAACAGAGTGGATTACATATGAAGAGATATCTAGGTTAAAGGAGATTGAGCATCTTTTGGATAAAGTGTATAACAGTGGGAGGTTTAGCAATACACTTATATTAATTAAGGAGTATCAGATGGATCCATATCTATTTTTTGAACGTTTTTACGATGAAGCAGGAGTGGTACATGGGGAAAGCTACAATGATCTTGCCAAGAGGTTAATAGAATTTTATGCGCTAACTAATGATAAAGAGAAGTTATATGAGGCGATGAGGGAGGATATGAGAAGGGTAAATCCCGTTGGACGGTTACCCGGCTTTTTAAAACCTATTTAAATAAGGAAAATCTATACAAAAAAATGTATTATAATAAAAAAATATAAAAAAATTATAACACAACATATTGATATACATAAAACTGTAATAAAAAGCTGAAACACTTATAAATAGGATAAAACAAGGTGAAAAACAAATTATGTTCCACGTGGAACATTTCAAAATATAGAGATTATAAAAGATAAACAGGTTACAATAGAAAAAATAGAGCTTTTCAAATAGAAAAAAATGTGTTAAAATAGGAAAATCATCATTAAAAGGTAAATGAATGAATTATATCGATATTAATGCTAAAACGATTGATAGCTGGGTTAAGAACGGCTGGGAATGGGGCATGAGCATAGATCACGAGTGCTATATAAATGCGCTTAATGGCTATTGGAATGTTCTATTAACGCCAACTAAGGCAGTTCCAAAGGAGTGGATTGGCGAGTTAAAGGGTAAAAAGTTACTGGGGCTAGCATGTGGAGGCGGTCAGCAGATGCCAATATTTGCTGCTTGTGGTGCTATTTGTACAGTTTTGGATTTATCAAACGAGCAGCTGGAAAGCGAGAGAAAAGTAAGTAGCCGTGAGGGGTATGATATATCAATCATTAAAGTCGATATGACTAAACCCTTACCGTTAAAGGATGAAGAGTTTGACATAATTTTCCACCCTGTTTCCAACTGCTACGTACTGGATGTAGAACATGTATTTAAGGAATGTTTTAGGGTTCTTAAAAGGGGCGGTGTTTTATTGTCGGGTCTCGATAATGGAATTAACTTTTTAATGGAAGATGACGATGAGACAAGGATTGTTAACAGGTTGCCATACAATCCATTAAAAGATGAAGACCAGTATAATCGATCAATAGAAAAAAATGATGGAATACAGTTTTCACATACAATGGAAGAACAAATAGGTTGTCAATTGAAGGCAGGGTTCAACCTAACAGATATTTATGAAGACACAAATGGATACGGCAAGCTACACGAGTTGGGAATACCATGCTTTGTGGCTACAAGATCGGTAAAACCACAGTATAGAACTAGATAAGAAAACAGTTATAGATAAACCAATAGAGATTAGGGTAAGCGATAGCAAGCGTATATATAAAGGAACGGGAAGATATGGCGAAAATTATTACGGTAACAAACCAAAAAGGTGGTGTGGGTAAAACCACAACCGCTGTTAATCTTGGCTGTGGTTTGGGGATTAAAGGAAAAAGAGTATTAATTGTAGACCTAGACCCTCAGGGAAATACAACCGGAGGCGTTGGGGTTCGAAAGGCTGAAATTACCAACGGTACATATAGCTGTCTTATTAAACCTGCCGATGTTGAAAAGTCAATTGTAAAAACCGCATTTAAGCTAGATGTAATACCGGCAAATATAGAGTTGTCAGGTGCAGGAATTGAACTGGTATCACTTGAAAATAGAGAATCTAGGCTACGTACGGCACTTATGCGGGTTAGAGAAAACTACGATTTTATTATAATAGACTGCCCACCTTCGCTTGATTTATTAACGCTAAACGGATTATGTGCAGCTGATACACTAATAATCCCAATGCAGTGTGAGTTTCTTGCACTTGAAGGATTGTCAGAATTAATGTCGACGGTAAGAAAGGTAAAATCAATGTACAACCAACACCTCGACATAGAAGGAGTTCTAATGACAATGTATGATGGGAGATTAAACCTAACGCTGCAGGTTGCACATGAGCTAAAGAAGTTCTTTAAAACAAAGGTTTATAAAACAACCATACCAAGAAACGTGAGATTATCAGAGGCTCCAAGTTATGGGCAACCAATCCAGTCGTACGATCCGTCGTCAAAAGGATGCGCTGCATATACGCAGTTTACAGAAGAGTTTTTGCAGAGCAACAAAAATATATAGTAAGTTGACTAAAAGATAAGTATATAACCAATATAGTTATGGAGGAGAAATGGCAAAGAAGGGCGGTCTTGGGAAAGGTTTAGACTCGCTGTTTCAGGATGTGAGGCAGGAAAAGGTTGGCGTAAAGGAAACAATTAAGATAGGCTTAATTGAGCCGGAAAAAGGTCAGCCGAGAAAACATTTTGATGAAAAGGAGCTGTCCGAGTTATCGCACAGTATATCACAACATGGACTGCTTCAGCCTATTATAGTAAGGCCGGTTGGTATAGATGGCTTTAGAATAATAGCTGGTGAACGTAGATGGAGAGCCGCAATGAAGGCCGGTTTAAAGGAAATACCGGCAGTGGTGCTAGAGGCAAGTGAGCAAACGGCCATGGAAATAGCACTTGTAGAGAACCTTCAGCGTACAGACCTTAATGTTATTGAGGAGGCAGAAGGATTTGTTCGGCTTATCGAGAGCTTTGGCTTAACACAGGAACAGGCCGCTCAGCGCGTGGGAAAGAGTAGGCCGGCAGTTGCTAATGCGATGCGTCTACTTACACTTAATCCAGAGGTTGTTGATTTGCTTCGAGAAGGAAAGCTATCTACAGGCCATGGAAAGGTGTTACTTTCATTATCAGACACAGCTTTGCAGACAGAGGTAGCAAAAACGGTAATATCAGAAGATTTAAACGTTAGACAGACAGAGTCGCTCTGCAGAAAGATAAATAAAAAGCCGGGAGGGTCGCAACAAAAGCTAAAGCTAAGGCCGACAATAGCAACTGAGGTAGAAATAGCTCTACAAGAAGTTTTAGGAACAGAGGTTAAGATTAACTATAAAAACGGCAAGGGGAGAATAGAGGTTAATTTTTATAGTGACGATCAGCTGAAAAGTTTCGCAAACAGACTAGGGCAGAGAACGATAGACTAACAAAGATTATTTAAAATAGGAGGATTTATGCTTGATATAAAAAGAATAAGAGAAGATTCAGTAGCAGTTAAAGACGCTTTAAAAAGAAGAGGTAAGGACTATTCAACCGAAATAGATAGAGTAATAGAAATTGACGCACAGCGCAGAAGCTTATCTTCAGAAAATGATAACCTAAAGGCACAACAAAACAAAAACAGTAAATTAATACCGCAAAAACAGAAGGCAGGTGAAGACTGCACCGAGCTATTTGCCGAGTTAAAAAGTTTATCTACAACAATAAAAAATAATGATGCAAAAATAGCTGAATTAGAGAAGGAGCAAAAGGACCTATTGCTTTCTATCCCAAATACGCCGGATAAAAGTGTGCCACTGGGTGTATCAGCAGAGGATAACTTTGAGGTGAAAAAATATGGAGAGCCAAAGAAGTTTGAATATGAACCATTACCACACTGGGAAATAGGAAAAAACCTTGGGATACTGGATCCCGAGAGAGCTGCAAAGGTTACAGGAGCAAGATTTCACTTTTATAAAGGGTTAGGTGCTGCACTCGAAAGAGCAATAATTAACCTATACCTTGATATGCATACACAAAATCACGGGTACACAGAAATATTACCGCCGTTTATAGTTAATGCAGACAGCATGACAGGTACAGGGCAGCTACCAAAGTTTAAAGATGATGCATTTAAGCTTGAAGGCCAGGAATACTATCTTGTTCCTACGGCAGAAGTTCCGGTTACCAACTACCATCGCGATGAAATATTATCGGAGGCAGAGCTTCCACTAAGATACTGTGCATACTCGGGTTGTTTTAGAAGTGAGGCCGGTGCAGCAGGAAGAGATACAAGAGGGCTTATTCGTCAACATCAGTTTAATAAGGTAGAGCTTGTTAAATTTACAACACCCGAGCAGAGCTATGAAGAGCTGGAGATGCTAACAAGAAATGCAGAAAGTTGCCTAGAGGCACTCGAGCTTCCATACAGACGAGTTCTGCTTTGCAGTGGAGATATGGGTGCAAACAGTGCTAAAACTTACGATATAGAAGTATGGTTACCAAGCTATAACAACTATGCAGAGATATCATCCTGTTCAAACTTTGAGGATTTTCAGGCTCGCAGAATGGCGATTCGCTATAGGAACTCGCAGGGGAAAACATCACTAGTTCATACCCTAAATGGTAGCGGACTAGCTGTTGGCAGAACAACGGCAGCAATACTTGAAAACTACCAAAACGGAGATGGGTCGGTTACGGTGCCGAAGGTGCTACAGCGCTATATGGGAACGGAAGTAATAAGATGAATAAAGATTCAAACGAACGCAGTATAGCACTCTTAATAGACGCGGAGAATATTTCTCCGAAATACATAAAGGCTATTCTAGAGGAGCTATCGCGCGAATGGACACCGGCATACAGAAGGATATATGGCGACTTTACCAGCACAGATATGAGTGCATGGAAAAAAACATTGCTGGAACATGGCATTAACCCGGTTCAACAGTTTAGCTATACACAGGGCAAAAATGCTACCGACAGTGCTATGATAATTGATGCTATGGATATACTATATACTGAGAATGTTGACGGATTTTGTCTTGTGTCAAGCGATAGCGATTTTACCAGGTTAGCATTAAGATTAAGAGAATCGGCAATGTATGTTTTGGGTATGGGTGAACAGAAAACGCCGGTAGCTTTTAGAAGTGCATGTAATAAGTTTACCATTTTAGAAGCACTAATAGTTGAGGAAAAGGCTCAAGCAGTAATACAAAAAAAGCTTCCACCAAAGCTTATAGAGGAGATGCGTCGTATAATAGAGAAAGACAGCGAAGAGGATGGCTCTATGATGCTGTCTAGATTAGGAACAATTATATCGAGACAGTTTCCTGATTTTGACTCTCGAAATTACGGATATGCTAAGCTATACAAGCTTTTAGAGAATACCGGAAGGTTTGAGATTTCATTAGAGTTCGACGAAAAAGGTAAGAACCGTAGCATAGTTATGGTTAAAAACAAATAACTTGCATAAATAAGACAATAATGATAAAATATACAAGGGAAATAGCAGTTTGATGCCGGATATTAGTATTTCAATAGTTAACTACAACAGCAGTGATGAAACTATCGCTGCAGTTCGCAGCATCATAGAGAATACTAAGGGTTTGAATTACTCGATAACGGTTATAGACAATGCATCATGTGAGCAGGAATATAATAAACTATTAGAAATGTGCAACGACAAAGTTGCTGTAATAAAAAATGAAAAAAATCTTGGTTACGGATTGGCTCATAACATTGCTATTGAAAAATCTAATGCAGAATATCATGCAGTAGTAAATCCCGATATTGTTATATTTGAGGATAGCTTAACAATTCTTTGTAAGGCTATGAAGGCAGAAGGTTCGGTTATGGCAACCTGCAAATTAGTTTTCTCGAATGGAAGCCCACAGTATACACCAAAATTATCACCAACACCATTATCACTTATTTCAAGACAACTTGGGATATTTCCAAAGATTGAAAAAAAATATCTTATGCTTGATAGGGATTTAGAAAAACCACAGGATATTAGCTTTTGCACCGGATGTTTTTTTATAGCAAAAACTAAGGATATTCAGGCTATAAAGGGGTTCTCCGACAGATACTTTTTATATTTTGAAGATGCTGATATTACGAGACTAATGCTAAAACGCGGAAAGGTTAGGTATTTACCGATAACAACCGTTCAACATCATTGGCAACGAAAACCCAGAAAACAATTAAAGCCATTTTTGCAACAGCTTTCCTCAATGTTTACCTACTTTGCAAGATGGGGAATTATTCGAACAAAAAACCTACAATAAAGGAGATTTACAGTGAAAGGTATTGTACTGGCCGGGGGAGCAGGAACAAGGTTGTACCCATCGACACTTGCGGTTTCTAAACAGATGTTAACAATTTACGATAAACCAATGATATATTACCCACTTTCTACAGTAATGTTAGCAGGTATTAAGGAGGTCTTAATTATATCTACTCCAAGGGATATTAACGGCTTTCGTGAGTTGCTCGGTGATGGCAACGAATGGGGGATGAGCTTCAGCTATGCTGTTCAGACCGAGCCGCGTGGACTAGCTGATGCCTTCATTGTAGGTGAAAAATTTATAGGTAATGATGGTGTAGCATTGGTTTTGGGAGATAACATATTTTATGGTTATGGTTTTTCTGCAAGGCTTAAGGCAGCATCAGAAAGAAAGAGCGGAGCTACAATTTTTGGATATCATGTAAGTAATCCAAGAGAGTTTGGCGTAGTTGAATTTGATGACAGCGGAAAGGTCATATCAATTGAGGAAAAGCCAGAAAATCCAAAAAGCAACTATGCAATACCGGGCCTATATTTTTATGATAACAAGGTTGTAGATATCGCCAAGAATGTAAAACCATCTGCGAGGGGAGAAATAGAGATAACAACGGTAAACAACCATTATCTCGAAGAGGGGAATCTCTCGGTAGAGTTATTTGGACGGGGAATGGCATGGCTTGATACGGGAAACCACCGTGCAATGTTGGAGGCAGCAAATTTCGTTGAGGCAGTGCAGACAAGACAGGGTTTATACATAGCCTGCCCCGAGGAAATAGCATATCGCCAAGGATTTATTAATAATGAAGAGTTACGTAGGTTAGCAGATAAATTAAAGCAGACCGAGTATGGCAAGTATCTTTTTACTATAGCAGATACGGTAAAACAGTAACGAAGAGGTTTTTAGTATGAGATTAATGATAGTAGGGAACAGGGGACAGCTCGGAACCGAGATGATTCGTATTCTAAATGAGGGACAATCTGTTCTTGGGGCAATACCGGAAATATACGATGGAGCAGAGCTGATAGCGGTTGATATAAACGAGCTGAATGCATCTGATCGTACAACAACAATAGATACAATATCCGAGCTACGTCCGGATATAATATTTAACTGTGCGGCATTTACCAGGGTTGATGACTGTGAGAGTATGCAGGACGAAGCGATCAGGGGTAATGCAATTGTTCCGAGAAACTTGGCAGAGGCAGCACAGCTAGTTAATGCAAAGCTTATTCATATATCTACCGATTATGTTTTCGATGGAAGTGGAAAGCAACCATATACCGAGGCTGATCCTGCAATTCCGGTTACTGCATATGGAAAGAGCAAGCTACTTGGAGAAAAGTACGTTGCAGATTTTTGTAGCCGTTATTTTATTGTTAGAACGGCATGGCTATACGGCAGAACCGGCAAAAATTTTGTTAAAACAATGATTAATCTCTGCAGTGAAAGAGACTCAATAAAGGTAGTTAACGATCAGTGGGGTTGTCCCACAAACGCTGAGGACTTAGCGCATCACCTGCTTTTATTAGCCGTAACAGAGGAATATGGAATTTATCATTGTGTGGGCAATGGAACAACAAGTTGGTATGGATTTACACGAGAAATTGCAAGACATATTCATAGCAGAACAAGGGTAAAGCCCTGTTCTACGAGAGATTATCCTACGCCGGCAAAACGTCCTGCATATTCAGTATTAAGCAATACGATGCTAAGCTTAACGGTTGGGGATCACATGAGAAAATGGGACGTAGCTCTTGCCGACTATATGAAGGAATATATTGAACAGAGTAGTAAATTGTAAGTGGAGATTTCAAATGAAAAATTATCTTGTTACGGGTGGTGCCGGATTTATAGGTTCTAACTATATAATATACCTACTAAAAAATTATAGTGATATAAGGGTTGTTAACCTGGATAAACTAACATATGCAGGCAATCTTGATAATCTATCGGGTATTGAGGCGGATGAACGATATCATTTTGTTCAGGGTGATATCTGCGATGCTGAGCTTTGTAAAAAATTAATGATGGAGTACGATATTGATTATATTGTTAACTTTGCAGCTGAAAGCCATGTTGATAGAAGCATTACCGACCCATCAGTTTTTGTGCGAACCAATGTTCTTGGAACAACAACTTTATTAGATGTTGCAAAAGAGGTTTGGCAATGTGGCGACGATTGTTATAAAGATGGTGTTAAGTTTTTACAGATATCTACAGATGAGGTTTATGGAAGCCTTGGTGATGAAGGTTTCTTTACCGAGGAAACACCCCTGAACCCGCACTCACCATATTCTGCAGCAAAGGCCTCAGCAGATATGTTTGTTTTGGCGTATGGAGATACATTTAAACTACCTGTGAACGTTACTCGTTGTAGTAACAACTATGGTCCATACCAGTTCCCTGAAAAGCTTATTCCGCTGATGATTGAAAATGCTAAGCAGAAAAAGTCACTACCGGTATACGGAGATGGCTTAAATGTTCGCGATTGGCTATATGTTGAGGATCACTGTATTGCGGTTCAAAAGGTTTTAGAGAAGGGAAAGCTTTCTGAGGTCTATAACATTGGCGGACATAACGAACGCACTAATATAACCATAGTAAAAACAATTATTTCCGAGCTATCAAAGCGGTATGATAGCAGCATTACCGAGGACATAATAAGCTATGTAGAGGATCGTAAGGGCCATGATCGTCGCTACGGGATTGACCCTGAGAAGATAGGGCGAGAGATAGGATGGAGTCCACAAACGCCGTTTGAAAAGGGCATTATTGCAACAATTGAGTGGTATATAGATAATACAGACTGGCTTCAAAAGCTTAAGGATAGATAAATAATTTAAGAAAGGGACGGTGTTACCAAAGTAGATGGTAGAATTACCATATTTAAAGGTGATACCATGGCATTAAAATGGCAAAAAGTGAAAAAATGAAAAGAGAGGCGCGTCGAACGCGTAGGGTTTTAATAGGCACAGCAGTATTGCTATTAATGGCATTAGGAATTTTTAGCATTATCGCATCAGCAACCGGTTTTATTCAATCATTTTTTGATGATTCAGAAGAAAAGCTATATTATGCCGAGTTTATAACACCACTTGTATTACTCGACCCACTTCCCTTCGAATCGTTAGAAAAAGCTCCGCAAAATACGCTGCGTCAGGCGGCAATATGGTTAGCGCTTTCAAAGGAAGACAATTCAGGTTTTGAACGTGATGAGTACGGTTCGTTATATCTGCCAACGGCTTTAGTAGATAACTGGGCATTAACCTTGTTTGGACCGGAATACAAGTTAACTCATGAAACATTCGTTGATAGTGGACTACAGTTCAGATACGATGAGCAACGACAGAGTTATAATATACCTATTACAGCACAGCCAACAAACTATATTCCGGTTGTGGTTGAGATAGAAAACGACGGTGACCTAAAACGTTTAACGGTAGGATACAAACTGCCGGCCGGAGCATCACTTGAAAATATGACGTCAGATTCTGCACCAATTAAATATCTTGACTATGTTTTAATGAGATATGGAGATGGATACTTTATTCATGCGATAGTTGAGAGTGAGACTAAGGTAGATAGCGTAGCATCACAAACAACCTCAGCAGTAACAGAGACACCGGCAGCTCCAAACAGCATTTCAGAAAACTTACTGGAACAGGCAATCATCGAGCAGGAGACCGATCGGGTTAACTCTTCAACAGCAGACACAAGCACGAATTCAAACGAGGCAGTTAGCTCAGATGTAGCAGAGGATTCTTCGGTTAGGTTATCTGCGGCTTCGCAATCTGAGGAAACAGCAGAATCGGATGATGATAACTCTTAGGCAATTAGTATTGAATCAATAATAATGAAAGGAATATAGTATGTTAAAAGGAATACCTGAAATAATTTCCCCCGAGTTATTAAAAGCATTGGCCGAGATGGGGCATGGTGATGAGATATGTATAGCTGATGGCAACTTTCCGGGGCATACATTTGGAAATAAGGTTATAAGATTGGATGGCCATGGAGTGCCGGAGATACTTAAAGCCGTACTAAAGCTGGTACCACTGGATAAATATGTAGATAAGCCGGTACTTATAATGCAAAAGGTCCCCGGCGATACAGTAGAAACACCAATATGGGACGTTTACAAAGAAATAGTATCAAGCGAGGATGATAGAGGAAGCGAGTGCTTCGACCAGCTGGAGAGATTTGAATTTTACGAGAGAGTTAAACAATCATCTGTTGTAGTTATGACCGGTGAGAGAGCTCTGTATGCGAACATTATACTTAAAAAAGGCGTTGTAGTATAATCTTAAGTATTATTACTTTATTAAAATAAAAATTTTATAGCTATAGGTAAAATATATTTTTATCTATAGCTATAAATTATAGAAGCTCAAGCTGCGGTGGAGCTATTTAATTATTAGTTGTAAAGGAGATAGACCTTCATGAAATTTGATGTAACAAGTTTAAAATGGACAAATGAACCCAAAGATTTCTTTATTGATGATATGAAAATTGAAATTAATACTGAAAACGGTACAGATTTATGGCAACGAACCTACTATAAGTTCAGAAACGACAATGCACCTGTTTTACAGATGGAAACAGATGAGAAGGAATTCTCTTTTACCGTAAAAGCACAATATAACAGTAATAATAATTATGATCAAGCAGGCATTACGATGTACTTAGATAGCGAAAACTGGATTAAAGCTTCGGTAGAATATGGAGATGAAAAAAATTCCTATTTGGGTGCAGTTGTAACGAATAATGGGTACTCCGATTGGTCTACAACACAAATACCAACTACCGTTAAAGCAATGTGGTTTAGATTAAGCCGCAGAGAAGATGATTTTTGCATAGAAACATCACAAGATGGAGAAACATTTGAACATATAAGAATTTGCCATATGTTTGAGGCAAAAGAAACTATAAGTTTTGGTATATATGCTTGCAGCCCTGAAAGCGGAGCATTTAAAGCAACCTTTACCAATTTTGAAATGACAGAATGTAAATGGGAGCTACACGAAGGGCAGCAGCCTGATGATGACTTGGTGTAAATATGCAAACCGCACAATTTCAGTTACGAAGAAAATGCAACAAAAGGTTAAGGTAACTGTAATATTAATAAAACATAGCTGTTGCTTATTATTGCAAACCAAGCAATAGTAGTAAAACCTAGTATAACTTAACCTTTATAGATCTAGACGCATTAGTTTATGCCTTAAGATGTTTCACATAGAACATTTCGCGGACGGCAATTGCCATGTTAAAAAAACGATAGAGTACCGGACGGTAAATATAGTCAAATTCTCCAACTAACTCATCAACATAGCCGTTAAAACCTCGTTTAAAACGATAGAGGCCAAACATGGGACTATTCTCATCATCCAGATTGCCTGAAATACCAAGAAAATCGTATATTCTACAGCCGCTTTCCTTACCCCATCGTATCATCTCCCATTGCATAAGATAGTTTGACATTACATTGCGATAAAGATTGGAGGAAGCACCGTATACATAGCTGCATTTACCGGCATAGTTGGTTGCTATAGCGGCGCAAACAGGAATAGAGTTATAATATCCTATGTAAAGGCGAGCTTTAGACCCCAGTGCACTAAAAAGGCGTATAAAATAGTCCTTAGGTCTTGTTTCAAAGCCGTCACGTTTACCGGTTTCATGATATAATTCCATAAACTCGTTAATACACGCCACCCCTTTTACTGCTATAGATACTCCTTTTCTTTCTGCATATCTAATATTGTATCTGGTTTTTTTAGAAAAGTTAGCAAAAATCTCATCCTCGCTTTTACCCTCAAGTGAAAGACGGTAGTTAAAACGTGGTTGAACCGTCTCAAATCCATATTTTCCGTAAATATGGTGAAATCTGCGCGACTTCATATATTTAATGTAACTGTCATTTTTCATAGGAATATCGGGATCAATCTTAACAGCATGTGCCCTGTATTTGTATGCTAGAAGATCCAGCCCTGCCTTTAGGTTGTCCATAACTTCTTCGCTGAGAACATCACATATAAAACCTTTAGGACTATATATAAAGGCCGAACCTATTAAAGGCAACTTTTTAATATAAACCGAGCAGGCACCATTTATTAAACCTTTTTCATTACGGGAAACAACGGCCTCAAACTCCCAACCTTTTTTTACCATGCTCCATAAGGTAGATTGTGTAAACTCGCCTCTCAAATGGTTGGAAACGAATTGTTCATATTCATTATATTTATCCTTAGTAATAATCTCCATAACATCATTTACCTTTCAACTATTAATAAATCACATATAAACCCCGAACCTAGAACCCTGAGAAATACATCGTTTTTGCACAAAGTGTAAAATGCCGAGGAATCGAGGCAAGAAGTATTTCCAATAGCTCCACCGAAGGTGGAGATTATTTATATAATATCAGAGATTTTTAACGGAATTATAATAATGTTATTAACAACCAGTAAAATGTAACAAAATGCAGATGCAAACTAAGTTTAGTGTGGCATGGAAAATCTTATTGAAAACCGTTACCTATGTGACAAAATAATCGTATTAAAATATATATTATTAAATTAGAATAATGGAGGTTATTATGAAAACTTCAACAATAGAAACAAGCAGGCTTCAATTAAGACCGTTAAATATAAACGACGCAGAACACATCTATATTAGCTGGGGTTGTGATGATGATGTTTCAAAGTATATGAGATGGAACACACATCAGAGCATAAATGATACCAGAGAGTGGCTTTTAATTGAGGAGAAAAATATTGATAGTGATGAAAATTATACCTGGGGGTTTGTTTTAAAATCAACCGGAAAACTAATAGGTTCGGGAGGACTTAGTTTTAATAAGGATAAATATTATTTTGAGCTTGGGTATGGATTAATGAAGGATGCCTGGGGAAATGGGTATGCAACGGAAGCTGCAACAAGAATAATTGAGTTTGCAAAAAATGAATTGGGTCTGCAAAAATTATTCTGTTGTCACGCTAGTGAAAATTATAAGTCGCAGAGGATTATAGAGAAGCTGGGTTTTGTTTACAATGCAGATGGCCACTACAATAAATTTGATGGTAGGAGAAAAGAATCTAAGGAATATTATTTACAAATAGTATAACAAACGGCATATATTACAAAATAAAAAAGTAACGAACAATAGTTCGTTACTTTTTTAGCGGTCTAATTAACTGAGTTGCTAGTTATCATTACTGTTACAGTCTTTTTTCTTATCGTCGCAGCTACAACTACTACAGCCAATACAACGAGCACCTCTCTTTTTCTGCTTTACAATATATATAACAACGGCCGCAACTATTGAAACAATTACAAGCAAAAGAATAATATCAGCTAATGTCATATTTAAGTACCCCTAAAGAAACATCCATTTTGTTATTTGGCAGAAGCAGTAAGTACAGCTGGGTTCTTGCTACCACCCTTGTTCATTAGGTAAACAATAACTCCAATAAATATTGCTACTGCAATAAGTCCCGGGATAAATCCATTGCCTAACGATCCATAGAACATAAGGCTGCCTATCTGATAAACAAAGAATGCAAGTGTGTAACCGGTTAGGAGTTGAAGTCCGATAGCGCCGAATAACCATTTTTTACTCTCCATCTCGGCATTCATCGCGCCTATAGCAGCAAAGCAGGGAGGAGTAAAGAGGTTAAATACTAGGTAAGACATTGCTGCAACAGCAGTCAGCCCCATAGCACCGGCGATGCCAGCCTCACTACCTTCAACCATCTCTAGTGCATCGGTATCAATATAGCTCTGAATTCCGTAAACAACTGCAAGCGTCCCCACAACGTTTTCTTTAGCGATAAAGCCGGTTATTGCGGCTGCTGCCAGCTGCCAAACACCAAAACCAAGTGGAATTAGTAGGAAAGCAAAAGGTGTTGCGAGTCCTGCAAGAATGCTGGTATTTGGATCTCCATCGCCAATTGGTGTGAATGAAAAATCATATTCCTGCATAATTTGAACAACAACATTGCACAATAGAATAATGGTGGTAGCCTTAACAATAAAGGCTTTACCACGAGATAACATAGATACAAAAGCTTTAATTAAACTAGGAGTTTTGTATTCAGGAAGCTCGATAATGAAGAAGCTTCTCTTTGCAGAGTTTTTTGTAATTTTTTGAATCATACCTGCGCCTAATATAATAACAATAATGCCGCCAAAATACATGATTGTGTTCATCCATGCAGAGATGTCGGCAAAGAAAGCACCGGCAAACAAAGCAATAACAGGCAATTTAGCACCACAGGGGATGAAAGGAGTTAACAATGCGGTAGCTCTACGTTGGTTTTCATCCTTAATAGTACGTGTAGCCATAACGCCTGGAATAGCACAACCGGTTCCGATTACCATTGGGATAATAGAACGACCGGAAAGACCAACTTTCTTAAAGTATACGTCCATTATAACGGCCACACGTGCCATATATCCACAGTCCTCTAACAATGCGAGGAGGAAGAACATTACCATAATAAGTGGAAGGAATCCTAATACTGCACCAACACCGCCGATAATACCATCAAGTAGAAGTGTTGTTAGAATAGGTGAAGTTGAGTCGCCAAGTAGTCCGGCTACACCATCGTAAACCATTCCTATTAACATTTCAAGCCATCCTGCGATAATGGGGCCGAGCCACGCTTGGGATATAAAGAAAACAACCCACATAACGGCAACGAATATTGGCAACCCAAGAATACGATGAGCTAAAACCTTATCGATAGAATCTTGGAAGGTACTCTGATGGCTGCTAACAGCACGATTCTCAACCTCAGAAACTACAGATTTAACAAAATCAAATCTAGCAAGATCAGCTTTTTCGGCCTCTTCTATACTGGTTAGGTTAGCATCTTTTTGGGCGAAAGCGGAAGTTTGACTTGCTCCAACGGTTTCGATTGCCTTGTTGCATAGCTCCTCAAAGCCACTTTCGGTGGAAGATGCGTATGTAGCAACAATAGGACATTTCATTTTTTCGCTTAGCTTTTCAAGGTCTATCTTGATCGATTTCTTTTCGCTAAGGTCGCTTTTATTAAGCGCAACAACAACCGGTATGCCTAACTCTGTTAGCTGTGTTGTAAAAAATAGGCTCCTACTTAGGTTCACTGAATCAACAATGTTAATAATAACGTCAGGTTGTTCATTTTTAACGAAGTCGCTTGTAATGCTTTCTTCCTTTGTAAATGGTGACATAGAGTATGCACCCGGAAGGTCAACAACAGTTATAGAATTATCTCCGCTAAACTGCTTTTTAAGTGTCCCCTCTTTTTTGTCAACAGTAACACCAGCCCAGTTGCCGACCTTCTCATCCTTACCGGTAAGGATGTTAAAAACAGTCGTCTTTCCGCTGTTAGGGTTTCCTGCTAATGCAATTTTCATCAAATTACCTCCAAAAATTCTTTATATCTGTTAGTGTAAACTAACACTATGGCATAAAAAAACCATAGTTTAAACTAAATTAGCACCAACGAAGCCAGGTCCTCATCGATACTGTATCGACCATCTTTGATGGCAACTACAAATGTACCACTTAACTCAGAGATTACAGTTATGTCTTCGCCGGGGTAACACCCAAGCGTAAATAAAAACCTCTTAATCTCTTCATCTTCTGTATTTATTTTAGTAACTACATACTTTTTTAATATTTCAGCGTTTTTTAATGATTGCATCTATATCCTTTCATGTTAGTAAGGACTAACAATGTAATTATACAGTTAGTATCGGCTAATGTCAACACCTTTTTCATATTAATTAACATAAATGTTGCTAAAATCTCATTAAAATTGAGGTTGCAACAGATTTTGCAGCACTTTCATCCAACAAGTATTTGATAATTTCATATGAAAATTCCTCACTACAACCCATGGCTGCAGCTGTGAGAACATTTCCATCGATACAAACCCTTTCGGAAGAATAACAGCAAACATTATCTTTCATGGCAGGGAATACAGCCGTTTTCTCCTTTAAACCTATTTTGGTTAGAAGGGTGGGAGCTGCACATATAGCCGCAACAAGATTTCCTTTATTGTATGTATTTAATACAAGCTTGCATAGTGGTTCATGCTTAATAAGTGCAGAAGCACCCGGTCCGCCCGGAAGGATAATAGCGCTTAAGTCGCTAAAATCGCAGCTATCAAAAAGTTGATCGGAATTTATCATTACACCATTTGAGCTAGTTACCGTTAAATTATTGGTGATAGAAACGGTGGTAATATCTATCTCTGCACGACGCAACATATCAACAGGTGTCAATGCTTCAATCATCTGAACACCTTCGGTTAAAAACAAATATACCATAATAATCTCCTATAATATTATCTGTGTAGATCGGTGAAATGACTTTCTATAATTATTACGGCAGTGCTGTTTTCTATTTCCTCCGTAATTTTCCGTGTTAGGCTAGACCGCAGCTCGGAGGCTGATAAATTTAGGTTAGGAGGTAACGTTAGATCAAAAACAATCTTAACATTATCTGGCGTAAATACAGCACGAAAATCGTGAAATTTAAGTTGGGGAGACTCTTTATATATCAGCTCTTCTACCTTGTTTTTCAATTCCAGAACTCTATCATCGTTTACAACCGGGTCGAGGTGCAATGTAAGATTAATATCCAACAGTTCATGAACCTTAAACTCTATGCCATCAATAATTTCATGGCTTTTTAAAAGATCTCCGTCTGCCGACATCTCTACATGAGCAGAGGCAAAAACACGCCCTTCGCCATAACTGTGTATAATAAGGTCGTGCAACCCCAAAACCCCTTCAGTTTCTAGGATCAGTGAAGATATGATATCCATAGTGCTGTTATCGGGGGCCGATCCAAGTAGCGGAGCAGAGGTTTCTTTAACAAGAATTATTCCGGAATAAATGATGAAAAGGGATACAGCTAGCCCTATATATCCATCCAGTGAAAACCCAACAATGCTGGAAAGCGGTATGCTGATAAGAATGGCTATTGATGAAATTATATCGTTTCTGCTGTCGATAGCGGTAGCCATAAGGGCGGAGGAATTAAGCTGTCTGCCAACCATACGAAAGAGATAAACCTGCCATAGTTTTATTAGTATTGAAAACAACATAACAGCAATAGACAAGTTTCCAAAACTAGAGAAGGTTGGAGCTTTAATTTTGGTAATAGACTCGCCAATTAGCTGTAGACCTATAAATATTACAATAAAGGAAACAACGAGGCCGGCAATATACTCCATTCTTGCATGCCCATAGGGGTGCTCCTTGTCGGCCGGCTTTTTTGATAAATGAAATCCAACCATTGTTATTATCGAGCTAACGCAATCGCTAAGATTGTTAACACCGTCGGCAATAATTGCAATGCTACCTGCAAGCAGACCCACTATCAGTTTTAATATTGAGATTAGGGCATTACTAATAATACCGAACAATCCGGCTGCAAGGCCGTATCCTTCTCGTGTTTCAGAATTTCTAGATAGTAATTTTAATAATAAAGTTGTCATTAAGCCTTTTAGATATATAAATCTTCAAATTCGGTTATCGTCATCGGCTTTGCAAAGATATATCCCTGTGCGGCATCACAATTAATCTGTCTTAAAAATGCCTCCTGCGATTCCTCTTCTATACCTTCGGCGACTGTATAAATGTTTAACTTTCGGGCAAGGCTTACAATACCTTCTACAACAATACATCCCCTTTTATACTCATCGTCATCTTCCATTTCAACAAAAAAGCTTCTGTCAAGTTTTACTGCATCCATTTTAAAGTTTTTAAGCATTCCAAGTGAAGAATATCCCGATCCAAAATCATCGATAGAGGCGGTGAAACCTGCTTTGTGTAGTTCAATCAACAATTTCTTTAACTTCTTTTCGTTTTCCATAACAGTGCTCTCGGTAAATTCAATTTCGATAAGCTTGGAATCAACACCATATGAGTCAACGATATCCTTAAGTTCATTTACAATATTATTATTGCGTATGTGAAGTCTAGAAAAGTTTACAGATATTTTTATCAGCTCCTTGCCTTGAGCACTCCACTTTGCCAACGTTGAGCACACGCCTTTTAGCATGTACTTATCTAGCTCTACAATAAAACCGTTCTGTTCAAAAAGTGGAATAAATTCGTTTGGAAAAATCCTATTTCCATTAGCTTCTTCCCACCGAACGAGGGCCTCTGCTCCAACAACAACCTTTGTAAAAACG
Organism: uncultured Oscillospiraceae bacterium; assembly: GCA_964368625.1. Classification (GTDB taxonomy): domain Bacteria; phylum Bacillota; class Clostridia; order Oscillospirales; family Ruminococcaceae; genus CAYJBH01. The sequence continues at coordinate 76,026 of CAYJBH010000009.1, forward strand.
TTATATTTAGGTTGTAGATAAACTTTGTACTCATTGTTTTCAAGAGCACGATACATCTTGTTAGAAATCTCGGTATCTCGTAATACTTTTTCTGTGAAACTGTCGTCATAGTCACGGATGTTAATGCTGCTGTCAAGTTTAGCGTAAGAGTGGGCAATAAAAGTCTTGTCCACAATATCATCGATGTTGACTTCTTTTCTATCTAAATAGTAACGACCATACCTAAAGGTGAATTGATGATCCCTTAGCTGTGGAAGCATCTCTTTAAAAACTCCTTCAAAATGTTTAGATGTTTCTTCTAGATTGCAAAACATTTCTTTAACAGCAAACAGCATAAATTCATCTGTCGCGATTCGTGCCTGAATAAAGCTCTTTTCGGTAACGGTTCTGCCGGTGTCAGCAATCGCCTTAATAACCTTGTTACCCTCATCAAATCCAAACATTTCATTAATAGCCTTGAAGTTGACCATATCAAACTTAATCATCACATAATCTTTATTTGGGTCACTCTTTAACTTGCTAGAAACAAGTTGCTTGAAGCGTATCATGTTGGGAATGCCGGTTAACTCATCATAATATGCAACCTTTGCTAACTTTTTTTCTGATGCGCTATTTGAAAGAACAATATAAATTATAGTTACTAATGCAAAAAACAATATAATTACGCTAATAAGAATCATACCGGTTGAAATTGTATCAACACTTTGGGTTAAACTCTCTTCAGATATTTCAAAGAAAAGTGACCATCCATTAATATTAACCGGGCGATATTCGCCAAGCTTTCTATCTCCGTTTATGGTGTAAGAAATACTACCCTCTTTTCCGGACCTAAGGTCATCAAGAACTGTGTCGAAGGTAACACCGTTTTCAAATATAGCTGTTTTAAATGCGTCAAAGCTTATAACAAAGCTGTTGGTGCTAAGCAGAATATTGCTTTCATTATCAAGCAATAGATTCAATCCTCTTGAGTCGGTAAAGGTAGTTAGTAACGATATCAAATATTCTTCAGAATACTCAACTGCAAAAACACCGTCTATTTTATCATCAACATAAATCGGAACAGCTACCGTGAAAACTGTTTCATCGGTATACTTTGATTCATGAGAAGATGTTGCGTAGGTGTTACCGCTTATCGCCTCCTTAAAAAAATCGGTGTCCGAAACATCGTCGAACTCGGAGGTAGTAAGATATGCCACTCCATCGGTGTCTATTAGCATTGCTGAACTGAGATGAAGCTCCTCCTGCTTTTCTTTTACATAATCTACAATCTCAGCTTCATTTTCTCCAATAACGGTAAGTGTTTCGGAAACAAGTGTAAGGCTGAAAATCATGCTCTCCAACTGTCGGTTAAGGCTATTTTGTTGCTGGTCGGCTAGGTCGGAAAGAGTAGTTCTAACAGAATTTTCCAACTCATTATTAACGGTATTATTAAATGCAAACATACTATACGCAAGTACTACAAAAAATACCACCCCTATAACAATAGTTACAACAATACTTTTCTTCATAAACTGATAACCTTAACCTCATCATAAAATTACTTATTAATATAAAGCATGATCATTCTATTATTTTACCAAATTTTTCTACTTATAATACATAAAAAGTTGACAAGAAAGCATGCCGTTATATAGCTTCCGTCTACGGTCGGCTTTTGCGGCAAAAAGTTTTTCGAACTCAGGTTCGGGAGAAATAATATATGCAGCCGCTCCACTTCCTCTTATTGAACTACCGAGAGAGGCGATTATCGCTTGGGCTTCTTCATCCTCACCTAGCCTTTCGCCATATGGAGGATTTGCTAAAATCACACTGTTTTCTGTTGCCTTGAAAGAAAATAAATCTGCCTCTTCAAAGCGGAGATAATCAGCTACACCCGCCTGTTGTGCATTATTTCTTGCTACCGATAAAGCTTCGGCATCAATATCATATCCAACAGCAAGAAAATCGGGCTCGGCTACTCTTTGAGCCAAGGCTTCTTCCCTCATCTGAGTCCATATAGAATGTGGAATAAGCCCGTTTCGCTCGCTAGCAAAGCTTCGGTTCAGTCCCGGAGCTATGCGTACAGCCTTTTGAGCTGCTTCAATTAAAAGTGTTCCACTGCCACAACAAGGATCAAAAACTCTGCTATCTGGGTAAATTCTTGCCTGGTCAACAATTGCTGCCGCAAGAGTTTCTCTTATAGGAGCTGCCATAGCATTTCGACGATATCCTCGCTTATGCAGCCCTTCTCCACTGGTATCTAAAAAAAGTTCTACACTGTTTTTGCGGATGGAAAATCTTAGTGAAAACTGTCGTCCGTTTTCAGGTAGAAATTCGGTTTTATAAGCCTTTTGAAGGCGTTTAACAACGGCTTTTTTAACAATGCTTTGGCAGGCAGGAACGCTAGAAAGAATACTGGAAAGAGATGCTCCTTTTACAGGAAATCGCCCATCCTTTGGAATGAAATCTTCAAAAGGAACGGCAAACACACCGTCGAATAGATCGTCAAATGTCTCTGCCGTAAAAGTTTTCAGCAATATTAGCACCCTTTCGGCGCATCTTAAGTTTATATTACATGCGGCAATAACAGTTTGGTCGCCGGTAAAGTAAACCCTACCGTCGTTAACCGCAATATCCTCGCCCCCTGCTCTTTTTACCTCAAATGAAAGTGTTTTTTCAGCTCCAAAAAAGCAGGGAGCCACTAGTCTATATTTTGTCATTAATCAAGTTCCGGAATTAATATACCGTAGCCGCCATCCTTTCGGCGATAACAAAGCTCTATAGAACCGGTATCTCCATTCATAAACATATAAAAGGAATGGCCAAGTAGATTCATTTCAAGAATTGCCTCTTCTACAGTACAGGGCTTTACCGGGAAACGCTTCTCCCTTATTACATCAAAATCTTCCTGTTCATGTTCCTCGATGCTATAATCATCAAAGGCTTTTGCATGAAGCTTTTGCTCAAGATGCTTTTTATGTTTTATTATCTGGGTTGTAATTACATCAAAAACCGCATCAACGGCATTTTCCATACGTGCGGCTGAGCGCTCAGCTCTAACCACAAAGCTACCATCCTTTATAGTTACTTCGACCGTTTGAGCCGACTTATCAACCGTTACAGTTACGTGTGCAATGGCGTTGCTAGAAAAAAACTTATCTAACTTAGCTGCCCTTTTTTCTGCTTTTTCGCAAAAAACTTCTTTAAGGTCTACTCGTCTTCCGGCAAAATCCATCTTCATAATGTTCCGTTCCTTTCTTTGCTGTTATAGTAAGAACCGTTTACCCTATAGTAACCAATTCTTTAGCAAAAACATATATAATCGTTAACCAGTATGTATTTTGTTTAAAGGAGAGACTACTAATGGGTGTACAACACAGATTATGTTGTAATATAATCATATCACAAAGTTATAATTTTGCAATAGATTTATCAAATTTTTTGTAGAGAATTATAAACAATCTCACCCTTAACAAATGTCATTTTACATCTGCCTTCTAAAGAGAGGGGGTCGCCTTCGTATACTGCGAGATCTGCATATTTTCCGGCGGCAATACTTCCTATTTTTTTCTCTAAACCAAGTATTTCGGCTGGGGTAGCGGTTATTGCCCTTATTGCTGTATCTCGAGATAATCCCTCTTTAACCGCAAGGCCGGCCATCATTGGAAGATACTGTATAGGAATTACCGGATGGTCGGTGCATATAGCAAAGTTAACACCATGTTTTTCTAAAATGCCAGCAGCCTTGGTGGTTAGATTACGAAGCTCGGGTTTCGATCTTTCGGTCATTATCGGACCAATTATCATTTTAACACCCATTTTAGCAAGGCTTTCTGCAACCATATATCCCTCTGTCGCATGAACAACCGTTAGATCGAGGTTAAACTCACGGGCAATTCTTATTGCGGTAAATATATCGTCTGTTCTATGTGCGTGAATATGTGTTGCAAGCTCTCCCTTTGCTACCGGTAACAGAGCTATACCCTTAGGATTATGACCTTCTTTATTGCCCTTATCATAGCATAATGCATCATACAATGCATTGCGAATCAAGGAAACTGTGCCCATTCTGGTTTCAGGCATCTTTTTTTGGCTGTGGTAACAACCCTTTGGATTCTCACCCAAGGCCATCTTCATAGCTATCGGCTCAGAAATAACCATCTCATCCACATAACTACCAAAACAGTGTATACAGGTTAATGTTCCACCAATTGGGTTTGCACTTCCAGGTCCTGTAACCACCGATGTTACTCCGGCCTCAATTGCCTCGGTAAAACATCTATCCTGAGGGTTAATTCCATCGATTCCTCTGAGATGAGCCGTAATAGGATCAGTCTCCTCGTTGCCATCAGCACCCTCAAATCTTAAGCCATCCTCCCACATACCTATGTGGCAGTGTGCATCAATAAATCCTGGATAAATGGTTAGCCCCTCAAGATCGATGATTTTTTTTCCACTAAAAGAGGGGCAGTTTTCCATCCCGCCTACGGCAAGTATGTTCTGCCCCTTGATATGTATAAATCCCTTGTCGTAGCTACCATCTGTAACGGTATGAATCCGACCGTTAACTATTAGCTTTTCCAATTACTTTTCCTTTCAAAATAAATAACTACTATTGATTAGCGTTGATATCCATAAATACCCGCTCGTCTCCTGAAATATAGCCAAGTTGCTCCCTTGCAATACGTTCCATATATTCATCGTTAGTCTCGGCAGTAGATATTCGCTCAAGCTCGTTTATCTCGCTTAGGGTGAGCTGAATTTCGGACTCTATTTGTGCTACATCGTCTTTTGTTTGACTTAGTTTTATCTGGGTATCTATCAGCATGAAAATTAAATAAGCCGCAAAAAAACATATGGCAAGTCTTAATATAAGACTTCCCTTTCTCCTTTTTTGAGAGGTTATCGTTCTTGCCAAACTTATTATGTTCCTCTTTTGAAAATTGGTTAGTTATATCAGAATTATACAACATTTTATACTTGTTATGCAACTGTTTTTTTTGTTTTTTTTGTGAATTTTCTATTTTCTTTTGTATTAAATGTAGCTTGTTTTTAGTTAATGTAACTATATATAGTATGCCGTTCTTAGCTATGCCAACAGGAACCACTACCTGTCGTTTTAAAACTTTTTCCTTTATGAACAATGGTTTTAGTATAGTCTCGCGATAAAACAATAAACCAAGACCGATAAATAGCAAAATGTACCATCTTAAAACGGCAGAAAAGCTATATGTAACGGCATAGCTATAGCATAAAAGTGCTGCAAGGGGTGCAAAAAAAATATCCCTTATCGGTGTTGCTTTTTTTGAATTACCGGTTACAAACCTTAGTACATGGTATATTACACCGAGTAGTATACCGGCACCCAGTGAACCAATACAGTCGGCAAATACGGTATTAAAAGTTTGGGTCTCAATCATCTTAGCATTCGCTTTATAAAGCCTTCGGTTTTTGCAGTTTTATATTCTATATATAATATACTTCCAAAAACCTTTACCGACCCGTTTTCAACCGAAAGTGACGATATTGAAAGTTTACTACCACCTATAATCGCACGGCCAACCGGTGTTTCAAATATAACTTCATTTTCGTTATACCCAACAATCTCGGTTATTCCCTCGCAGGAAAGTTCGCTTCGATTTAGCATGGTTATTTTGTGTGGCGGTCTATTATCTGTGCTTGCTGAAACGGTGTGTGTTGTTACACTGTTCATACCAGTTCCTTTCCGTTACTTAATACCTTTATATAATATTTATGCAACAAACAAGTAAATATGACGACATAGCTGCAATTGTAATATTAAATAAATACCATATCGCCGTTATTAAGAAAACAGATATAAGGTATAGAAATGATAGTGATTTTTAACAAATGTAGACAATTAGTGAATTCTTTTTTATGCCAATAGACAGCAAAAGCAAATAAACAAGCTTTTTTAGTTGCTTTTTTATCTATGTTGTCATATAATAATACTATATATACTAATTGATGGTGAAATAAATGATTACAACGCTTGGAGAGTTACTAATAGACTACACAGATGCAGGAACATCACCAACCGGCATGAAGCTATTTGAGCAAAATGCAGGAGGTGCAGTTGCGAATGTTGCGGTTGCAGTTCGTAAATTAGGGTATCCTGCTGCCTTTATTGGTAAAGTAGGAAAGGACATGCAGGGAGAGTTTTTAATAAAAGCTCTTGCCGAAACCGGGGTCGATATAACCGGAATTGTTGCCGATGATAAGGTGTTTACAACCCTTGCTTTTGTTGCCCTATCACAGGATGGAGAGAGAAGCTTTTCCTTTTGTCGAAAACCAGGTGCAGATACTACATTGCAGCTGTTTGAGGTAAACGAGAACACTATAAAGAACAGCTGTGTTTTAGCAGTAGGTTCGCTTTCTCTTACTGCTGAACCGGCTCGTAGTACCACACGTCATGCAATTAATTTTGCTAGGGGAAACGGGGTTATAGTTGCCTATGATCCAAACTATCGAGCTTCACTTTGGACAAACGAGGAGACGGCAGTTGAACAGATGAAAAGTTTGCTACCACTTGTTGATGTTATGAAGCTATCAGATGAGGAGATAACTCTGATCTGCGATGCACAAACGCCGGAAGAGGCTGCAGAAACTTTGCTTGCCGAGGGGATTAAGGTGGTTTGTGTAACTCTTGGAAAAAAGGGTGCTTTTGTAGCAACCCGAGAAGGGTCTTGTTACGTACCGGGTATTGACATACCATCGAAAGATACAACCGGTGCAGGAGATGCATTTTGGGGTGGTTTTTTGTATAGCTTAGTAAAAAGTGGATCTAACCCGGAAGCTGTAACCACCGAAGATGCTGCAGGTTTTGCATATTTTGGAAATGCTGTGGCAACAATGTGTGTACAAAAGAGGGGCGGGATTCCGGCGATGCCTTGCCTATCAGAGGTAGAAGATTTATTGAAAAAATATCCATACGTTAAAAAATAAATAAAGGGACATCATTGTGAATGAAGTATTAATAGTTGATGATAGCATAATGAACCGTGCGGCACTGGGCGAAATCTTAAAGGATGAGTTTAAGGTGATAACGGCCGGAAGTGGTAAGGAAATGTTTGGCATCCTAGAAGAGCATTCACCGCAACTAATACTTTTAGATGTTATAATGCCTGAGCTTGACGGATTCGAAATTATATCAAAGCTAAAGGTGAGCGAGGAATATAATAAAATCCCTGTTATATTTATTACAGGATTAAACGATTCTTCTAGCGAGGCAAAAGGTTTTGCTCTTGGAGCAATAGACTATATAACTAAGCCTTTTAAACCTGATGTTGTTAGGGCGAGGGTGCGTTCATATGTTCGGCTGTATGAGTTTATTCATCAAGCCGAGATGCTGGGTCAACATGATGGGCTTACCGGCCTTTATAATAAAAAAATGACGGAAGAGCAGATAAAGAAACAACTTAATGCAGAACCGCCAATTAAGTGCGGTGCATTAATGATTATCGATGTGGATAACTTTAAGGGCATTAACGATACTTTTGGACACCTTTACGGGGATGCTGTAATTACCCAACTTGGTAGTTCGCTACGATCTATATTTCAAAAAAGTGATATTCTGGGTCGAGTTGGAGGAGATGAATTTTTTGCATTTATGCGAAACTACAACGATATAAGTGTTGTTGAGCAAAAAGCAAAGGAGCTTTGTGCTGAGTTTTGCAAATGCTATGAACAGGGGGATGCCAAGGTTAACATATCTGCTAGCGTAGGTATTGCCACAACCGACCACTCGACTGTTTACGAGGATATATATAAATATGCAGATATTGCTTTATATAAGACAAAGTCGGATGGCAAGAATGGCTATAATATATATGCTGGTGAAGATAGCATTAGCTATAAATCAACCAGAACCGAGATAGAGAACACAAAGGTTAATCGTGCTGAATCCGTAGAGAGTATTGTTGATTTTAGTAACACAATTAAGGAATATATTTTTAATTTAATAGAGAGCAACAAGGTATCGGAATACACCATACAGTCGGTTCTTCAGATGATGACCGAGAAGTTTAAGCTTGATAAGGCGATCGTAGTAAAGCTTTGTTATGAGGAAACAGGCGTAAAATGTATTTATAACAGAATAAGCTCAGACCCAACTGACACTCCTATTGTTGCTGAGCTTTCATTTTCGGCCGTTACCCTACTTCACAACAGCTTTATAGATGAAAAGTTGGTGCTTTCACAGGCCGGAGAGCACACCCATATATACACTCCTGATCAAGATGAAAACAAAAACATAGCGATATTCCCGTTAACAAACAAGAAGGTATTGCTGGGATATATTGTTTTTGAAAGAGCAGCAGAGGATGGCGCAGTTTTTCAAAAGGTATCGAGAGAGGTGGTGGATAGCTGCCAACAGTTATCCAGTATAATAATTAACCAGTTTTTAATAGACAACATAACTGAGGAAAAATCTAACATAGAAAATATAATTGACGCTATTGATGATCCGATATATGTTGCGAAACCTGAGGTTAAAAAGCCATTGTTCCTAAATGAGGCCGCAAAAAAAGCAGAAATTACCTTTCACGGTAAAAACTGCTTTGCGCCGGACAGTAGCTGCGAAGATTGCCTGCTAAAGGCTGCAATAGCCAATGGTGGCAACAGTGAAAAGAATGGTTACAGCTGCAATGAAATCCGATGGTCGAATGGTGCGTTAGCATATGTTATAAGAAAAAAATCATAATACGACAACGCAATTATTTAGTTTTACTTTAAAATCTCTTCTATCGCCGATAGTTCTTTTTCGGTGAGGGAGAGGTTTTCTACTATCTTAACATTTTCCTCTATCTGAGAGGGGCGACTAGCACCAATGATAACAGAACTTACAGTCTCATTCCTTAAACACCAAACAAGGGCGAGCTGTGATAGACTCTGTCCTCTTGCCGATGCAATTTCGTCAAGTTTTTTTGCCCTCTCTATTTTTTCTTCGGTAACCTTATCGGCAGAAAGAAATACGCTTTTAGAGGCAGCACGGCTGTCTGACGGTATGCCATTAAAGTATTTGTTGGTTAACATTCCTTGAGCAAGCGAGGAAAATGTGATAGCCCCCATACCTTCATCTGCAAGAGCATCGAAAAGTCCGGTCGTTTCACAGTCCCTATTAAACATGGAGTATGATGGCTGATGGATAAGACAATGAACCCCCATCTCTTTTAGTATGGAGCTGGCCTTTATTGTATCTTCAGCGCTATAGTTTGAAATTCCAACATAAAGTGTTTTTCCCTGACGAACAAGGTGTGCCAAAGCGTCCATGCTTTCTTCGAGAGGTGTATCTGAGTCGGGACGATGATGATAAAATATATCAAAATACTGAAGCCCGGTTCTCTTTAAACTCTGGTCGCAGGAGGCAACTATGCTTTTTTTAGATCCCCATTCCCCATAAGGTCCGGGCCACATATAGTATCCGGCTTTATCAGAAACTATAATCTCATCTCTATAAGGCTTTAAATCCTTAGCGAAAACTTTACCGAAGCACTCTTCAGCACTGCCGGGAGGAGGGCCATAGTTATTTGCAATATCAAAATGTGTAATACCTAAATCAAATGAGGTTAAAAGCATATCTCTTGCGGTTTCAAATGAAGCGGTATAACCAAAGTTGTGCCATAGGCCAAGTGAAAGAATTGGCAACTTTAAACCGCTTTTGCCTACACGGCGGTATTCCATTTTGTCGTACCTTAGATCATTAGCGACATACATAACGTTTTCAGCTCCTTTCAAGCATTAGTAATATATTATCAATAGTATAGTATTAAAATATACTATTGTCAATGATGTAACACATAACTGGTATGTAAATAAAAACCGGCAGAATAATGCGGAATTAACACTTTTTGCATTTTCTGCCGGTTTTTATATTATTGATTAATTAGATATCAGTTTTCCAAAGGCCGTGTAGGTTGCAGTAACCATAAACAGCTATAGGAGCGTCGTTTACTAATTTAAAGCTTGCAGTTGGTGTTTTTCCGGCACCAATCTTTTTGCGTTGACCTCCATTCTCCGTTTCAAGATAGATGAAATCAATGTAATGATTCTCTTCAGATGGATGTGTAACACTGCCTACGTCAACCGATACGCAGTCGGCTTCAACCTTAACTACCGGAATGTGCTTTTCTCCGGCCGCATCAACGGTATTGGGGATAAGCTCAACCATGGTTTCGCCACAGCACTTTATCGGAACACCTTTGTTATCAACCATGCCAATTAGGTTCTTACAATGTTTACATAGAAAAAATTTTTGAGTAGCCATTTTTAGCCTCCATAAAATATACTAATAATTCTTAGCATTTACCTCGAAATATGCCTTAGGGTGAGCACATACAGGACATAAATCAGGAGCGGAGCTTGCACTATGAAGATGTCCGCAGTTGGCACATTTCCAAACAACCTCGCCATCCTTAACAAAAACCTTCTCTTCCTCAATGTTTGAAAGAAGCTTGCGATAACGCTCTTCATGTTCCTTTTCTACTTTGCCCACGCCTTCAAAAAGCTTGGCGATGTTGTCGAATCCTTCGGCCTTTGCCTCCTCAGCCATTCTTTTATACATTTCAGTCCACTCGTCGTGTTCACCGTTTGCAGCGTCGTTGAGATTTGCAGGAGTTTTGGGCATACCATCATGCAGCAACTTAAACCATAGCTTTGCATGTTCCATCTCGTTCTTTGCGGTTTCTTCAAAGATAGCTGCCATCTGAACATAACCATCTTTTTTTGCCTGGCTAGCATAGTAGGTGTATTTGTTGCGAGCCATGCTCTCTCCAGCAAATGCCTCCATTAGGTTTGCCTGTGTCTTTGTTCCCTCTAAACTCTTCATTTTAATCCCTTTCTTTTAGTTTATTCAGTACATCTCAAATTATTGAGAATTATTACTGATAAGATAATTATATCACCTAAACTTAGCTTGTCAATACATTAAATAAAAAAATAATAGCTATAATTTTGTTTAAAATAGCAAACATGCTTGACAAATGTAACAATATAATGTATTATTTAATTATAGTAATGATTACTGTTATTGGAACGATTATGAGAAATACTAAACAAAAAGAAGCAATACTTGCAGCGGTTAACAGCATAAAAACCCACCCAACGGCAGATGAGATATATTCCTCTTTAAAGCAGGAACATTCTAAGCTCAGCTTGGGAACAGTTTACCGAAATTTAAATACCTTTTCTGAGAATGGAAAGATACGCAAGATACCAATTCCCGGGTTTGGCGATAGATTTGATTTTAACATTACCGATCATGAACATTTTAGCTGTAGTGAGTGTGGGCGGGTTTTTGATGTACACCTGTCGACACCTATAGAAGAAATAGTCTCAAAGGACGGAATTGCTATATCGGGGTACAACCTTATGCTATACGGTGTATGCAAAGAATGTCGTAAATTGAATTAGGGTATCTATTGCTCAACCTACGGATAATTTCGCAGGTTGTTTTTTTGTTTATAATTAAGGATGGTTTAATAGACTATATATTATTCATCTAAAATGTTAAAATTTTGTCAAATTTAAATAATTTTAATATTTAGGCTTGCAGGCTAATAAAGTTTAGGTTATAATAGTATGCAAGTAAACAAATATTTAAGATTAAGGAGAATTAAATTATGGCAATCAAAATTGGTATTAATGGTTTTGGCCGTATCGGACGTTTAGTGTTCCGTGCTGCTTGCGAGAAGACCGATCTTTACGACATCGTAGGAATTAACGATCCTTTCATGACTCCAGACTACATGGCATATATGCTTCGCTACGACACAGTTCATGGTCGTTTTAAAGGTGAAGTAACTTACACAGATGATGCTATCATCGTTAATGGCAAAACAATTAAATTTTTTGCTGAAAAAGATCCTGCAAGTATTCCGTGGGGAGCATCAGGTGCTGAGTATGTTGTAGAGAGCACAGGCGTTTTCACAACAACTGAAAAAGCTTCTGCACATATTAAAGCAGGTGCAAAAAAGGTTGTTATTTCTGCTCCTTCAGCAGATGCACCAATGTTTGTTTGTGGTGTTAACCTTGAAAAATATACAAACGATATGGACGTTGTTTCCAACGCTTCCTGCACAACAAACTGTTTAGCTCCTCTTGCAAAGGTTATCAACGATAACTACGGTATTGTAGACGGCTTAATGACAACAGTTCATGCAACTACAAACACACAGAAAACTGTTGACGCTCCATCTAGCAAGGACTGGCGTGGTGGTCGTGCAGCAGCCGGCAACATCATTCCTTCCTCTACAGGTGCTGCAAAGGCAGTAGGTAAGGTTATCCCTGAGCTTAACGGCAAACTTACAGGTATGGCTTTCCGTGTTCCTACCCTCGACGTTTCTGTTGTTGACCTAACAGTTAACCTTGGTAAGCCTGCTTCTTACGATGAGATCTGTGCTACAATTAAGGCAGCAGCTAACGGTGAAATGAAGGGTGTACTTGAGTATGTTGACGAAGATGTTGTTTCAAGCGACTTCATTGGCGACGAGAACACCTCTATCTTTGATGCAAAAGCCGGTATCGCACTAACCGATAAGTTTGTAAAGCTTGTTGCATGGTACGATAATGAGTGGGGCTACTCTAATAAGGTTCTTGACCTTATCTCCCACATGGATAGCGTTAAATAATTAAAGCTTATAGCTAAATAATAAATCCCCTCTTTAATTAAGAGGGGATTTTGTTATCATAATTTTTATAAGCATATGATTAAGTAAGCTAAAAAATATATTAAATACAGTTTACTTATTAAAATGATAAATATAAGCTGTTCTAAATTTTTTTAAATGGCTAAAAAAACACTGTATATTTTACGTGTTAATTGCTAACAGCATCACCCCTTTCGCGATACTCGCTAGGTGTACATCCGGCATGTTTTTTAAATATTCGGCTAAAGTATTTCGAGTCGTTAAAACCTACCTCAAAACATATATCGATTAACTTTTTATCACAGTGTCTTAGCATGGTTTTTGCATTTTCTATTCTTTTGCTTGTTATATAGTTGGTAATAGTTTGCCCTGTTTTTTGTTTAAAAAGAAGACATAGGTATGATGGGCAGATGTAAGCTTCACCAGCAAGGCTATTAAGGGATATCTGCTGCATATAATTCTGTTCAATGTAAACCTTAATCTTGTTAATTAGTTCATCATGTTGAGGAAGGTCATCTTCTGCTGTATTGCCGATATTTTTAATTGCATATTCGGTTATAAGCTTTTCTAATGTGGAAACATTTGTACAGCTTTGAATAGTTTCATAAAAGGCAAGTAGCTGTTCCGCCTTTACAACATCCATGCTGCGAATCTGCAACAATGCGCTGTTGATAGTTGAGGCAATTTGGTGACAGATAACGACTACCTGACTTTGGTTCGGTGAAACTGTGTTATGAATGTTATTAAAAATATCCTTGATAATCGCAACAACCAGCGAAGATTCTTCGTTAATTGTGTGGCTGTAAATCTTGTTATATTGATGGAAATCTATCGAAACAAAGTTATCGGTGCTGGCATCGTCGGTTTCAGAAAAAAGGATTTGAGAATCAGTACTAAAAAATCTACGACTTAAAGCCTCCTTAGCAGAGGTGTAACTTTTGTGAAGCTGATTTAGCCCTTTAACACGTGATCCAACACCCATAGAAATCTCAATTCCTAATATTTCCTTTAGCTGTTCGCTAATGGTGGTACATAGTGTTTCTAAATTTTCAGCAAAGTTAATATCCCCCTCAATAATACAGGGGTTGATTTCTTCTTGTTGCAATGGTAAAATACATACAAACTCACCATCATCATTTTCAATGGTGTAGCAGTTGTTGCTGGTTTCTATAAGTTCATTCAATATGTTCATTACCGCTGTAGAAAAAAGGTGGTGATTTCGCCACATATCTTCGTATTTAAAGTTGTTTACAATTAAGGTTAGTGCAATATAGTCGCAGCTAAGTGGCAATAGAAGCTCTATTTTTTGCATCTCTTCCTCAATGCTAAACTCGCTCCAACTATCCTTTGTTAGCAGTTTATTGATAAACTTATCCTGCAACACCGGAAGATTAACATAAACTTTATGCTCAATTTCCTGCAAATATTTAAGGCGCTCACTTTCTACTATTAAGGATTCTACACTTTTTGCAATAGCGTTATCTAGTTCCTTAAGATCGATTGGTTTAAATATATAATCAACGGCAGCACATTTAATAGCAGTGCGAACATAATCTATGTCGTTGTGACCACTAACAAAGATTATCTTAACATCGGGGTGAAGATCACATAATCTGTGGACGAACTCAAAACCATCCATTTTAGGCATGTTAATATCGGTAATAACAAGGTTAACCGGCATTTCAGCCACAGCTTCTAGGGCTGCACTACCATTTTTTGCATACCTAACATTGTCGATATTATGGCTTTCCCAATCGATGTTGTTGAGAATTCCATTAATTGTTCTCATTTCATCGTCTACAATTAATGCTTTAATCATGATTTCTCCTTAAATATACTAACAAAATAGAGGTTGATATTGAAAAAATTTATTAAATCGCTTAATTTTCGAACAAAACTAATCTTTAGCATTGCATTTATAAATGTGTTTATACTTTTTGTATCCTCAATATTCTTTTATATTATATTAAACTTGCAGGAACAGGATGCTTATAGGGAGATGCAACAGCTAAATATTCAAACTACAGGAGCTCAGATAGAGGTGCTTGTAGATGATATTAAGGAGGTTTCACGTGATTTAGCCTCAAACAGCACCTTACTAAATCTGGGGAATAGAAAAGAAGAGGGTTCGTTTAACGAACAGCTAAGTGAGTATAACTATCTTAACGACTTATTTACGACATACAGCCACAGCACTGTTCCGATATATGCTACAATTTATTATAATGAAAACTCATTTTACTCCGGCCTTACCTCAAACTTTTCATCGCTAGAGTATATTTATGAAACAGGTTTTATTATGGAAGACCTTGAAGGGAGTGATATATATTGGTCAGACACATTTAAGAAATATGATGCGCAAGGGGTTGGGTCGCTATATTTTGGAGCTGTTCGCAGACTAATTAACTTTGAGCAAAACAGTGAATGCTATGGCGCCCTTAGCGTTTATATAAGCGAATCAGATCTGCAGGACTATCTGCTGGATGCGGAGTTGATAACAGGTTCTCGATTTTACCTTGCAAACTCTAAAGCAGAGATAATTTCCGGAACGGATGATGAGGTAGGACAAAATCTTATAGAGTTACTGGCACTTTCTAATGACGACATTTTACAAAACGAAGATACAATTTATCATTACGACAATCATACAATTTATACATACAGTATAGATAAAACAAATTATACACTTTATAGTGTTTCCAATGGCGGTGTGAGCATTCTTGAAAATCAGGATTTTATTTTACAATTACTGATGTTTGGAGGTCTGCTTTTAGCAGTTATTGTATTTGTTGATATATTAGTATCTACTAAGATGAACAACAAGATAAAAAAGGTTTTTGAAAAAATATCTGATTCACAGATATCCACTGCAGGAGAAGAAGATACCGAAAGCGACTTTAAAGAAGAACTCAAGAGTGTTATTAATGTTTATAAGACCCTACATGATAAGAATAAATCGCTAACCGAAGAACTTTTGGAAAAGGAGTTGGCCCATAAAAATGCAACGCTTTCGTTGCTACAATCTCAAATTAACTCACATTTCCTTTATAACACCCTCGACGTAATTAACTGGATGGCGGTAAAACATAAGGCTGATGACATTAATCACATGGTAAAGTTGCTCTCAAGGTTTTATAGAATGACATTGTCGAAGGGAAATGAAATAATTACGGTTAAACAGGAGTTGGAGCATGCTCGAACATATCTGGAACTGGAGCAAAACAGGTTTGAGGGGAGTGTGGGGTTTGATGTAAGTTACAGTAAAGCAGCTGAAGATATCCCTATAGTGAAACTGATACTACAACCGATAGTAGAAAATGCGATACTGCACGGTTTGATGGAAAAAGATGATCCGGGCGGAATGGTAATAATTAATGCCGATGTTGATGATGATATACTTACAATATATGTTAAGGATGATGGAGTAGGAATGTCTCCGGAACTGCTAGAAATGCTTAACGAGGGAAAATCTATTCAATCACAAAACTTTAATTCTGCCGGCAGTAATTATGGGTTAGGTAATATTAGGGAGCGGCTGGAACTTTACTTTAAAGATAGAGCGACAATAAAATATGAATCATCTAAGGATGGAAGCTGTGTTACAATAAAAATAATGCTTGATAACGCAAAAGCATAAAGCATATGCTCAATCAATAATAAAATTACCAAAAGGTGCTAAATAGGATTAAACTCAAAATATGAATCGGTGCATATGTACCGATTCTATTTTTTTATAATACATTAGAAAAAGAAATACTGCAACATAAATCTTTAAAAAAAGGTGGAGAATTTTAATTTTTAGTGCAATTTATTATAAATTAGTCCACATATGATTAAAAAAAAGTGCACTCTTTTTAAAAAAAGT
>CAYJBH010000010.1:0-75962 GCA_964368625.1 uncultured Oscillospiraceae bacterium
CAAGACCTTTAATCTGGGCTCTCATCTTCTCTGAAATTGCAAGACCTGCAGCGTCATCACCTGCGCGGTTAATCTGGTAACCGGAGGACAATTTCTCAAGATTCTTAGCAACCATGCTGTTGTTGATTCCCAGTTGGCGGTTTGAGTTTAGCGCCATAATGTTGTGTTGAATAACCATAATTTCTCCTTAAATTTAATTAATCGTTCTTGTACACCCTACAATCCTTGCGAGGTGTTTCGTGATGTATAATACAGATATCTTGAAGCCGTAAACATCCGGTCATGACTTCGGATATTTATCAGCAAAGCTATTCTGTATTTTACCTCTTAAATATATAATCGCACAATAAAAATAAAACTTTAGCATTTTACAGTATTTTTTTTATTAATTATTAAATTAGTAATTTTATACCGAAACGAGGTCTCCTTTACGAATACCTGCTGCTTTTGAAGTCTTTTTTAAATATCTTGCAGTGGTGCCAACCCAGCTGTTATCATTGGTTTGCGTTTCAGCTATAAAGCTATCCTCTATCTCTTCTAGACTTAACTCTACCTGCTCTTTTACTCTTTGCGCCCTTTTGGAAAGCTCGGTAGCGCGTAATTTCTTTTGAGTTTCTTCAATCTTCCCGGGAAGTTTTGCAGCAACCGTTTCGGGACGTGGCGAGTATCTGAAAATATGCACCTTTAAGAATCCAACCTCCTCTACCAAGCTACAGCTATCTTCAAAGTCCTGCTCTGTTTCTCCCGGAAAGCCCACCATTATATCGGTGGTAAATGTCGGTTGATGGAAATATTTTCTTAATCTGTTTACTATTTCAATATATTCGCTTCGACTGTAAAATCTATTCATTGCCTTTAAAATTTTATCGCTTCCACTTTGTAACGATAGGTGGAAATGTGGGGCCAGTTTTTCGCATCTTGACAACCGTTCACATATTTCTTCGGTTAACATATCCGGTTCTAAAGAACCTAATCTAATTCTGGAAAGCTGTTCTATTTCAGCTAGCTTTAAACAAAGTTCTGCAAGATCTGTTTTTGTGTCACAACCGTAATATGAAAGATTAATTCCACATAAAACAATCTCCCTATGCCCCTGCTCTACCAGCCTTTTTGCACCGTTTAAAAGCTCAGCCTCGTTGGCAGAACGTGGGTTTCCTCTAGCCCTACTTACTATACAGTAGCTACAACGTCGCGGGCATCCATCCTGCACCTTCAAAAAAGCACGGGTATGACCATCCCCCTCCATGGGCAATGGCTCAAATTTTTCATCATCACTATGTGGAACTACCGCAACGGTTACTTCTTTGTCAAGATAAAATTTTTCTAAAAGCTCAAACACCGCATCCCTTTTAGTGTTACCTACAACGATATCAGCATCATAATTTGCTATTGCTGTTTGCGGTAGACATCCCCCCATAATTATAACCGCCGCCGGAGAAGCTCGACGTGCTCTACGAACCGCTGCGCGACTTTTTGCAGCACCATCAGCCGTCACGGTACAGGAGTTTATATATATTATATCCGCTTCCTCTACAGTCTTGGCACAATCATAACCCTTTTGCGTAAAAAGACATAATAGGCCATCAGATTCGCGGCTATTAACTTTACAACCTAAGGTGATAAAGTATATTTTTAGATTTTTTTTCATAAACATTACCAAATAAATTACTGCGGAGGGGTTATGAGATATAAAGGAATAAGACAGGCGACCATCGCTTTGTTTGTTAGCTTAGCATTATTATGGGCGTTACCGGTTTCAGCCGCATATGCACCACCGGCAACGGAGGCGATGGCCGACGCCTCGGGAGTTAACTCTACAGCAGATGCTGTTTCTGCACAAGCTTCCATTATTCAGCAGTCGGATTATTCTGCATATAGCGCAAATCCCGACACAACTGTTTTTAACGAAAACCCACTTGCATTTGCTGAATCACCACTTACACCTACCGATATAACTGTTCCGGCTGCGGTGTCACTTGATGCCACAGTTGACCTTCAACTGCCTATTAAGGCAGGGGTATTAATGTCGGCTGATACCGGTGAAATACTATATAAGCAAAACATGGATGAACAGCTACCGGTTGCTTCTATTACAAAAATCATGACCATGTTATTGGTTTTCGACGAAATACATAAAGGTAATATTGCTCTAACCGACCTCGTTAGCGTTTCTGAGCATGCAGCAAGTATGGGAGGTAGTCAAATCTGGCTGGATCCTTCTGAAAGTTTTACCGTTGACGAGATGTTGCTTGCAGTCTGTGTTTCATCGGCAAATGATGCCGCCGTTGCCTTGGCAGAACATGTTGCAGGTAGCGAAGCCGTTTTTGTGGACATGATGAATCGTCGTGCTGCCGAGCTTGGCATGACCAACACTAATTTTGTTAACGCCTGCGGACTTGATGCTAACGGACATCTCTCCAGCGCATATGATGTTGCACTTATGGCAAGGGAAATCATGAAGTACGATGAGTTGGTTAAATACACAACCGTATGGACCGATTCTCTAAGAGATGGACAAACAATGTTAGTAAATACAAATAAGTTAATACGAAGCTATGCCGGAATAACCGGACTAAAAACCGGAACCACAAGTCTTGCCGGAGTTTGTATCTGTACAACAGCCACCAGAGACGATATGTCTATTATTGCAGTGGTATTGGGTGCTGCAAACAGCGACGACCGCTTTGATGCCGCAAGAACATTAATGGACTTTGGCTTTGCAAATTTCAGCTTGGCATATATGCCAGATATTGATAATTTCCTAACCGAAATACCTTTGAAGAAGGGTTTAGAGCAATCGATTGAGGTTGAATACAACCTACCGGAAAAGCTTATGCTTCAAAAAAATCAAGATCCGATGCTTCGCGAAGAGATAAACCTGCCGGAATATGTAACTGCACCAATATCAAAGGGTGACAGTTTAGGAACGGTAACCCTTTATTCAGGCGACAGCGAAATTGGTATTTACGATATTTTTGCCGCCGAAAGCTACAGTGAGATAAACTTTAACGCTTCATTTAAAAGGTTTGCAACTGCACTGCTAGAGTTTTAATTATTATAGCGATAGCTCAGGATACACCTTAGCGGCAATTTTGGCAACCTCAAATAATATTGTTGGTTTATAGGTTTCGAGGTCGGAAATATCTATAAAGAAGATATTTGAATTCTGTGCAGCAGTTCCATCTTCAAGGCCGGTTCCTGCTAAATCTTCCATCGTTAAGCTATCCGGCAATATTAATACCTCGGGATCGGCTGCCGCCACCTGTTCAATGGTAGTGGCATAACCCTGCCCGGCTACCGCAACTTTACCCAGAACTGATGAAAAAATCTGAGCCTCTATAGTTTCTGAAGTTGCCGTGTAGCCGGAAAGATCAAACAAAAGGGCATAGGATGGGCGTTCATCGGTAACATTATTAACTGCTGCACTATAAAGTGTCAACGATTCTGTTAATCTTCCGTAAATTCCACTTCCTATCTGCGGACCTTCCTCCTTACCTAAAAATAGAGTTGCTATTTCGGTGGCAAGGTCGGCTAAGCCGGAAACTGAAGTTGGAATATTAAATTCCAAAACCTTTGTTCCGGTTTGTTCTAAGCTAATTTTTTGTTTTAAGGTTAGCGGTGTTACCGTTAATAGATATTCCGGACCTAGTTCTATTATGCTATCAATATCAGGTAATAGCGGTGTTCCAACGGTCGGTAAAGCACCCGGATTATTACAGTAATCACTAACAGCTGTTAATGAGTCTCCTAACGGCAGTGTTTCACATAAATCGGTTAGTAATGGCGAAAGGGAGGCTACGGTAACCGGTGGTTTTTCGATATTTATTCCACTAACCAGAGCAGGAAAGCCATCTATCTGTTCAATATTATTTTGATTGCCAGAACTATTTTCTGCAAGGTAATAAACAATAAACATCGTAGCCGCAACGCCTACTACAATTGCAGCAGCTATCAGAACCTTAATAACGATCCCATGTATTCTCTCTCTATCTAACGGTTCTTTTGGGGGTTTATTTGCCTTGTGTGCATTTTTCACAGCAGCAGATATATTAACCTTAACGCCATCTCTCTCGGTTACAATTGGTGCCGGTACAGGGTTAGGTGTTCGGCTCGGCTTAACTTTTGGTAATTTCGGTTGCTTTCGCCCGCCCTTCTTATCCTTTCTACTGTCGCTTACATATCTCATTTTAAATTAGTCTTTCCATTAATTACTGATTTTGAACTGCTTTTTTTAGCAGTTCAATACGGTCGGTTTTTTCATAGGATATATTAAGATCTTCTCTGCCCATATGGCCGAATGATGCAAGCTGACGATAAATTGGCTTGCGCAGATCTAGATCTTTTATGATACCCGCAGGGGAAAGATCAAAAACCTCACGAATTGCATTTTCAATCTTCACCTTGTCTACTGTTTGGGTGCCGAAGGTTTCAACCAGTACCGATACCGGCTGAACAACACCTATCGCATAGGCAAGCTGAACTTCACACTTTTTAGCTAATCCTGCAGCAACAACATT
Source organism: uncultured Oscillospiraceae bacterium (assembly GCA_964368625.1). GTDB lineage: Bacteria > Bacillota > Clostridia > Oscillospirales > Ruminococcaceae > CAYJBH01. Next base: position 4,518 of record CAYJBH010000010.1, read on the forward strand.
TTTGGCAACATAGCGCGCTGCATAGCTGGCACTACGGTCAACCTTAGTTGGGTCTTTACCGGAAAATGCTCCGCCACCATGACGCGAATATCCACCATAGGTGTCTACAATAATTTTTCTTCCGGTAAGTCCGCTATCTCCTTGTGGACCTCCAACAACAAAACGACCTGTTGGATTAATGTATACCTTTGTGTTATCATCTACAAGCTCTGCCGGAACAGTAGTTTCTATTACATGCTTTTTTATATCAGCTCGAAGTATCTCGGTGGAGATATCATCAGAGTGTTGGCTGGATACAACAATCGCCTCAACCCTAGTTGGTTTGCCATCATCGTATTCTACAGTTACCTGGCTTTTACCATCGGGACGAAGGTATGGTAAAACACCGGTTCTGCGGACCTCAGATAACTTTTTTGTGAGGCTGTGAGCAAGTGATATTGGAAGCGGCATAAGTTCAGGGGTTTCATCGCATGCGTAGCCAAACATTATACCTTGATCTCCGGCACCGCCAACATCTACTCCCATAGCTATATCGCCGGACTGTTCGTCGATAGATGTGATAACGGCACAGGTATTACAATCAAAACCATATTCACTATGGTCGTAACCAATGTCCTTTATTGTCTGTCTTATTAGCTTTGGTATGTCTACATAGGTTTCGGTTGATATCTCACCCATAACTAAAACCATGCCTGTGGTTACAGCGGTTTCACAGGCAACGCGACTATTTGGATCTCCGGCTAGCATTGCATCAAGAATTGTATCTGAAATCTGATCACATATTTTATCGGGATGTCCTTCGGTAACACTTTCTGATGTAAAAAATTCCTTATTCATAATTTTTATCCTTTCTTCAACTTGATAACATATAACAAAAAAGCTGTTCCGTGTAAACCGAACAGCAAAGAACTTTATCTTTCGGCTTACACCGCAGGATTTAACACCTTGCAAACGCAGGTTGTCGGGCTTCATAGGGCCTGTCCCCTCTGCCACTCTTGATAAATAATATTTAATTTTAATAGTATTTTAGCATACTTTGCGAAAACTGTCAAGTTATAGTTAATTCTTCTTGAATTATGACGGCAGAATAGCCAATCATAGATAGTAGAACATCTAGAACTTCGATACTTTTTTTATATTGCAATGTAATCTATTCTGTGATACTATTAAAATAACATTTTGCCTTAAGGGAAAATTATAGATGAACCAAGCACTGTTTAGAAAAATATTGCTCGCCGTTACATATGCGGTGTTACTTCTTGCGCTTGTTTTTAGATTTGAGGATATCAGCGGTATTGTTGATGTTTTTTTTGGTGTTATTCAACCTGTAGTCATAGGACTTTGTGTAGCTTTTGTATTAGCACGTCCGGCAGGTTTTTTTGAAGATAAACTTAGAACTCTCTTTAAAGGAAAGCGTAACAAACTAGCCACAGGACTATCCATATTTTTAGTCTATCTTATATTGATATTGCTTGTTGCAGCTCTTTTTGGAATGGTTATCCCAAGCCTTGTAGATAGCGTGAGCTTGTTTATTAGTAATATGGAATATTACGCCAAAAATATTGAGGACTTAATTGCCTCGCTACCACCAAATCTTATACCTGAAGTTCTTAATAGCCAATTCTATCAAAATCTTACTGCTAACCTCGGAAGCATTATCCAAAACTTTTTCACCGGTGTTTTTCCGCAAATTTTTAGCATAACAAGCTCGGTAGGCTCTGCAATAGGAAACAGCTTTTTTGGAATAATACTATCTATATATATTGTTTCCGAGAGGCATCATCTTGCAAAACAAGCAACCAGATTAGTTAACGTTTATGCCCCAGCTAAATTTCGAGACTATATTTTTAAAATTAGTAAAATTTCAAACTTTGTTTTTACCAAATATGTTGTGGGGCAGATTACCGAGGCAGTGATTTTAGGGGTGCTGTGTTTTATTGGAATGAGTATATTTAGGTTCGAGTATGCAGTACTCATAAGTGTTATAATAGGAGTTACAAATATAATACCTATAGTAGGACCCATAGCAGGCTCCATTCCATCAGCTTTTATTCTGCTTATGGTTGACCCAATCAGTGCGGTTTGGTTTATAATATTTATTATTATTTTACAACAGCTGGAGAGCAATCTTATCTATCCTCGAGTAGTAGGCGGTTCGGTTGGTTTGCCGGGGCCTTATGTATTGTCTGGGGTGTTGATTGGCGGCGGTCTTTTCGGTGCTATTGGCATGATTCTAGCCTTGCCCGTACTCTCGGTTATTTATCAGCTAATTAAGATCAATGTTGAGGACCATGAGAACCATTCTAAAAAAATTGAAAAATAATTTTGACTTAGATATAAACTTTCAGATTTTTTGGTCGTATTGTATTTATGAGATATTCTATAACAGTGAGGTTTCAAATGAAAATTGATAATATGAATCATAGTGCCGCAATCGGTAGCTACCTCAATACCGGTTCTGCTTCCAAATCTGTTAACACAGGTAAAAAGACCGATACAGTTGCTATTGATGGTCGCAGCTTTGATGCCAAGGCTTATTCTGCTACGGTTGCAAAGGAAATTTCTTCAGATGTTTCCCCCGAGAGGCTTGCTGCAATTAAGGAAGCAGTGGATAAAGGTAGTTATAACATACCTGCCGATCTGCTTGCTGATGCACTTTTAGGTAAAATTTAGTTTCGGAGGTTTTTTTGAAGGATAAAGAGCTATTTTTCGACTTTCTTGCCAACTACATTGGTTTTTATGAACAGATAGAAAACCAGTCAAGAGAAAGGTTTGAATATATTTCAGCTAACAACCTCGCCGGAATTGAGCGTTCGATAGCCAACGATCAATCTGCCATACTTCGTGCTGAGCAGATGGAAAAAAAGCGTATAGATCTTCAAGAGGTTGCTGGTTATAAAAGCATGTCGATGCGTGAGATAATTGATACCATTGAGGGAGAAGAAAAGGAAAAGCTTTCCGTTATCTATAGTAGACTAACAGAATTATTAGAGAGTATACAATTTTACAATGCACGATGCACTAAGATAGTTAAAACCAATCTTCTTAAGATGGAAAAAAGATTAAATCAACAGGTTGCACCACCTGTTTTAACAGCCGAAGAACTTCAAAACATAAGGCTTGATGGTAAGGCATAGGAAAGGATTTTTAAGATGAGTATGAGACCTACTTTTTTAGGTATAGAAACGGCTTTGAGGGGAATTCAGTCTAACCAAAAAGCTTTGGATATTGTCGGACATAACCTTACCAATGCAACCACCGAAGGATATACCCGTCAACGTGTCGACCAGGTTTCTATGACCATTTCCGGCGGTAGTCGTTATGATATACAACAAAACGTTTCACTAATGGGACAGGGCACCGAGATAAACGGAGTGTCCCAAATTCGTGACCCGTTACTGGATAAAATGTTTAGAGAGGAGTATGCAACCGTTGCATACTTTGATCAGAGCGCTGTTATTCTTTCGGATATTGAGAAGGCAATAAACGAACTCGGAAACACCGGTATTAACAATGCCATAGAGGATGTTATTTCTGCCCTTAAGAGTTTTTCCTCCAGTCCGGACGACGCAACCAACGCTTCTATAGTTATGAATTCCATGGTTCAATTCACCCAAGTTTTAAATTTATTTGATGCAAATCTGGTTGAGATAAGCGAGCAACAAAAGTTTAATGCCGAGGTTGCGGTTGGTGATGTTAACTCGTTACTTGAGAGAATTGCTCATCTTAACGACTCTATTGAAAACAGTATGCTATCGAGCTCTATTACAAACGAAGGGAATTATGGGCCAAACGAACTTCTCGATGAGCGCAATTTGCTTCTCGACGAACTTGCATACTACGGTGATATTAAGGTAGAACAGCTTGATCACGGCGTTGTTAATGTATCTATGGGTGATAGATTAGTGGTTGAAGGCGATAAGTTTGAAACGCTGAGCTATAATAACACCGAGGATGGAACAATAACCTTAACCTGGCAGAAGGACGGAACTGATTTTGAATCTCAAGGTGGAGCACTAAAGGCATATGTAGACCTTATAAATGGTGCTGGTGCCGACCCAGAGTCGCCAAACCATAACCTTGAAAACGGTATACCCTACTATCAGCAACAGCTAGATAACTTTGCCGCTGAATTTGTTAATGCCTTTAACAATGTTGTGCCTTTAGAGGCCGGCGGATTTAAGGTATTGTTCGAGCCGATTTCTGGAGAGGTTACTGCCGAGAATATAACCGTTGCTAACGAATGGCTAACCAACCCGGAATACATTATGAATGGTGTTGATAAAAACGGCGAGCTCGATAACACCTATATAATGGATATGCTTTATCAGTTTGAATCGGAACATGATTTCGGTGAGTTTTCCGGCACGTTTGAGGGCTTTGTAAGCTTTGTAAACACAACACTAGGACAACAGGTTACCTATAACACTAGCCGTCTTTCAGCTACAACAGAGGTTGCTAACAACATATTGGATAGCAGAGATGCTGTCTCGGCTGTTTCGGATAACGAGGAAGCAGCAAACATGATGATGTACAATCGTGCATATCAGGCTGTGGCAAGGCTAATGACCACCCTCGATGAGGCGCTGAATACCGTTATTAACAACATGGGATTAGTTGGTAGATAATTAAAACAAGCATTTTGAAAGGAGCTACAGGATGAGAGTTACCCAAAGTAGCATGAACCGTAACTATCTTAGTACCTTAAATAACAATATGTCTAACCTACACATGACAATGGATAGGCTAAATTCGGGGCTTAAGCTTAACTATGTTTCAGATAATGTTGCTGATGCTGCAAAAACTTTTTCTGTTCGCGAGCAGCTTTATAAACTTGATCAATCAGTTGATACTATGCGTGATGCATTTAACGAGCTATCCGCAGCCGAAGGTAATCTGATGAGTGTTAACACCATTTTACAGTCGGTTATGGAAGAGATGACCAGAATGGCTAACGGCACCTTTGATGATGATCAACGTGAGATATCGGCCAGTGAAATATGGGATCTGCAGGAACAGGTTTTACAGATGGCTAACGCTCAGTTTACCGACAAAAATTTGTTTGGTGGAACCAATAACAGTGATGTTCCGTTTGCTATTCTCGACGATGGAACCGTAACATATAATGGTGAGGATATTAACAACTTTGTAGCCTATGACTCATCTATCCACAGCCTCTCAACTGCAAATCTTCCAACCAACTTTTCGCCCGAGGAAGGCATGGCAGTTATGGAGGATCCCGCCAGCCCAGGATTATATATCCCAGCACCCTCAAACGGTACGGTTTATGTTGATGTTGAGCTCGGACTCACTGTTAATAGCACAACCTATGGTGGCAGCGTAGATCCATCTACCGCAATAAAACTTTCAAATGACGGAGCCGAGGTGTTCGGGTTTGGCGTTGATGCTGATGGTAACTCTCAGAATGTTATTGCCTTTATCGGCGAGGTGGCACAGGCTCTTAGCGATAACGACATGGAAGAACTTGGTAATCTTTTAGATAAATCGAAGGATATTCAAACCGATATTACAACCGCTCTTGCCGATATTGGAGCACGCACTAACTTTTTAGAATCTACTACCGATCGTTACGAATCCGATATGATCTCTTTAAAGGATACCCAAAACGACCTTGAAGCCGCTGATTTAGAGGAAGAATCCATCAACTTCCAGATTTATCAGCGAGCCTGGATGATATCATTACAGCTTGGTTCACAGCTTCTGCCAACCTCGCTGTTCGACTTCTTATAAAAATAAAGTGATAGGAGGAGGTGCCAACGGTGCAACTAGCTTCACTTAGCCTTAATAGGGTCGATGCCGTCTTCAACTATACCGCAACCGGCGCAAAGTTAACATCAAACGGTGGCACACATACCGGTATTGTAGAGTTAAAACAAGAACCGGGAAGTTTGGAAATCGAATCTGAAAACACCAAGATGCAACAAAAAGGCGGCGGAACCGAACAAACTCGTGCGGTTTTTCAAAACGGATTTACCGGCAGTCTTCCACATTATACCGCCCAGCTAGGCGAAAAACAAATAAAGGAGTTCACCGAGAAGTTGGCACGACTGGCTGACCGTCTCGGTGCAATTCATACAGGTTCTACACCTGCACGAATAGTAGCAGAGGATATGATGCGTGAGGAAGCAATGCCGATGGCAGGCCATGCATTTTTACCTAACTATCGTCCACAGGTAACATTCACCGAGCCTCAACTTTCCATTAACTATAAGCCTGCAGATGTAACAGCGAGTTACACCCCTCCCTCTAAGGGCTTTAACTATTCCGCTCCTAGTTTTAGTGGGCAGATGGTAGTTAGGCCGGATGTTCAAATTACATATAACCCGCCTATTAAAGCTTAAGATTTTACTCTTAATAAATTTATCGACATTGATGAGGAAGTTTATTTATGATAGTAGCAACTAGAGATTTTGGTGAAATAGAAATAAACAATGATGACGTTTTCACCGTTAAATCTCCAATTCTCGGTTTTGAGGAATACACAAAGTTCACCTTAATAAAAGATGCAGATATAGGTGATGGTATCTGTTGGTTACAGTCTACCGAAGAAGCTAACATATGCTTTATATTAGTTTCTGCAACCGGCTTTAGCAATTATGTATTTAATGTAACCGAACAGATGAAGCAGCAACTATCGATTAATCAGGTTGATACTTTACCAAGATGCTACTGCATCGCGGTTATAGCAGATACTCCCGCCGAATGTACCGTTAATAAAAAAGCTCCTGTAATATTTAGCGAACACGAAAATTACTTTGGGCAGTATGTTTTAGATGAAGATATGCCAATTAAAGCACCTCTTTTATTGTTAAATGAGGAGGGGTAGTTATGCTTGTTCTTTCGAGACGTGAAGGAGAATCAATTAAGATAGGTGATGATATCACCCTTGTTTTTTATGATATTCAGAGTGATCGTGTTAGGATAGGAATAGAAGCTCCAAAGGAAATTTCAATAGTTAGAACAGAGCTGCTACAAATTGCAGAACAAAACAAGGAGGCTGTATCGCTTCCAACCAAAAATCTTCGCTCTGTTATCGGCGGATTGAAAATTGACAAGGGCTAATTAACTTAACTGTTCCTTTTTTATTTTTGCTCAAAATCTAGAAACAGCTTTATCTGCGACAAATTTTTCTTACTTGTTTTTGTTGGTTTTGCAATATATAATTTTACCATATTGTGAAGATTATAAACTTCTTCTACAACAATACTATACTTTTTAAGTATCGGTGCAGAATCGTTATATATTAAAAGCTCTGAGTTTAAATCGATCTTTTCTATAGAGGTAAAACAACATTCATCAACCCCTAGTCTGAAAATGCTGATATCATAATCTTCACCTTGTTTAAAAAGTCCACGTGAATGTGTGGCATAAGTTTTTATTCCAACATTTTGTGTTAATAAATGACAAAGAAATTCTAAACCTTCTTTCTCTGTATCACATATTCCAACTATTCCTCGTCCATAGAAACTGACTATACCCACCAGCGAGGTCAGTATTCCTGCCTGAGTATGTACTATTATTCCTACAGGTGTCCCTACACTAAGGCGAGGAAAATCGGAGCCCTTAATTTCCAATTCTCCCGGTGTTGGTGAGAGGGTTAGTAACCCCTGTGCTATGGTTTCACCCTTTTCATCCACAAGTTCTGCCGTTAAGGCAAGTGGCTCAATTTGCATATGTCACCTCAAAAAATAAGTCCTGAAAGGAATAAAATTATATATGAAAAACGATAATGTATCTGCAGTAGCAGAAATACTCTCGGAAAAGCAGGTATTGCTTTGTGAGCTGTTAAAGCGCAGCTCGGATTGCAGTTGGGACAGCACCCAAGAATTAACCACTTGGGTTGAAAGTAGAGCCGAGATTATTAAGGATATTGATATTCTCGATCAAAAGATAGAATCATGTGTTGCTCTATGTGAAAATGAATACCCGAGTATAAGAAAAGCTTTAAATAACAGCTGCAATCGTGGCGAACTTTGCGATGAACTAAAAACAATTTTTGATGCAACTCAACATAACTTTTCAATCCTTAATAGAGTAAAATCCATATCTGATGAAGTTATGGAGCGAATTAACAAAATGCAGGACAGTGTAAAAGATGGTATAAAACAAAATAACCAGAAAACAAAGGTAGTTAAATACTTCCCTAATGAAAAAATTGGTATCTTTAGGGAAAGAGGTTAATCTTCCTCTTGCGATTTAATGTATTCGTCGAGTGCCTTCAGTGAGCGTTCGGCGATTTTTTCATATCTTAAACGCTTATCCTTTATTCTTTCGGGAAGAGGAGCCAGTAATCCCATTGCGGCACCTTGTGGTTGGAAATTCTTATTTTCGGTAAGTATATGACGTAACAATCCTCCTACCATAGTATCCGGTGGTGGAATTTCGGCTTGTGCACCAATAATTCTAGCATACACAAATCTCGCTGCAAGAAGTCCACAGGATATCGATTCACTGTAACCCTCAAAGCCGGTGATCCCACCTGCAAAAAATATATTGGGATGATTTTTTAACGATAAATCCGAGTTTAAAAGCATCGGGCTGTTAATAAAACTGTTTCGGTGCATTACGCCATACCTAACATATTCAGCATTTGCAAGTGCAGGAATTAAACCAAATACTCTGCGTTGCTCCGAAAACTTTAGATTTGTTTGACATCCAACAAGGTTAAATCTCTCCCCCTTTAAATCTTCTCGGCGAAGCTGAAGATTAGCAAAGGGGCGTCGGTCGGTTTTAGGGTCTGTTAATCCTATCGGCTTAAACGGGCCAAATCTAGGGCTATCCTCTCCTCGTGACGCCAATATTTCTATCGGCATACAGCCTTCATAAACCCTGTCAAAATCGTGCAGTGGTGCGCGCTCGGCATTAACCAGTTCTTTTATAAAGTTATAATACTGCTCCCTATCGAGAGGACAGTTTATATAGTCGTCTCCACCCCTGCCATATCTACTTGCAGAAAAATAGTAATCAGGATTTAGGCTTTCTGCCGTTACTATCGGAGCAGCAGCATCATGATAGTATAAAAATCCATCGGTAAGTTTATTAACTGCATCCGAGAACGGAGGCTCTGTCATAGGGCCTGTCGCCACAATGCATAATCCTTGAGGTATCTCATCAACAACTCGGTGCTCGATTTTAATATTATATTTGTTAAGAAGGTGTGCAACTGCATTTGAAAATGCGGTACGCTCGACCGCTAACGCGCCTCCGGCCGGAACTGAATGCTGTTTTGCTAACTCAAACAGCCTCCCGCCTAACCTTGTTGTTTCGGTTTTCAACAAACCAGATGCAGATCCTACTCTCTCTGCTCCAAGGCTGTTTGAACAAACTAGCTCTGCTACACCATCGCTATTGTGTGCAGGTGACATTCTGATGGGTTTTTGTTCTAAAAGGGTAATATTAACCCTTTTAGAAGCTAAATATACCGCCGCCTCACAACCTGCAAGGCCAGCACCTATTATAGTTACATTGTTTTGCATAATATGTTTTCCTTAAATACCTGTAGACCCAAATCCGCCGCTACCGCGCTCTGTTTGTGGTAGTGATAACTTTTCAACGAATTGGCACTGCAACACAGGCATTATTGCCAGTTGTGCTAACCGTTGCTGATGTTCTATTAAAAAATCTTCGTTTGATGCGTTGTGTAATGCAACCTTTAGCTCTCCCCGATAATCACTATCTATTACACCTACCGAATTTGAAAGAGTAATACCTCTACTTGCCAGCCCGCTACGAGCAAAAACCAATCCAACATACCCCTGCGGTATTGCTAGCGAGATGCCTGTTCCTACCAAAACCCTTTCTTGCGGTGCAAGTAGAATACTTTCGGGACAGTAGGAGAAAATATCTGCTGCTGCAGACCCCTCGGTAGCGTAGCTTAACATCATAGCATCTTCTTTAATTTTTTTAAACGAAATCTCGGTCATGCCTTGTTATCTCCTCTTTCCAATTATCTTAACCACAGTTTTTACTAAGGTTCCTGAATTAATAGCCGCTACAGCAATAAACAATACTACCGCCGGAATAAACCAAAGTGCAGGTTCAGCTATAACCACCAAACAAAGTATAGTTAACAAGATTAGGTTTATTATCATCTTTATTACATTGAGCCTTAACTTCACATATCTTCGTGTGCTTATCGCCCTTATTATGAACACAATTAAATAACTTGCCACCGTTGCTAGTGCTGCACCGTATACCCCAAATTCCGGAATAAATAATAAGTTAAGAACAATGTTACTACCTGCACCGGCAAGCATGGTAATGAGGGTAACAATACTCCTTTTTTCCACCATATAGATACTTCCAAGAAATGATACAAAGCAGGAGAAAATGGTTGCCATTATTAGTATTGGAATATACCTCCATGCCTCAAAATAAAGTTCATCTACAAATATCATCATAATGAATTTGCAAACTAAAATTAAACCTGCAGCCGCAACAAAACACAGCGCCTGAAGACCGGAAAATATATCCGAAAAAAAGTGTTGCCGCTTTAACGGATTACTCTCCGATACTGAAGAAAGCTGCCATGCTTCAATAAATATAGTTGATGCAATACTAATGATAGTTGGAATTTTATATGAAGCCGCATAGAGTCCGTTTTGTGCTTCTCCAAGAAAATAAACTATAAAGAACCTATCCGAAACATTAGTTATCCACCAAAACATTTGATTTGGAATCAGGGGAAGTGCATAAAAAAGCATCGCCTTTGTTACCGATTTATTAAGCGATGACAGCCTGAAAAATTTATGCAATCCGGCAACCAAAAATAAAAACACACATGATAATAGGTCAGAAGCAACTACAGCCAAAAGATAACCGGGAACATCCAAGCTTAAAACAACCAAGAAAAGCACATTAAATGCTATATTAAAGATTGTTGAGAGTAGGCCGTCTAATGCATAGAGCCTCAGATAATGCTGTGTTCTTACAAACTGAGAAAATAGTGACCGCAAAAGCGATGTAAACACATACAGCAGTAGCAATGGTGCGTATTCTGCTACATAAGAAACATTTGAAAACAGTGGTATAGTACAGGCGAAAACACAAAGTCCGATAAAAAGTACCACGGCACCGGTTGTAAAAACACTTCTTCGACTGTAACTTTTATCAAGACCAAATCTCACAACCGAATGCATTACCCCAACAGAAACAATCGGCAAAAGTAGATTTGCTGTTTGAACAAGCATATCTGCACGACCGAATGATTCAGTTGATAAAACCCTGGTATAAAGTGGCAACAGAAAAAATACCAATAGCTTAGAGCTAAAGGTACTAACCGCAAGCAACACCGTGTTTGTTGCTAATTTACGGTATTGGTTTCCCATAACACCTCATTTTCGGTTACTATGCAGTTTGGTTTCATATCGTGGGGCTCAAACGGTATACTTGGTATAATCATCATGTCGTAACAAAGGCAGATAGAAAGGCAATCGGCCGAAGCTAATAAGCGATCATAATAACCACCTCCATGCCCTAACCTATAACCATTTAAATCGCATGAAACACATGGAAGTACAATGGCAGAAAGTTCGATAACCGAAATTGCCGGTAACGAAACATGTGGGGCAGGTATTCCATACCGCCCCGGAACCATCATATTCATGTCGGTGATAACTATCGGTGAAATCTCGCCGATAACATCACATCTCGGAAGCGCCAACCTGTTTTGCAGTATTAACTCTTTAATCAAAAGGCTTGTTGACGGTTCTCTTATTGTGTTGGCGTAGCAGAGAATCACCCCCTCTTTTGGCAAAAGATCCAAGGCTTTTTGCTCGATAATCTTATCAGCTGCATTTCTATATTCCTGCGATAGCTCTGTTTTTGCCGAGTTTATTCTTAAACTCTCTTTATCTTGAGTCATTCCCATTGGCTGTGCCTCCTCAAAACTAATCGGAAAACAAGTTTTTATTACCTTGTTAGAGCCATTGGTTCCACCAAATCTACACCGTAATTACACTACCCGCTATACCATAAAATATACCTTATTAGTCCTCTTATGAAACTATGTCGTACTTATGGCTATCTCTATATTAGATATAACGGGCAGATTATTTATAACAAAAATAATTATTTTTCTATGCGGCTAAGTACGTCTCTATACCCTTCAAGAACATCACCAAGGTCACGACGAAAACGATCTTTGTCAAGTTTTTCACCCGTCTTCATATCCCAGAAACGACAGGAATCAGGAGATATTTCGTCGCAAAGAATTATTTCACCATCAAAACGACCAAACTCTAATTTAAAATCAACTAGCCTAATACCGGTAGCGGCAAACATTTCGCTCATAATCTCGTTAACCTTTAAAGCATCAGCACTCATCTGTGCCAGTTCCTCTTCGGTAGCAAGGTTAATTGCGGTTATCTGGCTGTTGTTGATCATCGGATCGTTTAGTTCGTCGCTCTTATAGCTAAACTCTACTATTATGTTAGAAAGTTCTGTTCCTTCATCAACACCAAATCTACGTGAAAAACTTCCTGCCGCAACGTTACGGATAATAACCTCAACCATAACAATCTCAGCATTTTTAACAAGAAACTCTGTCTCGCTGAGACGGCGAATACGATGTGTTTTAACCCCGCTTTTTTCTAGCTTATCAAAAATAATTTCTGATATTTCAGCGTTTAATAAGCCTTTACCCTCAAGCTCGGCCTTCTTTTCACCGTTAAACGCAGTTGCGGTATCCTTATACCGGATTACAACACTCTTGTCATCCTCGCCGGTTAGAATAATTTTAGATTTTCCTTCATAAATTTTTTCGTACATTTTTGTCTCCTTAATTATTTCATTTTAGTTTGTTCTTTAATCGTGCAACTTCCGGATTATTTGGCATCAACACCGATAGCTGGTTTATTATCATTGCAGCTTCCTGCTGTTTACCAATAGCTATAAATTCCTCCGCCTTGGCTAATAGCGTTTTTCCTAGCTTCATGAATTCTCTTTGCTCATCACTAATATTATCATTCTTTTTATCCTTTTCCTGCATTATGTCGAAAAGAATGTATTCAATATTTTTATAAAACTCTTCCTGAGTTTTAAGTGCTTCACGTAGCTTTTTAACCGCATTAACATTATCGTCTTGGTTGCGATGTTGCTGTGCTTCATTCATCAGCTGTGCAAACTTATATTTACCCGGTATGTAATCAATATTTTCTTCGCTAAACATCTGTGGATTAAACATCCGCTCCGACTCGATAAAGTTTGCTTCGCAATACCCCTCAAACAATCTCTTTAGCTCATCAATAGGTAATAGACTAATACTTATTGCTACATAACTTAGCGCCGAATAAAGCCTTAGCTCTGCTTGGTCGGTAGGTATTTTATTATCGCTAAGGTATCTTGGTAAAAGTTCGCTAATCTCCTCATATCTACTTCCTGCAAGCAGACAATAATGGTCTATAGAAGAATTCGAAGATATAACCTTGATAATCTCGTTATACCCTGCATCTTCCTTTATCATTAAATAGATAATGTCAGGTATAATGCCTTTATAATCCTCTCGGTTAAACTTGAGTAAATCTCGGTAGCTACATTCTCCCTTTTGAGCCTTAAACAACAAGGTAAAGGCCGATTCACAGTCCCCAAAGTTGCGATAAAAACTTTGGGTTATTAAAGTTCTCTGGTAACCGTCTTTCATAAGGTTTTGTAACCTTTCCACAAAAACCTTAGCTATATTTGGTCTGTTAAAAAGTTCAGTGTAAACACTGGTTGCAAGCTCATAATCTCGCTCAAATCTACAATAATCTATAACAAAATCTATTCCCGGTATTTGATTTGTTAAGAGTGAAACCTTATTAAAGTCAACCAATTTGGTTATGTTTTTCATGTCGTCGACTTCATCGAGCTGATACCTACAGTAGGCATATAGACATTTCATATGAACTATATGTTCCTCGGTAATACAGCTTTGGGGGTTCATAGATGCATCACCGGTAGCAAAGGTGTTTTCCTTAATCATTTCGATAGCGCGACGATATCGGTTAGCAGCAACCTTTGCAGTTTCGTAATCCTTTTGTTGGTATGCGGCAATTGCTGTTTTAAAGCAACAGTCGATATCGCTGTTATACACCATCTCTCGTGATTCAATCATCTTAAGTAGTTCCTGCCTTGCCGACAGGTAGTGAGAGCAACGAAGATATGCAAGAATTCTAAAACTCTGAAAAATCACCTTAACATGGTCATATTGTGTAACCTCAAACCCGTGATTAATGTACGAGAGCTGTCGTTTTAGGTCAACATCACCACCTCTAAATTCCCTAATATAATGTATTAGATAGTGGGTGCTGTTTGGCTCTTGTTTAAGGCAACTTTCCAGCATGGTGGTGTTACGATTCTGTTTAGCTCTAAGCTGAGACTTTGTTAAATCATCTGAATAACCATAATGAATACAAAGGGCATCGTTAATCTGATACCCGTAAAAACCATCTCTAATCGGTAGGCTCTCATGAACCATATGTTGGAATGCCATTCCGGGGTAAACCCGATGAATTCTAAAGAGGAATGCATCCATATAAGAATTGCCACTTCTTTTTAACATGTTCCTTATGTTATAGGCTGCATATGCAATCTTTTCGGATTGATGGTTTAAAACAAAAGTCTCGATTCCATCGGTATTTTCAAAAATTTCATCTGCATCAATATACATAAACCATATACCGCTAGCCCTACGCAGGCTTTCGTTTCTGGCGGCGGCAAAATCGTTGTTCCATTCGTAATTATAAACCTTATCGGTAAACTGTTTTGCTATTTCTACAGTTCTATCGGTAGAACCGGTATCAATAATAATTAGCTCACCGTTAGTATTTTTTAACAGCTTTTGTACAGACTCAAGGCAACGGCCGAGAAAGCGCTCCTCGTTTTTAACAATCATTCCTATAGTGAGGTAAACCTTATTATCCTCTGCCTTAACCGCCGATACATCTCTAATATTAGCCTTCATGGTATCAATTCCCTTTCAGATTAATTGCTATGCTAAACCTTAAGCTCAACAATATCATCCTCTTCTATAGCCTCGGCTTTAACAATCTCATCAACCGATATTAAAAACTCTTCGGTCTGAATCTCTGCAATTCCTACAAAGTTACTGTTTGCTATAATATCTTCCATCTCGGCAAGAGAAAGTCCAAACCCATCGTCATTTGCCATACGATTTAACAGATCGCCATTCTCGCCTTCCTTTAAAGCTGTAGCGGCGGCAACCGAGTGTTTTCTGATAAGTTCATGGATCGTTTGCCTATCCTTACCCTGCTTAACACAATGCATTAAAATGTTTTCGGTAGCCATAAACGGTAGCTCTTCATCCAGCCGACGTTTAATAACCTTAGGGAATACTCGAAGGCCACCAATAATGTTGTTATATATAAGCAGTATGGAATCAACAGCCAAAAATGCCTCAGAAATTGCAATCCTGCGGTTAGCCGAATCATCTAGCGTTCTCTCAAACCACTGCGCCGATGAGGTTAACGCCGGATTAAGGGTATCAACCATAACATAGCGAGCCAGCGAGGCTATTCTTTCAGAGCGCATCGGATTTCGTTTATATGCCATTGCCGATGAACCCACCTGTCCTGATTCAAATGGTTCCTCAACCTCACGTAGATTAGATAATAATCTAATATCGTTAGAAAATTTATAACAGCTCTGTGCAATTCCTGAAAGAACCGACATTATATAGTAGTCAACCTTTCGAGAATACGTCTGTCCCCCAACCTTGTAAACAGAGTCAAAATTCATTCTTTTTGCTATCAGCTGTTCCAGCTTCATCGCCTTTTGTGCATCACCCTCAAACAAAGAAACAAAGCTTGCAGCGGTTCCGGTAGTTCCTTTGCAACCAAAAAATTTTAAATTTTCTAAAACAAAGTTTAGCTGTTCAAGGTCCAGCAAAAGTTCATTTATCCAAAGCGTAGCCCTTTTACCTACCGTGGTTGGCTGAGCAGGTTGAAAATGTGTAAATGCAAGGCATGCTAATCCCTTATATTGCCTTGCAAACTCTGTAGCCTTGGCTATACATGCAACCAGCCGCCTTTTTATTACCAATAATGCCTCACGCTGAACTAGTATGTCGGTATTATCCCCCACATAGCTCGATGTTGCCCCAAGGTGAATTATAGGTCGCGCCTTGGGACAGCAGTCTCCATAGGTGTGAATATGAGCCATAACATCATGCCGTAGTTCCTTTTCATATCGTGCGGCGGCTTCAAAATCTATGTTATCGAGGTTGGCCTCTAGCTCTGCAATCTGTTCATCTGTAATTTCAAGACCAAGTTCCTGTTCACTCTGTGCAAGAGCTACCCAAAGTCTTCTCCAGTATCCAAACTTTCTGTTTGATGAAAAAATCTCCTGCATCTCATCACTAGCATAGCGTCCCGAAAGTGGGCTTTCATATCGATTGTGCATATCTTATACTTTCCTTAACTAAATTATATTTAATAAAATTATACCATAC
This sequence comes from uncultured Oscillospiraceae bacterium, assembly GCA_964368625.1. Lineage (GTDB taxonomy): Bacteria > Bacillota > Clostridia > Oscillospirales > Ruminococcaceae > CAYJBH01. The sequence goes on from CAYJBH010000010.1 coordinate 20,986, forward strand.
AGGATAGTAAAAAGTAAATATAAGAGTGCAAAAAGAGTAAAATTAATTTATATCTATAATCAAAAGAATAACAGAGAAATAAGAGTAGCGAGATGGCTCTTTTGCAAAATTGTGTAAACTATCTGTAAATTTTAATTGAAATATTATTTGATATGTGCTATACTAATTCCATATGACGTATAATTTTGTAGGAAAAGACAATGTCAGGCCATTCAAAATGGAGCACAATTAAAAGAAAAAAAGAGAAAACCGACTCTCAACGAGCTAAAATTTTCACCAAGATTGGTAGAGAAATCCAGGTTATTGTTAGGGAGGGCGGCTCTGATCCTGTATCTAACAGCAGATTAAAGGATGTTATTGCAAAGGCTAAATCGCTTAATGTTCCAAACGATAATATCAACCGGTTAATACAAAAGGCAAGCGCAAACGACAAGGATAGCTACGAAGCTGTAATTTATGAAGGTTATGGCCCTGCCGGACTTGCATTTATTGTGGAAACTTTAACCGACAACCGCAACCGAACAGCAGCTAATTTGCGCCACTATTTCGACAAGTATGGTGCCGGTCTCGGTACCAGCGGTTGCACAGCATACCTTTTTGCTAAAAAGGGCGTGATTTTTATTTTAAATCAAGAAGGCCTTGAGGATAAAATTCTTTTAGCTCCTATCGAAGATTACAGTTCCGATGATGACGGCTTTGAGATAGTTGTTGCACAAGAGGATTTTAATGCAGCCGTATCTTATTTTGAAGATCTTGGTATAGTTCCGGAGTCGGCAGAGATAACCTATCTACCTTCAACCACAATTGCTGTTGAATCCGCAGAACACCAAAAAAACTTAGAATCGTTGATTTCACTTTTAGAGGACGATGACGATGTACAAGATTTTTGTACAAACCTTGAGTAGAATTTAAAAGGGGGAATATACTTGAAGAACACAAAGCTATGTGTATTCTGTAAATCAAGAATAGACAGTGATACCACTGTTTGTCCTTTTTGTGCTATTGAGGCTACAAACACCAATCCGGTAGGAAGCCTTGAACTTGGCACTGTAATTAAAAATAAATATACTTTGGGAAGCTTTGTTACCATCGATGGCGAGGGTATCACCTATGAGGCTCTTGTTAATGCTACCGCCGAAGAGGTTATGATTAAGGAGTTTTTGCCCATTGCTCTTTGCGCCTCTCGCAGACCAACCGGCGAGGTAGTTCCGCGCCCCGGTAACGAGGTTCAATATAAAACTACACTTAGCGATTTTATTGATCTTTATAAAAATTTAACTCGTGTTGCGGCAAACCCAGGTTTATTAAAGGTTGTTGACCTTTTACAGGATAATCAAACTGCCTATGCAGTTACCGAAAGAGTTTCAGGTAAAACACTACGTGAATATCTTGAAACAAAAAACCAAAAAATCCCATTTGAAAAGGCTGAGGAAATGCTGGAGCCTGTTTTTTCCGGACTTTTGGCTATCCATGATATAAAGCTTTTGCATCGTGGTGTATCTCCTGATACCATCTACGTTAAGGATGACGGTGAGCTTATGCTTGGCGGATACGCAACTATATCTCTTAGAACCACAAAGAGCTCGTTAAAGCCACAGCTGTTTAGCGGATACACCGCTCCAGAACAGTATGTTGTAACTGAGTTTCATGATACCGGCACCGATATATATGCTGTTGCAGCGGTACTGTATCGTATGATTACCGGGATAGAACCTCAGGATGCAAAGGAACGGTATACCGCAGATAATCTAAAGGTTGCAAGAGGACTTGCAGGCAATATACCAAACCTTGCAACATCGGCGATACATCGAGCGCTTAGGCTTAGCATTGAGGAGAGAACTGCAACAATTTTACAGCTGCTTAGCGAATTTGAAGCAGCACCGGTTACACCCATATCAAAAAAAGTACAACCAAGAAGTAAAAAGAATTCAATTAGTCCCTTTGTATACATAGTATTGATAATGTTGGTTCTTGCAGTAGGAATAATTGTCTATGCATGGAATTTAATACAGCAAACCATGCCGGTTGAAGCGGTAGATTCATCTGCGGTTACAGAAAACCTTGCAGAAGATGTGGTAACCGATGCTGCTAATGCAAGAATTACTCCTCGTTTTATAGGGCTAATGTATGATGACATTATTACTGACACCGAGCTTCAGGAAAAATATTTATTCTCAGCACCCGACGAACGATATAATCTTACCTATCCCGCAGGACAGGTGTTTGCACAGCAACCATTACCGGAAGAGCCCTATGCTGAGGGCACTCCGATTCAATTAATCGTGAGTCTTGGACCCGAGCTTGGAGTTATTCCTGCCGAGCTTTATGGGATGACGCAGCTTGAAGCCGAGGTTCTCCTTGACGAGATGGGTGTAGACTTTGAGTTTTTTAACAAGGAAGACGATAGCGTTCACCCGGGAACTGTAATGTATTCTGAACCTGCCGTTGGTGAAGATGTTATAATTGATCCATCTACCGTAGTTAAAGTTTATGTAGCTATTCCTACCAATATTGATCCTGCCCCCGAAACAGATCCGAACGCTTAGCTAACGAAGGGAAGTTTAGGTTGATTATCGGAATTGATTTAACCATTGTTGCTCTAGGTGTTGTTAATGATGATCGCGAGAATGTTCAGGTTATACGCGATAACTTTAACGACGGCTTGCGTGATGCTGTGGGCGAATATATAATGTTTATAACCTCATTGGATGTAAATGCACCTGATAGAATTGATAAACAGCTCGCACTTCTGAAACAGAGCGATGCAGATATCTGCTTTTGCGGTGCAACGGTTGAGGAAGGCGAGGATTTTAATCCTGCAGGATACACAGGAACTATCCCCCCTGCTACCGTGGCGGTTGCTAACATCTGCCTATCTGCTGCGATGTTTAAAACCGAAAAGTTAAGGAGGAATATTGGTGACGAGCCAATAGTAAAGGATAATCCTTATTTCTGGATAAAAGCACTTAGAGGAGCTGTTTGCGCACCGCTTTGCGAAAATTTAGTATCTGTTTTCAGTAATATACCTTACAATTTCAGAGAAAGTTACGGAACGAAGCAACAGGCAAAATTTCATCCGTTAACAACATACAAAAGCGAGTATGAGCGTATAGCTAATAGCAGTGTGTTTAAGTTGGCTTCTATACCCGGAAAGATAACAAAAAATATTTTCAAAAAAAAATAAAATATTTTTAAACTTTAAGGTTCATTTAAGTTTAGTGGTTTATTCTTAGGTCAAGGAAAAAGAATAAACCACTAATTTTTTATTTAACTTATAAAGGAGTAATATATGAATAGTTACAATTATCAAAACGAAAACGAATATAGTTCCCCAACCCAATATCCTCCAGTAGTAAATAGTTACCCTTCAAACAATGCTACAAGCAATAAAAAAAATGGCGGAAAAGGGAAAAAGGCATTAAAGGCAGTTTGTGTCTTGACCGCCGTTGCACTCGTTGGAACTGCCAGCGGCTTTGGTGGTAGCTTTTTATATAGCTCTATGAATCCCCAGATACAGGTAGAAACATCTACTACATTAGGCACAGATGCAGGCATTGTTACACCTACAAACAGCCAATCCTCTACCGAAAGCCTATCGGTAGCACAGATAGCAGAAAAAGCACAACCATCAGTAGTTGAGATTACCACCGAGGTTGTATCGTACGGACAGTTTAGCGAATCCTATGTCGGCTCAGGTGCCGGAAGTGGCGTAATAATTAGCGAAGACGGTTATATAGTAACCAACCATCACGTTATAGAAGATGCCTCCAAAATAACGGTAACAGCCTTCGACGGTTCTTCCTACGAAGCGAAACTAATAGGAACTGATTCCGAGACCGACCTCGCAGTTCTTAAGATAGATGCCAACGGCTTAACAGCTGCAACCATCGGTTCCTCTTCAGATTTACAAATTGGCGATTATGTTATGGCAATAGGTAATCCTCTTGGGGAGCTAGGTGGCACCGTTTCGGATGGTATCGTTAGTGCATTATCCCGTGAAATAACCATTGAAGGCGAAACAATGACTCTCCTTCAAACTAACGCAGCAATTAACCCCGGCAACTCCGGCGGTGGCCTGTTTAATGAAAACGGTGAACTGATTGCAGTGGTAAATGCAAAATCCTCCGGTGTTGAAATAGAAGGTATTGGATTTGCCATACCGATAGATATAGCGGTAGAGGTTATTGAAGATTTAACTGAAGTCGGATATGTTCAGGGAAGATTTACATTAGGCGTAGGGCTTATTGAAATTAACGATGAAGCCACTGCCATGCTATATAGAGTAAATGATCTCGGTGTTTATATTCAAAATCTAACACAAGGTGGAAATGCACATGTTGCAGGCTTACAGGTTGGCGATAGAATAGTTGAGTTTAACGGTAAAGAGATTAGTACAAACGATGATCTTTTAACCGAGATGGAAAATCTTGAAGCAAATCAAACAGTAGATGTTTTAGTAGAACGCGGCGGTGACCTTGTAATTATCGAAGTGTTATTGATGGAAGAAACCGCTGAATCTATACAGGAAGTTAGAAGCTAGTTAATAGTGCACATAAAAATAATAGTCCAGGCTGAAAACAGCCCATACCCATTTAGGGAGCCGTTCCTCCTGGCTCCCTTTACCCAGTAAAATTTGTTATTAATCGTTAATAGTATTATAAATTAGTTTACTTTCCTCGGATACTTTTATCAACACTTAGTTTATTGGGACTTTTTTCTCTAATCATATATCTTACATATATGTGCATATATACAATTACAGGGTTATCGTTTTTCGATGGCCCTGTAATTTTTTAATTATGTAAAGAATGGTCAACTATGTAAAGAATGTGCTATTGTTAATCACTCAACACAATGATATAATCAAAACAGTTGTTGAAGGTAATAGCCGTTTCAACAATAATGGAGGAGTTTGAAATAGAGTTTTCAAACACAGAGAAAGGAACAGTTATTTATGAGTAAGAGCATGAAACGCATATTAGCATTACTGTTAACCCTTGCATTGTCTTTATCATTTGCTTCCTGTATGGGACAGCCTGCCGAGACTGCAGATCCGGAACCAACAACAGAAGATACCGCAGATGCACCGGCTTCACAAGCAGAAGAAGCATCATCAGAGCCTGTTGAACTTTCAGTTTATGTACCGGGAACCACCGAAATTGATCTTGAAGTTTATACTGAAATTGCAGGATATCTTGCAACAGATTATCCTAACGTTACTGTTAACTTCACCCAGATTGGATGGGATGAATACTTCACAAAACTTAACGTTGCTTTCTCCGGCGGTACAGCTCCTGATGTTTATGGTGTTGGCCTTGGCCAGATCGGACCGGTTTACGCCTCAGGTAGTATGATGTGTATTTCCGACGAACTTCCCGATTGGGATGGATTTAGCGATATATCCGAAGAATCTCTTTCTCCTGCAATGCAGGATGGCAAGCTTTACGGCTATGCAATGCCAGAAGTTCGCGTTCTTCACTACCGCACCGATCTTTTCGAGGAAGCAGGTTTAACCGCTCCTCCAACAACCGTTGAAGAGATTCGTGAATATGCTGAAAAGCTTGTTCAAACAGACGACAACGGCAATATCACATTATCAGGCGTTGATATCGGTACAGGCGAACAAACATTGTTTTCATCCATGTTAATGTTTGGTGCAGACAAGCTATGGAACGATGATACTACTTCGGCAATGACAGAGCCTGAGGCTCTTGAAGCTCTGGAATGGTGCCAGGGAATTATGCTAGACGGAATTTCAGATGTTCGACTAATGCATGATGTTCAGGGAACATTATATTCAAACGGTCTTGCTGCAATGTCATTTGATGGTAGTAATATTTCTGTTGCAGTAGAAAATCTAGGTGTTGAGAATATGGCTGTTGCACCAATGCCTGGTGACAAATACATGTTAGGCACTACATGCTGGTCGATATATGCTGACACAGCTAACAAGGAAGAATCACTTGCTTTCTGGCAGGCAATCACCTCTAAAGAAGGCCAGCTATTAATCGCTGAAAAGGTTGGATTTGTTCCTACACGTGAATCTGCAAGAGAGGAATACATTGCAATGAACCCCGAGTTTAACGAGGTATTCTTTGAGGCAGCCACAAAGGTAACACCATATGGTGCAATGAACGAGCATTTCTTTGACTTTGTAAACAATCTTCGTCCTTTAGTCGATGAGGTTTACGCAGGAAACATGGACCCTCTAGCTGCAATGACTGCATTTGAAGAGAGTTACACCGAGGCGGTAGCTGCGGCTGAATAACAGTTATAACGCTTTAGCCAAATCGATACAATGGGTTTGACTGATAATGGCCGAGGTAATTCCTTGGCCATTATATTTTACAAAGGGGAACTATGAAAAATATTAAAACAAAGAAAAAAGGCCCTCGCGGCGATAATATAGCCTATCTTTTTATGTTGCCGAACATAATAATCTACGGACTTTTTGTTCTTATCCCTACCGGCTTTACCATTTTTTACAGCTTCACTAATTTCAACCTGTTTGAATGGGAATTTGTGGGTTTTAGAAACTACACAAGGTTGTTTAGCGATGATTTTTTTGTAAAATCCATTTTTAATACTTTAACCTATGCCGGCGGCACGATCTTTATCTCTCTTGCACTAGGCTTAATTCTTGCCACTATATTGAATGAAAAAGTATTAGGCAGAAAGGTTTTCCGCCCACTGTTGTTTCTACCTAATACCATTTCGGTTATTGCCGCATCAATGGCATGGCTATATATCTATAACAACAATGTGGGTGTTCTTAACTATATCTGTGATGTTTTAGGACTTCCTCAACACAACTGGCTGCTAGAAGAAGAATACGCAATGCCATCTATTATGGCACTTGGTATATGGGCATCGGTTGGTTATAACATGGTTGTTTTCACCTCAGGCTTACAGGCAATTCCGGGTTATCTTTATGAAGCAGCAAAAATTGACGGTGCATCAGCACTAAGACAGTTTTTTAAGATTACCTTTCCCCTGCTTGCGCCTACAACCTTCTTTCTATTCATCATGGCAGTTATACGTTCCTTCCAGGTATTCGGTCAGGTTTACAATATGACAAATGGCGGACCGATGAATGCCACAACTACCATTGTTCACCAGATTTATATTAACGGCTTTGAAGGCTATAAAATGGGGTATGCTTCTGCACAGGCTGTTTTTCTATTAATAATAACTGCACTCGTTACCCTAATTTCATTTAAATACGGCAACAGTGGCGGCGACACCGAAATTGTGTAGTAATAAAGAGAAGGAGTTGGTACAACCATGAATACTTTATCAAACAAAATAACAAGATCAGTGTTGTTTTTCATTATTCTTTGTGTAACCATTATAAGCATGTTGCCTATAATGATAGCGGTTTTTACTGCGTTTAAAGATGAAACTGAACTGGCGATTGTTAACTTTAGCATACTTCCAAAGTCGTTAAACTTTGATAACTTTATTGAGGCAATGCAGCGTGGCGACTGGGCGAGATATTTTTTCAACTCAACCCTTGTAACGGTAATTACCGTTGTGGGTAGCATTATCTTTAACTCCCTTTGCGGATATAGCCTTGCAAGGCTGAATTTTAAGGGACGAAATGCTATATTAATGATATTTATGATGGGCATCATGATTCCACCTCAATCATATATCATTCCTCAATTTATTATGCTTCGCAGCATTCCTTTAATGGGGGGAAATGATATTTTTGGACTAGGCGGTATTGGTCTTATAAACAGCTATCCCGGACTAATTATCCCCTTTCTATCCGGTTCTTTCGGTGTTTTTATGGCAAGACAGTTCTATATTAGCTTTCCTAAAGATCTCGATAAAGCTGCAGAAATTGATGGGTGCACTAAATTTCAGATATACTCAAAGATCTTCCTACCACTTTCAGGAACACTTATTGCAACCCTTACCATACTAAAATTTGTTGCAACTTGGAACGATTTTTTCTATCCGCTAATTATAACAAACGATAAAGATATGTATACTGTTCAACTTGGTTTACAGGTATTTAGCGGTCTTGGCGGGGTTGAATGGAATGTTCTTATGGCAGCCACTGTGGTTACCATGTTACCTGTTATTATCGTTTTTGCTTTTGCTCAAAAATACTTTGTTGCAGGTATAGTAAGCACCGGTATGAAGGCATAACGAAAGGGTGAAACATGGACACAAAACAGAGAATAAAGGCAGTATTTGATGGCGAAAAGCCTGATAAACTTCCTTTTTGGCCAAAGATTTCTAAGTCTTATCTTAAACAGCAAACGGGAGGCTTTTCTTCAATGAACATTGAAGAAATTCACGCCCATATAGGTTCTGATTATTTTAGCTTCGACTATTATGATTTTAACGAGATTCTGCCACCAAACATGAGTGTAACAAAACATACTGAAAAGGATGTTAAGGTTACCAGATATACCGTAAACGGCCACGCTATGGAGTATCACGAGCTTAATACAGATGCCGTTGATGATGCCCACCCAACAAAATATCCTATAACCTGTGAAGAGGATATGGAAGCGATGATCGAATTTTTTAGCGCGGTGGAATATGAGGCTGCTACAGAAGTAATAAAGGCACACAACAAATATGTGGCTAAAAACAACGATAAGTTTTTTCTCTTTCCAGTAAGACCATCACCCTTAATGGATCTCGTTCAGTATAAAACAGGTATAGAGGAATATTCCTTTCTGAGCTATGATTATCCCGAATTAATGGAACAGCTTATAGATTCCATGCATAACGCACAGCTAAAATATTATAAAAAGGTTGCAGAGTATACCGATATAGATAGCATTATCTCAATAGAGAATACCTCAACAACCTTAATTAGCCCACAGCTGTTTAGTAGGTACAGCCGCAAACATTTAACCGAATATAACGAGGTTTTAGCACAGTATGGCAAAAGACAGATTTTGCATATGTGTGGCAAGTTAAAGCTTTTGTTGCCCGACCTAGCAGAGATTCCTGCGGCAGCAATGGAGGCATTTACATCACCTACTGTTGGTGATACCACGATTCGAGATGGGTTTACAAATCTGCCTAATAAGGTTATAATTGGTGGGTCATGTGCTTCTCTATGGGCTAGCGAAAATCCAACTCTTATAGCAAATACAATTTTGTCTGACATTGAGAATGCCGGAGGAGTAGATAGGTTAATACTGTCCTCAGGTGGCGAAATCCCCTACACCGCTACGCCAGACATTATTAAGAAAGTTCGAGAAATAATCCATGGAACACTATAACACTTAAGGAGAGCTACTATGAAAGCAATAATGTTAATGTTTGATTCCCTTAACCGCCATATGCTATCATCATATGGTTGCGACTGGACGCATACACCAAACTTTAAGAGACTCTCAGAAAAATCGGTTACCTTCGATAACTGCTATGCTGGCAGTTTGCCCTGTATGCCGGCTAGACGCGAGCTACATACCGGTAGATATAACTTTTTGCATCGTAGCTGGGGACCTATAGAACCATATGATGACTCTATGCCTGAAATTCTGCGCGGTAAAGGAATTTATACCCATATGATAAGCGACCACCAGCACTATTGGGAAGACGGAGGTTGCACCTATCATCACCGTTACGACAGTTGGGAATGTGTTCGCGGCCAGGAAGGTGATCGCTGGAAAGGAATTGTAGGTGAGGTTGAAACCCCTGATCACCACGGCCTCTTTTGGAGGCAGGATGCTGTAAACAGAAGATATATTACCTGTGAAGAGGAACAACCGCAGGCAAAGGTTTTTGAGCTTGGATTTGAGTTTTTAGATTGCAATCGCGACAATGACAATTGGTTCTTACACCTAGAAACCTTTGATCCTCACGAACCTTTCTACAGCATGCAAAAGTACAAAGATATGTACCCTCACGACTATGACGGTAAACATTTCGATTGGCCACCTTACAATAAGGTTACCGAACCCAGAGAGGCGGTTGAGCACTGCCGACTCGAGTATGCTGCACTACTCTCGATGTGTGACGAATATCTTGGCAAGATTTTGGATTACATGGATGAGCATGACATGTGGAAGGATACCATGCTTATAATAAATACCGACCACGGATTTTTATTAAGCGAGCATGATCTTTGGGCCAAATGCGTTCACCCATTCTACAATGAGATAGCACATACCCCGTTTTTCGTATGGGATCCACGTACCGGAGTTGCCGGAGAACGTCGTGAAGCTTTGGTTCAGACAATAGATATTGCACCTACTGTTTTGGACTTCTTTAATGTTGAAATACCTAAAGACATGCAGGGTGTTCCTCTTAAACAGGTTATAGATGAGGACAAGCCGGTTCGTAAGGCTGCATTGTTTGGACTGCATGGTGGCCATGTTAACGTCACTGATGGACGATACGTTTATATGAGAGGTCCAGCTGAGGGAAACAGTCCTTTATACAACTACACACAGATGCCTACCCATATGCGCTGCCTATTCAGCTTAGAAGAGATGCGCACCATGTCGATAGCCGATCCGTTTAGCTTTACTAAACAGACGCCGCTTATGAGAATAAATACTATACCCTCTCCATGGTCATCAGCACTTGATATGTCAACTAAACTTTTCGACCTTTCAACCGATCCAAAACAGGAAACGCTGATTGATGACGAGGAGATCGAGACAAAAATGTGTAACCTTATGATTGAGCTAATGAAGGAAAACGATGCCCCAATTGAGCAATATGTTAGGCTTGGTTTAATCTAAAAAACAAAAGGAGCAGGTTCACTGCTCCTTTCAGGCATTAAAAACAAAAAGAATTGATAAACGATTTGGAGATTTTTATGCAGGACATAATTAACGAGTTGGTTGCGACAATGACCTTAGAAGAAAAAGCTTCTTTGTGTTCCGGCAAGAACTTTTGGACTACTCAGGATATACAGAGGCTTAATATTGCATCTGTAATGCTTACCGACGGCCCACATGGATTAAGAAAACAGGATACATCAGCCGACCATTTAGGCCTTAACAAGAGCGTAGCATCAACCTGTTTCCCGCCAGCCTGCCTTTCAGGTAGCGGTTGGGACATGGAAAATCTTTATGCCCTAGGCCAGGCTATTGCTGAGGAAGCAGCACAGGAAAAGGTTTCTGTTGTTCTTGGCCCGGGTGTTAACATCAAGCGTTCCCCCATATGCGGAAGAAACTTTGAATATTTTAGTGAAGACCCCTACCTCTCCGGAGAGTGTGGTATTGCTTGGGTTAAGGGAGTAGAAGAGAAAGGTATCGGCACATCGGTTAAACATTTTACCGCAAACAACCAGGAGGATCGTCGAATGACCGGTAACTCGGTTGTTGATCTTCGTGCTCTCAGAGAAATATATATGGCCCCTTTTGAAGCAGTAGTGAAAAAAGCAAAACCCGCTACGGTTATGTGTTGTTATAACAAGGTAAATGGTGAGTATGGTTGCCAAAACGAATACACCCTAAAAACCTGCCTTCGTGAGGAGTGGGAATTTGAAGGCGCCATTGTTACCGATTGGGGCGCAATGGACGATAGGATAAAGTCTCTCACCGCAGGGCTTGATCTCGAAATGCCCGGAAAAAACAGCTATAATGATGCCGCTATTGTTTCGGCGGTAAGAAACGGAAGTCTTAACGAAGAAATTCTTAACAATGCTGTTTGTAATATTTTAAAGTTAACTTTACGTAAACATAATGCGAAGGGTAGCTACAATGTAACTGAGCACAACGAACTAGCTAGAAGAATAGCTGCAAATTCAATGGTTCTATTACAAAACGAAAGCTCTGCACTACCGATTGATAAATCTTCAAATATTGCACTAATCGGTGAGTTTGCAAAGATTGCACGTTATCAGGGCGCCGGAAGCAGTAAGATAAACCCAACAATGTGCGACTGCCTATTTGATGAATTTACAAATCAGGGTGTTACCTTCGAATATTCAAGAGGATATAACAGGGACATCGACGAGGTTGATAATTCACTTATCAGAGAAGCTGTCGAGCTAGCCAAAAAGTCTAATATAGCTGTAGTTATGGTGGGTCTGCCAGACGCATACGAGAGTGAAGGTTACGATAGAAAGCACCTTAATATGCCACCAAGCCACAACACACTTGTTGAAGAGGTATCTAAGGTAAACAAGAATGTTATTGTTGTTATCTATGCCGGCTCACCGGTACTAATCCCTTGGAAAAACAGTGTTAAATCTATCCTTCTTGCTTACCTACCGGGACAGGTTCCGGGAGGGGCGGTTGCCGACGTATTGTTTGGCAAAGTTAATCCAAGCGGCAAGCTTGCAGAAACATTTCCTCTGTCGCTAGAGGATACCCCTGCATATCATAACTTTGCAATAGACAGTGACGACATAGAATATCGAGAAAGTATCTTAGTTGGATACAGATATTACGACTGGGCCGGAAAAGAGGTTTTATATCCTTTTGGCTTTGGTCTCTCCTACACCGAATTTAGCTATAAGAATATCAATGTTAACTGGGATAAAGATAGCTGTAACGGTGAGATTTGCATAGAGGTTGAAAATATTGGCGATGTAGATGGCTATGAGATTATCCAGCTATATGTTGGCAAAGAGCAAAGTAATATCATGCGCGCACCAAAAGAGCTTCAAGGATTTAGCAAAATTTTTATTGAGGCTAAAAAAAGTAAACGAATAACGCTTCCGATAAATTTTGATACCTTTAAAGCTTTTAACGTTGCAGGTAATAAGTTTGCTATCGAAGCAGGAGAATACAGCCTGTATGTTGCGGCATCAAGCAGAGACATAAGATTTACCGAGACGATTGATGTTGCCGGTGAAGATTTTGCTCCCGGCTATAAATACAGCTGTGAAGAAGTTATAAAAAACGGAATACTTGATGTAAGTCGCGAAGAGTTTATGAAGGTTTATGGTCAAGAATTGCCATTAACAGAACAGCAGAACAGTTTGCATATTAACACCAGGCTCTCGGTAGCTCTCAAAACTAAGGGTGGAGAGCAAATGTTTGATGAGTTCGGCAAAAAAATATCAGCAATGTTTTCAGATGGAAGCGATATGTCGAGGATGATGCTTGCAATGATTAAGGATATGCCCCTGCGTTCGCTAAGCATGCTCGGTGGCGGAGCTCTTGATAAGGGAACGGTTATTAATATGATTGAGCAGGCCAATAAGATAAATAATACAAAATAGATAAAAATAACGGGCTTCTTCTTTTAGGAGAGCCCGTTATTTTTATACATTTTACTATTACTATTTTTGCTGAAATACTCCATAGAAAGATATTTTATCGGTGTTATTATTATGCCCACGTATAATGATTCTGTTACCATCAACTGCTCTTTGTGTTGTAAAACTCTCAAACTGCTTTAGCTCAGACAAAAAGTAAATTTCCATTCGTGAAATATTTTCAAGGTTAGCCTCATCTTCGTTTAAACTATCATAACAGAAATCGCCATATCTTGCGTTATTAACGTGTCCTAATCCATCAATATAACTTCTTTGAACGATAAGCTTATCGATATCTGTAAAGTCATATTTCCCTTTAAAGGTGGGGCGTGCTTCTAATAATATCACCTGTTCAGGTTCCATGATTGCAAATGGTAGCGGCCTTTTTCTATAAATAGTTCGTTCAGCTAGATCAAGGAGGGTGGAATAGGTTGCACAGTTAAATACAACCTCTCCTGCTTCATTTTTTGCCTGCATCTCTCGCCGGAAAAATATTCCTTTACTCTCGGAATGCCAGGTGGTTACAAAAAGCGGCTCAGTTCCACGAACCGGCATTTTAGGTTCTACCGTAAGAGATAGCAAAACCCATGAAAGATCGGTAGCTATAAGTTTTTCAAAGTCAAGGTCATGCTTTTTAAGGTGTAACCCTACTATGGTATTTATAATAGTTTGAAAACCGGCCGGCTTTAATAAACCACTACTGTTCAAAAGCGAGAATTCCGGTTCATAACGATAAACGTCATGTATTTCGCTATTCATTGTTGTCTTGTCAGTCATATTCTCTTCTCAATCTCGTTATTTACACGATTACATAGTCTTATGATAAAATCCTTTTCCATAGGAAAATTATTAAACTTTATCTCACCGCCTGCCAATTCCCTTATTATTCCTTTAGTAAATTCGGCATCGGTAAGCGACTCTAAAAGCTCTAATCTTCGAAGATCATAAAAGGCTTCCATCTGAACTTCATTGCGTATCGAACTGTATACTACTCCATCAGGACCCGGATAAACTAAAAATGGGTCGCCCGAGGGAAATGAATATTCAGCATCGGTTACAATATACGGATTAATTGGGTGCAGAGAATTTTGGCTGTTATAAAAATTATATCCCCAGTGCAAAAAGCCCTTTATATCATAAAGATAGCAAAGAGTTCCCAATATTCTGTTTCGGTAAGAAGGCATCGAGAAAAAACGATTGGGAACATCCTTTCCCTGGGCGCAACAATAATAAACCCATAAATTTGTTACTCCGTTGTTTATGAAAGGTTCAATATGATCGTCGGATGGGATTGGTGCTTTAACCGCCCCTGATTTATAGAAATCATAGCTACTAAGCGCATCCACAATCGTATATCCTTCAAGCAGGTCGGCTACCTGTGCTTTAGCGGCCTTATATCTATCCATGTCTTCAAGCAATGGCTCATCTGAAATATGGAAATAAATAGTCTCGTTGTTGTATCCCTTTGCAGTTAAAAATCCTATTAGGGCTGGTATAAACGCTTCTAAAAAGCTGCGATATTTCTCGGATGTAGCCTCAACATGCCAACCAAAAATTTCCTGCTCAACCGAATTTACCGTTGCAGTAATCTTAGGTGAAAACCTTGCTCCCCACTGGCTAAACAGGTGGGCTACCTCAATATGGGTAATACCATGCTTTTTGCAGATATCACACCATCTATTTAGCTGTGTGAAATCGAAAATATAGTTACCGTTATCATCCTTTTCTATCTTAACAAGCTGAACGGTTAACCTTTCACCGCCTACCTCTATGTCGAGTGGTGGGGTTATAACCGGGGTTAGCAGCATATTAATTCCTGCATTCTTTGCTGCAAACTCTATAAATCTTTCGGTTATCCTCCAAAATTCCTCCGAAAAAGGTTCTAACGAATAATAGCTGCATATGCCATCACAGTGAAACCATTCGGTATGTATAAATGATGTTTGTGGAAGCTGTGCCGATAGCACGTTAATTCGAAGCTGCTGCTCAAAAACATCCTCTTCGTTAGCCTTAACCCTAACTGTAAGGCTATAACTACCGGCTGAAACATCCTGTGTAGGAATATCTATCCAGAGGCTTCTAAACTGATTATTAATCGGGATTATAATTCCATCAGAAGGAATCAAAAGATCAGGGTATAACCCCGGGGTTGTTCTTAAATAGTTAATATCTCTTGTGGGGAATACCGGCAGCTGCGATGGCACTAACTCTACCGATCGTAGATTTGAGTCCATTCCCAAAACACTAACTCTAAATGGAGATGATTTTGATGCAGTATTAACAGTGGTATAAACAAGTTGAAGAGATATACATTCACCGCGTATCGCCGTAATTAGAGAAACGTTTAGTGCCTGCGGGCGAGAATCTGCAAATACCTTTTCAAGCGAATCTGATAAATAGAATTCATATTCAGCCATATTAATGCCCTACCTTTTATTATACTTACAAGTTATTCTGTAATGAGTATTATATCAGCTTAAGAGGGTAATTGCAATTAGAAATAATGTTTTTCTAATTAACACTAAAAAATCGAACCAAAGTTTCCACCTTCCTGCGTTTCCTTTAGTTCAAATTTTATTTTTAGTATTTTCATGCATCAATCACTGTCTACCGATAAGTCAAGTTCATATGCAATTCTTGGCGAACCGTCGGCAAGTTTTATAAACCCACGATCAATAAATCCATTCTTTATCATCATTCTTCTCATCGATTTGTTGTCTGCATGGGTGTCGCATCTAAGGGCAACTATATTTTGTTGGCAACTTTTTTCTTTACAATAATCTACTATCATCCCTCCAACACCGCGGCCCTTCATTTCGGGCAAAACTGCTACCCTGTGTAGCGATGTATAGGGTGGCGGTAGAATAAAAGCTCCACTTTCGTCATAAGCAGGATCAACCGCATCTGTAAAAACAAAGGTAGCCACAGGACAATCATCTATAAACAATAGAAAACTCTCATTTTTTGCAACATCATCTACAATTAACTCGATGGTTGGATAGTTATCCTGCCACTGATCAACACCGGCATCGGCAAGTGCCTTTTTCCCGGTTAAAAGTATGTCTAATACCGTGTGTACTTCCTGCTCTGTTGCAGGGCGAACAAAATTTGCCATTACTAATCCTCTACCTGTATCCTTACTGTTAATGCTTTATTTATTCCTCTATCACAGTGGCTTTTGTAACATAAAGGTTACCCAGAGCATTCAGAGTACAGCCTTGCGTTTGGTTATTTATTAACATGCGTTGTGTTGGATGAAACAACGGCGCTACTGGCATATTAGCCATAAGATGAACCTCGGCACTTTGTAACGTTTCCTTATTATACATACCTGTTGGATTTAGCGCTGCATCCTCTAAAAGTTCATCATATACGTTATCATCATATCCTGTAATATTTTCTGGGTTTTCTGAATGCAACATCTCAAGCGGATCAGCCGGATGTAATACATCTGCTTTAGCTACTCCAACGGCAATATTATAGTTTCCGGTTTCCAGTGCCTCTGCATATTCTCTGTCTGCCATCGGTATAAGGCTGATATCACCACGTGTTATCTGGCCTATCATATCAACCAGTTCCTGATAGTAGTAAAAATATGGATCGCTTTCCGGTGCAATCATGGTAATATTAAGTCCTACACCATCATTGAATCTAGCAGAGCTAAGCGCCTGCTGTGATTCATCAATACTATCGTTAAGGCTGAAGCTACTTCGCTCTAAAACGTCTGAAAAGTCGTCTCCTAAATAGACATATCCAGGTGCAACCAACCCAGAGGCTGGTATGCCCTGTCCCGGTAGCAAACTGTTTAAAAGTCCTGCACGATCAATAGCAAGACTAACTGCCTGCCTTACAAGCAGGTTATTTGTTGGGCTTTTGGATGTATTAAAACTTAGGTAAACTGTGTCGAACGACGCTTTTTCAACAAGCTGCCCAGGAAATGCAGCGGAAATGTTTTCTTCGGGATCTATTATTATGTTAATATCCCCATTCGCAAACCCGATAGATTCATCAAGAAATTCATTTGAAAAATTTAGCTGCTCTATCTCTACCATAAGCATATCATAATAGGAGTTGTTCTTTACAGCAACAAGTTCGTTAGCATTTTGTGATATAACAACAAATGGTCCGCTTGTAACATGTACGGGCTGCGGCTCTTCGCTTTCCTCATCTGTATCAGTTAAGCTGTCACCTCGATATGTTGGCGCAAATGTTGGTAGTGCAAGCAGGGAAACAAACTGAGAATAAGGTTTATTTAAAACCATAACAAGTTCATAGTTTCCGTTTGAATAAATAGCAACATCTGATAGCGTAAATCCTTCAGGGCGCTCTTCTTCGGGAAGGATGTAACTATCAGCACCGCTAATGAGCTCAACTAAACTCTCATGAACAAAGGGATCACCCTCGCCATCCAAAACTCTAAAAAACGTTTCAACAAAATCATCAGCTGTTATCAGTTCACCATTCGAATATTTTGCATCGGGGCGAAGATTAAAGGTATATGTTAACCCATCTTCACTTACTTCATAGGTGTCGCAGATAGCCGGAGATAAATTTCCTGTAATAGAATCGTAGCTAAACAAGCCCTCAAAACAAGCTGTAAATATCGGCGATACCCTCCCAAATCCACTTGTTATAGGATCAAGGTTGGTTGGAATTTCATCCACAGAAACTGTTAAGGTAACCGGCAACTGCTCCGGTTCAGGTTCGTCTATTACCACCGGGTTTGACGGTATCGTTCCGCAAGAAACGAGAAAAACAACAAAAAGTATAAGGGCTGTTACCTTTTTCATATATAAATTACCTCTCCTCAATTTTGTGAGTTACGACCTCCCCGCCGTATCACAAATTAATCACCTATTGATTAAAATATAAGGTTATAAAATATTAAATTTAGACAAAAAAACCTCGAGATACTCGAGGGATGAAGCCTTATCAGATGGCTATATAAATTGATAATTATATTGATAAAACAATCATACGCTAAGAGTAGAGTTCTTTTTTAAATGGAAAACCCAAAAATCAAAGATTTTTGGGGAAGAAATGAATATGCATGCTAATTGGTTTTGCACTTTGAAGAAAATCAACTAGCACAACAAATTCCATCGTGGTGACCCGTACGAGAATCGAACTCGTGATTCCGCCGTGAAAGGGCGGTGTCTTAACCGCTTGACCAACGGGCCATATTATTTTCATGTACTCGGTGCAACATCGAACCAAACCTTGGCAGGTCCGATATTACAATGGTAGCGGTAGCAGGATTTGAACCGGCGACCTTTCGGGTATGAACCGAGTGCTCTGACCATCTGAGCTATACCGCCACATGGTGAGATACCGGAGATTCGAACTCCGGACACCCTGCTTAAAAGGCAGGTGCTCTGCCGACTGAGCTAGTATCTCGTAATGTGCCTTGTAATTATAACAGATTGAACAACCCTTGTCAATACAATTTTTCTATTTTTTTATTTATGTCCAATTTATATTACTATTTGCTTTAATATTGATATGTTCAAGCTATATAATGCTATCCCCTCCTTTAGTATGCTATATGAATAATAGTAGTTACAAATCCTGTCCCCTTTTATACTAACCACCAAGCAAGTTTGACAAAAATGAATATTTAATATAAAATAGATAGTGGTTTATTGTATCTAAAATGAGGATGTATGGCCAGAAACTTTCTATTTTCCGTAATTATTGCCGTATGTAATGCAGAGCGAACCCTACCCGTTACCATTGATAGTATCATCGAGCAGACCTTTGGTTTCGAGGACAGTATTGAAATAATTGTGGTTAATGACGCCTCTTCGGATGGAACCGGCGAGGTTGCTAAGAGCTATGCCCGGCTTTACCCTGATAACATTAGGGTTTTTAATAAGAGTTATGGCGGAATTGCTTCGGCTCGCAATGTTGGGCTTAGAATGGCAACCGGGGATTACATTAATTTTTGCGAAGCCGGAGGATACTTTGACGATGGAGTTTTTGCTTCGGTAGCCGTTTTTTTAGAGGCTGAAAAAGAAAACACCTCTTTGGTAGCTATATCCGGACAGAAAGAAGAATACTTAACCGACGACTTTTTTGATGTTTTTAAGCGAACAAGAGTTATTGAACTTCATAGAACACCGGGCTTTTATCAACCTGAGCTCGGCGCATATTTCATTACTCGTGAAGCCTGTTCCCTGCTTTCATTTGACGAGACTGTTGGTGAGTTTAGCGGTGTTGAATTTATTTATCGAATACTCGCAAAAAAGGATGCCACCATCGGCGTTATCGAGAGGCGCAAATACATCTCGGGTGAAAAGCCTGAGATTAGCGAGAGAAGCGTTTCATATTTACTAAACGAATACCTTCCCAAAATATTGAGATATTATCGCGACAGATACGATCCTCCCCTTCCTCGGTACTTCCTTACCATGGTTATGAGGCTGTTCTGCGATATATTTGCCGGCTCGGTTCGCCAGATGAACCTTAACATAGACCAGCGCAAGGTTATTTTAAATGGTATGCGACCGATACTTTCAATACTTAACGAAAATATGTTAAGAGGTGACAGGCACATTTCTGAAAACGCCTTGGCTTTTTGCCTTTCAATGCAGCCAAACCCACAGGAGTTTTTAAAAGATAACTACCCTGAGTTTGACGGATGCTATTCTGTAACAGCTGTAATGCCTTTAGATGGAGATGAAGATCTTCTAGTTTCTTTAAGGCAAAGCCACTGTGAAGGACTTGAGGTATTGCGTAGTGATAGAAACGTTGCTCTGCAAAAAGCAAAAGGCGATTTTATAGTTTTTTTTGAAAAAGACGACAGGGTTGATGCCGATTTCTTTCGTATTATGCTTCGTAGACTAGCACTTGACAGGGTTTCAGTCTGCTGCTGTAGCTATCGGGATAAACAGGGAAAGGAAACCTACGCAACCGGTCTTGACGGATTGGTTACCCCAGCAGTTGCCGCTAGCGCATCGTTACCTCTAAGTAGTTTTATGTTTAAGACAGCTTTTTTAAGGAATCGTGTTGTTTTAGAGACTATATCTTCTAGCAATCCTTATTTTTATCTTTCGGTTCTTCGCAAAACCGAGCTTGCCGTAGTTAAATCGGTACATATCACCACTAATTATAAAGAGGAGCGTAGTATAGATCAGATATTTGGAGATTCTTTGCAACGTTCTATCGATCCTCTTGCATCATGTTATGACGAATATAATAAAGTTAAGCATTTCTCAAGGTTATTATGAACCAAAATGAATCGACTAAAAAGGATATCACCTCTCGGCTCTCCTCAATAAGAAGGAGAAGGCGATTTAATTTCATGCGTCGATTTTTTATATTGTTAGCTGTAATTATATTTATCGTTCTACTTTTAAGTGGCTTCTTTAAACCATTTTTTAATTTTTTAGACGCTTCGGTTACCAACATACGCCTTGCGGTTGATCAGGGTAACGGATTTCCTCTAGAACTTTCGTTGCCCGGTATAATCTCTGCTGAGGCTGTTGGTAACGGAGCAATGGTTGTTGGCGAAAAGGAGATGGCTTTTATTTCACCCACCGGAAAGCAGACACGTAGAATTGGAAACAGCTATGCCAGTCCACTTTTAGAATCTTCTGACGACAGAGTTTTAATATACACCCGTGGGGCAAACGATTACAGAATTGAAGGCTACTACCAAAACTTTATTACAGCCGAGCTAGATGAAGATATTTTTCTTGCTGCTATCGCCAACAGCGGCAGCTATGCCATTGCCACATCTGATCCGAAGTTTCGAAGTTCGGTAAATATATATAATTCTTCCGGTACCGAGCTTTTCAACTACAAGCTAGCAGATGAAATGCCTGTTGTTATAGATTTTTCTACTAATTCAAATTACCTTGCAGTTGCAACGGTTTATTCAGTTGATGGTGTATTATTAACTAATATTTACGGTTTTTCAATTAGCAGCCGAGAATTAGTTGGAGAGATTAAGGGAATTCCCGGTGTTTGCCTTTCCTTAGCATTTCAATCCAACGACAGAATAATGACTGTTTTCGATGATAAAGCCGCTGTTTATAGCTTAAGCGATGGTGAAACCATTTCCGAATATGGATTCAACAATAACCAGCTATTAAGGGTTAGTGTTTCCGGCAACGGTAATGAACTGGCATTATTGTTGGGTGAGACACAGCTCCCCCAATCTATCACCCTTACTATTCTTAATTCTTCTTTAGATGTGCAAGGAGAAACAATTATACCGTTTTCTGTTGACAATATGCAATATTCAGAGTACAATTTACTAATAAGCTCGGGTAGTACGCTCTATCGCTATAACGACAATGCTATGCCGATAGATGAGGACCAATTTTCATACAGCGAAAACATAATTGAAATACTTGAAAATGGTTTTTGTGTTGGTACAGAGTTTATTTATAAAACTAATTAAGTTTAATTTGACAAATAACGTTAGTTAAAGGAGAGAGTATGGAATTTCTTATTATTTTGATCGACATTTTATTACTATTGATTGTAGGGGTTACTGTAGTTAGATACTACCAAAAAGGATTTTTTGCCTCACTTATTTCTTTAGTTGGAACAATAGTTTCTGTTATTCTTGCTTTACTGTTATCTACCCCTATCGCAACATTTATTTTCGGTGTGTTTATGGAGGGTAGCATAACAGCAAGGGTAGACTCTTCATTAAGCGACGACCTACCTGAGCAATCGGTTGAACACATTGTTTCGGGTCTTACCGATGCATTTCCGGATAGCCTAACCGTAGGAGTAGACGGCTTAAACGCAGTAGACGAGCTTAACTCTATCTTTGCAGGTGAAATGACCGGCGTTACAAGCGATGTAATTGTAAGTAACACCGTTGCACCGGTTATGATAGCTTTAACGGCTGCCATTATCTTTTTCTTTTTGGTATTTGTTTTCAAAGGTATCTTTGGAATAGTTGAAAAACTACTTTACGGAGTAAATAAACTAGCAATAGTAGGTAAACTTAACAATGTACTTGGTGGCGTTGTTGGTATAGTTCCCGGAATCGTTAATGCAATACTTGTTTTTGCGGTTTTAATACTTATCGCTGTATTTACAGCCGACCAGATACCGGTATTAAATTCTACAGACCTTGATTCAACCGTTGGCGGAACAGTGTTTAATTCACTGCTATCTGCTGTTTCAGGGTTTTTCACTCCTCAATAATTTCACATAATCACCATATAGAATGTATATATTATAAGATAGACAGAAATACCGTAACGCCTTTCTGTCCATTATAGTGACAATATATTTTTATTAGATTAACTTATAAATTTGCTACTTCGCAACAGATATGATAACAAGAAAGGATTGAACATTTTATGTTATGTTCACGCTGTAAAAAGCGCCCGGCAATAATTTTTATACAACCAATGGAATCTTCCGAAAACGAAAACGGTAGCGGTGTTGGCTATTGTTTAACCTGTGCTAAAGAGCTTGGTATTAAACCGTTGGATGACCTACTTAAACGGTTTAATATTCCTGATAGCGAACTTCCAATGATGGAAGACCGTGTTATGGGCATTATGGAAAATATGGATTTTTCACAGATTGCGCAGATGGGAATGCAGGCTGTTTCGCCCGAGGAAATGCAGGCAATGATGGAACATAGTGATATGCCTGATAACTTTGCCATCCCCGAGGAAAAAAGCGACAACACAGATGCAAAAACTGAAGATAAAAAGAAAAAGAAGAAGGGTAAAGAGAAATCTGAACCTGAGAAAAAACGTAGATTTTTAGACCAATACTGTAGCAACATGACAGCAAAGGCTAGAGAAAACAAGCTTGACAGAGTTATAGGAAGAGATAAGGAGATTGAGCGCTGTATTCAAATTCTATGCCGTAGGCAGAAAAACAACCCCTGCTTAATAGGTGAACCCGGAGTAGGTAAAACGGCAATAGTAGAAGGAATAGCAAACCGTATTGCAGCAAACGAAGTTCCTGCAAGGCTTGCCGATCAAGAAATATATTTACTGGACCTTGCAGCACTAGTTGCCGGAACCCAGTTTCGCGGTCAGTTTGAACAGCGAATAAAAGGGTTAGTATCGGAAGTTCGTGCCGCTAAGAATATTATTCTTTTTATAGATGAAATTCACTCGCTTACAGGAACCGGTGATGCTGAAGGAAGCATGAATGCCGCAAACACACTAAAACCTTCTCTCTCAAGAGGAGAAATTCAGGTTATCGGTGCAACCACCTTTAAGGAGTATCGCAAATTTATTGAAAAGGATGGTGCACTCGAACGTAGATTCCAGCCGGTTACGGTAGAGGAACCTACCATAGACCAATCGATAGAGGTTATCAGTGGTGTTAGAGAGTATTACGAGCAACACCACGGCATAGTAGTTAGCGACGTCATTGTTCGAATGGCTGTTCTACTATCAGAACGATATATAACCGAGCGGTTTTTACCTGACAAAGCCATTGACTTACTGGATGAAGCTTCGGCATGTTGCCATCTTCGCCACCCTATTATAAGTGAATTACAGAAAAACAAGGCAAAACTAAAAGATATGCTAGAGGAGGAGTCGTCACTGGAAGAATCAGCTCAGGACGACAGCGATTACGAAGAGATTGCTCAGCTTCGTAGCGATATCTTAAGGTTGCAGGGCGTAATTAATGAACTAACACCTCAGACAGAGAATATAGAGGTTGAGCCTTCAGATATTGCACATGTTATTGAGCTTTGGACAGGTATTCCTGCTGTTAAGGTTGTTGAGGGTGAGTTTTCAAAACTTGCCTCATTAGAAAAACAGCTAAAGGAACATATTATAGGCCAGGATGAAGCTATAGGCTTAGTTTGTTCCGCCATAAAGCGTTCACGGGTTTCTATTAACGGCCGTCAACGACCTGCGAGTTTTATATTTGTTGGTCCTACCGGAGTTGGTAAAACTGAACTTTGTAGACAGCTTTCGATGCAACTATTTGACGGAGTAGAACCTTTTATCAGACTGGATATGTCGGAGTATATGGAGAAGCATGCTGTAAGCAGAATAATTGGTTCACCACCCGGATACGTTGGCTATGACGATGCCGGACAGCTTACCGAAAAAGTTCGTCGACGTCCTTATAGCATAGTTCTTTTTGATGAGATTGAAAAAGCGCATCCCGACCTACTAAATATACTATTACAAATTCTTGACGAGGGCCATATAACCGACTCTTCGGGCAGAACGGTTAACTTTGCAAACACAATTATTATTATGACCTCCAATGCCGGTTCATCTATTAAGGGCGGCGAACTTGGGTTTAATAAAACCCAGGGTGAAATATCAAAAAGCAAGGCCGACAAGGCACTTTCAGAACTGCTTCGTCCTGAGTTTCTAGCGAGGGTAGATGAAGTTGTACACTTTGCCCCACTTGAATCTGAAAGTCTCAAAAAAATAGCAAAGTTGATGCTATCAGAATATGAGGAATCGCTATTAGAGCGCGGAATTATATTAAAATATACCAATGAAATGCTTGACTGGCTATCAGAAAAATGTGGCGGTGGAAAATTTGGTGCAAGAGATTTACGCAGAACACTGCGTCGCGAGTTTGAGGACAAGGTGGTAGGCCTAATGGTAGAAGGGTTTGGCATGGGAACACTTTGCGCCGATATTGAGGACAACGAGGTTGTTATTAAGACCTCTGTTAATGCAGTAGCCACAACCCGCTAGACAAACTATGTTTACCGCTTGTCGAATGATTCGATAAGCGGTAATGTTTTATATTTGCATTAATAGGTCATAATATAAAAACAAGCTTAGCTTTAACGGATGATGAACTAATGATATTTACACGGGATAAATCTTTTTATAAAAACCTCATCACCCTCGCAATCCCCATTTCATTACAGGGATTACTTACCTTTCTTGTTGGATTTGCTGATAATCTTATGGTAAGTTCGCTTGGCGATGAGGTTGTTTCGGGTGTTTATCTTGGAAATAAGATTATTTCGATATACCAGCTGTTAATAATGGGTATTGAAGGTTCGTTATTAATCCTCTCCTCTCAATACTGGGGCAAAAGGGATACCGCTTCTATAAAAAAAATTATATCTGTCGCACTAAAGGTAGCCATATTGATATCAATTCTTTTTACATTGGCCTCCACACTTTTTCCCACAAAGATACTTTCTCTGTTTACCGAGGATGAAGATGTGGTTCTTTTCGCCTCACAATATCTTCAAATAATCGGATTTTCATACATCTTTTATGCAATAACACACATCTTTATTTTTTCCATGAGAAGTATTGAGGTTGCAGGAATAGGGTTTGTTGTATCTTTTACCACTCTTATAGTTGATATTGGACTTAACTACCTGCTTATATTCGGGATAAACGGCTTATTTCCTGCAATGGGAGTACGTGGTGCTGCAACGGCTACCTTGATTGCTCGTATAGTTGAGTGTATAATAATGATATGGTATGTATTTCGAGTCGACAAGGTTTTGCATATTAAGGCAGCAGATTTGCTTTTACATGATAAGCGCATTGCATTAGACTTTTTTAAATACGGCGCACCTATTATTGGCGGTAACCTGATTTGGGCGGTTAATGGTTTTGGTCAGAGCGCCATACTTGGAAGGTTTAACGCTGAGGTGCTAGCTGCTGTAAGCATTACCGACACCTTAAACAATCTCGCTTATGTGTGGATGACAGGATTATCAAGTGCGGTAAGCATCATTACTGCCAAAACTGTTGGATCGGGTAGGATAGATAAAATAAAGGAGTATTCACGAACAGTAGAGGTGATATTCCTTGCACTTGGTTTTATAACCGGTTTGATAATTTACCTTGTTAGAACCCCATTTGTGGGCCTCTACGGTGTAAGTGATGCCGCTGCCGCACAGGCGACACAGCTTATAGTTGTACTTGCTATAACCCTGATAGGCACCTGTTATCAGGCGGCCTGTCTCGCCGGTTTGGTTAAGGCAGGTGGAGACATTGCCTTTGTTTTTAAGAATGATATCATTTTTGTTTTTTTAGTAGTTTTGCCCGCAGGTTTTATATCCTGGAAGCTGGGTGCTCCGCCCTGGGTGGTATTTGCCTGCCTAAAGTGCGATCAAATACTAAAATGTTTTGTTGCTGTTATTAAGATAAATAGCTTTAACTGGATAAAAAACCTAACACGGTGAGGAAGGATAACTATGGATTATTTAATACTTGCGATGCTTGCTATTCTCTCGATAGTGGTTATCGTTATCTTGTTAACCATGATGAAAACTCAAAAGCGCGAACGTGAACTCCTGCTTGCAATTATGGACGAACAATTTCGAAAATCCCGCCTAGAACAGGGTGAAACCCTTTCACAGGCGCTTCGTTCACATGCTGAGATTCAAAATTTAATGTCGGAACAACTATCTGCACGTCAGGCTGCTGTTTTGAAGGAGCTATCAAACGGAATCGCCTCTCGACAGGAGATGCTTCACAGCAGTGTAGATGGTCAACAGAAGCGTCTTGCCGAAGCTTTTAACAGCTATACTATGCAGAGCAACAGGATGCTGGAAAATGTTCGTAATACAATGGAAACGAGCCTTCGCACTCTAACCGAAGAAAATGAAAAGAAGTTAGAGGAGATGCGGCAAACAGTAGACCAAAAGCTACAAAAAACACTAAACGAACGACTTAACCAATCATTTTCACTTGTTAGTGAAAGATTGGAGCAGGTTTATAAAGGACTTGGAGAGATGCAATCCCTTGCAGTTGGTGTGGGAGATTTAAAAAAAGTGCTTTCTGGCGTAAAAACAAGGGGGATTCTTGGTGAAACTCAACTAGCTGCTATTTTAGAAGAGATGTTGACCAGTGAGCAATATTATGTTAATCATTCTCCTCGCCCCAGAAGCACCGAAAGAGTGGAGTTCTGCATCAAACTTCCCGGAGACGATAACGGAAACGTTCTTCTTCCTATAGATGCTAAGTTTCCTTCTGATCGATACCTGCAGCTAACCGACGCATATGATCAGGCTGATAATGCAGCAATAAGCGCCGCAAGAAAGGCTCTTGAGCAAGCGATTGTGGGATTTGCTCGAGATATTAAAAATAAATACATAGAACCACCTTTTACTACTGACTTTGCAGTAATGTTTTTACCCACTGAAGGACTTTTTGCCGAGGTTGTAAGGCATGGTATTTCACAGCGTATTCAACAGGAATACAGGGTTATACCGGCAGGACCAACTACAATGGCGGCTCTGTTATCCAGTCTACAAATGGGCTTTAAAACATTACAGATACAAAAGCGTTCCTCCGAGGTTTGGCAGGTACTATCCTCGGTAAAGTCTGAGTTTGATACATTTGGCAAAGCTCTTGAACAGACCCAAAATCGTTTACGACTAGCACAGGAAGATTTAGAAATCCTTGTAGGCGTAAGAACTAGACAAATTCAGCGCAAACTAAAAAACGTTGAAAGCCTGCCAAGCTCAGAGGATATCAACTTAATTCAACAGGGCAGAGTAGATGATGATAACGATTATTTTTAGTCATTTTATCAATCAAATTACATATATATTAACTTGCCATTGATGTAACTTTGTGATATAATTATATTGTAATATAAGGTATCTATGGTGCTCTATTGTTTAAATCATTAATAAAGAAAAGACGGTTCGTTAACCTATTTGGTGGAGTGATAATATTAGTTATTTCTCTATTACTGTTATTGTTTTTATTGTTGTATTCTAACAGTGAAATGGAGCGAACTGCTTTAAGAGAACTTGAAGAATCTGCCGACGATAAACAGACAGAGCTTAACTCAACTTTTACTACAATTCAAAACAACATGTTAAGTATGGCAATTGCGCTCACTTCCGCTAACGTGGATGTGGATGGAGTTGCTGTTTTTTTATCGGAACAAAATTACCTTTTCAAGTTTAATAGCTTATATTATGTTGATACCGAAGGTGACGGCGTCTCCTACAACGGTGAGATTGTAAATATGAGGGAAGACATTATTGGGATTGAGTCCACCTTTGGCATAGTTAATATATCATATCCCTATGTAAATGAAGCTATTGGGTCAGAGGTTTTAAAACTAATAACCCCTGTAATACGGCATGGTGGTATCGCAGGTTATGTTATAGCTGAATATTCACTATCTGATATAGCTCAAAGCCTATCAAACGAGGTATCTCAGTATGGTTATGCTCTTTTCACCAATAGCGAGGGTATAGATTTTTTCTCCACCGATGTGGAGTTTATCCCACTTGAAGATTTGGCTGGTGCAACCTTTGAAAATGGTTCTAAGTCTATTGATGAAGTTCTAATGCACCTAAGCGAAGGAACAGAAGGGCACCTATCTTTTACGCTTAACTCTATACCTATTGTATCGGTTTATAAACCCTTAAACATCAATGGTTGGAATCTTGTATTAGCTGTTAACCGAGAGGATTATATTAGTAATATTAGGATCCTTTCTACCGTTCTTACCGTTTTTGTGTTAAGTGTTTTTGCCGCTCTTTCTTTTTCGGCTTTACTTTTTTATAACGCTAAAAAAACTGTTGAGCGGGTTGCGTATTACGACGACCTTACCGGTCTACCTAACCTTGCAAAGTTTAAGAAAGACGTGCTCGCTACAATAACAGCAAACCCTGAAAAGAGCTTTACCGTTGTTAAAATGGATATACAAAATTTTAAGGCTATAAACGAGTTATATGATTTTGAAGTTGGCGATCGAACGCTACGTACAATTGCCATAGCATCAAAGGTAGCAAAGACAAAGGAAAAAACATTTATAATGGCAAGAACCGGCGCCGATGAGTTTATGATGTTTGCCGGAAACAACTTTTTAGATCTTTTGCCTGATTATTTACCGGTGGTAATAAAAAGGTATAAGGAATTAGTTCCCGAACTTTCAAATCATCATCTGGTACTAAAATATGGGCGATATGTTATCGAAAAGAGCGAGAAAGATATAAACAACATTGTTTCTAAGGTTGGCATGGCACATAGCAGCGCTAAAGACATAAAAGGAGTAATGGTATGGGATTATGATGATGACTATAAAAACAACATAATCAAGCGTACCGAGATAACAAATAAAATGGAGGCAGCACTTATAGAAGGAGAGTTTGTTGCATATCTACAGCCCAAGGTTAGCACAAAGAACAATAATACTGTAGCTGCTGAAGCGCTTGTTAGATGGGTTGAAGCTGATGGTAAAATGATATATCCCGGCGATTTCATTCCGGTTTTTGAGGGCAACGGCTTCATAACAAGTCTTGATAAACATATACTTAAGTGTGTTTGTGAAACTTTAAGTTCATGGAAGGATAGAGGCTTTGACTGTATACCTATATCGGTAAATTTCTCACGACTTCATTTTAACGACCCAGAGTTTTTAGATGAAATAATACAGATTGTTGACGGCTATAATATCGAAAGAAAATTCATTGAAGTTGAGCTAACCGAAACCATGATTTTTGATAATGAAGAAGCCATGAAAAAACTCATACTACAGCTATCAACCGCCGGGTTTAGCACCTCTATCGACGATTTTGGCTCAGGGTATTCTTCACTTGGTATGCTTAAAAGCATAAAGGCAAACACAATTAAGTTAGATAGAAGCTTCTTAATAAACAGTGATGATAATCTGCATGGAGATACAGTTATTGACTCGGTAGTTAAACTTGCACATAGCATCGGGATGGAGGTTGTAGCAGAGGGGGTTGAAACTGCCGAACAGGCAGAGTTTTTAAAACGCATAAACTGCGACCTTATACAGGGATACTTCTATGAAAAGCCAATCACTGTAGCCAAATTTGAAGAACAATATCTACAAAAAAAACTTTATTCTTAACACAAAAATGAGGTATTGATTTATGTCAACACCCCTAAAAACACATAGTAAGCTTTTATCTTCATCGATTTTATTTTTGATGCAAATTTACGCAATAATTAACTGAAAAAACAATATAATAGCTACTGCGAAGCTAAAGATCATTTTAGCCTCGCAGTATTTTTTCCATTTTTAAGTTCATCAACCAATTTATCTAGATACAGGATTCTTTCATTAAAAGCTCTTGTATTACCCCAACTTTTACTCAACATACTGAACCGATAAACAAGCTAATACTTGAGTTTATGAACAGTGCTTTTACAACAACACTCCATATCTGTATCGCTGCATTTTTTTAGTTAAAGTTCTTTTTTTGTACCAACAGTTGATTTTTCCACTAATGCAGTTCTGCCTTATCGCTTGGCACTTATACGACTTATCAGTCTTGATCAAATTCCATATTAAATATATTATGCCCTGCCATTAGATGCCAACTTCTAACCAATGATTATTTTACTCCAAATTCAAACACTGTAATATGGTGATAAGGGTTTTCGGGTGAAATTGTTACATCCGGAAAACCCTCCATGTCGGGACCTCCTGGGAAAAAACCGGTTTCTAGGCATAGCCCTCCATTCTTCTGGTAAATTGCACCTTCCTTGCCTTTTTCTCCATCAAGCTTATTGCCTGTATATAGCTGCATGCCAGGCTTAGTTGTTACCACCTTTAGTGTTCTCCCGCTTTTAGGACTATAAAGCTCGGCCGCTACATCAAAGTCGTTTTGCTTCTTAAGGATAAAGTTGTTATCATATCCACCAAATTCTTTAACCTGAGGATGATCGGACTCAATATCCTGTCCCACAGGCTTTGTTTGTCTAAAATCAAATGGGCTATTAACAACCGAGATAATGTTTCCTGTAGGCACACATTCACTATCATTCTCTGTTACCCTGTCTGCATTTATCATTAGCTCATGGCTAAGTACATCTCCAACGCCATGTCCGTTTAGATTAAAGTAGCTATGGTTTGTAAAGTTTAATATACTCTTAGCATCACAAACAGCCTTATAATCTAGTATTAATTTATCATCCTCGGTAAGCATATAGGTTAAAGTTATATCAAGATTACCGGGATATCCTCCCTCACCGTCCGGGCTGCGGCGTGTAAGGGTAAGCTTTTCGTTCTCTGCTTCTACATTAAAGATTTTCTGACTATAACCTGCAAAGCCTCCATGTAGAGTATTGTTTCCATCGTTCTTCTCAAGATTATATTGTTTTTTATCTAGATGAAATGTAGCCCTTCTAATTCTGTTGGCATACCGTCCCACGAATGCACCAAAAAACGCGGTCCCATTTTTATATTCCGGTAACGAATCATATCCAAGAACTATATCACTAAATGTTCCATCGCTAGCTACAGTACGAAGTGAAACAATTGTGGCACCGTATGGTATAACGGTAACACTTGTACCTTTATCGTTTTGAAGTGTATATGAGTTCATAATATCGCCATTATCAAGTATCGCAAAAAATTCGGTAGAAAAAGCTTTCATTGTTTATTACCATCCTTTCAGTATGTTATAAAATTAACTTCTCGAGATTTGAAATATTAGCTCCATTTCATAGCTTATATTTGTTTCTGGTTTTGATGCGTAATCTTTACGTAGCACGTCACCAATTCCGGAATTTGCCGCATCGATATTAACCGTCATTCGGTTACTCATCAACAGTGAATCTAAGTCTGTTGCTGCTGCAAGGTGTTCCTTTCGATATGGATGAACAGATACATCAGGAAAGTTATTTTGTGCTCTAATTAGCATGACCTTATTATCGTTTTTAACATTACCGTATATCATCAGCCATTCAACACCTGTACGGTTACCATTTTCTTTAGGCATAAGATAATGATGGCACAGCTCCTCAATTCCACCTTGCAAAAGCACCGGTAACGCTGCCATCCTTCGATTTTTGTAGTTCTCGTTAGGTCCAAGACTAAAGCATGCTAGTTCGTGGAGTTCCGCCACTGCCTCAAAGGTGAGCCCAAACCTGTTAGCTGGTTGCGATGATTTTATACTGTATGCAACAACAAGATCACCTTTGCTGTTGCATCTGTAACAGATAACAAGCGACTTTATTCCGTCTGTTATAAACTCGGCGGTTAGCGAAGTTGGTTCGGCGGTTAGCCTTTTTAATCTTATACCATTTTCGGCCTCCTGCCAAAAACCAATCTTAAACAGTCTTTTAACCGAATTGAAAAGACTTCGGTCATTTGCTTCTTGTTTTTTACACACTCGAGAAATCTGAGGCCTTAACGGTTGGCTTAGAAACTCAAAATCCTCACGCATCATTGAAGTTAAAAAACCTGTTTGCTTGTCTATTGAATAGCTACAGCCGCAATGATAAAAGCTAAAAACATTCTCCTCATCATAAAGTTCTACAAACTCATTAATAGCAGCTTCAGTTCGATTTTTTATCCTTGCATAGCTACTGCAAATGCTTCTTTCAGAGTCTGACCATACGGGTGGCTTTGCATCATAGAGATTAACAACAAGATCTATCGCCTTATCGGTAGAGATGGCAGGATAAGGAAGAGTTATCTGTACCGAAGCTCCAATATCTACTTGTGGAATTTCAACCTGTCCGCTTTCACGT
The DNA here is from genome assembly GCA_964368625.1 of uncultured Oscillospiraceae bacterium. Taxonomy (GTDB): domain Bacteria; phylum Bacillota; class Clostridia; order Oscillospirales; family Ruminococcaceae; genus CAYJBH01. The sequence goes on from CAYJBH010000010.1 coordinate 53,590, forward strand.
GTAAGACCGTCTAGCCTAATTTCCCAAACAACATAATATTTATCAAGAGATATAAATTGATGATTATTCTTTACGGTTAATATCGACTCATTTAGTTCCATTAATACAGGTGAAAAACATTGCTTCACCTCAAATGCTGTTGGATTAGGTGTTCTATCCGGCTGAAGTATCCCATCAGCTATCGATATTTGATAGTTCTCTCCGTCCCAAGCAGAGGTTATAATAAAGTTAGAAATAAATCCGCCTACCAGAAAATCGTTATTGTTAATACATTTTATATAATCACCAAGATAACCTAATCCATTTCCTTCAGCATCAATAAAATCATAAAAGATTGTTGGGGATAAGGTTCGTTTAACTGCTGATTTTTCTATTAACCTTATACTTCGTTCATAAGACACCTCAATGTCTAACCCTACTATTGATCGTGTTTCATCCAGCTCTTTTAACATACCCACTATATCAGAATCGGTGTCATCGTTAACACCCCATAGAACTATTGATGGATGGTTTTTTAATCTTGCTACCATAGAATTAACTCTATCCCGAACAAAGGCGGTTATGTTTTGATTTTTTTTAAGTCCATTTGTATCAATAGCCGGATAAGAAATTACAAACAGACCCATTTCATCGCAGATATCATAAAGCCTGTTAGATGCCGGATATCTAAGGCTAATTGCATTAAAGTTACATCGCTTTATTAGCTGTAGGTCTTTACGTAGCTGTTCGTATGTAAGTGTTCTTGCTGTATCAGCGTCCCACTCTTCATATACCGTTCCAAAAAATTTAACGCTTTTTCCGTTTAACTTTACTCCGCCCGATAACCCATCAACAAAGAGCTCTCTAAATCCAACCTGGACCGCACGTAGGTCTAGTGTGTTTCCAAGGTTATCCTGCAAAAACAACACTAATCGATATAGGCACGGATTTTCCCCGCTCCAAAGGCTAGGAGCTTCTACATTGATCAGTAGCGATAGTGGTAACGATGTCTTTGATGGAGAAACATTAAAAACTGTTTCCTGATCCTTTGCAACAATTGTGCCGTTTTCATTGTAAAGGATGCCCCATAGCTCTATGTTTTCATGCTTAGCTTTTATACTTAACGAGGCATCAACATAAAGACTTCCCAAGGTGTAGTCGCTCGATAGAACTGTTTTAACCTTAAGATCGGATACTCCAAAAATCGGCTCACCACATAGCCAAACATCCCTAAAAATCCCAGATAAGCGAAACCTGTCGGTATCCTCAAAGCAGCTGCCATGGCTATATTTAAAAACTATTATTGTAAGATGATTTTCACCCAGTGCTATAAATTCTGCAAGAGAAAATCTATGCCCATCGTATGCTGATTGGCAAAAACCTATATAGCATCCGTTCAAATATACTTCTGCTGCAGAACCAACTCCATCAAGCTGAAGGAAAAGTTCGCGCTCCAACATCTCGGTTGTTACATTAAATGTTCGGTGATATGCACCAACCGAGTTAATTTCATCCGGAGGAGTAACCCCTGCCCTGTACGGGTCATAGCGATCCTTTATCCAGTCTTTGTCTACTTCTTTCGTCTGCCAATCTGATGGAACAGTTATTTTTTTAGCTCCTCGATAGTCCTTAATCAGCTCGATACCTTCAGGTAATCTTTCTATTGATTCGAATAGTAAGAAGTCCCATTCCCCATTTAGTGTAGTAAAATGTGGACTCACTTTATTATCACGAGCTTCTCCAATCGAATCAAAGCCAAACCCGACCCCCGTAACCGGAAGCCCAGCTTGACTTACAAATTCGATATCTTTAAAGGCCGGATATGGCATTAGTGTTCCTCGTTAGCTTTTGTGTAGTGTCCTAACTCTAATAACACCGTCTATTGCCTCTATGTGCTTAATTATGTCATTATCAATCTTGTCGGCAACATCTAAAACGGTATATGCTATCTCTCCACGACTCTTGTTTACAAGATTATCGATATTAATACCTACTTCGCCTGCACAACCGGTAATAGCAGAAAGCATACCACTTCTGTTTTTATTAAATATACATATCCTTGTTCCGGTAAACGGTTCTAACGATACATTCGGCATATTTACACTGTTTTGAATTTCACCAAAATTTAGATAGGATTTAAGCTGGCTTACCGCCATAAATGCACAGTTATCCTCGCTTTCGGGAGTAGATGCACCAAGGTGCGGTATTGCAAGTACTCCGGCAACATCAATAAGCTCTTCGGTTGGAAAATCGGTTATATATCCTCCGAGCTTTCCGGTAGATAGGGCTGATATAATGTCAGCATTAACTGCAAGATCACCACGGGCAAGGTTAATAATTCTTGCACCATCCTTCATCTTATCTAGTAAATTTTTATTAACAAATCCCTCGGTGTCTTTATTTACCGGCAGGTGTAAAGTTAAGAAATCACAATCGCTAATTATATCTGCAAGATTAACACATGGCTTAACACTTCTTGAAAGATTCCATGCAGCCTGAATCGAAATGAAAGGGTCATATCCGTATACATCCATTCCAAGGTGAACCGCTGCATTGGCAACTAAAACACCAATAGCACCAAGGCCGATAACACCAAGTTTTTTCCCTCCAATTTCAGGGCCCACAAATTGACTTTTTCCTTTTTCAACTAAGGCCGGAACTTCAGCGCCCTTGCCTTTAAGTGTTTTTGCCCAAACAATACCGTCACCAAGATTGCGACAACCGGCAATAAGGGCAGCAATGGTTAGCTCTTTAACTGCATTTGCGTTAGCTCCCGGTGTATTAAATGCAACAATACCTTTTTCGGTACAAGCGTCAACCGGAACATTGTTATAACCTGCACCGGCTCGAACTATTGCAAGTAGGTCATCACCAAGCTCTTCAGCTGCAATTTTACTACTACGAACTAATATACCGTGCGGATTCTCTTGCTCATCGTTAACATTAAACAGCGGTGCTGTTAATGAGGTTAATGCTTTGGGGCTTATGCTGTTTTTTGTTTTAATTCTATACATTAGCTTCAAATCCTTTCATGAAATCAACTAAGGCTTGTACCCCCTCTATAGGCATAGCATTATAGATAGAAGCTCTCATTCCGCCAACAAGGCGATGGCCCTTAAGGTTAACAAGACCGGTAGCAGTAGCCTCTTTGCAAAAACGATTATTAAGCTCGTCGTTCTCGGTAGTAAATGTAACATTCATCATGCTGCGGCAGTCGGTACGAACCGGATTTTTAAACAGACTACTGCCATCGATATAGTTATAGAGAATTGCCGCCTTTTTATGGTTATGCTCTGCCATCTTTTCAAGGCCGCCCATGGTATTTTTTACCCAGTCGGCAACAAGACCTGCGGCATAAATTGCAAAGGTCGGCGGGGTGTTAAACATACTGTCAGACTTAACATAGGTATTATAATTTTGCATAGTAGGCAGGCTTTCTGCACTGCGTGATAACAGCTTTTTATCAATTATTACAACAGCAAGTCCGGCTGGCCCCATATTCTTTTGTGCACCAGCATATATCATACCAAACCTAGCAACATCAACCGGCTCACTCATTATACAGCTACTCATGTCCGCAATTATCGGAACATCTCCACAATCTGGCAGCTCTGAAAAAACGCTTCCAAAAATCGTATTATTGTAGCAAAGATGAAGATAATCGGAACCCTCAGATGGTTTAATATTCTTCATTGATGGTATATATGTAAAGTTATCTGCCTCGCTTGTTGCAAGGATGTTAACTTCGGTAAACTTTTTAGCTGCCTTGGCAGCCTTACCACTAAATTCACCGGTAACGATATAATCTGCCTTACCATTTACCGTTAAATTTGCTGCCAGCATATCAAACTGCATTGATGCTCCACCCTGAATAAATAACAATTCATGGCTATCAGGTATGCATAAAGTGTCTATAATATTCTGCTTAGATGCTTTAAAAACAGAATCATAAACAGGACTGCGATGGCTCATTTCCATAACCGATTGTCCACACCCATCGTAGGATAACAAATCCTTTTGCATTTTTTCAAGTACCGGCAACGGTAGCATAGATGGACCTGCTGAAAAATTAAATACTCTTTGCATCTCTACTCCTTATTAATAGTTAAAAATTATAAATGCAAAATGCAAAATGCGTAACAGCATTTGTAGTTCAGCATTTTGCATCTATAATATAAAGTTTTATGAAATTAAAGATTTTCCGGTCATCTCTGCCGGCTGATCTATGCCCATTATCTCAAGCATCGTTGGCGCTAAATCTGCAAGGCTGCCACCACTTTTTAGTGTGCAGTCGTAGCCGGTGATGGCAAGCGGAACGGGGTTTGTTGTATGAGCTGTAAAAGGCGAACCGTCCTGCTCGGTCATCTGGTCTGCGTTACCGTGATCGGCAGTAAGAAGCATAACTCCCCCTGCAGCGCTAACAGCATCAGCAACTCTACCCACGCACTCGTTAACGGTTTTCACCGCCTTTACTGCGGCATCAAAGTCTCCGGTGTGACCAACCATATCGCAGTTTGCAAAGTTTAGAATAATAACATCGTAAAGATTGCTATCAATACGTTTTATCACCTCGTCGGTAACCTCATTGGCCGACATTTCAGGTTTAAGGTCATAGGTTGCTACCTTTGGCGATGGGATAAGAGCTCGGTCTTCTCCCTCATAAACCTTTTCAACCCCACCATTAAAAAAGAATGTTACATGTGCATACTTTTCTGTTTCGGCAATCCTAAGCTGCTTTTTACCAAGTTTCGATAAATATTCGCCAAGAGTATTATTTAGTGTTTGTGGTTTAAAAGCAACCGTAACATTTGGCATTGTAGCATCGTACTGTGTAAAGCAAACATAGTTGAGTGCAAAAAATCCATTAGAGCGGGTAAAGCCATCAAATGCAGGATCAACAAATGTTCTTGTTATCTCCCTTGCACGGTCTGGTCGGAAATTAAAGAAAACAACGCTGTCGCCCTCTGTAATTTTACCGTCTTTATCACAGATTGTAGGCATAACAAATTCGTCGGTAACGTTATCGGCATAGCTTGCCTTTACCGCTGCTACCGCATCAGCATTGTATACACCCTCACCCATAACCATTGCACGATAAGCTTTTTCTACACGTTCCCAACGGTTATCTCTATCCATTGCGTAAAAGCGACCCATAACCGTTGCAATGCTTCCGGCTCCGATTTTCTTAAGCTCGTTGCTTAGCTGTGCAACAAAATCTGCACCACTGGATGGAGGCACATCACGCCCATCTAAAAAACAATGTACAAATATTTTTTTCACGCCACTATTTTTTGCAAGCTCTACCAATGCATAAAGATGCGTGTTGTGAGAATGAACTCCACCATCTGATAAAAGACCTGCAAAGTGAACAGCACTATCATTTTTTGCTGCAGCATTCATGGCATTGCACAATACTTCATTTTCAAAAAAGTCACCGTCTTTTATTGATTTTGTAATGCGGGTAAGTTCCTGATAAACAACACGACCGGCGCCGATGTTGGTATGACCAACCTCACTGTTGCCCATCTGACCTTCCGGCAGGCCTACAGCCAATCCGGAAGCATCGATAGAGGTTGTTGGATTATTAGTAAAAATATCATTAAGTCTTGTAGGATTTGCAGCCAAAATGGCATTTCCGCTATAGGAGTCACCATTACCGTATCCATCCATAATGCAAAGAACTACCGGTTTACTCATCTGCTACCTGCCTCTACAATAACTGCAAAGTCGGCAGATTTAAGCGAAGCCCCGCCGATAAGACCACCATCAATATTCTCCATATCAAGAAGCTCTGCGGCATTTTTTGGATTCATGGAGCCACCGTACTGTATAACAGTAGCGTCGGCTGTTGCTGAACCAAACATCTCGGTTAGCTTTGCACGAATAAAAGCACAAACCTCTTCAGCCTGCTCGGTTGTAGCTGTTACACCGGTACCGATAGCCCAAACCGGCTCATAGGCAATTATAACGTTCTTCATCATGTCGGCATCGAAGCCTGAAAGGCCGCGCTTAATCTGAAGTGCAATAAGCTCTTCTGTTATGCCGGCTTCACGTTGTTCTAAAGTTTCACCCACGCAAACGATAGCTACAAGCCCTGCTTTTACTGCTGCGGTAGCACGTAGGCAGACGGTCTCGTCTGTCTCTGCGAAATATTGACGACGTTCACTGTGACCGATAACAGCGTGTGTTACCTTAAGTTCGGTTAACATAGAGGCAGAAATTTCGCCCGTATATGCGCCGTTTGCCTCAAAATGTACGTTCTGAGAACCTACACATATGCCTGTTCCCTCACAAAGTGCTACAGCACCCGGAAGGTCAACATATGGTACGCAGATAACTACATCACAGTCAGCCTTAGCTGCTATTGGCTTTAACTCCTCGATTAGCACTGCAGCCTCGGATGGAGTTTTGTTCATCTTCCAGTTGCCGGCAATGACAACTTTACGTTTTGCCTTGTTCATATTATTGCTCCTTATTAATGTTATAACTAATTATATTGTGTTGCCATAAATGCTCATCAACCTTCGTAATGATATCTGCCTCTTCCCGGCATCTACCTACCATATGGTTTATTAAGGCATTTATAGCGTTGTAAAATTCTATCCTCTTTACTATAAAAAGAAGCCGGTAAAAATTACTTAGAATTTCACTTTCTAGGGTCTCTACCATTCTATATAGGGAGAGGTTTCCCTCCCCCTATTAATTGTTACTATTTATCGTTTAAGCAGGCAATTCCCGGAAGGATTTGACCCTCTAAGAATTCAAGACTTGCACCACCGCCTGTGCTGATATGTGTCATCTTTTCTGCAAACCCAAGTTGCTCTACAGCCGCTGCTGAATCACCGCCGCCTATAATTGAAACTGCGTTACTTTCTGCAACCGCTTTGGCAACTGCAATTGTACCCTCGGCAAAGCGTGACCACTCAAACACTCCCATCGGTCCGTTCCAGATAACTGTTCCTGCTGATTTAACTGCATCGGCAAACTTTTTTTGTGTCTCAGGTCCTATGTCTAGACCCATCCAACCATCTTCGATGTGGAAATCATCAACAGTTTGTATATCGCAATCCTCGGCAAACTTATTACCAACAATGTTGTCGACCGGCAAAAGTAGATTAACGCCCTTTGTTTTTGCATCTTCAAGCATCTTTTTAGCAAGCTCAACCTTATCTTCTTCACAAAGAGAAGAACCAATTTTAAGACCCTGTGCTTTAAAGAAGGTGTATGCCATACCACCACCGATTATTAGTGTATCTACCTTATCAAGGAGATTTTCAATAACACCAATTTTATCACTAACCTTAGCGCCACCGAGAATTGCAACAAATGGTCGCTTAGGCTCTGCAAGTGCGCCACCCATAACGGAAAGTTCTTTTCCAATAAGGTATCCACAAACTGCCGGGAGATAGTCGGCAACACCTGCGGTAGATGCATGTGCACGATGAGCCGTACCGAATGCATCGTTAACATAGATATCTGCAAAAGCTGCAAGCTTTTTGCTGAACTCGGGATCGTTTTTTTCCTCTTCTTTGTGGTAGCGTAGATTTTCAAGCAGGCAAAGTTCTCCATCCTTTAATGCGGCAACCTTTGCAGCTGCATCTTCACCCACAACGTCGGTAGCCATAGCTACAGGGCAGTTTAGCAGTTCGGATATACGTGCCGCTACAGGAGCAAGCGAATATTTAGCAACAACCTCACCCTTCGGGCGACCCATGTGGCTACACAAAACTACCTTAGCACCGTTATCCTTTAAATATTTAACGGTATCAAGAGCGGCAACTATTCTCTTATCGTCGGTTATTGCACCATCTTTCATCGGTACGTTGAAGTCGCAACGTACTAGGCAACGCTTGCCTTTAACATCAATGTCCTCTACAGTTTTTTTGTTCATCATGTTCATCTTATCATTCTCCTTAATTTTATTACAAATTCTGTTATTTATTTAACGATATTGTATCATAAAAACGCCTGTTCTGCAAGTGTTTTTTTAATTACCCTATCAGCTTTTTTATTAACGATACGGCAAATATATTCTTTGTTTTTATCTAACAGAAAAACTTATGCCATGCAGCTCTTTAAACCTGATTGTGAAACAAAGTTTAATATTATTTTTTGAAGCTGTCAGTGTTTTTACATATGTCGGATTTGCTTCACAATATCTTGACAAACCTTGACAATTTATGGTAACATGAATAAAATATTTTAGAATAATTATGTATTTTTAATATCTATAGGAGTTTGCGATGAATGGTAACTATTTTCTACCTAAGGTTTTTATTCCTATTATTTTTTTGTTATCGTTTTTAACAATAACGGTTATAGCTGAAGAGGCTGTTGCCACTGCACCGAACGAAACTTTTATTGTTTCTCATGCCGCGATAAATGAAGATTCTCTTACCATTGTCTCCCCATCAAAATTAAGCGACAGTAGCCTTTTTTTATCTATATCAAACAACGAAGTAACAGCTGAATCTCACGGCCTATTGTCCGACGAAAACGCTGTTATATTAACAACTATATTAATAGATACCTCTACCTCTATCCCTTACGAACATAGAGAATCAGTCTTAGCCTTATTATCCTCATTAATAGAAAAAAAACCTGTTAACGAATATTTCACCATCATAGCATTCGATAATACCTCCGAGGTATTGATTCCTTCCACATCCGATCGTTACGAACTGGCAACCTCACTAGATAAAATTATTTTCGATGGTGCCGGCAGTGCTATATACGATGCTCTTTATAAAACTTTAAATGAAGATACTGTTCATCAAGACAAGGTAGTTCACCAAAGAACTATTATCTTAACCGACGGTGTTGACGACACTGCTACCGGAATAACCAAGGAAGAGCTATTGTTGGCACTTCAGAACAGGGTTTCCACCATTGATATTATTGCAGTTTCCTCAAACACTGAAACGCAAAACAAGGAATTAGCAGCACTTGTTCGGGCAGGAAGCGGATCTTATCACAACGTTAATTCAACAACTGATATCGAACTGCTGTCTGGCAACTTAGATGTTTCAACCTATAGCTACCTTACCGCCAAAATACCCCATATACTTCTTGATGGAACTACAAGACAAACCGATATCTTTATCGGTGATCAGAGTGTTTATCAGATGGATATTAAATACCCCACCTTTAATGGTGTCGAGATAGCCGTTGGTAAAAACGAGAGTACATCCTCCGAGATTGCAATTAGCAGCCAGGTCGTTTCCACCAATAGTTCTTCACCTGTTTTATCCGAAATAGACCCCTTGTATCTCGCCATATCTGCCTCGATTTTACTTTTAATTATTATTTTCATTATAATTATATTACAAAAAAGGAAAAAGCGTTCTACGGCAGAGCCGGTTAGGCGCGTTCCTGTCAATTCCAGCTCTGCTAGCTTAGATGATGACATTACAGTTTCTTATCACGAACCTACACCGGGTAGCTTGCCATACGACATTCATTTAGTCTGTGCTGATGATGGCTCAAGAAACTGGTCGCTAAAATTAGCCAACACACTTTTAATTGGGCGTGCTGAAAAGTGTGATGTAAGACTTCTTGATAAAAGCGTTTCTCGTGAGCATTGTAAAATTCTTTCCGGCGTCAACGGTCCGGTTATTATTAATCTTAGTAAACAAAACATAGCTCTACTAAACGGTATGCCTTTAGATTCTGCCCAGAAAATTAATCATGATGACATAATTACTCTAGGTAGAGAACGTTTGAGGATTACATATCTATCAGCCCCTGATGATACTGTAGCATTATTCAACAGCGAACACAACAGCAGCGATACTTCATCAAAAACAGAGTCGGTTTTTTAGCATCAGGTTACAAAAAAAGCTAAACCAACAAGGAGAATCATGGCTGATAATATTCCTATCCTGTCAGACATCACATATCGAATTGAGCATGAACTGGGATCCGGCGGTGGCGGTGTAGTTTATAAAGCTTGGCACCAGAGATTACAGATGCATGTTGTTATAAAGGAGTTGCGTAGCGGAACGCAACATGACATTGAAACTCAACGAAACGAGGTAGAGGCCTTAAAGAATGTTAAGAGCCCTTATCTACCTCAGGTATACGATTTTCTTTCAGAAAACAACAGAATTTTCACCGTAATGGAATACATCGAAGGTGAAAGCCTTGATAAGGTTCTTGCAAAGCAGATAAAATTTAGCCAACAGGATGTTGTTAAATGGCTGTTACAACTATCCACGGCCTTAGAAGCGTTGCATGAAAAAGGTGTGTGCCATCGAGACATAAAGCCGGCAAACATAATGTTAATGCCAAACGGCGATGTCTGCCTTATCGATTTTAATGCCGCTCTGGTTAGCGGAAACGATATAAGGATGATTAGCCGAAGTCTTGGATACACTTCCCCCGAACAGTATGATATCTACGAGCAGTATAAAAACGGCAATATACCCCATATAAATCAAAATAACCCAACATATAACCCACCTATTAATGATGACGATTCTACCGAGCTGTTAAGCGACGATTTAACCGAACGATTTACCCACAGTGCACAAGATAATTGCTCAAAACCTTTAACCTCTTCCGGCAACATAGACTGGTTTAGGTCGGATATTTACAGCCTTGGAGCAACAATTTACCATATGCTTAGCGGTGTTAGACCGCCTAATAAGGCGGTGGAAACTGTTCCGATTTCTAAGGTTGGTCGGTTTAGCCAGGGGATTATCTTTGTTTTAGAACAGTGCATGAAACAAAACCCATCCGAAAGGTTTTCTTCGGTGTCGGTTTTGCTTACGGCTGTGAAAAACATACATGAGCATGATAAAAGATGGCGGATATTACAGCTAAATAGGATGCTATGTGCCACCATTATTCCCGCTGTTTTTGTCCTTTCGCTGTTTTTAACTATAGCGGGAAGAAATTTGATGAATACCGAGACTACCACAGAGTTTTATACCTACATTTATAACATTGAAAACGATATAGAAGCAAAGACCTCTTTTGAACAGGCAACACAGCTCTCACCCTACAGCCCCGAGCCCTACAGCGCTATGGCTAAACGGTTGTACGATGGTGGGGATATAGAAGGTTGTCGTGAGCTTATCCTGCAGTTTTTAAACACAACGGTGGTAGAGGATCTACCGGAATATAACGATGAGATGGGTGATATTCATTATATCCTTGCAAACTGCTATTATTACGATCCTATTTCCCCAAACTATAGTTCTGCGGTAAATAGCTTTAGAATTGCTATAGAGTATGTTAACGACAATCCTGCCTTTTATCGCGACTGTGCAATAGCATACGCAAAGGTTGGTGACCTTGATTCGGCTAATTCATTAATGCAGCAGGCACAATCTTTAGGATTAGATGAGGATTCAACATTTCTTTTAAAGGGAGAAATTGCCTCGGCCCAACAGGATTATGACACTGCATTACTTAACTATAATTCACTTCTTAACATCACCACCGATAGCTACTTGATATATCGAGCTGTTCATAGCATGGATAGCATTTATCGCCAGCAACAACAATACCAGATGTCGATAGATCTCCTCGAGAGTCGGATGAATGATCTGCCCATAAACCAGGTAAATGAAATGAGAGAACGCCTAGCAGACGCATACTATTCGGTAGAAAATTACGATAAGGCTATTGAGCTGTTTTCTTTAATACTTGAGGATGGTTTTACACATTTTCATATTATGCAAAATCTGGTCGTAATTTATCAACGAATAGATAATTTCGACTCTGCAGAAACAATATTAGCCGATATGGAAGAATTATTCCCGGGCGATTACAGAGTATATATGCAGATGGCATTTTTAACAGCCGATAAGCAATCGCTCCTACCCAACGAGCAGCGAGACTATTCATTGTTTGAACAGTATTATAACAATACCATTTCACTCTATGAACAAAACACAAACGAAACAGGCCTAAACTCCGAAATGCAACAACTTGAAACGATAATGCAACAGCTAACGGAGCACGGCTGGTTATAAAGGGAGATTAGTAATGGAATTTACAACCGGTGAGTTAATGTTTTATGTAGGGATTGCAGGAATGATACTATCCTCAATTTCAGCGATAATAGCCTACTTTATGCTTAAAGACGGCAAAAAAAAGTTGAATGTTAAGCTTATGCAGGAGTATGGGGAGTTGAATAGGTAGAGCTATATTTATATAATCTCCGGCAAGCCGGAGCTATTGGAAATATTGTTTGCCGACTTACATCGTCATTTGTGTAAACACAAAACCACAATATTTCTCGTACTGTTAGGTTCGTGTTATTTATAAAATCCTAACGAGGCGCAACTGTGCCGAAGTTGTGATTTTTCAAAGAATTTGGGCACCTGTTTCAAATCTTTGATTTGAGTAACGGGTAATATTATTTATATTACCCGAACCTAACAGCCTGAGAAATACATCGGTTTTTGCGCCATGGGTACAAAATGCAAAGATATTCTTTGCAAGAGGTATTTCCAATATCTCCGCCTTCGGCGGAGATAATTTATATTTGTTTCTATTAGTGAATATTGAAAATTTATTCAAGGTATGTTTTCGATTCAATGTAGTAACCACCGTCTTCCTTAGGGATTAAAACATATCGATGGCGAACATGTTCACTTGGGTCGATGGTGTAGGTGGTTTCCTCGCCGATGTATTCATATTCATCATATAGGTAATCGGTTCTGCCCACCAAAACACCATCGTTATAGATATCCGCATAGCTTGCATCATAACCGCTATCTGCCCAGGTAGCATATTCTAAGGTGTAAACCATCAGTTTGTTGTCGTCGGTATAAAATGCCTCTAATATTTCAAATTTGAAAAACTCGTTAAAGCCACCGGTATGAATCGTCTCATAGCCCTGCTCTTCTTCATTCCAGGCGTGTAGCCACCCAATATCAACAAATTCAAAGTTATCTTCAAAGCTAAAATCAGGGGTCATGTGCTCTTGTATACTGTTTTCTAGTGCCGATATTGGTGTAAACGTGTAATGAACTCTATCTACACCTTCGGTAAATATGAGGGCATTCCCTAACAAAAAGTTAGCATCTGCGTTTTCTATAGAATCAAACACCGGCATTCCGGGTGAGGAAAAATTTACGTTTATTTGATAAATATAGAGATTTAATTCTTCCATCTCGGGCGCATCTAACGGTAATCTTGGGTATTCTGCCTCCTTTTGTTCCTCGGCATTGCCGTATATCCCCTCGTTATTGAGCAATAACTTTTCTTCATCCGGTAAATTATCATAAACGGTTTCTTTCTGTTCGGCTAAAGTATCTTCCAGCTCCTCCGGGGTGGTTTGATTCTCGATATCTTCATCGGTAGCCGGTAGGTTTTTGATGTTTTGTATCGATTCATCTAAAAATCTAACCGCACCAACAATATCACCCTGCTCAACATAAACATCGGCAATTTCAATATATGCAACAGGATTTTTAGGGTCTATAACAATAGCCGCCTCAAAGGCAACGATAGCCTCTTCGTAGTTACTCTCGCTGAGATAACGTATCCCAAGGTCAAGCTGCTCTGCGTAGAGTTCCTCCGGTGTTTTAGAGCAGGCGGTTAATAGAAAAATTGCTATGCTAAATAAAACAATAACCTTTTTCATTTTAATATAACCCATTATTTATGATTACCACATACTAAATTTATAGCAAGTATATCACAAATAAACATATTTTTCAATAATAATACAAATTTTTACAATTTTATTGACAAGCATTACCTCTGTCCATTCTTTGCTTGACTGTAACGGTTTATATGTTGTATAATATTTAACAGAATGCACTAGGAACAAAGAAATTGACAATAAAAAACACAGTTAAGGATACCAGTATACTCGCTACCGCACCTGTCGGTAGACTTTTTTTTAAGATGGCAATCCCAACCATCACTGCACAGCTTATTAACATGTTATACACTCTTGTGGATAGAATGTACATAGGTAGAATACCGGACGTTGGTGCTCTCGCGTTAACAGGCGTTGGGGTTTGTTTGCCTGTTATATTTATAATATCTGCATTTGCATTATTAATAGGTTTTGGCGGTGCACCGCGCGCCTCGATATTTATGGGCGCCGGAGAATCTAAAAATGCAGAAAAGGTTCTTGGTTCAAGTTTTACCGCACTGTTGATTATCTCGATTCTCGTTACCGTTTTCTTTTTAATTTTTGGGAGACAGCTTCTGTTTATTTTCGGGGCAAGCGAGGACACCATTACCTATGCCTACGACTATCTTAGCATATATTCATTAGGAACAATTTTTGTTCAGCTGGCTCTCGGCCTTAATCCATTTATAACTGCACAGGGTTTTACGAGAATAAGCATGTTAACCGTGATTATTGGCGCTGTTGCGAACATTATCCTAGACCCTATATTCATTTTTGTTTTTGAAATGGGAGTTCAGGGTGCAGCACTCGCTACCGTTATCTCTCAATGCCTTTCCGCACTTTTTGTTGTAGGCTTTCTTGCTAGCCGTCACAGCAACTTGAGAATTAATACTAAAAATATGACTCTCGATTTTAAAATTTTAATGCCCTGCCTAGCACTTGGATTCTCTCCATTTATTATGCAGATAACCGAGAGCGTAACCATAATCAGCTTTAATAGCTCTTTACTGAGATATGGCGGCGATTTAGCTGTTGGGGCTATGACCATCTGTTCCTCCGCCATGCAGCTTGTTATACTGCCTTTGCAGGGCTTATCTCAGGGTGCTCAACCGATAACCGGCTATAATCTTGGTGCCGGCAACCTCGACAGGGTTCGCAAAGTTTTTAAGGTTCTACTCTTTTCGGCAATAGGCTTCACCATAATTATGTGGACGGTAATGATGGCGGCCCCACAGCTGTTTGCCATAATTTTTACCGATAATGCCGAACTTATAGAGTATTCAAGATTTGCTCTTAGAATATATATGTCGGGCACCTTGGTATTTGGCATACAGATGGCCTGCCAGATGACGTTTCTTGCACTTGGCTGTGCCAAACAATCGGCAATAGCCGCAATAAACCGAAAGATTATATTGCTTATTCCGTTGATATTTATACTGCCAAACTTTTTTGATGATCAGGTAATGGCTGTTTTCCTTGCAGAGCCGATTGCAGACGTTCTCGCGGCGATCACCACTGCATTAATATTTAACTATACCTTTAAAAGGGTTCTTAAAAAACGTGAGTTAGAGTTATAGCTTAACCACTTTAAAATTCATACAAAGACGGCATCGGTAAAATTTTATTTAATCGCCACACATCTCAGTGGCCAAAACCTCCCTCATTCACCGCAGTTGAACAGAATTTTAACAACCGAACTATATGGGATTTAAATTGGTTTGACTTTAAAGATCCAGTATTCTTTTTGCGTTACCTTCAAATATTAAATATTCTTGTTCTGCAGTAAAATTGCAGGACAGTATTCCTTTGCACTCTCTTGTTGCACTTCCCCATGGTGAATCGGTTCCGAACAGTATCTTGTCTGCCCCATGTGCATTAACTATGTCGATAAACTGCTTTTTAGTATAATAATCTACTCCCTGCGAGGTATCAAGATATATATCGGTTCCGCAAAGCAGCTCTAAAACCTCATCCCACATCTTTACTCCACCAAGATGTGCTGCAACCATGACACCACCCTTCATCTGCCGCATAACATCCGCAAACATGGCGGGTGTAGAGCGGTATGGGGGTTGATAAGCTATGTCAAAACCACTATGTTGTAGAATTATTAATCCCTTTTCAAAAGCATAATCGTATATCCTTAGCATCTCGGGAGAGTTAACGATAAACTCTTGATACTCGGCATGAAGCTTAATCCCTTTAAGTCCATAGGAAACTATAAGATCTATATCCCTGCGATAGTCGTCACTATATGGGTTTACACTACCAAAAGGAATTATTCTATCGTCGGCTATTTCCGCCGCAAAGCGACAACCGGCCTCGGTTTGGCTCGGCCTTGTCGCAATCTGTGCTATTACCGAAATATCGACACCGGTACGATCCATCTCGGCAATTAATCCAGCTTTTGTTCCATCGGTAACCGGATCGATAGGTTGATCTACCCAATGCTTTAAAAGCCCCTTCATTGCTCTTGGGGCTAGCTCATCGGGAAATATATGCGTATGAAAGTCTATTATCATTTTAATGGACATTCCTTTCTTAAGGTAAAAGAATTATTCAATTCTATTTTTAATAAGGGCACAGTAAACTTAAATATATCATAGTATAAACCATACTCATTTTTCACTAATAATTAGTATAAAGTATAGCATCAACTTCTTAAAAAATCAATGCAACAATTTACTTTAGGCCAATTTATTGTTTTAGTTATTGAATTGTTGTTAATACTTAAATTAACAGAGCTACATACAAGGACACTAATGGTATGATAAATAACATTGATAAAAGCAGCTATGATATGGTTGTGGTAGGCGGTGGTATTGCCGGACTTACCGCTGCAGCTTTTGGGGTAAAAAGCGGCAAATCTGTTTTGCTTTGTGAAAAAGAACATGAAGTCGGCGGGCTTGCTTCAGGGTTTTGGCAGGATGATTTTTATTTTGATGTCGGTATACGTGCTCTGGAAAATGCCGGAACACTCTTACCCATGTTAAAAACATTGGGAATAACTTCAGAACTAAAAAAAAGTGAGGTAAGAATAAGAATAGCCAAGCAATCGGTATTAATAAGCTCACAATGTGGAGTAGAAAACTATAGAAAAATGCTTGTTTCACTTTTTCCGCAAGAAAAGCAAAGCATTGACAATATTATTGAAATTATTAATTCCATCTCCTATGATATGAAGGTATTATACGGGGTAGAAAACCCTTTATTTTCGCCGTTTTGGGGAAACCCTATACGATTATTGCAATCTATACTTCCCTGGATAGGCAGTTATCTTAAAACGGTTTACAGAATAAACAAGTCCCGCATTTCGGTTAGAAAAAAACTTCTTGCTTTAACCGAAAATCAATCACTGGTCGATATGGTAATTCAACATTTTTTCACCGACTCGCCGGCATTTTTTTCACTTGGCTATTTTTACCTATATAGGGATTACTATTATCCCACCGAATCAATACTTGGGCTGGTTAAATCTATCAAAAGCTATATAGAAAATGGTGGTGGCAAGGTATGTGTTAACACGAATGTTAGCGCGGTAGATGCTGATACTAAAACTATAACCACCTCTTGCAATAAAAATATTAGGTATGAAAATTTAGTATGGAGTTGCAGCGAAAAGGCGTTTAATACTGCCATAAATTCAGGTGTGGAGTATAACAAAACTCAACGGGGAAGCGACTCTATTCTCAACCTATATATTGCAGCCAAACTTACACCTCAGTTGATAGAACGGCTGTGTGGTTCCCACATGTTTTACACCTATATTACCGACGGACTTTCATCGCTAAAATATCCCGATGTAAATGCAGATGAAGCAGAACTATTCAGTTATGTTAAAGATTACCTAAGGTTAACAACATATGAAATTTCCTGCCCAACCGTTCACAACAATACGCTAGCGCCACATGGCTACTGCACCCTTACGGTAGGAACACTTTTCAGCTACGATTTAACAAAAAACATAAGAGAAAAGGGGCTTTATGACAAGTTTATCTCTTTATGCACAAGTGAGATAATAAGGTTGTTGGAAGCAGAGTTGATTCTCGGACTAAAAAGAACGGTTGTGTTTAGTCGTTGTGCCACACCGTTAACAATAGAAAAAAACACCGGAAACGATGATGGTGCAATTACCGGTTGGAGCCACTCTGCCAACCCCATTTCAGCTGTTACCAACTTTACTGCTATATCTAAATCGATTAACACTAAGTACAACAATATTTACAGAGCCGGAATGTGGTCATTCAGCCCAGCCGGACTTCCTGTAAGCATAATAACAGGTCGGCTTGCCGCCGACAAAGCCTGTAGATGAGCTCGTTTTATTATTAAGAGGGTAAAATAGATGTACTATCTTGTTCTAACCATAGTAGGAATTGCCTCAATGTTAGTTTTGTTCTATAAAATTCCACAGCTAATCATAGCTAAAGAAATTAAGTTAGATCCAAAAAAACGTAGTGTTTCAGTAATAATACCTGTTCGCAACGAATCAAAAAACATTAGCGAACTACTAAAATGCCTTAAACATCAAAGTTATACCGTTGATGAGATTATCTGTGTTGATGATGAGAGCAGTGATAACACAAAGGAGGTTGTTTCCGGCTTCAAGGATGTTGTTCTTGTCTCCTCTAATGCTCGATGTTGCATAAATGGTAAGGCAGTTGCCTGCCAAAAAGGTGCCGACATTGCAAAAGGCGAACTGCTATTATTTTTGGATGCCGATGTTAGGCTATCTACAAATGCAATCAAAATTCTGTTAGCTCAGTATGATAAGGATAGGCAAACCATCTCGGTTCAGCCCTATCATACTATAGGTAAATGGTATGAAAACATAAGTTATTTTTTCAATATGATTCAGCTTGGTTCTAACGGAAGCAGTTGCGCTGTTAAGCTTGATGTAGCAGGATTATATGGACCGGTAATTCTAATGGAAAAAAGAGTATACAACGCAATTGGTGGCCATCGTTGTGCTGTTGATTCTATAGTAGACGATATGGAGCTTGGAAAACAGCTTACCCGTCTTGGTTATAAATTTTGTGTAAAAACCGGAGGCGACTGCATAACCTTTCGAATGTACCCTGACGGTATTAAATCATTGTTGCAAGGTTGGACGAAAAACATTTCAAGCGGTGCAGGTTATACATCACCATTATTGTTTATTCTTACCTTCTTGTGGATTACAGGAATGTCTGCCTCGATACTTTTTTTCGCTCAAACTATTTTCTCGCCCGATATATACTCCTTTTTCGCAGTTTTGTTGAGTTATTGTTTATGGGTTGTGGTATTATGGTCTGTTTCACTTAAAATAGGCAATTTCAGGTTGTTAACTACGTTATTTTACCCATTACTTCTACTCTCCTTTTTTGGGATTTTTGCTGTTTCTGTTACAAAAAAGCTATTAAATATTGCAGTGATATGGCGTGGCAGAAGTATAAATCTATCTACTAAACATTAAGGGCAAGGACAATATTATGCAAATTGTGTTTTTACCACAGGAAATAACGATTGCCTTATGCTTTATTATATGGCCGATTATTCAAGTTTTATTAGCCACAAGCGTTAGAGCTATGCCGAAGAGTTTTTTTACACCAAATAACTTAATCTTCCGCTGCTATAAATTTGAGCAGAATGGAATGATATACGAAAAATATTTTAAGATTAAACTCTGGAAAAAATACCTGCCGGACGGCAGTGCAATAACAGGAATAGGATTAAAAAAGAAAAGATTAAATAACTACTCTAAAGAAACACTAAACTATTACCTCTGTGAATCTTGCCGTGCAGAGCTTATCCATCTGTTGGCAATACCACCTTTTATACTTTTTGGGTTGTTCTGCCCACCCGAGGTTATTCTATATATGTTTATCTATGCTGTAGTAATTAACTTCCCCTGTGCAATTACCCAGCGATATAATCGTCCAAGGGTACTTAAATTATTAGATAAGATTAATTATTGACTTATACCCTCTTAATCCATTATAATGTTATTAGGTGTTATAATGCAAGGAGGCCTCTTTGTGATTGAGATATTAAAAACTGTTAACGGAGTTACCTGTGTTCAGCCGGAACTAAGTAATGACTGTTGGATTAATGTTATCTCTCCTTCTGCTGACGATGTAAACTACCTTATTAATATTATTGGAATAGAAGAAGACTTCATTTTATCTGCAATCGACCCGGAAGAAACCTCACGTATTGATATTGAAGACGACCAAACCCTAATAGTTGTTGACGTTCCCACCACCGATGACTCTGATGAAGGTTCGGTGCCTTACACTACAATACCTATGTCTATCATTTTCATTAAGAAATATATCGTAACTATCTCATTAAAGGAACATAGCTTCATTTCACAGCTTTCTCAAGGAACTAACAGAACTGTTTCAACTCATATGCAGACTCGGTTTACCTTGCAGCTTCTTTATCGCGTAGCAAAAAAATACCTTGTTTATCTTAAGGAGATAGACAAGATGACAGGATATACAGAAAAACAGCTTAAGCAATCATTAAAAAACAAAGAGATTATCAGCCTTCTCGGTATCGAAAAGTCTCTTGTTTTCTTCTCTACCTCCCTAAAAAGTATCGAGCTTATGCTAAATAGAATTTCTCGTGGCCGAGTTCTTAGGATGTATGAAGAGGACCGTGATATCCTAGATGATGTTATAATCGAAACAAGTCAAGCCAGAGAGATGTGTATTATTTATACCAGAACACTAAACAGCACTATGGATGCATATTCTTCGATTATCTCTAACAACCTTAATATAACCATGCGAACACTTACCTCAATTACACTGGTTGCTGCCGTTCCTACCGTAATAGGCGGTTTATACGGAATGAATATAGAGCACGGAATGCCGTTTGACGATTTTTGGTGGGCACCGGTTGCAATAACAGTTGCTGTAAGCCTAACCGTTATACTTATACTCACAAGAAAAGGAATGTTTAAATAACGAGGTTATATAAATGGATAAAATTAAATTAGGACGAACCAACCTCATGGTTAGTAAAACTGCATTTGGAGCACTTCCAATACAACGACTTTCAACAGAAGAGGCTGTACGTTTAGTTAAAAGTGCATACGAGCAGGGAATTAACTACTTTGATACTGCTAACGGGTATACCGACAGTGAAGAAAAGCTTGGTATTGCCTTTAAAGGTATAAGAGATAAGGTTATTATCTCAACCAAAACGGCAGCAACCGATAAGAAGGGGGCGTTAGCACACATTGAACTAAGCTTAAAGCGTATGCAAACCGACTATATAGATCTTATCCAGTTTCATAACCCTGCCCTTATACCTGATATTAACGATCCAGATGGTGCCTTTGCGGCTGCGTTAGAAGCAAAAAAGAAGGGGTATGTTCGCCATATCGGGATAACAAATCACCGAGGAGATGTTGCACTTAAGGCAATAAGAACCGGAAATTTTGAAACACTGCAGTTTCCATTTAGCCATCTTGCTTCACAAAGTGATATCGATATTGTTAATGAATGTGCAGCGCTTGACGTTGGCTTTATCGTTATGAAGGGGCTCTCTGGTGGAATGCTAACCAACGCTAGGGCTTGTTATGCCTTTATGCAAAACTATCCTAACGTAGTTCCTATTTGGGGCATTCAGCGTCAGTGTGAATTGGACGAGTGGATTGCCTTAACCGCAGAAAACCCTCGTATCGACGATGAGATTAGAGCGGTAATTGAGGCCGATAGAAAAGACCTTGTAGGAAATTTTTGCCGCGGTTGCGGATACTGCCTGCCATGTCCTGCAGATATTAATATACCAATGGCCGCAAGAATAAAAGAACTTCTTAGGCGCTCACCCACAGAAAACCTTATAACCGATGAATATGCAAATAGTATGAACAGGATTAATAACTGCATTAACTGTGGTGCATGCAAAAATCGATGTCCATATGAACTGAACACTCCGGAGCTGTTAAAGTCTATGCTTAATAGCTATCATGAAATACGAAATGAGATTCTTATTAAATCGTAGGGAATCATACAAAAACCGCTGAAGCATATTTTAGTTTTGATGTGACCCCAAAAAGTTAGACTTGATAGTGTAGTGACTGATGTTGCTACACTATTTTTATGCAGCTTGATGTTTTAGCCTGTATTCCACAGGACTAAAGTAACCAAGCTTTTGTTTTGTTCTTTTGTAATTGTAATAATAAATATAATTTTCTATTGCTAATTTTAGTTCTTCAAAGCTAAAAAAAGTATTGCCATAATAAATTTCTTGCTTTAAAATTCCAAAGAAATTTTCCATCACTGAATTATCAAGGCAATTTCCTTTGCGTGACATGCTTTGAAATATGTTGTTTTCTTTAATGGTTTTAGAGTAAGACTTCATTTGATAAGCCCAACCTCTATCAGAATGAAAAGTTCTGCGATATCCAAAATCTTTGTGTTCACTGCGAATTTCAAGGATTTTTTCTTCTAATTCTTTATCTGGATTTTCTTTTTCAAATCGCTTTTGCCAGTACATATATGTTGCTTTTGGAAACTTTAATACTGCGAGAATATCCTTTAATCTGAATTCTCCTCGGAGGCTATGGATAACTCTCGCTTTGTGTTCAGAGCTTCTTCCTCTAAACGTAGCCTCCTCAATTCTTTTAAATAGGCATTCTCTATTCTAAGTTTTAAATTTTCTTCTTCAAGTTGCTTTAAATATTTAGCATTTTCATCTATATTCTCTATTTGTTTAGGTTTTGGCATAATCGGCTTTCGTCCTTTACTCTTTTCTCGAAGTGCATCAGGACCTGCGATACGGAAATCATTTACCCATCTAACTA
>CAYJBH010000011.1:0-25324 GCA_964368625.1 uncultured Oscillospiraceae bacterium
TGTGCCTGCTCATGTTGAAATGATGGGACTTATTGGTGCAGCAAACAACCCAATGGTTGGAATGACAGTTGCTGTAGCAGTACGCATTGAAGAAGCTGCTACTGCAGGTAAATTCTAACCCTACCTTATAACTATAAAATAATACTGTCGTGGCTGATTAATTTCAACTACGACAGTATTTTTATATCTATTAATTAGGAATAAAAGGTTTGATTTTAACCTTTAGCGTTAGTTTTTTGCATAAACGAATCGTTATTAATAATAAAACGTTCATGTTTTCCTTCACCAATAAGGCCAACTTCATCATAGGCTTTAACCTCAAAAACAAGCTTTTTTCCATCAACCTCTTTAAGTTCACTTTTAGCACAAACCTTCATACCAAGCGGAGTTGCTGCTAGATGTTTTATGTTAATTAAGGTTCCAACTGTTCCTTGTCCCTCATCTAAATAACTGGTTACACTATCGTTTGAAGCCGACTCCATGAGTGCAATCATACAGGGTGTTGAAAACACTTCTAAATCACCACTCCCCATAGCTTTTGCAGTGTTTGAGTTGTTAACAGATGTTTCTTTTTCTCCTTTAATACCAACATTAATCATATATCATATCCTTTCAAGTTTTATATTATTATATCATGATAAATATTATTATTCAATTAGTATTTAAATATATGCTGTTAAGGTATTATGTTGCATTGTAATATGTATGTTGACATTATAGAACATATAGCTTAAAATTAAAACTAGTATAATTTTGAGTCTAAGAAAGGATAATCAAATGAAGATTAAAAGTGTAGAGTTATTTAAGGTAGAACCACGTTGGTTATTTACTAAAATAACAACGCAGTCTGGAATTGTTGGTTGGGGTGAGCCTATAGTTGAGGGTAGAGCCGATACTGTTGCAGCAGCAGTAAAAGAAATGAGTGAATATATTATAGGTAGAAATGCAGGCGACATAGAGGACATATGGCAAACAGTATATAGAGGCACTTTTTACCGCGGAGGGCCGGTAATAACTAGCGCTATGTCCGGTATCGAACAGGCACTATGGGATATTAAAGGGAAATATTATAATGCCCCTGTATATGAGCTTTTAGGCGGAGCAGTTAAGGAAAAACTTCGGGTTTATTGCTGGATAGGGGGGGACAACCCCAGCGAGGTTGCTCAACAAGCAAAGGAGATGTATGATATAGGCTATACTGCAGTTAAAATGAATGCCACGCCTCCGATCAAATGGATAGATAGTTATAAACATATAGATGAGGTGAGTGAACGAGTTGCTTCCATAAGAGAGGCTTTGGGTTACAAACTTGATATTGCAATAGATTTTCATGGAAGAATACATAAATCTATGGCAAGAATGCTTATGCAGGAGTTGGAACAATACAAACTTATGTTTATTGAAGAACCGGTTCTAACTGAAAACGAAGAAGCTTTTATTGAGCTAAGGAGGCATACTGCAACACCTATTGCCACAGGAGAGCGAAACTATACCCGTTGGGGCTTTAAAAATTTGATTACCGGAGGTGGAGTTGACATAGTTCAACCAGATCTAAGCCATGCCGGTGGTATATTAGAATGCAAAAAGATTGCTGCAATGGCGGAGGCTTATGATGTCGCTGTTGCTCCGCATTGCCCGCTAGGACCTATTGCGTTAGCCGCCTGTACTCAGCTTGATTTCTGTACTCCAAATGCATTTATACAGGAGCAAAGCCTCGGTATTCATTATAACCAAGGCTCTGATCTATTAGACTATCTAAAAGATAAATCGGTATTTAAGTTTAATAATGGACATATAGACCGCCCAACCGCACCGGGTCTTGGAATAGAAATTAATGAAGAGAAGGTAAAGGAGATGGCAGAGAAGGGGCATAACTGGAAAAACCCACTCTGTAGAACCGATGATGGAAGTATAGCAGAATGGTAATTTTAAAATAAACTAACCTGGCTAGTTTCAGGTAGGCCTGCCAAGGTTCCTATCTCAACTAGTCTTGCAACAACGGTAGAGGAGAGTTTTGCCTCCTGAGCAACCTCCTCAACCGAAAGGAAATCATCATGTTCATTACAAACTCTATATAGTTCGTTTGCTGCTGTTATACCAAGGCCACTTAGTGATATGTATGGCAACCGAATTTTACCATCCTCTATCAAATATTTGGTTGCATGACTCTTATGTAGTTCAATTGGTAAAAATTCATAACCTCTTTTTAGCATCTCACGTATATTTTGAAGCATGGTAAACAGTTCTACATCTTTAGCCTTCTTTTCTTGCTCTATCTTTCTTTTAAGCTCATCATATCTGCGCAGTGTAACTGAAATTCCACCTACTGCGGATTCATAATCAAATACCTCGGCAGCTCGAACAGTGAAGATAACAGAGTAATACTGAAGTGGATGATATAGCTTAAACCACATAAGCTTAACAGCTGCAATTAGATAAGCAACAGCATGAGCTTTAGGGAACATGTACTGTATCTTTTTACAGCTTTCGATATACCACTCGGGAACGTTACAGCTACGTAGCATTGACTCTATTTCGGTAGTAAAGTTCTTTTTTGCCTGTCCCTTACGAGTCCATTCCATTATTTTAAAGGCCATCGCCTTGTCAACACCTTTTTTAATGAGTTCTGTCATGATACTATCACGGGTTCCGATAACGTCCGCAATTGTGCAGACGTTATTTTTTATTAAGTCTTCAGCATTTCCGTTCCAAACATCGGTACCGTGTGATAATCCGGATATCTGGATTAAATCACTAAAGGTTTTAGGCTGAGCTGCAATAAGCATATTACGAACAAAGTTAGTTCCAAGTTCCGGTATGCCAAAAGTTCCGGTTTTACTATCAATATCCTTTTCTGTTAAGTTTAACATCTCAGGAGATATAAGTAGCGACATAACATCAGCATCATTCATAGGGACATCCGACATGGATATTCCGGTTATATCTGAAAGATGTTTAAAAATAGTAGGCATATCATGACCAAGAATATCAAGCTTTAATATTGTGTCATGTAAATATTTAAATTCAAAATGAGTAGTAACAACTCCCTTTTCCTTACTATCAGCAGGATGTTGAACCGGGGTAAAATTTTCAACTTCATATCCTGATGGAACAACAACCATTCCACCGGGATGTTGGCCGGTTGTTTTTTTAACATCAACACAGCCTTTAGCAAGCCTTATTTCCTCTGCCTTACTTACCGACATTTGTCGCTCTTCAAGATACTTTTTAACATACCCATATGCAGTTTTGTCCTGAAGTAATGAAATTGTACCTGCCTTAAAAACATATTCACTACCAAATAGCTCTTCTGTATATTTATGAGCATTCTCTTGATATTCACCAGAAAAGTTAAGATCAATATCGGGGGCCTTATCTCCGTTAAAACCAAGAAAAGTTTCAAATGGGATGTCATGTCCATCACCATATAATGGTTTACCACAATTTGGACAATCCTTCGGTGGAAGATCGAATCCTGAGTTTACCTCGGGAGTTAGCTCGTAGTGAAAGCAGTCATTACAAATATAGTGTGGAGGTATAGAGTTTACTTCCGAAATTCCGGCAAAAAATGCAACCGCAGAAGAACCAACGCTACCACGTGAACCAACTAGATAACCATTATCTACCGAATTTTTAACCAGCTTTTGAGCAATTATGTAAAGAACAGCAAATCCATGCTTATTTATACTATTTAACTCTCTTTCTAGTCGTTCCTCTATGTCTTTCGGAAGAGGTTCACCATATATTTGTTTAGCTCCATCCATGGTTAGTTGAATAAGCTCTTCTTCAGCTCCTTCAATTTTTGGGGTAAATGTACCTTTTGGTATCGCCCTTAAATCCTCAACCTGTTCTACTAAATTATTTGGATTTTTTACAACAACTTCAAAAGCTTTCTCCGTGCCTAGGTAATCAAATTCAGCAAGCATTTCATCTGTTGTTCTGTAATAAAGTGGTGGTTGGAGGTCGGCATCCTTAAATTTAACCGCAGTTAATACTGTTCGATAGATTGAATCCTTTTTGTTAAAAAAATGAACATCACCGGTAGCAATAACAGGAATATTGAGTTGTTCTCCTAACTTTACTATCGTTCTTACATTTTCCTTTAATATTTCAACCCCACTAACAATTCCATTTCGTATCATGAACTCATTGTTCATGAGGGGTTGAACTTCTAAAAAGTCGTAATAGGATGCAATATCTACCAATGAAGAGTAGGGGATACCGTCTACTATTCCCTGATAAAGCTCTCCGGCCTCACAGGCAGAACCTACAATAAGACCCTCACGATGTTTATCAAGCAGCCATCTTGGTATTCTGGGGCGTTTGTGAAAATGGTCAAGATGGCTTCTAGAGATAATTTTATATAGATTTAATAATCCGGTTTGGGTTTTTGCATGAAGTATAATATGATATGTTCGAGACTTTTTATCATTATTATCCACACCTTCAAAGGATTTCTCATCCGCAACAAAATAACCTTCAAGGCCATATATGAGCTTGAATTCCTTTCCTTCTTTTCTTAGTTTATCAACCTCTAGCATGGCTTGAGGAAATGCCTGGCAGTTTCCATGGTCGGTTATAGCAACAGCTGTATGCCCTAATCCGGATACTAATTTAATTAACTCTTTTGGCGAGATTAATGCATCTAACGAGCTCATCTTGGTATGTAGATGCAATTCAACCCGTTTCTCCTCAGCAGTATCTAACCGCTTCGTTCGTTCAACCTTGATGATGTCTGAAGGGTAGAGGATGTAATCTTTTTCCCAACGTTCATCAAAGCTACAGTCGCCCTTAACAAAAATAGTATCGCCAACCTTTACATCAGGCAATCTGTTATCATTTTCAGGTTTAGCTATTATTTTAAGCTTACAGCTCCCTGTTCCATCTGTAATTAATATGGTTAATACCTTTTTATAGCCTTCAAATAACTCTATATCAAAAACATCACCATATATCATTAACCTACCAACCTGTTCACCTACCTGGGATACCGGAATTAAAGAAGTTGGTTTAAACATTTTGCCCCAAAGTAGCTCACCTTCATCAGATGCAACATTAAGACCTTCAATATTTGGTATTATAAATTGTTTTGAAGTTTTTCTCTTAGCCCCTTTATTTTGTATCGGCTTTTGAGGCGGAATTGGTTTATTTGAGTTTGACTGCTCCCATGGGGGAGTGTTTGAAGAATTGGAGACTGTTTTTTTTGAACGCTTTTTTGAATCTCCATCCTCAATTAGTTGCAGTTCTATCGCCGGTTGCCAAGCAGTTTTATTGAAAATCAGCTCAGATAGCTCTTCACAAAAGTTTTGTGTCTTTAATAGCTCAAAATTAATACAGCAATATATTGTAACCTTATCATCACTAACAGTAGGTGGAGTATCGGCTAAAAAGCCGTTAATCGCAATACCACTAGTTGCTAACTCTTCACAAAATAACTGAATCGACTCAGGGGTTACTGCATCTTTAGGAATTAAATTTTTAATGGTTATGATTTGGCCGGCAAATGCAACGCTTAAAGCTTTTTGTGTGTTTAGAATTAAGGTTGTTGACATAGGTGTTTGGGTAGATATGTATATTTCAACAAGTCCCTTTTGTGCGTCAATCATTACTCTATTTAAAATACTATGGCACAACGAAGAGGAAAGCTCATCTGAAAGCCATTCTCCAAATATGTCACAAAAAAAATTATATTCCCGCAATACTCTCAACTTCCTTTACTAGCTCTGATACTATGTCACCCTTGATGGTTCGTATCCGCTCACCCATTTTAAATAACACCGCAGAATCTTTACCTCCTGCAATGCCTATATCAGCATCACTTGCTTCGCCCGGTCCATTAACAACACATCCCATAACAGCAACCTTTATAGGTTCCTTAATATGCTCTAATCTTTTTTCAACATTTTTCGCAATTTCGATAAGCGGAATTTGAGTTCGTCCGCAGGTAGGACAGCTTATAAGCTCTACACCAGCAACCGATTTACCAACCGAACGTAATATTAAACGTGCAGCTCTAACTTCATCACAAACATCTCCGGTAAGTGAAACTCTAATGGTATCGCCAATATCATCAAGTAAAAGGCTTCCAATACCAAGTGATGATTTACATAGTGATTGCATTAGTGTTCCTGCCTCTGTTACACCAAGATGTAATGGGTAGTCTACAATCTTTGATATCCTTCTATAGGCATCTATCATTAGCGGAACACTACTGCATTTAACGGAAATTACAATATCTTTAAAGTGTTCATTCTCTAATAGTTTAACATGCGAAAGAGCGCTCTCAACAAGTGCTCCTGCTCTATCATCTCCAAACTTTTCTGCGAGATGTTTTTCTATGCTTCCGTTATTAACACCTATTCTAATTGGAATATCATTTGAGCCGCAAGCTTCTACAACAGCCTTAATACGTTCAACCCCACCAATATTCCCCGGGTTAATTCTTATCTTATCAACGCCTGCTTTTGCCGATAGTAAAGCTAACTTATAATCAAAATGAATATCAGCCACTATAGGAAGGCTAACAGCTTGCTTAACTGCTGTTAAGGTGTTTATTGCATCAGAATCCGGTATAGCTATCCTTATAATGTCGCAGCCAGTTTTTTCAAGTTCAATTGCCTGATTAACATTTGCCGCAATATCATTAGGCGGATAGGATAACATTGATTGAACTGTTATAGCTGAACCACCACCAATCAAAGTATCCCTAACTTTAACTACTCTCGTCATTGTACAAATAACCTCGTAACATCGTTAAAGGTAACAAACAACATCAAACCCATTAAAAGAATAAAGCTCACACCATTTATTGCAATTTCATACTTTTGTGGTATTGGGCGACGTGCAATAGTTTCAATTAACAAAAAGAAAAGTCTACCGCCATCGAGTGCAGGCACCGGCAAAAGGTTAAAAACACCAAGGTTTACCGTTAATAGTGCAAGAACCATCAACAATGGTTCTAAGCCAATAGATACCGCATCGCCTATAACACTAACTATACCAACCGGTCCTGAAAGATTGTTAATTGCAACACGTCCCGTAACTAGGTCAACTAATGATAAGAAAATTAACCTCGCAAGAGAAGCAGTATAAGCAACCGATTCGGTAGCAACTGTAATAATATTCTTTTCTATTGGTAGCACTGTAAAGCCCGGAATAAGTTGAACATAACCATCGTCATGCTCAACAGTCTCAAAGGTAACTCCTTCTATTAAAACTGTCTCTGAGTTGCGTAGAACTGTAATATCAGCTTGGTTGTTCTCGGTTCTTGCTAGCTCATACATAATATCATTTGCAATAAAAACTCTTCGACCATTTACAGCTGTTATGGTATCACCAACCATGATTCCACTTTCCTGAACAGTACTATCCTCGCTAACAAATCCGCTTACAGTTTTACTTGCAATTTGATCTCCGGAACTAACAAGCACCGAAAGAACAATTAAACCCAGAAGTAGATTCATAAACGCACCGGCTACAAGTATAACAGCCTTCTTCAGTTTTGGTAATTTATTGTAAGAACGTGGATCATCACTATCCTCGTCTTCGCCTTCCATGGCTACAAAACCGCCAATTGGTAGCAGTCGTAATCTATATACAGTTTCACCCTTCATGAAGCTTAAAATTTTAGGACCCATACCTATTGCAAACTCGTTTACCTTAACATTAAATGCTTTTGCTGTTAAAAAATGTCCCAGCTCATGAATAAAAATTACAATTCCAAATACTAAAATAGCCGCGACGGCAGTAATAATTGTTGACAATTTAATCACCTATATATTTTCATGTACATATTTTCTTGCTTCTTTATCGGCTTTGTAAATATCTTCTAAATTATAATCCTCTTTCTTGTTAGTAACACAGGAAAGTGAAGAGTAAACTAATCTTCCTATATCGTTAAAAGATATTTTTTTGTTTAAAAACAGATCAACTGCTGCCTCATTTGCGCCATTAACTATGCATGGAGCAAGTCCGCCTATCTCTAAAGATTTTTTTGATTCTGCTAAACATTTAAATCTTTCTACATCCGGTTGAGAGAAGGTTAGGTTCATGTTTAAAATGTTTGGAACCTCGGCTACATTTTCTAACCTGTTTGGGTATGTGAGTGCATATGCAATGGGGATAGCCATGTCAGGTACACCAAGCTGGGCGAGCAAAGCTCCATCTCTAAACTCAACCATTGAATGAACAATACTTTCGCGGTGTACCACTACAGAAATTCTTTGTGGCTCTAGATCAAATAGAAAAGCTGCCTCTATGACCTCCAGCCCCTTGTTCATAAGTGTAGCACTATCGATGGTTATTTTTTTACCCATGCTCCAATTAGGATGCTTAAGCGCCTCATTAACCGTAACCGACTTTAACTCATCAAAAGATTTTCCATAAAAAGGTCCTCCGCTTGCAGTTAACCATATTTTTCTAAGATTATCGGTTTCCTCTTTTTTTTGCAAGCATTGAAATATAGCACTGTGCTCACTGTCAACCGGAATTATGTTGGCATTATTGTTCTTCGCGGTATCGATTACAAGTTTACCACCGGTAACAAGACTTTCTTTGTTAGCTAGTGCTACATCGGTACCTTTTTCAAGGGCAGATAAAGTTGATCGTAACCCCGCTATGCCTACAACAGAGTTTAAAACAATATCGGCATTTGGCAAAGCAGCAAGAATGCTTGATGCATCCTCACCGATGAATACTTTTTCTATAAAAGACCTAGGCTTTAACAGTTTTGCCGCTTTTTCATCTGTTATACCAACAAATGAAGGTTTATATTGCTCAATTTGTTTTTCTAAAAGATTTATATTAGAATTACAACTGAGAGCTAAAACCCTAAAGTTTAATTTGTTTATAAGGTTTAATGCCTGTACACCGATTGAGCCGGTTGAGCCTAAAATTACTAAATTCTTCATAATTAAACAATAAATAAATTTAATATAATAACCATCATAGGAGCAATGAATAAAACGCTGTCGAAGCGATCTAAAACACCCCCATGACCCGGAATAGTAGTTCCAAAATCTTTAATACTACATTGGCGTTTAACAGCTGAAGCAAATAAATCTCCTGTAACACCTAAACAAGCACCTAAAATTGCTATAGGTATTAATATTAATATTGTATTGAGCTCTAATGTCACCATAGTTTCAAATCCGAGAGAGGCAACAATATTA
Source organism: uncultured Oscillospiraceae bacterium (assembly GCA_964368625.1). GTDB lineage: Bacteria > Bacillota > Clostridia > Oscillospirales > Ruminococcaceae > CAYJBH01. The sequence continues at coordinate 9,171 of CAYJBH010000011.1, forward strand.
ACATAAACTATTGTTACAAGTATTACAAAAAATATTGATCCCAATAATCCACCGATAGCACCCTCTATGGTCTTGTTAGGGCTAATTTTGGGAGAGAGTTTATTTTTTCCGAATGCACGACCAACGAAATATGCAAATGCATCTGCGCCCCAACCCATTGCCATACAAAGTAACATGAAATATATAGCGTCAGAATTATTTGGAGTAGACTGGAAATAGTGTCTAAAATAGGCAAAAGGGTAGAAGCAAAAAATAATAATAATACTATATGATAACATACCACCTAGTTGATGGATGTCAAATTCATCAGGTTTTGCGATAAGGTATAGTGCAATTAATATCATCATGCAGAATAAAACCGGAATAGTAAGCCCTAAAACCCACTCAATATGAGAAAAAGCAAGTATAACTGCTAAAATCCACTCTAAAACAAGAATAGGCATCGCCTTTAATCCAAAGCATTTATATATCTCATATAGTGCCATACATAAAACAAAAACAATTGCAAAATTAAAAACAGGGGTAAAATAAGCAAATATAACTGCAGCCAGAACTAACAGCCCGACGGCTGAAGACAATATTCTAATTTTCATACTCTTCCCCCAAATCGTCTGTTTCGTGTGTAAAAATCTTCTGCTGCTTGTTCTAGATGTTGAGCAGTAAAATCAGGCCAAAGAACATCCATAAAAATAAGCTCAGAATATGCACTTTGCCAAAGTAAAAAGTTGGAAATTCTCATCTCACCTGAAGGGCGAAGTATAAAATCCATATCAGGAGCATCTTTAGTATATAAATTATTACTAACTAATTGTTCATCAATATTTTCAATTTCAATATTGTTGTTTTTAACCATTTTAGCTATTTTTTTAACTGCAGAAACCATCTCAGCTCTTGCACCGTAATTTATAGCAACATACAAAGTCATGCCGGTTTTGTCAGCAGAGCCACTCTCTATTTTATCCATAAGCTCAACTAAATCAGGGGATAGGCCGGTTCTTTCGCCAATAAAAATTACTCTGTTGTTTTCCTTTTCATAATCGAAGGCTAATAATAGATATTCCTTAAAAAGTCTCATTATGCTTTTAACTTCATCAATCGAACGTTTCCAGTTCTCGGTTGAAAAAGCATAAAAGGTAACCGAATTTACACCATGAGCATTACAATACTTTACAATGTCGGTGAAAACTTCAGCTCCTTTTTTGTGTCCAAGATGACGAGGTAGAAGGCTTTTTTTTGCCCATCTACCGTTGCCATCCATAATAATTCCGATATTAAGTCCGCTTAGTCGGCTCATATCTCCATTATCTCTTTATTTTTATGAGCATAAACCTCATCTAATAGTTTTACTTTTTTGTCGGTTATTTTTTGTACTTCATTTTCTAGATCTTTAAGATCATCTTCTGTTATTTCTGATGACTTTTTCATAGCTTTAAATTTATCAATTGCATCACGTCGAACATTACGCACAGCAACCTTTGCCTCTTCACAATAGGTATGAACCTCTTTTGCTAAAGATTTTCTTCTTTCTTCTGTTGGGGCAGGGAAGTTAAGCCTCATTACTCTTCCGTCATTACTTGGGTTAATGCCAAGATCTGACTTTAATATTGCTTTCTCAATAATATTCATTAACGATGTATCCCAAGGGGTTATGGTTAGCGTTCTTGCCTCAGGAGTAGCAACAGCTGCAACTTGATTTATCGGTGTTTCTACACCATAATAGTCTACCGTAACCCTATCTAAAACCGAAGGATTAGCACGACCCGCACGAATATTTGCAAGCTCCTTTTCAAGACGTTCGATTACATCATCCATCTTTTTTTCATACTTAGAAGTCATCTCACTCATATAATACCTCCTTAAATTAACGTGTTACTAAAGTTCCAATATCTTTGCCGCTTACTGCGTCAATAATATTTTGCTTTATACTTCCATCAAAAACCCTCATCGACATGTCATAGTCTCTACAGAGTGATGCAGCTGTTGAATCCATTACCGACAAATTATTAGCTAAAACTTCATCAAAGGTAATCTTTTCATATTTAATAGCATCATCATTCTTTTTAGGATCCTTGTTGTAAACACCATCTACCATTGTTGATTTTAACAAAATGTCAGCATCAATTTGTAAAGCTCGAAGCGCTGCTGCCGAATCAGTAGAGAAGAAACCGCTACCGGTTCCTCCTGCAAAAAATACTACATACCCTTTATCAAGATAGTCGATTGCAGCCTCTCTTGTATAGTTTTGGCAGAGCTGTGGCATTACTTGAGAACACAACACCACCGATAATACTCCTTTTTTCTGTAGTGCATCAGATACTGCTAATGCATTCATAACGGTAGCAAGCATACCTATATCATCGGCAACCTGCCTAGTCATATCGCCACTTGTACGGCCTCTCCAAAAATTACCGCCACCAACAACTATTCCAAGCTCGATGCCGGTAGAATGCGCCTCAACTATTGCCTGTGCTGTTGCTTCAAGGCAATTAGCATTTATAGAAAAACCTACATCTCCGGCAAGACCTTCACCGCTGATTTTTAATAATACTCTTCTCTTTTTATCAATCATTTTAAAAATTATTCCTTGTTTTGCTTTATTTGTTAGACTGTTGCATTATAGCTCTTTTGGCTACTAGTGCAATAGCAAATTCCGTTCTTAACCTCATCAATTTGCAATACATAACATCCTGACCTTTTATATCACCGGTAGCATTAAATGAAGCTGCTGCACATCCACCACTACAAAAATATTTTGCAAAACATTCTCTGCATTCATTTTTTGAGAGCAGTGTTGTATTAAAGAATTCTTTAGAAATATCATTCTCTTTTACACCTTCATCAAGAGAGCCCATAATATATGAATCCTGTCCTACAAATTGGTGGCATGGATAAAGTTCTCCGGTAGGAGTAACCGCAAGATATTCACATCCGGCACCGCAACCTCTTATACGTTTGATTGCACATGGTCCGCCAGACAAATCTGTTAATAAATGAAAGAAAATAAGCTCGTTGGTCTCACAAAGTTTATCGAATATCTTTTGATAAGCAGTTGCTATTTCCTCTAGGTTAAGCTCGCTTATGGCGTAATCTGTTCCTTCTCCCGATACAGGTTCAATAGATATATTATTAAATCCTTCCTCAAACAGATGGAAAACATCCTTATCAAAATCGAGATTATCTACCGTAAATGTTCCTCTAATATAATAACTCTTTGTCCCTCTTGTTTTAACTAGTTTTTTAAACTTAGGCATAACAAGATCGTAACAGCCGGAGCCGGAAAGTGTTTTTCTATTTGCATCGTTTACCTCAGCTCGACCATCAAGAGAAATAACAACATTGTCCATCTCTTTATTTATGTAGTTGATTACTTCTTTATCTAATAAAACACCGTTTGTTGTTACTGTAAAACGAAAATTCTTATTATATTTTTTTTCTATTTTTCTTGCATAGCTAACTGTTTGCTTTATAACATCAAAGTTTATCAGCGGTTCCCCACCAAAAAAATCTACCTCTAAATTTCTACGAGACCCAGAGGAAAGACACAACATTTCTATTGCCTTTTTTGCAACCTCTAACGGCATAAGTTCCCATTTGCCGCCGAACTTTCCTCCCTTTGCAAAACAGTACCTACACTCAAGATTACAAGCGTGTGCCATATGCAAACACATAGCTTTTAAAACAGGCTGTGCCTGTTCAGCTTTATTAATGGCAGTAGCATTTTCCGGTGTGAATAGTTGTCCCTTTTCTTTTAATAGATTTAGCTCGTTGTTAGCTTTATCAATATCATCTTTAGTATAATCTAGCTCGACTTCATTCAATCTTCCAGAAAGCAACAAAAAAGCAAGTCGATCAACAATATGCACTGCACCACTCTCGGTGTCAAGCGCCAGCCTTAAACCGCCTCGCTCAAATGTATGTACCATTTATTTATTGCCTTCCTGAACTTCTTTACGCTCGCAGAGCTGATTTGCAACTGTGCAGGAAGTTTTGCAAGCAGATTGGCAAGATGTTTGGCATTCACCACATCCACCGCTTTTTGCACTATCTGTAAGAGTTGCACCGTTAATTGTAATTACATGTTCCATAATAATCTCCTTGTTAGTTTAATTGTTTTTTACCGAAGTAGACAATAAGCCGGGTTTTGTAGTATGCGACCATCTATCTGTGCCTCCCGTCGCCGGTGAAGCTAAAGCCACTTTGGGACAGCGGACAGCCTTAAGCCCCATTCGTGTTGCATCGGGTAGGGTTTACATGGCTCTACCGTCTCCGGTAGACCGGTGAGCTCTTACCTCGCCTTTCCACCCTTACCTCATAAATGAGGCGGTATATCTCTGTTGCACTATCCCTAAGGTTGCCCTCGGCTGCCGTTAGCAGCTACCCTTGTCCTATGATGCCCGGACTTTCCTCCCCAATAAATTGGAGCAGCCGCATCGTCTACTCCGCTAAAATTTTACCGTTAGCGTCTTTGTTAATCCTGCCTGTTAATATCATTATTAGCTCAACCATCGACCAAATATAGCTAAAAAAGCCAAGGTTGAATATAAAGAGTAATAGCTGAATTAAACCTTTTGCGTTGTATCCGAGGTAGAAGTTATGAATACCTGTAAATCCTGCAATAATTCCAAATATTAAGGTGCTTTTTTTGCTTCGGGTGTCATTTTTCGACAAAGAATCGATAAAAAATTTAACTTTTGCAAAAAAACCTACCTTATCAAATTGCTTTCCACATATCATACAGTAAGAGGTATTAGGTATACTTGCCGTACCACAATGGCCACAATAGTTCTGGCCTTTCGAAGGTCGTGAATTGCAGATAATGCAGTTTTGATTGTTATACTTAGTAAAGTTACCGCAATTTTTACAGTACATAAATTCTCCTTTATAACTCAGTATACAACACTTTATTAAAAAATTCAATATCTAATCTTTCAATACTTGAATTTTTTAATTCGATGTTGTATAATGTATAACAAAGTTAATCATAACATTAATGAAAGGATGTAATTTTGAAGTCTACCTATTTAAAGAATGTATATCAGCAGGTTGAAAAACGTAACGTAGGAGAAACTGAGTTTTTGCAGGCTGTAGCAGAGGTTTTAGACTCTCTGGATGCAGTAGTAGAAGCCGACCCATCAATAATTGATACCGGAGTTATTGATAGAATAGTTGAACCGGAACGTTTTATTCAATTTCGTGTGCCATGGGTTGATGATAGTGGTAAGGTTCAGGTTAATCGTGGTTTTCGTTGTCAGTTTAATTCTGCAATAGGTCCGTATAAGGGAGGACTTCGTTTCCATCCAACAGTAACTGCATCTGTAATTAAATTTTTAGGTTTTGAGCAGCTATTTAAAAACAGCTTAACAGGCCTTCCTATGGGTGGCGGTAAAGGCGGTAGCGACTTTGATCCTAAGGGTAAATCTGATGGTGAGGTAATGCGTTTTTGCCAGAGCTTTATGAGCGAATTAAATCGTCATATCGGCCAGTTTACCGATGTTCCAGCAGGAGATATCGGTGTTGGTGCCCGTGAAATAGGCTATATGTATGGTCAATATAAGAAAATTCGCAATGAATCTGTAGGCGTGCTTACCGGTAAAGGTCTTTCATATGGTGGTAGCCTTGCACGTCCGGAGGCAACAGGTTATGGTCTTTGCTATTTTACAGATGAGATGCTAAAGGTTCAAAAGAATACATCCTTCGAAGGTAAAGAAGTAGTAATTAGTGGTAGCGGTAATGTTGCTATTTATGCAACTCAAAAGGTTACCGAGCTTGGCGGTAAGGTTATTGCCCTTTCTGATAGTGCAGGGTACATAGTAGATAATGATGGAATCGATCTTGATCTTGTTATGAAAATTAAGTTAGAAGATCGTGCAAGAATTAAAGAGTATGTTAAGGTTCGCACTAACGCCACATACACTGAAGGTTGTGCCGGCATATGGTCAACTAAATGTGATATCGCTCTTCCTTGTGCTACACAGAATGAGCTTGATGGAGAAGCAGCAAAGATTCTTAAGGATAACGGTTGTATTGCTGTAGCAGAAGGTGCTAACATGCCTTGTACACCTGAGGCTGTAGAAACATTCCTAGAAGCCGGAATTATGTTCGGCCCTGCTAAAGCTGCTAATGCCGGTGGTGTAGCGACTAGTGGACTGGAAATGAGTCAAAATTCACTTCGCCTTTCCTGGACATTTGAAGAGGTTGATAGCCGTTTGAAAAATATTATGATAAATATTTTCCATAATGCATTTGATGCTTCAAAAACTTGCAAGTGCGAGGGTAACCTAGTAGTTGGTGCGAATGTTGCCGGATTCTTAAAGGTTGCTGAGGCTATGAATGCTCAAGGTATTATATAGTTATATACCAGTTTAAGATGATACTACTGTTTATAACGAAGTTGTGTAATTTTACGCAATTAAGCTAATAAGCATTATCGGTAGCTTCGGCTTTGCCGGAAATTATGTTTAATAAATTTTCTTTAGATATGCTGTACTTTTGAGTACAGCATATCTATTTTATTAATAATAAAAGGTATAATTTAAATATATTATTAAACTATTAAATAACCATACACTTTATCGGCAGAAATGTAATCATTCTGTGATGTTGTTAATTAACTAGGATAGTATTCATAAACCTCTTACATTGATTTGTAAATGTAAATAGATAATACACACTCATTTTTAAGTATTAATAAGGGATTATTGTTTAAAATACAGTTAATACATATAAACCTTATGTTAATAAAATTATATAATAAATTGTGATATATCTATTGAAAACAACCAAAATATAATATATAATTAACTAACAAATATTTAACTGATATAGAAAGGTTGGTTCGTTAATGTATAACTTTCCGATAGGTGTTTTGCTTGAATCCTTTCAAACTGACACTAAAACAGGTTTGAAACTTGCTAAAGAGGCAGGTGTTTCAGCTGTGCAAATTTATGCTGCTAGAGGAGAGCTTAACGCTGATACACTTACAGCAGATGATCGTAAAGAATTAAAAAAGATGGTTGCAGATAATGGATTAGCAATTTCTGCTGTTTGCGGCGATTTTATTTGTGGTAATAGTGAGATTAGTTTCAGTAATCCCGAACAAAGCCAGATGATAATTGAGAAATCAAAACGCATTCTTGATCTTGCTGCTGATATTGGAACTAATATTGTAACAACTCATGTTGGAGTTGTACCTGCAGATCATAATTGTGATAAGTTTAAGATAGTACAGCAAAATTGTAGAACTATGGCTGAATATGCAGACAGTATGAGTTCGCATTTTGCAATCGAAACAGGCCCGGAAATAGCAACAACGCTCTGTGCATTTCTCGATACATTAGGGTCGAAAGGTGTTGGTGTAAATCTTGATCCTGCCAACCTTGTTATGGTTACAGGTGATGATCCTGTTCAAGCAGTATATACATTAAAGGATTATATCGTTCATACCCATGCAAAGGATGGACGCAGGTTAATTGTTGGAGATCCTCTTGTAATTTATGGCGAGATTGAAGATGAGATTCAAAATGCAGTCTACTTTGAAGAGCTGCCACTAGGTGAAGGCGACGTAGATTTCACAGCATATCTACGTGCCCTTGATGATATTGGCTATAAGGGATACCTAACAATTGAAAGAGAAACGGGTAACGATCCAAAGGCGGATATTTTTATGGCTGTTAACTACCTTAATGAAATAATAAAGAAAGGATAAGTAGTATGAGTAAACTTAAAATAGCTGTTATTGGAGTTGGGTCAATTTCGGCTGAGCATATACAAGGATATCAGAAAAATGAAAATGTTGAGCTCTATGCATTTTGTGATATTAATGAAAAAATTCTCAAAAGTGCAGGGGAGACGTATTCAGTTACTAGGTTGTTTACCAATATCGACGAAATGCTTAAGCTTGATGAAATCGATGCTGTAAGCGTTTGTGTTTGGAATAGCGAGCATGCGCCATGCACTATTAAAGCGTTAAATGCTGGCAAACATGTTTTATGCGAAAAACCAATGTCTGTTTGTGAAGCCGATGCAATAAAGATGAAGGAAGCTGCTGATAAAAATGGTAAACTCTTAATGATTGGCTTTGTTCGTCGTCATGGTAATGATTGCAAAGTACTTAAGAACTTTATAGATACCGATTATTTTGGTGAATTATATTACTCAAAAGCCACATATTTACGTCGTAACGGCAATCCCGAAGGATGGTTCGGAGATAAAGCTCGAAGTGGCGGTGGTCCACTTATAGATCTTGGTGTTCATGTTACCGACCTAGTTTGGTATCTGCTTGGAAAACCAAATCCTGTTTCTGTTTACGGTGTTACATTTAAAAAATTATTAGACAGAAAACATTTAAATGATAAAAAAGCTTATGTTTCAAAATCAGCTTCTCCTAGCGATGTTTGTGATGTAGAAGATATAGCTTCGGCACTAATCCGTTTCGATAATGGTGCTGTTCTTTCACTAGAGGCAAGTTTTAGCTTAAATTTGAAATCAGACGAAGGAACTGTTGAGCTGTTTGGTACTAAAGCTGGTGCAAAGTTAAACCCTAAGCTTGAAATTTTTACCGATATTAACAATTATATGGTTGACATTGATTTTAAAACAGACACTTCTTTAAGCTTTGAAGGCTTATTCCAAAATGAGATTAACCATTTTGTTGACTGCATAATAAATAACACCCCCTGCATTGCGCCTGCAGAGGATGGTATCGTAATTATGAAAATATTAGATGCTATTTATAAATCTGCTGAGACTGGGCATGAAGTAATTATTGATTAGATTAGGCTATGATAGTATTTAAGATTCTCCAATGAAATGGTAAGCGCCTCGATTGGGTTTTCCATTCCCTCAAATTCTATCGAAACATAACCGTTATAACCACTATTTTTAAGTATTGATAGGCACTGTAAAACCGGTACATTTCCATGGCCGACTACAGTGCCTTTTAAGTAGTTTCCGGCACGTGTTTTAAAGAACCCTTTTCCCGGGTTTGGTTCATTACCACTCTTTACTACAAAATCTTTAACATGAACGTGAAATGCATACCCAGCAGCAACACCAACTGCCTTTTCAGGCTGTTCATCAACACATAAGAAATTTCCTATGTCGCAAAGCCAGCCAAAATTCTCGTCGGCCACTGCTGTTATAAGACTTTCAACTCGGTTTGAATCTTGACAGAAATAACCATGATTTTCAACCGTTGTTTTTATGCCCTTTGAAGCAGCATACCTTGTAACTTCACGACAGGCATCGGCAAGGATAGGAAGTGCTTGGTTAAAGCCGCGTCTACTACCATCATTAAAACCCTGAGTAGCATCGTGACGCATACATTTAACTCCAAGTGCATACGCTATGTCAACTTGAGCTTTTAACCTTTCGATCTCAGAGCTAACATCGCCGTTACTGCAGTTTAAAAAATCTGCAGCAATGGTGTAGCTAACAATCTCAAGAGATTGTTTTTTACACTCCTCGGCAAGTTTCTTTGCATACTCTATAGGAGAAGTACCGTCTTTAGGATCAATGTTAATAAACTCTATACCATCAAATCCAATTTCCTTTACCTTTCCAATACATTCAAATTGGGTTAACTTATCGTTCCCTGTTAAGGACGTAAAGCTATAGGTACTGGTTGCAAATTTCATCATAACCTCAATCTTTTTATTTATCTGTCGGTAATTTTAACATAGTCCTTATGGGGTGTAACAGGTTTATATGCCGGACGAATAATTTTTCCGGCGCTTTCAAGCTCTTCCATACGGTGTGCAGACCAACCAACAATTCGTGATATTGCAAACAGAGGAGTGTATAGCTCGGTAGGAAGATCTAACATATCATAAACAAATCCACTGTAGAAGTCGATGTTTGCAGAAACGCCTTTATAAATTCTTCTGCGATCACCAATTACCTTTGGAGCAAGACGAGCAACGTTGTTGTACAAATTATACTCATCAACACGGCCTTTGCTTGTGGAAAGACTTTCTACAAAACGTTTAAATATCTCGGTACGCGGATCTGATAGTGAGTATACAGCATGTCCCATACCATAGATAAGTCCACTTTTATCGAATGATTTTTTATCGAGCAATGATTCAAGGTATCTAACAATCTCCTCATCATCATTCCAGTCTTTTAGTGTGTTTTTCATATCTTCAAACATGCCAACAACCTTTATGTTAGCTCCACCATGCTTTGGTCCTTTAAGTGATGAAAGACCGGCAGCAATTGCTGAGTATGTATCAGTTCCAGCAGTTGTAACAACACGGGTAGTAAAAGTAGAGTTGTTACCACCACCATGCTCTGCATGAAGAATAAGAGCAACATCTAAAACCTGAGCTTCAAGTTCTGTGTACTCACCGTTAGGTCTTAGCATTTGCAAAATATTTTCGGCAGTTGATAGTTCTGGCATTGGCGGGCGAATGAAGAAATGTTCATTTTTATGATAATAACAATAAGCCTGATAACTGTAAATTGCCATCATAGGGAATACGGCAATGAGTTCAACAGCCTGTCGAAGTATATTGGAAAGTGATACGTCTTCGGCTTTATCATCATAACTATAAAGATTTAAAACGCTTCTTGCAAGGCTTATCATAATGTTTTCGCTAGGATCTTTCATTATAATATCACGAACAAAATGAGAAGGTAGAATGCGATATTTGTTTAATGTTTCGGTCATCCAACGGCAGCGTTCCTCTGATGGAAGCTCACCGAATAATAGTAGATACGCAATCTCTTCAAAACCATGCCTGTTCTCTTCAATACAGCTATTAACAATTTCGGTTACATTTATTCCACGATAGTAAAGCTCACCTTCACACGGAACTCGTTCGCCATCTACATTTTTAAAGGAAATAATATCGGAGATATTTGTAAGCCCGGTTAATACACCTTTACCGCTTTTATCCCTTAGCCCCTGCATAACTTCATTTTTAATAAATAACTCTGGATCTATCTTATTATATTTCTCTGCAATTTTAGTCTGCTCAATAATATCAGCAGTAAGTTGAGATAACTTTTGCTCCATATTAACCTCCTTAATTCAAAAACACATAAATATTAATAGATATAATTATATCAATTATTAACATTATTGTCAATTTATATCTATCTACAAATTATATGCCAACACAATATTGTCTCATATAACTATCCATTAGCTCTGCAAGGTGAGAATAATCCTTTGATTCTGCTAGATATTCACGAACGTCACAAACATTAATAATTGAATGCACCTTAATTCCAAATTCTTCATAAATTTCCATCGTTGCACTTTTACTTGAGCCAACTCCAATTTCACAGCGATCAACCGAGATGAACATGTCGGTTACCTTCATGTTATCACCAAGCCCCTTTAATATCGGCATTACCTCTCTTATTGCCGTACCCGCAGTAACAACATCTTCAACAATAATAATTCTATCCTTATCAGATGGTTTATAACCTATTAAACTACCACCTTCACCATGGTCCTTTTCCTCTTTGCGGTTAAAAAAGAACGGTTTATCAATGGAGAAATTATTATATAGCGAAATTGCAGTTGTTGAAGCTAGCGGAATGCCTTTATAAGCCGGACCAAACAGACAATCGAAATTATCACCCACAACACTTTTTATTAATGAAGCATAGTATTCGCCTAGCTTTGCAAGATGTTCCCCGGTTCGATAGTTTCCTGTATTAACAAAATATTGAGTGTTTCGACCACTCTTGGTTGTAAATTCACCAAAACGCAATACATTTGCCTTAAGCATAAATTCTATAAATTCTCTTTTTTCAACACTTAACATTTTTAACCTCCATATATAAAAACTTACAATCTAAAAAAGATGATCACTTAAACAAATAACATAAGGCTTATAGCCATAACTGCCATGCCTGCAATAAACCCGTAAACAGAATTATGATGTTCACCATATTCTCTTGCGGTAGGAAGGAGTTCATCAATCGAGATAAACACCATAATACCTGCAACAGAAGCAAATATTGCACCAAATAATACATCGCTCATAATGGGCATTAGTATTAGCCAACCAATTAAAGCCCCTACAGGTTCTGCAAGTCCGGAAAGGAAAGAATATAAAAATGCTTTCTTTTTAGAGCCTGTTGCTTGATAAATAGGAACAGAAACCGCTATACCCTCTGGTATGTTATGCATTGCAATTGCAACAACAATCGGTATTGCAACGCCGGGCTCTTGAAGAGCAGAGATAAAGGTTGCTAGTCCCTCGGGGAAATTATGTATTGCTATTGCCAGTGCTGTAAATACACCCATTCTCATTAATTTACTGTTTTTATTATCATCAACAGTTTTTACTTCATGTGGGTTTTTATCCGCAGGAATTAATCGGTCAATTAAACCTATAAAGGCTATACCGGCAAAGAAAAAAATTACCGTAGAAATATAACCCTGTTTTTCACCAAGTTCTAGAACTAAAGAATCTTTAGCCTTAACAAAAATTTCAATCATGGATACATATATCATAATTCCAGCCGAAAACCCAAGGCTAATTGAAAGAAATTTCTTATTGGTAGATTTTGAAAAAAAAGCTATTAAGCTTCCAATTCCGGTAGATAATCCTGCAAAAAGAGTGAAGCCGAAAGCAACTAAAATATCATTCATTTTACCCCCTGTTAAATATTAAGTAATCTATCTTGGCTGTTTTGTTAAGTTAGCCATTCTATCTATTGTATGCAAAAAATATATAATAGATATTATTAAAAGATAAATTAGTTAATATTCTATTAATTAACCAACCTGATAGGCGTGGGTTTTAACGTAGGTGTGTATATCTGTTTTTAATGTTATCTCATCAATAAAAGTTATGGTTGTAAAATACTCGTTGTTATCATCTACTAAGTTAAAGCTGTATAATCCATCTCCTAAAAAATCCACTGCTGACATATAACCACTACTTTCAATATTTTCATCTGCATAAAATGCTGTATAGTTACCCATGCCATTAAACTCAATTCTAGCTGCAGCTTCGTCACCATTAATGTGCCATACTCCGGCTGTATTGTATATTGCTTTATTTATTTCCATAACGGTAAAATAATCACCTTCACCAATATAATATGGGCTACCAAAATATGGAGTTTCTAGAGGAAATATAGAATCTAATCCCATATCTGTAAGGTTAAGAGGCTGACCATTGCTCATTGTGTAATATACTTCTGTAACAGAAAAATTGTTGATTATAGATAGGTATAGTGAATCCATCATAAACCAATTTAATGAAACGTTATCATACATGAAAAATTCGTCTTTTTGTTGGATATTTCCAAGACCAGCTATAAGCGTAGACTCGACTGACCAATCAACAATTGCTGTACTGCCTTCTACTGTTGCACCGTTAATGGTAAATGCCAATCCGGTAAGTTCCGTAAGTCCTTGTGCTAAGCTTTCTATACTAAAATTAGCTACAGTATTAAATGGATGAGAAACAACGTTCGACCAATTACCAAAGTTAAGTGTGTATAAATTTACCGATGTGTTACCTTCAATGTTTTGTTCTACAACTTCAGGAATTTTTTCCATGTTGCCTGAACTCACATCCTGTTGTAAAGGAGATGTGGGTTCATAAGAGCAGGCGGTTAGAAAAAGGCATAAAGTAAAAGTTAATGTAACAATATTAATCAATTTCATTTACTACCTCATAAAATTAATGAACTGCTTTTAATTATATCACCTGATAGCATAAAAATCAATAAACGAAACCATTCATTTTTAACACAAATTTTCAAAAAAGTTAGTTGTTTGGCTGAACTCCGCTTTAAATGTTTTACCGCATAGTCCGGCTAATTCATCAGTGAGGGTGTTATCAAATGTAAGCTCATATGCACATAAAAGCTGATTCTTAACCATGGGATTACTTTTTTTTACAAGATATTTTCTGTCTCCAATAATATGTATTCCGAGGGAAGCAAGATGTGCTCTTATTTGATGAGTTTTTCCGGTATGCAAAATAGCTTCTACCAGATAAAACCCAGCTTTAGATTCTAATGTTCTAAAGGTGGTAACCATATTATCACCATCGGTTGCTACCGTAATATTGTTGTTTCTAGAATAACCTGAAGTTACAACCTGATTAACCTCAGCATCGGTAACTGCGAGATAACGCTTAGTTATCATCCTTTTTTTCATTAAACACGAAGCTTTTTCCGCAGCATTATGCGTTCTAGCAATAAGAACAAGGCCTTCTGTTCCACGATCAAGTCTATTTATAAGGCAAGGCTTAAAACATCCTCTACCATATTTTGATATAAAGCCATCTAACAAATTGCCATCACCGGTAACATCGCTATGACAAAGCACCCCTGAGGGCTTTTCTATAATTGCAACATTATCATCTATATATATAACATTAAAATTAGTACAGGGGGTAATGTTTTTAATTATACTTTCAGATTGGAAAAACTCATCGTTTATATATAATGATAACTCCTCGCCAGTTTTCACCCTATAGTTTTCATCATGCTTTTTGCCCGAAACTTTTACTCTTCCTTTTCTAAAACTTTTGTATAGAACAGATTTTGGCATATCAGTTGTAAGCAGCTGGACTAATCTTAGCAGCCGCATACCATTTTCTGTATCCGTTACAACAAATTTTTTCATTTTCCTCTTTTATTTTTAATTACTTTATTATATAATATAATTGAATAGAAGTAAAGGAGTAAAAAATGAAGTGTCCTTTTTGTAGCGCTGAAGACACCAAGGTTTTAGACAGTCGACCAGCCGATGGTGGCGTTCGAATACGTCGTCGTCGTGAGTGTATTGATTGTGAAAAGAGATTTACCACTTATGAAATTATAGAAACGGTTCCTGTTATGGTAGAAAAAAAGGACGGTTCACGTGAGGCGTTCGACCGTCAAAAAATACTTAATGGTTTATTACGCGCCTGTGAAAAGCGCCCTGTAACCGTTGAACAACTTGAACAATCGGTAGATAGAATAGAGCAATGTATTTCTAATTCTTTAAAAAGGGAGATATCTTCTCTTAGCATAGGAGAACTTTGCATGGATGAGCTAAGAGAAATAGACGAGGTTGCATATGTTAGGTTTGCATCTGTTTATCGTCAATTTGCAGATATCGACAGCTTTATGCAGGAACTTACCGATCTGTTAGGCGAAAGGTCAAAGCAGAGCAAGAAGTAAACTTTCTACCCTCATCAGCTCAGACTTTATATGATTTGTATGAGCAAGAATCTCGTCTGGTTCTGCTTCATGGTCTAAAGTGTCTATAACCATTTTTAGTTGAAGTATTAAATTATTATCAGATATCATCATTAACCATCTATGCCTTTGTGCATAGGTGGTTTTTAAGGTTAGCGCATGTTTATTTGCATCTTCTTCATTTTCGATAAGGTAAATAATATTGTTTAGTTCGTTGAATGTACTATATATAAAAATTTGTGTAGCCGTAATTGTTACTAATACTAAACTCATAACAACAAAAGCTATCGGTATTCTTCTCATACTTAACCTTTCAAGTTATCATATTTATTTATGAATATTCGTTCATCGTGATAAACAAGCATAATTAAAACCTGCTTTACCAAAATATTTTTTGCACTAAGGTAGCCGTTTAACCATTCATCTGTTTTACCACACATCTTGAGTGAATCCTTAACAACCATTCCATCAACTATAACACAGGCCGGAGGGTTCTCGTTAACATTTTTAGGGCTGCAGTCGGTAGCATAAACTGATAGTTTGCCATTAGGTTCAATTAAAGCTACTGAAACCGATGTTGGATCAAAAATATTTTTATCCCTAAGTGCACAAAGCATATCGGTTACCGTTAAACGTAACAACTTTAAGGTTTTTTGAACAAACCTACCATTTTTCATTATTATCCTAGGCTCTCCTTCAATAAACCGCTCAAACTTTGCACTGCGTATAGTTATGCCAGAAATAAATATTTCATAGCAGGCAATAATGATTACGGGTAACATACTAACTAGCAAAGGTATGCTCTGTTGCTCTATAGATATAGAAGCGAGATTAGAAATAATCATGGTCGTAACAAATTCTGAAGCCTGAAGTTCACCTAATTGTCTTTTGCCGGTAAAGCGTAGGATTAGCAGAACAAAAATATATATTATTGTAGTTCTAACAAGAATTATAAGCATCTTTAATCTCCTATGCATGGATTATAGGGAAGT
>CAYJBH010000011.1:25334-73803 GCA_964368625.1 uncultured Oscillospiraceae bacterium
GGAAGTTGACGATACTATATTCAATACAAGAATATATAAAAGTTAATTTTAAAAAGAACTTTAAATTATGTATCTATTATTTTAACTGAAAGGCATTGTTTTAGCTATAGAATAAGAAAGGGTGAGCTGTATGAGTAAAACGGTTGAAGAATTTAGAGAAGAAATGAGAGAGAATTTTTCACAGAGTATAGATGTTTACTTTCTTGTTCAGCGCGTAGCAAAGTGCAATCTTTTAATAATGAAGGTAGATAATATAACCAGTGATGTAAATCTTTCGTTGGTTTTGCTTGCCCGCCTTGCAGATATAGATAAGCAGGAGATGGCACCAGCTGAAATGTTTGATTATTTAAAAAAAACTACATCGATACCAATAAGTCAAATAGTTGTAAAATCAAGAGATGATTTAGAACTTTTAATGTTAGCAGGCTTTGCTATAATATATATTGAAGGTCATAATGAAATGCTTGGCGTTGGTATACAGGCCTATCCGGGTAATGCAGTAACCGAGGTTTCAGGTGAGGGTAACATTAAAGGCTCAAAGTTAGGCTTCTCACAAAATCTTAGGGTTAACATGGCTTTACTGCGTCAATTTATTCGCTCACCAGAGTTAACATTTGAAACTGGTTTTCTCGGAGGTGTAAACGATATAGAATATATGATATCGTATCATAAGGACCAAGTTTCTGATGAACTTCTAAAAAGAGTAAAAGAACGAATAGAGAAGGTAGATCTTCCTATGGTTTTCGATTCCGGATATCTAGGTTCCTTTATTCAAAAAAAGCAACCATCACTTTTTTCAGCTACAGGTAGTACAGAAAGACCTGCAACAGCAGCTGCTAAAATTTGTGAAGGTAAGATAATAGTTATGGTAGCAGGTAGTCCATTTGCATTAATTTATCCATATCTGTTTACTGAAAACTTTCAAAGTCTCGACGACTATTCATCGCGCCCGTATTTTGCAAGTGGAATAAGACTTTTAAAATATGTTGCTTTTTTTATAGCGGTTCTTTTGCCCGGAATATTCATATCGATAGTTAATTTTACTCCTGAGCTATTACCGGTTCAGTTAATGTATAAAATCGCGTATTCAGAACAAGGAACGCCACTTCCTTTGTTTATTGAGGCAGTAACAATTACGCTCTTACTTGAGATTGTTAGAGAGGCAGGGCTTAGATTACCAAAACAGATAGGTAGTTCAGTTAGTTTGGTTTCTGCCTTAATAGTTGGTGATGCTGCAATTCAAATGGGAATAATATCAGCTCCAATATTAATAGTGATAGCATTTTCAGCACTAGCTGCATTTGTTATCCCATCTCTTTATGAGCCAATTATTATATTAAGAATTATGTTTATTTTAGCAGGAGGTATAGGCGGAGCTTTGCTAGTTGCAGGGTTATTTGCAATAATGCTTTTAAATATATGCGGGGTACACTCCTTTGGTATACCATTTACCAGACCCTTGCTACCAATAGGAAAAGGAGCTATATCTGATGGGTTACTGCGGTCAGGACCAAAAAAAGGGGATGGATTTAATATAAAAGATTATATTGGAGAATGATAATGTCAAAATTGAACAGCGGTTTCTATGGACTATTATTTGTTGTATTACTTTCGGTTCAACTAACAAGAGAGACAAATGGACGCTCAATGTTTGAACTTATTGCAACATCTGCAATGTCTCTAATAATCGGATTTATATTTTTACTTCCATTTTGCTATAAGGGTAGCAGAAAAACAAGTCAACTGCAGAGCATGTTAATTTCTATTGTACTTGCAATGGGGCTAATAATAACAGTATTTGATACTTTTAAATATTACAATTTAACTAGCCAAGAACCGATAAACTTTATCATGGTTGCCTTGATCTTATTTGCTGTTGCATTTTATGCAGGCTTACTAAATAATAGTGCAGTAAAAACCGCTGGTCTTTTTGTAAGTTTTCTGCTCATTGCTGTATTGCTAACAATTGCTATGTTTAATCTACCACATGCAAGTGTTTCGAATATAGAACCGGGGTTTAATATAAATAATGTGTTGATTATTGACGATTTATTAACAGTTGCACCGTTAATTCCTGCAATAGTAGTAATAAATAACAATGAGTTAAAGGTTGGCAAATTAAGTGTTCTAATGATATCGGTGTTTATTTTAGTTGCCATATTTAACATACTGGCCGAGATGGTTTTTGGAAATAACCTTATGTTTTTTGATGTGCCGACAAATGCACTGGCCATTGTTGGCGAACTTTCTATTTTTAGACGCTTGGATATAGTACTAGCTGCAATATTCTTTCTTACCGGATGCATGAAAATGTCTCTATTTAGCAACGCAATTGCATATCAATTAAATCAAAAAAGATACTATATAATAATGGCAATTACTGTAATTACATGCATTGTCTTAAATGAAATTTCTTTTGAGGTGTTACCGATAATAGTTGGAGCATTGTCGATAATTGTTTCAATCTTATTTCTTGTCCCTTATAAAAAAATCATTAAGCTAGCTGTTTTGGTTCCGATTGTATTTTTATCCGGTTGTGGCGGAACTGAGTTACAGGAGCGAGCAGCTGTAACAATGACCTTTGTAGACCTTGAAGATGAATATAAAGTTTCATTGTTGGTATGCACCGAATATGAAGAAAATGGGCCATCCGTTTCACTTATTTCCGGTAGTGGAGAAACATTCTCCTCGGCTCTTTATGACGTTGCTAAAGAGGTTAATGGTGAGCTATATATGGGCCAGAGCGAGCTTATATTGTTAGGAAAGGGTTTTACTGATAAGGGTATCGGTGAATTGTTGCCACAACTTTATGAAACTAAGATGACAGATGGTAATGCCTTTATATATCTTAGTGAGTATACAGAGAATGACTTAAAAGAGAATGAGGGTGCGTTACTTGATGCAACCGGATCAATTCTTCGCCAAAGTGAAAGTAATCGACTAACTCAGATGCAAATTTATGGCATTAGTATAAATGAGAATGGGCTAGTTGATGGAATGATCCCGGTTGTGGATGTATTTGAATATAAGGGGGCAGTTGCAACTAAAGGGGTAATATATAACAATGGAGTAGGTGTTTCTACAGTTATTCGGGAACAGCTAGAATTAATTTATGCCATAAACTCAAACCGCCAAAGGATTGCTGTCGTTTATGAATATGAGGGTAATGAAAAGGTAACCGGTGTTAGTGAGATTTATTCCGAAATGTCATACGATAACGACAAGCTTGATATAGAAGTAGAATGCGTGCCAGATGAAAGTTTATCTCAAGAAGAATTAGATATAATAAGAATTTCATTTGCTAAAGATATAGAAGAAGTTATATTAATATCTATTGAAAGCGATGTTGATATTTTTTCTATCGAACAGCGGTTTAATATTGAATTATCTAATATAAAAAAACTAAATACTACTGTAAAGTTTAAGTCATAAAAATATTGTAAAAATTGGTAACTTTAATGAAAATTAGGTGAAAAATTGACTTAATATTTGCAATTGTTTTTGTTCTGTGATAAAATAGCAACAGATTAATGAGTGGAAAGGAATTAGAAATGAATTGCGTTAGTTGCAGTAGGGAAATACCGGAAAATGCAGCATTTTGCGGTTATTGTGGCACAGCGATAATAAATCAAAATATATCAGATATAAACACGCAGGAAATTGAAACTGTTGAGACAGTTGAGACAGTTTCACCAACAACAAATTTCACCATAGTTAATGAAACAACCTCCGATTCATCTGAAAATACTATCATCGAAGAGCCATCTGAAGAAACAATTACTGAAACCATTGATGAAAAGAATGATGGGATATCTACGGATGATAGAAGTTCAATTACATCTGTTTTTGTTGATGCAAAAGAACCTGAAGTTACGGTAATTAAAACAGATCACCTAGAAGCTCCACCGCTTAGATCAGACGATACTGCTCATTATGCGCACAATGAATCAGTTAGATCAACCATTTCTCCACAAATATTTAGTAATAATGATAATATTGTTAAAACGTCTACATTTTTCTGGATGATATTAATATTGGCGATTCCATTTGTTAATCTTATAATGTTACTTATATGGAGCTTTTCAGAAAAAATAAATAAAAATAAACGTAATTTTTCACGAGCCGCTCTTATATGGGCTGGAATTTGGATAGTATTCTCTATTATAATATTAATTATTACAATAATTAACATCATAGCATTTGGTGAATACTTTTTAGCACCCTTTTTGGCGTTTGGGTACTAATGATAGGAGTAGTAATTCCGAATTTAAACGGAGATAAATGGCTTTTAGACAGTATTCGTTCGGTACTTGACGGTGATTATAAAGATATAGATATAATAGTTGTTGATAACGGAAGCACCGATAATAGCAGAGAAATTATAGAATCCTTTGTTGGTGAGCCGGTTAGAGGCATCTATCTTGATTATAATACAGGATTTTCACATGCTGTTAATCTTGGTATTCGAGAATCAAAGGGTGAGTATGTAGCACTTTTTAATAATGATGCTTTTGCTGAAAAGGCTTGGCTTAGCCAATTAAAGAAAACTATGGATACCAATGATAAAATATTTTCAGTTTCAACCCTCATGTTACAATATAAAGACAGCAGCCTTTGTGATGACGCGGGGGACTATGTAAATCTTTTTGGATGGGCTTGTAAACGTGGAGATGGCTTGTCAGCACAAAGGTATTCTCGAGAGTGTGAGATTTTCACAGCATGCGGAGGCGCCGCGCTATACAGAAGAAGTGTTTTAGAAGAAATTGGTTTATTTGATGAAACATTCTTTGCCTACCTCGAAGATGTAGATATCGGATGGCGAGCAAGAAATGCTGGCTATATTAACGTATTTTGCCCAGCTGCTAAATGCAAACATATTTGCAGTGCCACTACCGGCAGTAAATACAATGATTTTAAATCAATACAAAGCGGTAGAAACAACATACTATTGCCATATAAAAATCTTCCTCTTCTGTTTTTATTAATAGATTTGCCGTTTTTAATTTTTGGATATCTTATTAAAGTTCTGTTTTTTTGTATAAGAGGGTACGGTAAGCCTTTTTTAAAGGGTGCCGGTGAAGCTTTTAACTGCTTTAGTAAAATTAAAAAACATCCGTTTAAATTTAAAAATACTCTTTGTTACATAAAGAATCAATGGAGTATGATCTGTGGCATATTCGTTTATATTGATTACAGGGTAAGGCGATATTTTGGATGGAAATAACACAAATATAACAGCCCGGAAAGCTAAAAAGCTTTTCCGGGCTGTTTGTTGTTACATATTTTTAATTATTCTGCAGTTAGCGCCGCCATAGTTATATAGTTATATGGTTGGTTAAAATGGGGGAGGAAGAAAATATCTAACAATTTTAGCTTGTCAATTGTAATCTTTTCCTGAACTGCGAGTGAAAACATATGAATAGCCATTGAAATATCAAACTCAGATGCAATCTGTGCACCAAGTACTATACGAGTTTTCTTATCATAAACTATTCTAATTTTTACCTTTGCATTCTCTCCCTTAATAAACCCGGGCTTTTGCAAATCCTCAAAATCAGTAGCAACAGCATCATATCCAAATTTTTTTGCTTTACATAATGTTAAGCCTGTTGAAACCATCTTCAAATCCCATATGCAGATACCGTTTGAACCTTGTACTCCAATTGTTTCAAGAGCGGTTCCACAAACATTATGGCCGGCAATAACACCAGAACGAACAGCATTTGTAGCAAGTGCTATATAGTTAATGTCGTTTATTGAATTATCATAAACTACTGCACAGTCGCCAATAGCGTAAACATCCTTAATACTGGTTTCCTGATTTTTAGATACTATATATGCTCCATTTTTAAATAATTCTAGGCTATCCTTTCCAAGCTCATTATTAGGTCTAAAGCCAACAGCCATAACAACCATATCAGCTTTATATTCAGCCTTATCAGTAACAACAGATTCAACCTTACCATTGCCTTTTATCTGCTTAACTGCTTGATTAAATGCTACGGTAATTCCATTATCCTCAAGACATTTATGCATTAACTTTGTAAAATCTTCATCATAATAGTTAACTAAGCAGCTATCAGCAATGTCAATTAATACAACATTTTTGTTAAGACGCTTAAAGGCCTCTGCAAGCTCAACACCAATGTATCCCGCTCCAATTACAGCAACATCATTAATGTCGTTAGATTCAAGTTTCTCAATTACCTCAGCAGCATTTTGATAAAGTTTTACCTTCTGTACATTTTCAAGATCTTTTCCTTCAATGTTAGGAATTATTGGCAGAGATCCTGTTGCCAATATCAACTTATCATATTCTTGTTCAACTAAGCTGCCATTAACCTCGGCCTTAACAATCTTATTAGAGTAATCTATCTGTGTTACCTCGGAATTCATATATACCTTTGCACCCTTAGATTCCAAGGTTTCTTTATTGGAATAAAACAAACCATCTGCGCCATCTATCTGTTTACCAATCCATAGAGCCATTCCACAGCCTAAAAAACTAATATTACTATTTCTGTCAAATACTATAACCTCGTTACCTTGATAATTATCAAGAATTGTGTTAATTGCAGCTACACCGGCATGATTTGCGCCAATTACAACTATTTTGCTCATATTAATTCCTTTCAAAAAATATTATCAAACAATAAAGATTACTATTATTAATACTATATTATTATTTAATAATTGTCAATAGTTTGTTACAATTTTATTATTATTAGCGCCTAAAAGTTCTAATATTTCCGGTATATCTGTTATACTTTGAGAACGATGGATGTATTCAATTGTTTTATCAGGTTCTGTAAGAATTGTAACTGGCAACTGAACGTTGTTTTTGAGTGAATATTCATATGGTACATTGTGTTTCTTAGCCTGTTCTATAATTCGAAGAGCTTCAACAGATAATAACGATAAAGCAAATGTCACCTTTGGTAGATCGAAAGCCCTGTATAGAACAGAGTCAGCATCACATACAAGAGGGAAAGGCATATTCTTATACCCAGAAAACTCAGAAGGGGAGCCTTGAACAATGCAAATTAACGCACGATTCCCCTCAATAAAACACCGGTAATTTCTTTTTAACCGTTCTATATAATATGCTGTAAATAAACAACCGGAATCACGAAAAAAAATTATTGTTGCCGGTTTGTTCGCGATTTCATTGTAAAGCTTTTTGCCTGAACAGGTGGGTGTGTCAAACCCAAAGTTCGGAAATTTCTCGCCAATAAGCAATTTCATAAAAAAATCCTCATGCAATATATATTGTTAATATATATTATTGCACAAGAATTGTAATTATAAACATAAACCGCTGTGTCGTCTACACCGACAGTTACAACCCGCGTTAAGCAGGGTGGGTATGCCCGGCGATACGCTTCGCGCTCCCTTCTTCCGCCGTAGCGGGAGGTCTGCAAACCTACGTACTGACCAAAGCCCCCTTTTGTGAACTTGTAGGATTATAATCGATGCATCCAATCGAGCACAGCAGTTTAATATTTATTCTATTGTTTCTTCTATTTCGTAATCTTCAGAAAGTTGTGTTTCAAACAGTGCTATCACCTGTGAAAGTTCATCCTCATTCTCAACAATATCAAGAAACTCTTCTTCGCCATCATAGGCAGATCTCATAATAATGAATGGGGTTTCTTCATTAATGTTTTCTTCCTCATCTTCTTCATCTTCGTCAAACGGAACAAGTGCTACATACTCATTTTCTTTGTACTCAAGCTGTCCAATAATTTCAAAATCAAACTCATTACCTTCGTCGTCTTGTAATGTTATAATGTCGGGTGTATATTCTTCATTCATTTTAAAACCATCTTACCTTTTACTATTAATTCTATGTATATATTGTACACTTTCCGACAAAAAATGTCAAGCTAGTTGTTCAAGTTCGTCACGAAGATGTTTAATTATTTTCTTTTCTAATCTTGATATATAGCTTTGACTTATTCCAAGCTCATCAGCAACCTCTTTTTGAGTTTTTTCATCTTTGCCAAACAATCCAAACCTCATCTCAATTATTTTTCTTTCCTTGTCCGGTAATCGTTTTACAGCTAGCAAAAGAGTGTTTTTTTCATCAGCTGTTTCAAGTTGTTTACCAACTATATCCTGTTCAGTAACTAATACATCACATAGTAGCAGTTCGTTGCCATCTGCATCAATGTTTAATGCTTCATCAATTGAAGTTTCATAGCGTTGATTGCCTACCTTTCTTAGGTACATAAGTATTTCATTTTCTATGCATCTGGTTGCATAAGTTGCAAACTTAATATTCTTATCAGGGTTAAAGCTTCCAACCGCTTTAATTAAACCTATTGTGCCAATTGAGATTAGATCTTCCATGTTTGGAATTGATTGATCGAATTTTTTCGCTATATAAACAACTAATCTTAGGTTATGAACTATCAGTAGTTCTCTCGATGTAGGTTCCCTATTTTTAAGGCCAGCAAAAACAATCTTTTCCTCATCCGCTGTTAGTGGGGGAAGTAGCCGCTCGGGTCCGTTAATATAATATACATACTGTTCAGCCTGAAAAACTAGAATTAGCTTATTAAGTAGCTCTTTTGCCTTAAACTTTAATCTTTTGAGCATTGTTTAAAACCTCCATAAATTCTTTAGACAACAAACAGCTTGTTCCGTTAATATCTATACTTTGCTTCGTAAAACAAAGCTTAACTCCGTCAACAATCTTTTCTTCAACCTTAACAGAAACGGGGTAGAGACTTAGTGTTAGCTCGGTGCCGCCGATGCTATTTATTGGCAACACCGACATACCATGAGAAAGTTGAGCGTTTTTATGATAGTTTAAGTAACCTGTCCTTACTGTTTCCGGTAGAGATGCTTTACAGCTATTATAATCAATCAGTAATAACGGTGCATTATTAAGGATATCCTTCGCTGTAAAGCCATTATCATAACAGGCACTAAGATTAAAAACCGCTTCTTTAACTGTTATTTCAATTCGTGTTGGTTTTTGTTCGGGAACGACAAAAACCATTCTAATAGCTGTTGCGCAGATATAAAGAACAAGCGTTGCTATTACTAAAAGAATGGCAGATATATCAAAATAAATTTGAAAGTTTTTAAGAATAACACCATTTCCTCCTGTAAAGTAAAATAATAAAACAAGACCTGCCAGAAAACAGTTAAACGCTATATACCAAATAAATCCTTTAATGTATCCACGTATGTTTGTTTTAAAAGCAATAAACAATAAAATATTTGTTACTAATAACTTAATGATAATTTGAAATATAATTGCAGGGGTTGGCAGAAATATTAAGAATGATGCAAGTCCTCCGAAAATTGCTGAAGCTAATATTCGCCACCTGTTAACATTAATACCAGAAAATCTAGCGCTGCATAATAACAGGGTGTAGTTAATCAACACCCCCTGAATAAACAACATATCAATATACATTACAGTTTTCATGTTTTATAGTATATCAATATAAAAAAGAAAAAATTGTCATTATCTGTTTTTATAAAAAATAAATATCCATTACAAGGTATTGCTATACTTTGTAATGGATATTAAAGTTATTAATGAGTGTTTTTTATGGTGTAACCTCGGAATCATCGCTAGCTTGAACCGTTTGCAACGAATTTTTAAATGTGTTAATTGCGTTTGTTAGGGATGCAATTTCCTGGTTGATCTCGTTTGCTGTTGTGGCTGTTGTCAATGCGGTTGTGGCCTTGCTAATGGCAGATTCAAAGGTGGCAAAAACAGCGGTGGTTGTCCATACGGTTCCAACCTCAGATGGTGCCGTATCAATCTTTGTTACATTATCGTCCACAAGATTTGCATCATTAATTAGGTTTTGAAGAATAACCTTTGCCTCCGCTAAATCCTTCTCTGCCTGTGTTTGCCCTGTACCATCTTTTTTATTGTTATTAAAAGTAATCACTGCAGCGTCTACCCCTGTTTTACCTGAAACAAGGTTTTCTTCAGTTGCAAGTGCGTTATTATTATGAGCTTCGGCTGTCTTAATCGCATTTTCAAGCGCTGTATAAATAGAACTAGGAACATATTTTGTACCTGCCGGAACACTTGTGGGATCATCACTAGATACGGCAGAGGCAAGCGTTGTTTTTGCCGTTGTGATAGAAACTACCAGAGCCTCTCGTGCTATCTGTTCGGCTGTCTTATCTACCCCTGTTTTAATGCTGCTTTCAAAGGTTGAAATAGCACTATTAATTGAAGCCTCGGCTGAAATTACAGCTGATGCCGAAGGCTCATCATCTGCTATCAATCCTTCACCTGTAGCAACGGCTGTAGAAAGCGTTGTATAGACTGCTGCAGGAACCCATTCCTTGCCGGCATCTCCGGAAGATAAGTCGCTACCATCACCTGCAGTGCTGGAAATAACATCAGTTAATAGCTGGTTTCCATTATTAACTGCAAGTTTTAGCCTCTCAATTTCTCCGGCAGAAGCTACTCCGATTGCCTGGCTACTACTATCACTCGAATCTGATGAATCTGGCTCGTCTGATTCTGCAGGAGGGTCAACACGAACAGGTTGTTCGGTTAATTCAGGTCTACGATCCTCTGTTTGGTAAGAATGGGTTGAAGCATAGTCAAGAATTGCTTCATATCCGCTTGATGTTAAATGTATACCATCTGGATTAACATATTGTTGTTTAATATAACCGTTAGCCTCTTTTAATATTGATGATGTATTCAAGAATTTCCAGTTGTTAACCTCTGCCATCTCTAGTAGTGCAATATTAAATTGATCGATAGCTGTTTGGGTAAGATTAGGGTTTTCGGTAGTTTGTGCTATAGGAGGTATAGAAACAATTATTATATCACAATACTCCCATTCAGCTAATATTGCATTAACAGCCTTAACATAGTTAGCAACAAACTGATCAGGTGATACACCAACAAGGTTGTTAGTGCCATATGTCATATAAACTCTCTGTGGTTGTTGCGCTGCTACTGCGTAGGGAATAGTTTTTGCCTCGTCATCGTTTGCATAATATACATACTTACCTGATGCAACAGATTGAATGCCAATGCTCTCTACTCCAATAACATTTTCAAGAGGTAAAAATCCGTATGTTTCAAAACCGATTGTATTCGAATCTCCTAAAAACATACTGTTTAACAGATAGTCCTCTCCCGCATCTTCCGATTCGGTAAGTATAGCAGGGCTACTCTCTTCAATTACGAACTCATCAGGATTATAATCGTCCTGAACGGTGGATGTTGAAGTAGATTCATCAACTGAATCTTCATTTTCTCCCGAAAATACGGCAATGATGATAATTCCACCTAAAATAGTTATAAGCAAAACACCTGCTACTGCTGAAACTACTACCTTTTGAGTTGTTGTTAACGCTATAAATTCATTTTTAAGGTTAATAAAAAAATCTTTAATCGTGTCCAGTATGCTGGGCTTATTTCTTTTCTTCACAATTTTTTTCTCCAAGAAAATACAATGAAATCATTATATCATAAGCATATATGAATTTCAAGGTGAAAATTATTTTGTAAAGAATCTGTCAACACGGATATATTTTTGTAATAATTAATTTTTACCTGCAGGTTCTATTACTTATCTAAATTGGAATATACTTTCATAAATGGCAATACTAAGGAAGATAAAATGCAAGAATTTAACAGGGTACTTAGATATTTACCAACCATCCTAAGCAGCTGTCTTTCGAAATTACCTGAGCAGCTAAAGCATAGGGTGGTTGAGCTGCGTATAAGATTACACAAACCAATTCTAATCATAACCGTTAAAGAACATTTTTATATTACAGTAACAGGTGAGAGAACAGAACTCTTAACAAATGCGCTAAAGGCCGATGAGTCTATTGTTCAGGAAACGATCTTAAGCATAACAGGAAGAGCCTTGCATTCAAAACAAAATGAATTAGCAAACGGGTTTATTACAATGGTTGGCGGTAACAGAGTTGGTGTTGCCGGTACAGCAATAATAGAAGATGGCGTAATTATTGGTATGAAGCAAATCACTTCACTTAACATCAGGTTTGCTAGGAATTCAGAGTTACCGGATATAAATATGCTAAATGATGTTCTTTCTCAAGAAATGTTTTCGTTATTAATTATTGGTGCGCCAAGAACAGGGAAAACAACACTATTAAAAAGCATAGCTTCTAAGCTTTCTGTTGAAAACAAACAGGTAACCGTTGTTGATACTCGTTGTGAAATTGCTCCAAACGTTGGAAGCTTTTTCAACTTCTGTGATGTTCTTTCGGCATTCCCAAGATCGGAAGGTATTGTTAATGCTATTAAGAGCTTAGCACCGCAGGTAATTATCTGTGATGAAATCGGAAACGTAGAAGATGCAGCGGCAGTTGAGGTGGCGGTAAACAGTGGAGTAAACCTTGTGGTAACGGCTCATGCCACCTGTGTAGCCGGTGCTGCTAACCGCCCCGGCCTTTCTAAGTTGCTAAGAATGGGAGCTTTTTCTGATATTGCTGTAATGCAAAGTGCTAAAATGCCCGGCATTATTAAAGAGGTAATTAAATGGAATGGATAACTAAGATATTAGGTATATTAACAATTGTATTTGTTGGCGTAATGCTAGGCAAAAAGTCTGTTGAACATCTTAAAAAGAAGGTTTTAATTTTATCCGAAATAATTGAGGTGTTAACATCTGTAAAAAACAATTTTATGTATCGTCATAACGATCTTATTACTGCATTTAACGAAGCTGATTTAACACAGAGACGATATTTTGATATATCATTAAAAAATTTAGATAGTACATTATTTAAAGAGGAATTAACAACGAGACTAAACGGATGTATACATATTAAGTTATTACTAAGTGAAACACAAAAAGAAAAGCTATATGATTCTATGCTAGGAATAGGCATAGGCAGTTTAGCGGAGGAGTGCGGTAAGCTTGGATATTATATAAACTATTTTGAACAAGAACGGGAATCAGCCAAAACATATTATAAAGAAAATCAACGGTTGTTTTATGCAATTTCGTTATACGCTTCTATAGTTTTAGCGGTGATACTAATATAAATGAGGTGGAAATGGATATTAATTTAGTTTTTCAAATAGCAGCAATAGGTATTGTTGTTTCGGTTTTAAATCAGTTGTTAATTAGGAGTGGCCGTGAAGAACAGGCAACAATGACAACATTAGCAGGCCTTATTGTAGTACTTATGATGATACTAACCGAGGTTTCAGAACTGTTCGACATAATTAGAACTCTATTTGATCTATAGCCATGGAAAATATAATTTCAATTGTTATATTTGTATTGGTATCTTCTGTGCTAATAATTATATTAAAGGGATACAATAGCGGTATTGCTTTCATGCTTACCATAGCATGTGTTGTAATTCTGTTATTAATGTTATTACCAACGCTTATAAGTCTAATAGATTCTTTGCAGGGAGTTTCTGATTTAGTATCTCAGGGGTATTTTGATGTTGTTATTAAAGCAGTAGGTATTTCGATGCTAACACAGCTAACATCGGAGTTATGTATTGATGCCGGACAGCGATCGATGAGTAGCATAGTACAGCTTACAGGTAAAGTTGCTATAATAGCATCGGCCTTTCCACTTTTAGCCGAACTTTTAGATCAAATTATGGCTATCTTGGGGTAACGGATGAAAAAATTTTTAATTACTATATTAATATTAATAGCATTTTCAACAAATGTTTTTGCAGAATCAGAAACTCTAGAACAGATTGGAAATGATACCATTAATGAAATTGAGCAGGAGTTTAACTTCAACCTTGATGATTTTCTTTCTCTTAGCGCAGGGGATTATATCAGCATTGTTATTGATAGCTTTACGGAAAGGCTTAATACGCCATTAAGGTTGTTTTTAACTATAACCGTTGTTATGCTCCTTTCTTCTGTAACACGTAGCTTATCGCAAAATAGTATTGGCGTAACAAGTAGTATGGATACCATTATTAATATTGTATTTTTCTTGTTGTTACTAGCACCAATATTATCGATTCAAGGAACGCTCTCGGAGGCCATAATAGATTGTAAAAATTTTTTAAATAGCTTTCTAATGGTTTTTGTTACCCTTTTAGCTACTTCAGGACAGCCGGGAACTGCTGCAGTTGCTTCGGGCTTCTTTTCGGCTTCGATATTCATACTAAGCGAGATACTAATTGAAATTGTTCTTCCTATAGCGTCAATATATCTATCAATACGTTGTTGTTCATTATGTGTTAATACTATTGAATTTGGTGGAATTGCCGATATGCTAAGACGCTCAGCACGTTATATTTTAATTGCAGTTGCAACACTCTTTACAGCCGTTCTTGGAATGCAGAGCTTAATCTCTGCTGCTACAGATGGTATTGCAGTTCGTACCGGCAAGTTTATTGTAGGGTCGGGAGTGCCTATAATTGGTCCTGTAGTACAGGAAGCTATAACGATGGTTCTTGGAGGAGTTTCTGCCGTAAAAACAACAGCGGGTGTTGCTGCGATAATTGCTGTTATTATTATGTTTGTTCCTTTATTTGCAGACTGCGTTATCTACATTCTGTTATTTGAGCTAACAGGAGTTATGGCTGAAATATCAGGATGTGTTAAGGTTAATCAGCTAGCAAAATCTGCCGTGCATGCAATGGAGATATTCTTTTCATGCATAGTACTCTTTTGTTTAATGATAACTATTTCATTGTTAACCTTTATGCTATCAGGAGGAGTTGTGTGATTGAGGCAATTAAAGAATTAGCTGTAGTTTTGTGTGGATTGTTGGTCATTATATGTATTGTTGAAGCAATACTTCCTGAGGGAAGTGTATCGCTTACTATTAAATG
Source organism: uncultured Oscillospiraceae bacterium (assembly GCA_964368625.1). Taxonomy (GTDB): domain Bacteria; phylum Bacillota; class Clostridia; order Oscillospirales; family Ruminococcaceae; genus CAYJBH01. Next base: position 40,128 of record CAYJBH010000011.1, read on the forward strand.
GGTTATACTTTTATTCATAATGTTTAACCTTATAAACTCTGTAAAAAAAATTGACTCAAGTGAATTAATAGAAGGATTTGAATCAAGCGAAGAAATGGTAGAAATTGGCGGTGATGAGGTATTAAAGCAGGCAGAAATTTTATTAGAGGATAGAATAAGAATTTTAATTAATTCTCAAGGCGTTAATTCAAACTCAATTAATGTTGAGTTCTTCGAAGATGAAACCGGAATAAATGTGTCTGCTGTATACATAAGCGATATTAACGAAGAAGACAGAGCAATAGTTGATGATGCAGTAAGGACTATTTTAGGGGAGGAAACGGAGGTTAATTATGAATAAAACTATTATAGATTTTAATAAGGGTGAGAACTTTTTTGAAAAGGTTAAAGGCATAAATATAAAAAAGAATATTCACCTGTTGATTCTTTTAATAGTTGGTTTAGTATTACTTGTTTTTGGTAGCAATAGCTTTAACACTAAGGAAACCCAGGAAGTTATGTCATCAGAACAAAGCACTAATACTACTGTAACAGAATATGAAGAAAAACTAGCAAAGTTAATTTCACAGGTAGACGGTGCAGGAAGGGTAGAGGTTATGGTTACCTTAGAATCTAAGGGTGAAACAGTTTACGCCAAAACCGAAACCGGTGACGAACAGATAGAGAATGACTCCGGTGAAACTAGCTCTAGAAGCGGGTATTCAACCGAGTATATAATAGTGGAGGATGAAAACGGAAATAAAACAGCATTGGTAGAAAATGAATATGAGCCGGCAATTCTAGGTGTTGCAGTTTTATGTGAAGGTGGTGGAGATACCTCAATTATATCTGATATAACCGAACTTGTTAAGGTGGTAATGGGAATATCAAGCAATCACATTTTTGTTGGTAAACTTAACGATATCTCATAATAAAGTTTAGCTTATGGTAATATAAAGAGTTTTTTTAACATATACTGAAACAAATAGAATTTTCAATACAGGCCGAAAGGCAGAAAAGGTGGTAACTATGCTCAAGAAATTTAAACATTTCAAAATTAAACAACAGGTGACCTTCCTGTCTTTGCTTTTAGCTTTGGCGGTTGCTGTTTTTTTGAACTGGCAGTATGCTAAAAGTGACTCGGATTTTAGATTAGCCGAGGAGGAGGCTATAGCTACAGAACTAACAGTATATCCAATAGAAAATGCTAACGCAGATGTTGAAGCAGAAGCCGACTTAACAAGGAGTTATGGAGATGCTCAACTCGTTAGTCTAAGTAAGGAAGAAGGGCTGGAGTATTTCGAAGATGCCCGGTTATCACGTGAAAAAACACGCGACGAAGCGCTAGAAAAAATGCAAGAATCGTTAAAGCAAACAGAACTGTCTGAAGATGAGAAGCAGGATTTAACTCAAAGCTTATCAGAAACAATTAATAATATTACTGTTGAAAATGAGATAGAAAATCTTGCTAAGGCAAAAGGGTTTTTAGAGTGCATAATATATCTCAATGACGACCAAGCAGATATGGCGGTAATGACAAAAAATAACAGCTTAACACAGTCAGAGGTAATGCAACTTAGAGATATTATAATGAGCAAAACAGATGTTGAAGCAAAAAATATAAAAATTGTAGAGGTGAAATAGTTGCTCTTTTTGCTAAACTGTGGTATAATTATTGGCAAGAAAAGTATGAGGCATATATTATGGAAGTAGTAAAGGGAGAAAACAACGGCGGAAAGGTTCAGGTTTCAACAGAGGTTATTTCTAACATAGCCAGAATAGCTACATTAGAAATAAAAGACGTTAAGGGACTTTCACGTGGTAATCTCGGAATTAAGGGATTATTTTATAAGGTTTCCTCTGCAAACCCTGTATCTGTTAATATGGTTGGTGGTGTTGCTGAGATTGATGTATGTATAATTCTTGATTTCGGAACTAAGGTTCGTAATGTTGCAAAGGAAGTTCAAGAAAATGTGAAGTCTGCTGTGCAAAACATGACCGGCATAACAGTTTCTAAGGTTAATGTTATTATTAGTGGAATCACCGAGCAAAAGGAGATGGAGTAGGACGGGTTGTTGCCCGTCCTATAAATGATAAGATGAATAGAAGAAAAGCAAGAGAAAATGCATTTATAGCAATATTTTCAGCCTCTTTTGGTCCAATACGGGCTAAAGAGGCAGCTTTAGGTTTAGCAGAAGTTTCAGATATTGAATCTGATGATTTTTCTCGCTCTATCGTAGAAGCTTATGACAATAATGCAGAGTTCATAGATGAAAAGATTAAAGAAAATCTGCGCGATTGGAAATTCGAACGTTTATCGAAGATTTCGGTTGCAGTTTTAAGGCTTGCAATATCAGAGCTTTATTATGCCGGTGATAATCCGTCTAGTGTAGTTATAAATGAAGCAGTTGAAATTGCAAAACAATATGGCGATGATAACGATTATCAGTTTGTTAACGGGGTTTTATCGGCGATACAAAAAAACAGGGAAACAACTGATGGAACCGATTAGTGTTACCGCATTAAATAATTATATTAAATCTTTGCTCGACAACAATGAAATACTTTCAGATTTAACCCTTACGGCTGAACTGGATTCTTTTCATCTGCACCGTAAGTCGGGCCATTGTTATTTTACATTGAAGGATCATGACTCTTCTGTAAAAGCTGTAATGTTTAGCAGGGATGTAGGACGACTTTCCTTCGTTCCGGAAAATGGTATGCAGCTGCTTGTTAGAGCCAGGGCCAGTATATATCAAAAGGATGGTTCGTTTCAACTTTATGTAAGCCATATGTTTTTAGATGGTGAAGGTGCGCTGAATGCTGCATTTTTACAGATGAAGACAAGACTTGAAAAACGTGGTTTTTTTGCAGCTGAGCATAAAAAGAAACTGCCTCAAAATCCAATATGTATTGGTCTTATAACTTCAAAAGATGGCGCTGCATTACAGGATATATTGGCTGTTGCCAGAAGAAGGTCTTTAGTTAACCTTAACTTTATCCTTTACGACGTTCCTGTTCAGGGAGCATCTGCTTCTTTGCCTATTTGTAATGCAATTAAAGCACTCGATAAGGTAGCCAGTATTGATTTAATTTTGGTATCTAGAGGTGGAGGTAGTGCTCAGGATCTTTTCGTGTTTAACAGCGAAGAGATAGCACAAGCGATATATAATGCTGATAAACCTATTGTATCAGCTATAGGACATGAAATAGATACGGTTATAAGTGACCTTGTTGCTGACGTTCGTGCAGCAACCCCTACGGCTGCAGCAGAGATAATATTACCGGATCCCTCACAGCTTCTTTATAGATATGAAAAAGCAAAAGTTTCTGTTAATCTAAAATCTGTTAATAATGAGATTTTAAGCGCTTGTGAGCAGCTAAACAAATTGTCTGAGAAATTTAAACTCTCTGTTTCACAAAGGGTTGAAAAAGAACATAAAATAATTAACATTTGTAGGGATAGACTAATGGCATATAACCCAAAAATGCTATTAGAAAAAGGCTATGCCGTAGTTAGAACCGAAAGCAGACAGCTTTTAATTAATACGCCAAAAAAAGATGATATATTAGAAATTGAAACTTCCGAGGCAAGGATTGGTTGCGTTGTTAAATCGGTAGAATTAAAGGATTAAAACTATGAGTAAGAGAACGTTTGAAACGGCAGTTAAGGAACTTGAAGAGTTGGTTGAGAAGGTTGCCGATGATTCAACAGGAATTGAGGAACTTATACCGCTTTATGAAAAGGGGTGTTTGCTTGTTAAGGAATGTGAGGATAGGCTAAAGCAGGTAGAGGTTAAGCTGGAACTTTACGGTAAAGAGGATAACTGATGAATGTTATAACTTTTAAAGAAAAATACAGTGAATATAAAACTGCGGTTGAGCAGCAGCTTATAGAGGTTATGAGCATGCTCCCAAATAGAGGCAGTGAAGTAGCTAAAGCAGCCGAGTATAGCTTATTTAACGGTGGGAAAAGAGTTAGAGGTGTTCTCGTTTTATCGGTTTGTGATATGCTATGCGGAAGCTATGAAAAAGCTCTTAATCTTGCTGCATCTATCGAGATGATTCATTGTTATTCACTTATTCACGACGATCTTCCCTGTATGGATAATTCTGATTTAAGACGCGGAATGCCTTCCTGTCATGTTAAGTACAACGAAGCCACTGCTCTTCTGGCAGGAGATTGCTTGTTAACGCATGCATTTGGTATTGTTGCCACAGCTGAAATCCCCTCGGAATCACTACTAACCGCCGTTCAACTTCTATCATATTCCTCTGGGCTGGGAGGAATGATTTATGGGCAGGAGCTTGATTTAAAAAATGAGAGTAGACCTGTAACGGAATCTATGTTAAAAGAAACCCATCAAAATAAGACAGGAGCTCTAATTGCTACAGCAGTTCAGTTTGGAGCTATAGCGGGTGCTGCAAGTAGTCATGAATATTTAACGCTTCGAGAATTTGCCTTTAATCTAGGTTTGGCATTTCAGGTAATAGACGATGTATTAGATGGCACCGGAACGGTAGAGGAACTCGGAAAACCCACAGGAAATGATAATGAGTGCGGTAAAAGAACATATTTCACAATTCTTGGACTGAATAAAGCGCAGGACTATGCAAAACAGCTTGCCGAAACTAATGTGGAGGCACTTAAAACACTGTTTGACAAACGAACTGAATTTTTACTAAATCTACAGGATGAGTTACTTGTTAGAAGAAGTTAATAACACATAGAAAGGAATGCCTTAAAAAGGTAATAATATTTATGTCATCAATACTTGATTCTGTAAAATCTCCTCTGGATACAAAACATTTAAACGAAAACGAGCTTAAACAACTGTGTGGTGAAATTCGCACGTTTTTAATAGATAGCGTAGGTGACACCGGCGGTCATCTTGCGTCTAATCTCGGCATAGTTGAACTCACACTATCGATATTGCTTGCTTTTTCCGGTAAGGATGATAGGATTATCTACGATGTAGGTCATCAATGCTATCCTCATAAGTTATTAACCGGTAGAAAAGATAAATTTACTACCTTACGACAAAAGGATGGAATAACAGGTTTTCCAGCACCATCAGAAAGCAAATATGATTCTTTTATTACGGGGCATGGAAACACTTCGATATCTGCCGCAATAGGTATTGCAACTGCTAAAAAGCTGAAGAATGAAGATGGATATGTTGTTGCCATAATCGGAGACGGAAGTTTTGGCGGTGGTATGGTTTATGAAGGAATGAATAATATTTGTCATCTTGATAATCTTGTTGTTGTGTTAAACGATAACAAGATGTCGATATCTAAAAATGTTGGTGCATTTTCAACCTATCTAAATAGACTAAGACTTTCCAAGGAATACAGTAATGCAAAATATGGTGCATCTCATACCTTATCTAAAATACCAATTGTTGGAGATGTTTTTGTTAATGGTTTAAGAGATGTTAAAACTACCATGAGGCAGATGCTATACAGCGATACTTTTTTTGAGATGATGGGATTTCAATATTTCGGACCGTATGACGGTCATGACGTATTAGAACTTCGTAGAATGTTTTTAGGTATTAAAAAACTTAACACTCCTGTTTTTATTCATGCTATAACGCAAAAGGGTAGAGGTCTTACCGAAGCTGAGAAAAACCCTAAAGCTTATCATAGCCTTTCACCTAGACTGGTTAAGACCAACAAAGGCAATAAAGATTTCTCAGCTGTATTTGGCGATTCTTTATGTGAGTTTGCAGAGAATAATAATGAGATAGTTGCAATAACCGCTGCTATGAAGGATGGTACCGGGCTATCTAAATTTGCAAAACGATTTCCTAACAGATTTTACGATGTTGGCATGGCCGAACAGCATGCCGTAACATTTGCAGCCGGACTTTCAAAGGAAGGCATTAAACCGGTTGTTGCAATATATTCAACCTTTTTGCAACGCAGCTATGATCAGATTATTAACGATGTATATCTTAATGAAGCCAATGTGCTTTTTGCAGTCGATAGAGCCGGTCTAGTTCCGGGGGACGGTGAGACTCATCAGGGAATATACGATGTAAATTATTTGTCGCAACCGCAAAATTCTATTCTGGTTGCTCCATCTAACAGCAAGGAGTTAAAGCATTGGTTAGGCAGATTACTGCTACTCGAAGGTATACGTTCAATCAGGTATCCCAGAGGCTATGATTCCGACATTTTAAGCAGCTATCTATGTACCGGTTGCACATATGATACGTTAGTTACTTATGATAATTCTGATACTGCTATTCTAAGTTATGGCATAGTATTAGAAGAAGCCATTAAGGCATCACAACAATTGAAAGAGCTAAATAGTAACTGTGATGTTATAAAGTTAATTCAGCTTCAACCTTTTCCTGATCAGCTAATAACTGATTTGCTAAAATATAAGAAGATAATGATATTACATGATGATGTTGTTATAGGCGGATTGGGTGAAAGGCTGATAGCAAGACTGCAGGCAATGGGTTATATCGGTAAGTTTATCGACAAAGGAATTCTAGACACTAAAATACCATGTTCAAACACCGATGAGCTAAGAAAAAAGCTTGGTCTTGATGCTGATTCAATTATTCCACTTCTAAGGAGTACCGGTAATGACCAGACTTGATCAAATAATTACCGAGCAATACAGCCTTCCTTCCAGAGAAAAAGCAAGAGCACTTATTATGCAGGGTTGTTGTTTTGTTAATGGACAAAGAGCAGATAAACCGGGGCATTCTGTTAAGGACACCGATGTTGTTGAACTAAAGATACCGGATAAAAGCTTTGTTAGTAGAGGTGGCTTTAAGCTATTACAGGCAATTGAAAAATTTTCGTTAAATATTAACGATCTTTGCATGATGGATATTGGCGCTTCAACAGGAGGTTTTACTGATTGTGCCCTTCAAAACGGAGCTCGGTTTGTTTATGCCGTTGATGTTGGTTATGGTCAACTTGACTATCGTTTACGTAACGATGAAAGGGTTCATAGCTTAGAGAGAACTAATATACGATATCTCGATGTAGAGCTGGTAGATAAGAAAATTGATCTATTTACCATTGATGTATCTTTTATTTCGTTAAAGCTTATATTCCCACTACTTGAAAAATATGCTAATGAGAGTTATAATGTTATTGCACTAATTAAGCCGCAGTTCGAAGCAGGCAGGAGTGAGGTTGGAAAAAATGGAGTTGTTAAGGACTCTAAGGTTCACAAAGCGGTTATAGCTTCGGCTTTAAGTTATGCAAATGAAAGTGGATTATACCCATTTGGACTAAGTTATTCACCGATAAAAGGCCCTAAGGGAAATATTGAATTCTTAGTTGCCCTTTCTTCAGATATAACTACTTTTACCCCTGATATAGAAACGGTAGTTAACGAGGCTCACGAACTTTTATAGATGTTTTTTTCCGGAGTTAAACATATTAATGAATATACTCGTAATCAACAATCCAGCAAATAGAGAAGCGGTTCTATTAACAGAAAAAATATTAAATATGTTTTCCAAGGAAAATATTAACTGCGAAATTTTAGCTGGCGATAATCTAAAAACCAAAAATTACGATTATGTTGTTACCGTTGGTGGAGATGGAACGTTACTACATGCAGCCCATCTACTAAAAAACCGAGAAATACCAATTGTTGGTGTTAATGTTGGAAGACTTGGCTTTCTAACAGCGATAACTGCAGAGCGTTATGAAAAACTTTTAGCTTTAACAACCGGCGACTATTTTCTTGAAAATAGACTTATGTTGATGGCAGATTGTAATAATAAGCGTTTAATAGCACTTAATGAAATTTTGATTGTTGGCGGTACCATTGCAAAAACAATGGACATAGAAGTTTCCTGCGATGATAGTACAGTTCTTGGGTACCGAGGCGATGGGGTTATTGTTTCTACTCCTACCGGTTCAACTGCATATGCACTATCTGCAGGAGGTCCGATAGTTGATAGCCGACTCGGAGCAATTTCTGTTACGCCACTTTGCGCACATAGTCTTGGTACTCCTCCTATGGTGTTTGCAAAAGATAGAGTTATTAAGGTTAAAACTAAAACTTCCTGTGGTATGGCAATTATGTGTGCAGATGGTAAGGAAGAATGTAAAATATTGGATTATGTTACAATTCGTTGTAATAATAAATATACACCACTTATATTTTTTAGTAAAACAGGACAGTTTTCGGCTATAGAGGAAAAGTTACAAAGGAAATAACAAAACAATGCTTTGCGAACTTACAATAGAGAATATTGCAGTTATAGAGAAGGCAACCGTAAACTTTGAAAAGGGGTTTAACGTACTTACCGGTGAAACCGGTGCCGGTAAATCCATTGTTATTGATTCGGTTTCTGCGCTTCTTGGGCATCGTCTTGCAAAAGATGTAATTAGGAACGGTGCCGATAAGGCTACAATTTGTGCAGTTTTTAACAACCTTCCAAAATCGGTTTGCAGTATTATTTCCGATCTTGGGTTTGAATATGACGATCAATTAATAGTTACTCGTGAACTGAGTATCGATGGCAGGGGAAGCGTAAGAATAAATGGTCGTCCGGCCCTAGTTTCTATGTTAAAAGAATTTATGCCACGATTGTTGTCGATACACGGTCAACAGGATAATCATATCCTCGTTAATCCCGAAACACAGCTTATTCTACTAGATCGATTTGGAGAGTTGTATTCCATAAGAAACGAATATCTTGCAATTTATAGACAACTTTGTGAAAGAATAAAACTACTTAATAATCTTACTGGTAGCGAAGAAAAAAACCAGGAACGAACAGAGTTTTTAAAGTTTCAGATTGAAGAGATAGAAAAGGCTGCCTTTAAAGCTGATGAACCAACAAGGCTACAGAACCGTAGATCTGTACTAATTAATATTGAAAAAATATTGCAGGGTCTCTCCGGTGCAAAACAAGCGATTAACGACGATGAAGGTGGAACTCTAATTAGCCTAACTGCTGCTGTTACTGCTTTATCCGGAGTAGATGAGGTTAAGATAAAAGAGTTTAAGGATCGAGCAGAAGCATTATATTATGAACTTCAAGAATTATCTGTTGATATTGCTGCAGAACTTAACAGTATTGAATCGCAGCCAGGTGAACTTGAAACAATAGAACAGCGCCTAGATGAATATTATAAATTAAGAAAAAAATACGGCGAAGATGTTAATGAAATCGAGTTATATAAAGTTAAGGCTATTGAAGAACTTTCATTTATCGAAAATGGCGAAGAAAAAATAGCCGAGCTTGAAGAAGAGATAGAAAACCTAGGTGATACAGCAAAAAAACTAGCAAATAAACTCACCAAGGAAAGAAAAAAAACTTTTGAAAAACTTGAAAAAGAGGTGGTTTCTTCACTAGCAGAATTAAAAATGCCGGGTATGAAATTTGAACTTGCAATTAACCATAAAGCACTTACTAAGGATGGTTGTGATGAAATAGAATTTTTAATTGCAACAAATCCGGGTGAATTGCCAAAACCTTTATCTAAGGTTGCATCCGGAGGTGAGCTTGCAAGAATTATGTTGGCCATAAAAAATAGCCTTGCAGAAGCAGATGATATGCCAACCGTAATTTATGATGAGATTGACACCGGAGTATCCGGTTCAGCCTCATATAAAATAGGCAAAATGATGCATAACACTGCGGATAATAGACAGGTGCTAGCGGTTACACATTCGGCACAGCTAGCATGTTTTGCAGACAACCATCTTTTAATTGAAAAATCAACCAACAAAAATTTAGCAAAAACCCAGATAACACAACTTAATAAAGAAGGTAGGGTATATGAACTTGCTAGAATAATGTCAGGTGATAGTATTACACAAACAGCCATGGCAAATGCAGAAGAGCTACTAACAACAGCAAATAAAGGAGTAAAATAATGCAAATTTTTGAAGAACTTAAGGCAAGAGGTCTTATTGCTCAGGTTACCGACGAAGAGGAAATAAAAGAGCTAATAAATAATGGTAAAGCTACTTTTTATATTGGATTTGACCCAACGGCCGACAGCCTACATGTTGGTCACTTTATGGCTCTTTGTCTTATGAAAAGGTTACAGATGGCCGGTAATAGACCTATAGCTCTTTTAGGTGGTGGAACCGGAATGATTGGTGACCCTTCTGGCAGAACTGATATGCGAGATATGATGACAACCCAGACAATTGATCATAATATTGCATGCTTTAAAAAACAGATGGAGCGATTCATCGAGTTTGGCGAAGGCAAAGCAATGATGGTAAACAATGCTGATTGGTTATTGAAGTTGAACTATGTTGAACTGCTTCGTGAAGTTGGAGCTTGCTTTTCGGTAAATAGAATGTTAACTGCAGAGTGTTATAAACAGCGTCTTGAAAAAGGTCTATCATTTTTTGAATTTAATTACATGATAATGCAGTCGTACGATTTTTTAGAATTATTTCGTAAATATGGCTGTAATATGCAGTTTGGTGGCGATGACCAATGGAGCAATATGCTTGGCGGTACCGACTTAATCAGACGTAAGCTTGGTGAAAATGCATACGCTATGACTATAACACTACTAACAACATCTGAGGGAACTAAGATGGGTAAAACCCAAAAAGGAGCTGTTTGGCTAGACCCTGATAAAACAACTCCATTTGAGTTCTTCCAATACTGGAGAAACGTTGATGATGCAGATGTAATAAAGGTTATGAAACTTTTAACCTTTATGAGCCTTGAAGAAATTTCTGAATATGAAAAACTTGAAGGTGCTGAGTTAAATCGAGCTAAAGAGAGATTAGCATATGAACTTACCGACCTTGTTCACGGGAAAGAAGAAGCTGAAAAGTCCAAATTAGCAGCAGCAGCACTTTTCTCCGGAGCAGCCGGTGGGGATATTCCAACACACATACTAAATCAAGATAAACTGGTAGACGATACAGCAACTATAATAACGTTATTAGTTTCTTCTAAGTTGGCCCCATCCACCAGTGAAGCTCGCAGATTAATCCAACAGGGAGGCATTTCTATAGATGGAGAATCTGTTAAGGAATTTAACTTTACAGTATCTAAAACCCAGTTAATTGAAGGTGTTTTGGTTAAAAAGGGGAAAAAACATTTCTGTAAAATAAGTCTTTAATCAAAATGGCTGGTAATATCTCTGCCTGAACTTAAACTAGCGTAGCTAAACTTATTAATATGGTTTCCTTTGTGAAAATAGTGAAGTTTGTATTTTTGAGTGCAGTCTTCTATAATGCCTACAACTGCAAGTTTAACCTTCATTTTTTCAGGTATTATGCTTTTTATGTACACACTAACACATTGTCCGGCTTCTAGTCCATGAACCGGTTCGGCTAAACCTGATAAATTTGGTAAAAGCTCAATAAAAACTCCGTACTCTTCAATGCTACGAACACGACCTACAACGGTTTCTCCGGCAGAAAAACATGCCGCATTCTCATCCCAGTTACCGAGAAGCTCTTTTAATGTTAACAAAACTCTTCCTCGTTCATCGAAAGATTTTATAACGGTTTTTAGTGTTTGTCCTTTATATACTCTATCATGCGGTGTTGCTATTCTAGACACTGATAGACAGTCTATATGTAACAAGCCTGCAATTCCGCAGCCAATATCACAAAAGGCGCCATACCGCTCTATATGTGTTACCCTACAGTTAATTATATCACCGCAAATCTTTCCCTCTATATAATCTTCATAGCAGCGACGCTGCGCCTCTTTACGTGATAAAATGAAAATTGGCTCAGAGGTGGAAAAATCTATATCTTTTATAATAAAACAAACCTTTTGCCCAATTTTCGATAATATTGCTATGTCCTTTATTTCGCTGTTATCCGGATAGTATACCGATTCTTCAAATGGCATAACTGCCCGATAATCTCCAAATTCAAAGCAAATTCTTCTATTAACATCAAATAAAAGTGCTGTTGATTGTAAAATCGTTCCACGACTTTTTGCAATAACTAGCTGCTCTATCGGAAGCTTAGCGGCATCCTGAAAATCACCTTCCAGCTTATATTCCATACGAAACCTATTCCTTTCTCCTATTTTTTACATATCAAACTATATGCAGAGAATTAAAGAAATATTTGCAATAGTGGTCTGTTTCGTATATAATTAATTTATTAATAATCTAAAAACAGGGGAAATATGTTAGATAAACTAAAAGAGATAAAAAAAAGATATGAATTTGTGTCGGAGCAGATAACTATCCCGGCAATTATATCAGATAATGAACAGTATAGAAAATATATGAAAGAGCATAAGGGTTTAACTCCTCTTATGGATAAATATGATGAGTACTGTAAAGCTGAAGATGAAATGCATGATGCTAAATCCATGTTGGATGAGGGCGGTCTTGAGGCTGACTTTAAAGAGATGGTACAGGCTGAATACCTAGATTCAAAACAAAAATGTGAAGAACTCACAGAAGAGATTAAGGTTCTTTTAATTCCTAAGGATGAAAACGATGATAACAATACTATTGTTGAGATAAGAGGCGGCGCAGGCGGAGATGAAGCAGCTCTTTTTGCCGGCAGTCTTTTTAGAATGTACTCGATGTATGCAGAAAGAAGTAGACTTAAGGTTGAGATATTAAATGCAAACGAAACGAATCTTCAGGGGTACAAAGAGATTAGCTTTTTAATCTCTGGCGAGGGAGCTTATGGTAGATTAAAATTTGAAAGCGGTGTTCATCGAGTTCAACGTGTTCCCGAAACTGAAACTCAGGGTAGAATTCATACATCAACAGTTACCGTTGCTGTTCTTCCTGAGGTTGAGGAGATTGATTTTGAAATTAATACAGCCGATGTTCAGGTTGATACATTTAGAGCATCTGGTGCCGGCGGACAACATGTTAATAAAACCGAAAGTGCTATCAGATTGACCCATCTCCCAACAGGTACGGTTGTTGAATGTCAAGATGAGCGAAGCCAACATAAAAACCGTGATCGTGCCTTTAAAATTCTTCGTAGTAAACTTTATGAAGAGAAACAGCGCGAACAAGCCGACGCTATTGCTAAAGAACGAAAAAGCCAGGTTGGTACAGGTGATAGAAGTGAGCGGATTAGAACCTACAACTATCCACAGGGTAGGTTAACCGACCACCGTATAGGCTTAACACTTTATAGGTTAGAGGCAATTTTAAATGGTGACCTCGATGAAGTTATAGATGCTTTAATTACCGCTGATAGGGCTGAAAAGCTTAAATCAAGTGAAGAAAATGACGCTTAAAACTGAAATTATTATTAACAAAAATGATGCTGTTACTAAAGCGGTTGAGTTATTAAATAGCGATAAAGTTGTAGCTTTGCCTACCGAAACTGTGTATGGTCTGGCCGCTAGATGTGACAGTAAACTGGCTGTAAATAAAATATTTGAAATTAAGAATCGGCCTTCAGATAACCCATTAATCATTCATTGTGATGGGTTATTAATGGCAGAAAAATATGTTTTAAACCCAGATGAGAGATTTTATCGCCTAGCAGATGCATTTTGGCCTGGACCTCTTACCATAGTTACTAAACGTTCGGTTTTAGTAGATGATATTGTTACTGCCGGGCAGGATACGGTTGCAATAAGAGTGCCGGCAGATGATATTTTTCGTGAAATCATTAAGGAATGCAAGGTTCCAATTGCAGCACCTTCGGCAAATATTTCCGGAAGACCAAGTCCTACCGAAGCAGAGGAAGTTTACCGGCAACTTAATGGTAAAATTGAGTTGATTGTTGATGGCGGTAGCTGCTGTGTTGGAGTTGAAAGCACCATAGTATTGCTTAGCGAAGATAATGCTTGCATACTACGCCCGGGTGACATTTCTAAAGAAAAAATTTCAAAAGTTTTGAGACACTCTATTAATGATAAAAACGCTGGCAACACTATTGCACCGGGAATGAAATACAGGCACTATGCGCCTTCTGCTGAAATTGTTCTTTATTGTGGTAATTCATTTGTTGATTATCTAAAAGATAAAGAAGGTGAATTTGGCGTTGTTTGCTTTCAAGAAGAATTTGATGATATTTTGGTAAGTAATCGCATAATCATTGGTAGGTCTGATAATGAAAAAGAGCAACAGCATAGATTGTTCAAAATATTAAATTCTTTAGATAGTTATAACGTTAAACTTTGGTATGTACATGCAGATAAACGTTTTGAAGCTGTTTATAATAGGTTGCATAAGGCAGCAGATGGCAGGGTGGATGATAAATGATGATTATTGGTATAACCGGGCGATCCGGTAGTGGTAAATCTGCTCTTACTAGTTATTTTAAATCAAACGGCTATGCAACCATAGATTGTGATAAACTAGCTGCAAAAGCTGTTGAAAAGGGAACAGGTTGCTTAGATGAACTTGCGTCTGCATTTGGAAAAGATATAATTAATGACGATGGGAATTTAAACCGAGCTTTACTTTCGCAAAGAGCTTTTGTTGATAAAAGCAAACAACAGCTATTAAACTCAATTACACATCCTTATATCACTAGGATGGTTTTACGTGAGATTAAAGATGCGCAACGAAACGGAGAAGAGGTTATTTTTATTGATGTTCCGTTATTAATTGATTATCCTCTTGAGTTATATTGCGATAAGATAGTGGTGGTAACATCAGATGAAAGTTTACAGTTAGCGCGCCTTAAAGATAGAGGTATGACAACTGATCAGGCTAAAAAGAGGCTTGCAACTCAAACAGCTAATTCAAGATTGGTTGCTGCTGCAGATTATGTTATTAGTAATACCGGCAGTGTTGATGAATTATACGTTAAAGCTAAGAATTTACTTTTGAAACTTAGTCCTAAAATAAAAAGAAGAAAAAAAAGTACTTTTGGGAAAAAGAGAATTCCATTTAAGATTAAGCGCTTGTTGCCAATTTTTCTTTTAATATTGTTAATTCCCATTATAGGCATTACATCAGCACTGTTAAACACTATAGAGCACGACATTTATAGCCTTGAATATAAGAGCTATGTTAATAATTCAGCAAGTAATTATGGGGTAGATAGTTATTTGATTTTCGCTGTAATTAAAACCGAAAGTGGGTTTGATCCTAGTGCCGTTTCAAGTGTTGGCGCTAGAGGACTTATGCAGATAACCGAAGATACCTTCAATTGGATACAACTACAGATAGATCCTACCAAAGAATATACATACGACGACATGTTTGACCCAAAGGTTAATATAGATTTTGGAACTTATTACATTAGCAGGTGCCTTGAGCGTTATAACAACGATATATCTACCGCAGTTGCATCATATCATAGCGGGTGGGGAACTGTTGATGAGTTGTTAGAAGATCCTGAATATAGTACTGATGGTATTACCCTTTCCGTTTTCCCGTATGATCAAATGAATCATTATGTGGATAAAATTAATACAAACTACAAAAACTACCTAAGCTTATATAACAGTTAATACAAAATAAGAAAGGAAATATGTTCTATGAAGAAGGAAAATAACAAGGATAAGAAACGCAAGGATCTATTTATCGACAAGGATTCATTTAAAAAATACACCGAAAAAAATCTTAAAAAAATTGATAAATTTTCATCACGTTATATTGATTTTTTAAAAAGAGGCTACACCGAGCGTATGTGTGTCGCCATTGCCGAGGAAATGTTAACCAAGGCAGGCTATAGCAGTTATGATCCATCTAAAGCTCCTGTTGCCGGAGATAAGAGGTATGTTAAATGTGGCGAAAAGGGAATTATTGCTTTTATAATGGGCAGTGAACCGATACAAAACGGAGCTCACATAATTGCTTCTCATATTGATGTTCCCCGTCTTGATATTAAGCCTAACCCTCTATATGAACAAGACGGAACAGCCTATCTAAGAACTCACTACTACGGTGGTATTCGTAAATACCAATGGAGTGCGCTTCCACTAGCCTTGTGTGGAGCTATATATCGTAAGGATGGAAGCAGGTTAGAGTTAACTGTGGGCTTAGATGAGAATGACCCTGTGTTTACAGTACTTGATCTCCTGCCCCATCTTGCAACCGAGCAGAGCAACCGGAAGCTAAGCGAAGGGCTAAAGGGTGAAGAACTAACCGTTGTAGTTGGCGGACTGCCAGATTTTGAAAGTGATGAAAAGGAATCTGTTAAGCTTGCAATTCTTAAGCTTTTAAATGAAAAATACAATATTACTGAACATGATTTTATTCGTGCTGAATTAGAGGTTGTACCTGCTTTTTTACCGAAAGAGGTTGGATTTGACCGTTCAATGATAGGTGCTTATGGACACGATGATCGTTCCTGTAGCTTCGCAGGCCTAAGTGCACTTTTAGAGCAAAAAACACCTAAGAAAACTGCAATAATGATACTAGCAGATAAGGAAGAAATTGGTTCGGTAGGTCCTGCAGGGCTTGGCGGAGATTTTTTGAAGAATGTTTTACAATCACTTGTTAATACAACCGGAGGAGACTATCTAAGTTTAGTTCAAAACAGCTTTGTTTTTTCAGGTGATGTTGCTGCAGCATTTGACGGAAGGTTTGCCTCTGCATTCGATAGACAGAATTCCGCATATCTTGGTAAAGGATTGGTGTTAACGAAATATACCGGAGTACGTGGCAAGGGTGGCACTAATGATGCCAGTGCTGAGGCAATGTATTTTGCAATGAAAGTTATTGAGGATAGCGACAGTTCATATCAAGTAGCTGAACTTGGTGCTGTTGATGCCGGCGGTGGTGGAACAGTTGCTTGCTATCTTGGCAATATGGGATTTAATACCGTTGATATTGGTATTGCAGTTGCATCTATGCACTCTCCATTTGAGGTTATTTCTAAGGTAGACCTTTATTCTCTTTATAAAGCTTACTCAAAATTTTTCGCATATTAATAAATAGCCGCATACTATAAGAGAAGAGATTTTTCTTAAGGTGACTTATGGCGGCTTTACATATTTTCTTTTGTGCAGTTTTTTTGTTTGGTCTTTGGCATATAGCAATTATAATAGTTAAATCTATTGACATGTATTTAAAGGATGTTGATGAAGAACGATACGACGATAAGAATTGAGGGAACGGTTCAAAACATCGTCTTTCAAAACCCTGAAAATGGTTATACTATAGCTGAAATTATCTATGAAGGGGCGGTGTTGACTGTTGTCGGCAGTATGCCTTTATTGTGCATGGGTGAAATTTTATCTGCCGAAGGAAGGTTTACCCACCATCAAAATTACGGTAAACAATTTCTTGTTGAGGGGTATACTACCGAGCTACCTTGTGCAACTGATGGTATTAGATTATACCTATCCGGAGGCCTAATTAGAGGAATTGGGCCTGTTCTTGCCGGCAGAATCACCGAGGCTTTTGGAGATAATACCTTTGAAATTATTTGTACTTCTCCGGAAAAGCTAGCAAAGGTTAAGGGTATAAACCCTGAAAAAGCAAGACTAATTTCTAAGGAGTTTAATCGCCAGTTTGGATTAAGAGAGGCTATAATTCAGCTCACTTCGCTTGGTATTTCAGCAACTATGGCAATTCAAGCATACAATGTATACGGTGCTAATGTTACCGATATCGCTACTCAAAACCCCTATTTTCTGTGTAGTCCTCCCGTTTTGCTAGATTTTTCTTTAGCTGACAAGATTGCTATGACACTAAATTTCGGTAGAGATATTAACGATAGATTAACTGCGGGCCTTTATCATGTTTTGCGACATAATACCTCTAATGGACATTGCTGCATACCAAAACATCAGTTAATTCCAACTGTATCACAGTTTTTATTGGTAGAGGATCAGCAAATCGAATCTATACTGGCTAATGAGATTGAGGATATGAAGTTAACTTCATATGTAGCTAATAACATAATTTATATATATCTCCCAGATTACTATAAAGCAGAGCGTGAAATTGCTGAACGACTATTAGATTTAAGAGAGAGAAAAGCAAAACCCATTAAGGATCTTGATGAAAGGTTAGAACAGCTTGAATTGATACAAGGTATACAGTATCAACAATTACAAAAAAGTGCAATTAAAGGTGCTATGAAATGCGGTGTTTTTGTTTTAACAGGTGGCCCCGGAACCGGCAAAACTACTGCAGTAAAGGCAATTATTTCTCTGCTAGAGCAATCAGCACAGCGCACGGCATTAGTTGCACCAACAGGAAGAGCAGCAAAAAGAATGACAGAGCTCTGCGACCGTGATGCTACAACGATACATAGGTTATTAGAGGTTAATTTTAATAACAAGGAAGAATTAACCTTTGTGCATAATGAGTTAAAACCTTTAAAGTTTGATGTTGTAATTATCGACGAAATGTCGATGGTTGATATATTTTTATTTTGTTCATTGTTACGGGCTTTACCGAGTCGTGCTAGATTAATAATTATCGGCGATCATGAACAGCTTCCATCGGTTGGTCCGGGAAATATACTTAAAAGCGTGCTTGCATCGGAGCAGCTACCATACGTTTCGCTTAACGAGGTATTCAGGCAATCTCAAAGTAGCCTAATTGTTAGTAATGCACATAGAATTAAAAGGGGAGAATTTCCGGTATGCGACAATAAATCCGGAGACTATTACTTTCTTGAACAGTATGGCGATAAAGCGCAACGCACCGTACTTGATCTTGCCAGTTATCGGTTAACAAATAAATATGGATTCGACGGATTAACTGATATACAAGTTTTGTGTGCTACAAAGGTAGGACCGCTAGGCACTCAGGCTCTTAATCCACTTTTGCAAAATCTACTTAATCCTAAAAAGAACGATGATGAACAAATAACCGTTTTTGATAAAATCTTTAGAGTTGGCGACAAGGTTATGCAAACTAAAAACAACTACGATCTTCAGTATGAACGTGAAGATGGGTTTACCGGAACCGGAGTTTTTAATGGTGATATAGGATATATAAGTAAAATTGATAAACGAAAAGGAAGAATTTGCGTATTATTTGATGATAGAGTTTATGACTACGCAGCAGAGCAGCTTATTGAGCTAGAACACGCCTATGCAATAACAATACATAAAAGCCAAGGAAGTGAATTTACGGCTGTTATACTTCCACTTTGTGATATACCTAAAAGATTATGCTACCGTAACTTATTATATACAGCGATAACAAGAGCCCGAGATCTTCTTGTTACGGTAGGAGACAAGTCGATTGTAGCTAATATGCTTAGTGACGATAAATCCTCAAAACGTTATAGCCTTATAGAAAGGTTTTTGTGTGAAGATAATTGATTTTATTTTTAACATCTTCTTTCCTAAACGATGTACATTTTGTAGCAGTGTTATAGGGTTTATATCTCGATGTCCTGATTGCGATCCCGAAGAGTTTCGGTTGCCTTCCTGCCTATTAGTTAAACAACATCAAGACACTGATAAGCTCGACGGTATTGCGGCTCTTTATAGTTATGACGGTTGTGTTTCCGGCAGCATTGTTAGGGTAAAACATTTTAATGACTCAGCTAACGGAAATGAACTTTCTCTGATATATGCGAATGAATTCCCCGACTATCTTTTTGATAATATTGATTGTCTTTTAAGGGTTCCAGACTATAAAGAGAGGGAATATAGTCTTTCGGAGAATTTACTTTCAGCACTTGCAAAACAAACAGGCATTCCGCGAACCGATGCAATTATAAAAACAATTGATACTAAAAAACAACACAAGTTAGAATTAAAAGAGCGAAGAAAGAATCTATCAGGTGCGTTTAAATGTTTAAATTCTAATGCAGTTAGTGGTAAAACAATATTAATTGTTGATGATGTTGTTACTACCGGAAACACCATGAATGAAATAGCGGCTGTTTTAAAACGAGTAGGGGCAACTAAGGTTTACGGTTATGCATTTGCTTCCACCGGTAAGGGAAGAAAAAGCAAACATAAAAGCTATTAGTTATAATTATTTATATCTACTTTCCAAGTTTATTTGATCTTGCATAAAAGAACATATATTGCTGCATAACACCGGCAAAACCATCATAAAGCTCTATAGGAAATTTTCCTGCATAGTAGCTGTTAACCGTATTAATTATCCAAACATCCTCTGGGAATGCTGCAAGCCTGTGATATGCAAAAAGTCTAACACAGTTAGCAACCTTTATTCCAACTCCGTCAAACTCAAGCAGTGCTTTAAGTATAGTTTCATCATCAAGCCTATGGAATGCTTCAAGGTCAACCATACCCTCAGCAACGCGTCGTGCCGCAGATAGAATATATCTTGCACGATAACCAACCGAACAGGATAAAATTTCATCCATGCTACAGGATGCAAGTTCGCTTGCAGTTGGAAATGCATATATGTTATCATCAATCTCGGTTCCACATAGCCTGCATAATGCCTCTATTGAGGTTTTTATTGCAGGTATTGATTTTCTTTGAGATATAATAAAGGATATAAGTGTTTCAAATAACGGCTGCCTTAAGATTCTAATTCCTTCACCATATTTAGCCGCATTAGTGAGAAAAGTATCTTCGCTGGGGATTGAAGAAATAAACGAACCGTAATCGGTACATAGATCTAGATACTCGCGCCAATAAGTATTAAATTCCTGTTCCGTACATTCGAGGGTAAGGGTATTTGGAGATGGCTGGTTTAAAAATAATATTTTTCCATCAGCAATTATTCTGTAACCGTTTTCAACGGGATTAAATCTAAAGCACTGCCCACTTTCCGATATTTGAAATAGATCAAAATTATTCACATTTATATTTATCATATTATTATTCTCAACTAATATTTCTCAATAATGAAAGTATAACACATTAATAGGTTATTTTACAATAATATCTTAGTCGATAAATTTAGGGTTGCTTTTTTAGGTTTTATGTTATAGAATTAAATTATATCAGATGTTAATTGGGGATTTACAGATGAAAAGAAAAAGTTTAAATTACGGTATGATTGGCGGAAGCGTTGATGCTTTTATCGGTAGTGTTCACAGAACAGCCATTGATTTTGATGGTAACGCAGTTTTAAAGGCTGGCTGTTTTAGTACCGATGATGAGAGAAATAATAGAAGCGGTGAGGCGTACGGTATAGTTAAGGAACGTGTTTATTCAAGCTATAGCGATATGGCAAGACTAGAGTCTGAACGTGACGACAAAATCGACTTTGTTGTTATAACAACCCCTAACAAAACGCATTATGAGATTGCTAAATTATTCTTAGAATATGGATTTAATGTAGTATGTGAAAAACCACTTTGTCATACGGTTGAGCAGGGTGAAGAGCTCGCAAAATTGGTTAAAGAAAAAGATTTATTTTTTGCAGTAACTTACTCCTATACCGGTAACTGCCTAGTTAAGCAGGCAAAAAAGTTAATCGATGATGGTGAGATAGGTAAAATAATAAATGTTAATGCAGAGTTTTTGCAGGAGTGGCTTATCGATGATGTGGGTAACGGAGATTTATCTACAAAGAAACTCTCAATGTGGCGAAAAAACCCAGAGATAGCCGGTGTATCTAACTGCGTTGGAGACCTCGGTACCCATGCAGAGCATATGGTTAACTATCTAACCGGTTTAAAGCTACGAAAGGTTTGCGCTGTACTTGATCATTTTGATCAACCTCTTGAAATGAACGCAAATATTTTACTCGAATATGATAACGGAGCACATGGGGTATTTTCCTTTTCACAGGTTTGTGTTGGACACTCTAACGGCTTAGTTGTTAGAATTTTCGGTACAGAAGGTGCAATAGAGTGGGTTCAAGAAAATCCAAATCAACTTTTTGTTACTAAAAAGGGTTGCCCCGTTCAGATATATAATCGAGGCATGGGTTACCTCACCGGTCGTGCTGCTGAGCTAAATCGTGTACCTTCCGGTCATCCTGAAGGATTGCATGTTGCCTTTGCAAATCTTTACAAAACCTATACAACAGCAGTTCTTAAGAAAATTAACGGTGAAGAGCTAACGAACGATGATCTAGATTTTCCTACCATAGAGGAAGGGGTAGATAGCGTTAAGTTCATTCATGCGGTTGTTAATAGCAATAAGACCGGTTCAACATGGGTAGAGCTATAGCAGAGCGGTATATTAAAATAAACATTAATTTTAAGGGATGTGTAGTCATTGAAGTGTTACACATTCCCTTATTTTTTGTTGGTGCTTTATGATGTAATTAATATATATTTATTAGCTAAATATTACTTTTGTCTTTAGTAATCCTAAAGCTATTCGGACTTGGAAGGCCGTTTTTTCGAAAGCTTCTAAAAAATGTCGGCATACTTTCAAAACCGCATTTGTATGCAATTTCGCTAATTGTTTCATCAGTATGTTTAATTAACTCAATAGCATTAGATATTCTTAATTTATTAATATAGTCCGGAATGCTGCAACCCATTTTAGCAGAAAATGTGCGTGATAGATAATACCTGCTAACACCGACCTTTGATGCAATTATATTTAAGGTAAGTTTGTCGGTATAGTTGTCATTAAGAAATAGTAATAAACCAAGCATCCAGTCTGTGTCGGTAGTGTTACTAATGGTAGTAAATTCAAGAGTAGACAAAACATGAGACATTATAAGGGAAAGAAAAGAGCGGCAAAGGTGAGAATCGATCGTTAAGTTTTTTCTGGTTATAAATGCTTCAATTGAATATAATACATCGCTGTGTAGAGCATCTCTTCTTATAATTGGAGATGTTGGTATATTGCGTTTTATTTCACTACTAAAGTCCTTGATCATCTCGCTGTTAAATATCCACAACATACAGGTTGTTTCTCCGTTACTTTCACATTCGTGAACAGTATTTGGAAATGATATATACATATCTCCCTTCTCAATGTTGTACTGAATGAAATTTGACTGTATTGTCAAACTGCCCTCATTAACATAAAGAAGCTCAATCTCCTTGTGTAGATGTGAATCATAATTGATATTTTTAATTGAAGAGTTAAAGGAATAACTCGTATTCCTCATCTCGTATCCGTACATTTGTTATCCTTTCAAAAAAACGCAATATATGACACAAATATGATATCTTCTGATATGGTATTATACTACAAAATATGATATTATGCAAGTATTGTGTACATAGCATTATAAAATTAAGAAGGAGCATTTAATGAAACATCTAATGGCAATTATCGGCATAGGCGGAATGGGAACTTGGCATTTTGAAAAGGTAACGGAATGTATCGACAATATTACCGTTAAAGGAGCTTATGACGTTCGTGATGAAGCAATAGAGAAAGCTAGGGAAGCCGGCTTACATATCTATGGTTCTATCGATGAGATTTTACAAGATACTGAAATCGACCTGATAACAGTAGCAACACCAAACAATTTTCACAAGGATATAGTTATAAGCTGCTTAAAGGCCGGTAAAAATGTTGTTTGTGAAAAACCTGTAACCATGAATGCAGCAGAGCTAGAGGAAATAATGGCGGTAGCCAAGGAGTCCGGTAAGTTATTCTCTATCCATCAAAACAGAAGGTGGGATAAAGATTACTGTATAATTAAAAAAGTTCTTGCTGATAAAACTCTTGGTGAACCATACTTTATCGAAAGTAGAGTTCAGGGCTCACGCGGAGCTATGCATGGTTGGCGCGGATTTAAAGAAAACGGCGGCGGAATGTTGCTAGACTGGGGTGTTCATCTTATTGACCAGATGGTTAACCTAGTAGATAGTCCGGTAGTTGAAGTAGGCTCACATCTAATTTCAGTATGCACACCGGAAGTAGATGATAACATAAAAATATTCCTACGTTTTGAAAATGGCGTTTCAGGTATGTTAGAAATGGCTACTAACTGTTTTGTTAATCATCCACGTTGGCATGTTTCATGCACAGATGGCACTGTTGTAGTTAATAACTGGGCGTGTGAAGGTGCAATGTTTCAAAAGAAATCAGATTCTGAGCTAGAATGGGAAGACGTAATTGTGTACACCGAAGCAGGCCCAACAAGAACAATGGCTCCTCGTCCTAAGGAAACAATTATTGAAACACAGCTTCCTGAGGTTACTACCGACTGGGGTGATTACTATAAAAACATAGTAGATGTAATTGATAATGGTGCTGACTTAATAGTTAAGCCGGAACAAGCTCTTCGAGTAATGAAAATAATTGATCTTGCATTTGAGGCTGAGGCAAAAAAATGTGCAATGAGTTGTAAGCTATAATAAGGAGAAACAATATGTCTACCGATAAAAAAGTACTTATTCTGCAGGGTGGCTGGGATGGCCATGAGCCTACGTTAACATCAGCTCGTTTTGCAAAACTAATGGAAAAGCATGGATATAGTTGTGTTATAAGTGACACGCTTGACATATGCCAAGATCTTGAAATGCTAATGGGCTTAGACTTAATTGTAGCTTGCTGGACTATGGATAACATCGATAAGGATATACGTAGCAATATATGTAAAGCAGTTGGCGCCGGCGTTGGTCTCGCTGGTTGTCATGGTGGAATGTGTGATTCATTCCGTCAGGATGTTGAGTGGCAATTTATGACCGGTGGTCAATGGGTTAGCCATCCGGGTGGCGACAACATCGATTACACTGTTAATATATGCAAAGGGTCAAGCCCGATAGTTGAAGGGCTTGACGATTTCCCTGTATGCAGTGAGCACTATTACCTACATATAGATCCATCAATTGAGGTTCTTGCAACTACTCGTTTTCCTATTGTAAACTACTACCACATATCTAACAAACCGGTAGATATGCCTGTAGCATGGACAAAGTTTTGGGGCAATGGACGCGTATTTTACACATCACTGGGACACCATGACGATGTTTTTGATAACTCGCCAAATGCACAGGTCATGATGGAACGTGGTATGGTATGGGCAGCAGAGGGCAAGAAATTTACTATAGATAACAATCTCGACACCTCTAAGTTTGAAAACGACGCAAAAATGTATTAATTTATAAAGGATAATTATTATGAATACTGTAAAAATTGCAATGATAGGAGTAGGTTCTATCAGCGGAATCTATCTTGAGAACATTACCAAAACCTTTAAAGAAATTGAATTGATTGGCGTTTGCGACCTAGTTAGAGAACGCGCAGAAAAAGCTAAAGAAGACTATAATATTCCAAAAATTTACGATACAATGCATGATGCATTTGCAGACCCCGAGGTAGACATTGTTCTCAACCTTACTCGACCCTATGAGCATTATGACGTAACTGTAGCTGCACTTAATGCTGGAAAGCATGTTTATTCAGAGAAGCCTCTTGGCGCTACATTTGAAGAGGGTGAGAAAATTGTTGCTGTTGCAAAGGAAAAAGGCTTAATGTTAGGCGGCGCACCTGATACATTCCTTGGCGCAGGAATTCAAACCTGTCGTAGATTAATCGATGATGGAATGATTGGTGACGTTGTTGGCAGTGCCTGCTTTATGATTTGTCATGGTCATGAGACTTGGCATCCAGACCCAGAATTTTACTATAAGTTCGGTGGTGGTCCAATGCTAGATATGGGACCATATTATGTAACTGCGCTGGTAAACCTTATTGGCGGCGTAAAGGGTATAACCGGTGTTACAAAAAAATCGTTTGATCAACGTATAATAACAAGTGAACCTAAACATGGAACAGTTGTTGATGTTGATGTTTCAACCTATGTAACCGGTATGCTTCATTTTGATAATGGAGCTATAGGTACAATTTTCACCACCTTTGATGTTCATTACAATAGTCAAGCCCGTTTTGAAATTTATGGTAGCAAGGGAACATTAATTGTTCCTGATCCTAACTATTTTGGTGGTGAAGTGAAATTATTTAGGCCTGAAGATGGCGAGTATAAATCTATGCCGCTACTTTATGACTATAAGGAAAATTCACGTGGCCTTGGCCTTGCAGATATGGCAAACGCTGTTCGTGATGGACGTAAAGCACGTGCTGATTATGAGCAGACATTACATGTTCTTGAAGTTATTACCTCGTTTGATAAAAGTTCTGAAAAGCAGGCTTATCTACCTCTTAAAACGAGCTATACTCCTGCAGAGGCAATGAAAAATAACCCAATGACAGGTATTTTAGATTAATACATAATAACAAACAAAACCCTCTTCGCAATTATAGCGGATAGGGTTTTGTTATGTTTGACAATATATTGATAATTAGTTATAATAAATTAATATTACTTATTGGGAATTTGTGATGATTAGGGTGTTACATTGCGTTGTTGGAATGAACTACGGTGGTTATGAAACATTTATTATGAATGTTTATCGTAATATAGATCGAAGCCATGTTCAGTTCGATTTTTTAACAAGCCTTGAGGGCGTCTATGACAATGAAATTAGATCACTGGGTGGAAGGATTTTTAGAATACCATTCATTACTAAGGTTGGTCCATTTAGCTACAATAGCAACCTAGTTTTATTTCTTCAAGCTCATCCTGAATACGAAATTGTTCATAGTCATATGGATAAGTTTTCTGGGATGATAATGCGTGCTGCAGCAAGGAACAATGTCCCTATAAGGATATCTCATAGCCACAGCACCGACAACGAAGGCGGATTTGTTTATAAACTTGTAAAGAACTACTATGGTAAGCTGATAAATAAATATTGCACCCACAGGTTTGCATGTTCACTACATGCAGGAAGCTGGCTTTTTAATAATAAAAATTTTGTAGTTTTGAAGAATGGAATAGATGTTCAACTTTATATTCCATCTTTAAAAGTGAGAAGCAAAATACGTAGCAGTTTAAATATAGAGAACAAATTAGTAATTGGGCATGTTGGCAGATTTAACTCTCCTAAAAATCATCTCTTCCTAGTTGATATATTTAATGAAATTAAAAAGAAAAAAGCAGATACTGTATTGTTACTTGTTGGTGAGGGGGAGCTTAAAGGTGATATAATTAAGAAGATTTCAGCACTTGGATTATCAGATGATATAATATTTTACGGTACAACCGATAAAGTTTATGATGTACTACAGGCAATGGATTGCTTTGTTTTTCCTTCAACGCATGAGGGCTTGGGCATAGCACTAGTTGAAGCGCAGTCGGCCGGTCTTAAATGTATTGCCTCTGATAAAGTTCCAAAGGATGCAGATTTTACATCTACCGTTAAATTTTTATCGTTATCTCAAACTCCACAAATATGGGCAGATGACGTTTTAAATTATTCTCCTACACCTACTAACATACTACAAAGTTCAGCAAAAACCGGATACGATATAAATCATACCGCTAAAAAATTAGAGGATTATTATAAAAGCCGCATGGAGGGATATGAAAAAGATACTTTTCGTTGTTGATTATATCTATTCAGGCTATACAACTAATATTAAGCTGACTCAAGCTGTCTCTTCTCAACTTAAGGATAGATATGAAATAATTTACTTATGTAATGCTAAAGAAAATCCTATGCCAAACGAGAGTGTTACTATTTTTACCAGCTATGCAGATAAGGCCTCATATGATATCGTTAACAGGGTTCGTCATGGTGGCGGTAATGTTATTTCCACGCTTGTTGAAATGTTTAAAAAGCCAAAGGCATTATTAAACGTTATTACATCTGTTATTTTTAAATATAGCCTAGCAGAAGGCGTTTTTAAGAAAAAAATTGAAGAGGTTTGCAGGCAAAATAAAATATCAGCTGTTGTATCTATTTCCTGTCCGCATTATGTTATGTTTGCTCTTGCCAATAGCAATATAACGGCCAAAAAAATTGCATATATAATGGACCCATATAGCTTAAATGATACTCTTTCATATATTGCCAGTAAAGAAAAAGAGATTGATTTTTTTAATAAAATAGATCAAGCTGTTGTTACCGACCTTATGTATGAACAGTATAAAAACAGTGAGTTTTCCAAATTTTTAAAAAAAATGACGGTAGCTCAATTTCCTGCCTTAACTAAAAGAAAAAATATTATTAAGGAAGGTGGGGCTATTAACTGTGTATATGTTGGAAATCTATACCCTAAAATTAGAGATCCTCGCTATTTGTTCGAGATTGCTGAAAAGCTCGAACAAAATATAACTTTTAACTTTTATGGTGGCGGATACGAAGGTTTTCCTGTCGGTTACTTTAGTAGCTATGTATCAAAGTTTGCCGGAAGACTATCGATAAATGATTCTATTGATAGTAAAACAGCAGAAAAGATATTATCAGAAGCAGACATATTAATTAATCTAGGTAATTCGATAGATAACCAGCTACCAAGCAAGGTTATAGAGTATATGGGTTACTGCAAGCCAATTCTCAATATATATAAGCTTGATAACTGCCCATCACTTAATTTTTATAACAAATATCCAGCAGCATTAAATGTTAAGGATGGAGATATAAATAATAAAACTATTGAAGAGATAAATAGGTTTATAGTTTCTAAGAAGAGAACCACTATAAACTACAGTGATATTGAGTTATTGTTCCCTGAGTGTACGCCTGCGTATGTAGCTAATCAATTTGACCAAATATTAGAGGAGATATAATGAGGATACTTTGGTATGTTAATGTTATTATGCCAAAAGCAGCTTCCGGCTTATCCTTAAAGTCATCAATAGGGGGTGGATGGCTTGAAGCACAGGCTTATGAATTAATAAAGAATGAAAATATTAAGCTAACAATTGTTAATATTACAACTGCAGTAAAAACTATCTCATGCATTTCTGTAGAAGGTATAGAATATATTCTTTTACCGATTAGTGAATATATTAAAACTTTTAGAAATACCTTTGTGCAGCTTAATCCGGACATAGTACATGTTCATGGCACGGAATACATTTATAATACAGATATAATTTCACTTTTATCCAAAACTCGTTCAAAGTTTGTTGTGTCGGTTCAGGGTTTAATGCATCAAACCGCGCAACACTATTGTGATGGACTACCATCTAATTTTGAAAAAATTAACCCTTTTGTAAAGTTTATGGGTAAAGTTTTTTATTCCGACAGTATTGCAGTATCAAAAAAGAAGTTTGAGTTACAGGGGCAACAGGAGATAAATGCAATTAGAATAACTAACAACGTTATAGGGAGAACTGAATGGGACAAAAGCTCTATTCTAAAAATAAATAGAAAAATTAAATATTTTCATGTTAACGAGAACCTTCGTGATTCTTTTTATGACTCCGATCAATGGTGTTACGAAGACTGCACCAAGTTAAGAATTTTTGTTTCACAGGGTTTTTATCCTATTAAAGGATTACACAATCTTTTAACCATAATGCCAAGGTTAATAAAACGGTTTCCCAATATTACAGTAGTTGTTGGCGGGCAGCAAGCATATACACTAAACAGCAAAATTCTTGATTACGGGGTTGATTATTTTTTTGAATACCAAGCTTATATAAAGCAATTAATTAAGGTTAACAAACTAGAAAAATATGTTAACTTTATCGGTCCTTTAAATCAAGAGCAGATGAAAAGGTTTTACCTTAACTGCAACCTATTTTTATCCTGCTCTACTATTGAAAATAGTCCAAACTCGGTAGCGGAGGCAATGATACTGGGTGTTCCGATTGTCGCATCAAATGTAGGGGGAACAGGTTCGTTATTATCAGAAGGTGAGGGATTATTATATAAAAGCCTTGATAGTGATGATATGTACCAAAAAATTGTGTACGCATTTGAAAATAATATATTGATTTCCAACATGGCAATCAAAGCAAGAGAACACGCTTTAATAACACATGATAGAAGTAAAAACACTAAAGATTTATTAATGGTCTATGATAATGTAGTAACAGGAGAAAAGGGATGACAATAACTCTTTTTTCAAATTTTCTGAATCCTCATCAGCTTCATTTTTGCCGCTCTATGGCTAATATATTAGGGGATGGTTTTGTTTTTGTTGCAACGCAGCCATTTGACCAAAACAAGGTTACAAAAGGTTTTGATGACATAAATCTTAATTATGGTTTTTGCCTTCCATCCTATCTTAATGATGATAATAAACTGCAAATGTTAACACTATGTGACAAAAGTGATGTTGCTATTTTTGGTAGCGCTCCGGAATGGATATTTCGCAGAAGAATTAAAACCGGTAAACTTACCTTCCGCTATAGCGAACGTGCGTTTAAACCATTAAGCAAAAATCGTTTTAATCCTATTGCAATAGCCTGTATGATTAAAGGTAATACTGTTTATAATAATTACCCCCTATATATGCTATGTGCCAGTGCTTATACAGCAACAGATTATCTTAAGGTTAAAGCTTATAAGAATAAAGCTTACAGGTGGGGTTATTTCCCAAAAGGTAGCGATAAATCTTTTGAAGATTTATCAGAGATTAAATCACAAAATGAAAAGCCATTAATTATTTGGGTTGGCAGAATGATTAATTGGAAACATGGTGAAAAAGCTATTGAGGTTGCAAAACAACTTAAGGAATGCGGGGTTAATTTTAGCCTTAAGTTAATAGGCGATGGCGATTCTCGTTTAGAGTGGGAAACTTTATCCTTGCGTAATAATTTAAATCAAGAAGTGGAATTTATGGGAAACATGAAGAATTCACGGGTAATTTCTCAACTTGAAAAAGCTGATATTTTTCTTTTTACCAGTGATGAAAACGAGGGCTGGGGTGCTGTTTTAAACGAAGCCATGAGCTGTGGCTGTGCAGTTGTGGCATGTAGCTCTGCTGGAAGTGTGCCCTATCTTATTAAGGATGAATACAATGGTATTAGTTATAACGAAGATGATAATATGAAACTTTTTACAGCTGTAAAAAGACTGTGTGAAAACAAAACTTTGAGAAAGAATATATCGTTAAATGCAAAGAAGGTAATTACTAACGAATGGTCGGCTGAAAATGCGGCAAAAAATTTGACTTTGCTCTGTGAACACCTGATAGATGGTAAAACTGCAAGCCCAATTCAAAGCGGGCCATGCAGCCTAGATAATTAGTATTAGTATAAAGGAGAAAATTGTTACTCTCGATTATTATTCCGGTTTTTAATACCGAAAATTTTTTAATTAGTTGTATCGATAGTATTATGGGTCAAATAACCGATGATTGTGAGATTATCATAATAGATGACGGAAGCACCGATAATAGTGGTAATCTTTGTGATGATTTATCTAACAGGTATGACAGTATAACAGTTGTTCATCAAAAAAATTGCGGAGTTTCCACAGCAAGAAACAAGGGGTTAAATCTTGCAAAAGGTAAATATGTTACCTTTGTTGACAGCGATGATATTCTTACTGAAAACTGGATAAGTATTATTACGAATTATTTAGTGAACAAAAGTCCTGATATGCTAACCTATTCAGCAACATATTACATGGCTGAAGGCAAACCGGTTAGTAAAAATATTAATAGCTTTACAGCCAATAACCGTTATGAAGTCTATGATAAATTCCCTCTAATTTACACAGTAGGGATAGGTTCTGTATGTTTTTCTGCTTACAATAACGAGCTACTAAAGAAGTTTAATATAAAATTTGATACCGATAAAAAATTAAATGAGGAGACCTATTTTAATCTTAAGGTCTTTGAGGTTATTAACAGCTTCCTATATCTAGATGATGAGCTATATCAATATAGAGTTCACTCAACTTCATCTTCAAATAAGGGAAGCTGTGAGCTAATAGATTTAATTGAGGCTAAGGTTGACTATTACAATAAATTTTTAGCGAGAACCAATTTTAACTCTCCAGAATCGCCTGAGGAAATGTTAAAAAAAGGAGTTTATCTGCAATTTTTACAGGCAGTGATCTCAACCAATCAGCTTACATTTAAGCAACGAAATGGTATACTTGAACGTTTATTCAGCGATAAAATTTACTATAAACTTCTTTTAAGTTGTGAAGAGCTTAATAATAAAGGATTTAACATGCTGCTATGCCGCATATCGGTAAAAACTAAAATTACAATCTTTATCACTGTCCCTTCAACAATTAAAAGATACTTTGTTAATAAGGAGATTATATGACCTCTGTTATAATTCCTGTTTATAATGTTGAGCAATATTTGTGTGAATGTATCGACAGTGTTTTATCTCAAACATACAGCGATTACGAAATTATTCTAGTTAATGATGGCAGCACTGATAGTAGTGGTATCATCTGCGACAACTATGCAAGAGCCAATAATAGCATTAGGGTAATTCATAAAAACAACGGCGGTTTATCCGAAGCTCGCAATTATGGAGTTGCTACTGCTGTTGGAGATTTTGTTTTGTTTCTTGATTCAGACGATCGTATAACCGCAAATGCATTAGAAATTTTAAACGATAAAATAGCAAATTGCGATCTTGTTATTTTTGGATACAAGAAATTTAGAAGTATAGAATCAAAGGATGAATTTATCCCTACAATTGAAGAATCTCTTCCTGAGGGTTGCTATGATAAAGTAGATATACTAAAAATGTTTAAGATTAATAGCCTGCCTTTAGTTACAGCCTGCTTTAAATTTAGCCGAACCGAAATTGTTAAGGCAAACCCTTTTCCTCTTGGCAAAGTTTGTGAGGATGAATTCATAGCTCATCGTTTTATCAATAGTTGTAATAGGATTACCGTTATTAATGACTGTTTATATCTTTACCGTGAAAATCCTAACGGAATAACTCATAGCAAAAGCTTTTACCGAAATACCGATAGGCTTTTTGCACTTGCCGATAGATTAAATTTGTTACAAGGGTATGGGTTAACCGAAGCCATTGGTTTACAGTCTTATAACTTCTATCTATTCTTCTGTGGATCATATCCATTTTGTAGAAAGGAAAACAAAAAAAAGTCAGACCTAATTTATCTGTTATTTCTAGATCAATATCGAGTACTTTTACACAACCCATATCTTACTATTTATGATAAAATTAAGTTGATAAGTTTAAGATTCTTCCCGGGAATTTTTGCCAAGCTGTATATGCTATTTGATTGATTATTACGAGGTGATTATGAATATTGTTAAAATGATAAAAGATTTTATTTCATGGAGAAAAATTATAAGCACATCTGAAAATTATATCGACTATCTAAGAAGTAAGGGTGTTAGGGTCGGTAATAACTGCATGATTTATGACCGGCAAAATATTGTTGTTGATTTAACTCGCCCCTGGTTAATTGAAATCGGCAATAATGTTGAAATAACTGCTAAAGCTGTTATACTAACACACGGTTATGATTGGTGTGTTTTTCATAAAAAGTATGGTGATATACTCGGTAGTGTTGGCAAGGTGAAAATCTCTGATAATGTTTTTATCGGCATTGGAACAACACTTTTGCCGGGAACAGAAGTTGGTGAAAATGTTATTGTTGGTGCCGGAAGTTTAGTTAAAGGAAAGCTATTGGCAAACAGCCTTTATGCAGGAGTTCCTGCAAGGCGAATTTGCTCTGTAGATGATTACATGAAGAAAAGGGGGGATTTGCAGCTTAGTGAGGCGGTGTGCCTTGTAAATGAATATATAAAAGTATATGGAATAGATCCTCCAATTGAGGTAATGCACGAACATTTTTGGCTTTTTGAAAATAAGCTTATGGGACTTAATAAAGTATTTGATGAGAAGTTACGACTTCGTGGCAACTACGAAATAAGCAGCAAAAAATTCGAGCAAAATAAGCCACAATTTAACGGATATGAAGAATTTTTAAACTACTGCAAATCTCAACATAATTAGTCTTTTAAAATGTTGTTATCTATGTTATTTTATTTGAACAGAAGTATTAACGTTATTTTTCTTTAAATCTATACAATTATACTGTTTTGTGGTATAATTAATAAAGTTATTGACTTGCTGTTTAACTAGTTACAGTATACTAATAAAAATCAATATGAGCAGCACCGGTAATAATGTTAAGGTGTTTTTACATAATTAATAAAACCCTAACAAGGCGCGTTGTGCCGAAGATGAGGTTTTTCAAAGAATTTGG